>JAWKLL010000033.1:0-60049 GCA_041392765.1 Saprospiraceae bacterium
AATATCTTTCCACTTGACAGGGAGTAGGAGGCGGGGATTTGTTGTTTTTTCTTGTGTGGGGTACTTTTAGGCAAAGTAATTTGACGGAAATTAATCGAACAACTTTTTCTAAAAGATTCGCAAATATTTTCACACAATTTTTCCCGATAGCTATCGGGATCAATTGTTTAGAAAATTTTTCCGAATCAAAAGTTGTTCGATTAATTTTTTCTCCGTCCCAAAGAGTAGCTCGTTTGGTGCTATTGGAATTCGCAGAAATAACTGTAAATTTGCGAAATGTCAACACTTTTAAAACAAGCGCAACCTACTTTTGGGGAGTTATGTGGGAACGGAAAGACGTACGAAGTGCCGCCCTTCCAAAGGGACTATAGTTGGGATAAAGAAGAGTGGGAAGACTTATGGCTCGATATTTTGGCGTTGGATCATGAAGACGACCACTATATGGGATACTTGGTGTTGCAGGAAACCAAAGAGCCAAAAAAATCCATCATCATCGATGGCCAGCAGCGGATAACAACCCTCAGTTTGTTGGTTCTGGCAGCCGTACAATACTTGAAGACAAGAGGGGATGACCAGCGGTCGGACGACTTGCGTAAAACGTATTTAAGTAGTAGGGATTTAGTTAGACAGACTGAAATTCCAAAGTTGAAGTTGAATTATAATAACGAATATATCTATGGAGGAAAATTGATGCAGTTTGACCTGCCAGAGACGATGGTTGGCTTGAAACCATCGGAAAAAAGATTGATAGAAGCTTATAAATATTTTCTAAAAAAAATCACTGATCACTTCAAAGAGGAGCCTACAACATCGGTTACTGGGTTCATCACGCAAAGGATTGATATAAAACTCTTCTTTACTTCCATCACGGTTGATGGAGATTTAAACGCCTACAAAGTTTTTGAAACATTGAATGCAAGAGGAGTGAAGTTGTCAACCGCTGATTTGTTAAAGAACTTCCTTTTTTCAATAATATACACCCCCAACTCGGGATCCATTACGCACGAAGAAAGGAAATGGCATCGAATAAATGATGTTTTGGGCAAGACGGATGTGACAACCTATATCCGACATTTTTGGAATGCACGGTTTTATCCATGAGAAAGAAAATCTACCTTATTCAAAACCATTAAAAGTGCTATACACCATCAGGCAGACGCCATAGCGTTGCTCAATGAGTTGGATAACAGTGTGAATATTTATACCGCGTTGCAAGCACCTCATAGCGAAGTGTGGACACAAGAGCAATCAAAATTGATAGAAGAAATTCAGGTACTTAATGTCAGCCAGTGTTTTCCATTGCTGATGATGGCCAAAAAGCAAATGGACTGAGCCAGAATTTAATAAACTATTAAGGGACATCATTGCCATTTCTTTTAGATTTAGTACGATTGGTGGGCAAAATCCTAACGAATTAGAGCGCGTTTATGGAAAGGCATCTGTTGCTATTTTCAAAGGTGAAATAAATACGGCTCGAAATTTATTTCATATTTACCTAAGAGATGTTTATTTAGACGATGATAGTTTTAAAAATGATTTTAGCAACAAGGTTATCAATACGCAAAAATACAACGTATTGGCGAAATACATTTTAGGAAAACTAGAAACCAGATATGGAGGAGCTGAACCTGAAATGAGTGCTAAGCAACTGTCTGTCGAGCACATATTACCCGAGTCCCCAACAGAAGAGTGGAGTCGTCTTTTTTCTAATACGGATATCGAAAATTACATTTACAGGATAGGTAATTTTACACTATTAGAAACTAATAAAAACCGAGTAGCTGACAGGAAGGCTTTTGTGGAAAAAAAGGCGATCTACCAAACCTCTAGTTATCAGTTAAGCAAACAAACGATCCATGCAGACGAATGGATGCCCAGCAGCGTCGTTGCTCGACAGCGGGAACTGGCTAAAAATGCGCTCACTATTTGGAAAATCAGTTATTAGGGTTTATTAAAACGGATTTCGTATGAGGCTAAAATATCTTTTCCCATCACTCATCGTCAAGGAACCATTTTCCTTAGCTAAGGCTAAGCAAAAGAACCCTTTTCTCGATTGATGAAAAAATCTTATTTAATCCGCTATACAAAACTCGCTTTAATAAACGCTATTGAATAAAGCATCTCTTACAGGATACTCGCTAAAATAAACAACCATGCAGTACATTCAGGTATTGGTCAAACTAAGAAAGATTATTAGGTCGATAAACATTGAAAGCAAGAAAATCGAGAAACAATTCGGGATTAGCATTCCCCAGCTCATGTGTCTGCAATTCCTATCGGATCAAACAGACTATAAAGCTACAGCATCAAGTTTGAAGGAGTATTTAAAACTCAATGCTAGCACGATTTCAGGAATAATATCGCGTTTGGAACTAAAAGGGCTGGTAGCGAAACTCCCTCACAAGGATGGAAGAGCGTCCTACATCACACTTACCGCCAAAGGCGCGGAGCTACTCAAAGAGCCTCCCATTACCCTTCAAGACAAGCTCATGAGTAGGTTGTCCAACCTTTCTGAAGAACGCATCTCTGAGTTAGAATCTAACATTGATCTGCTTATTGATATTATGGACGCAGAGGACATTGACGCTTCGCCAATCATAACAACCCAAGATAAGGTGGACTAATCTTAATTGCATAATACATAGGTAAACCATCCCTTCCGTCTTCAAAACGACTCGGATGCCACACGGAATTCGCAGGACTCGCGTGTCTCATATTCAAATGAGCCGAGTTAATATTTACACCAACTAAAAGGTGATAAAAATCAATTATTTCATAGAAACAATTTTTTAATACCTTTGCGCTTGATTTGTTAAAAAAATAAGTTTCATGATGTATTCTATTAAGAGGTGTTACAATATCCTATTGACAGGGTTGATGATAATAACTACTTGTACTGCTTTTTCGCAAAACACCCTGCAGGGAAAGATATTTGACGACACTGGAGAATCTGTTATTGGCGCGAATGTACTTATCAAAGGAACGTCAAAAGGTACAATATCAGACATTGACGGTAGTTTTACCATAGAGGTGATGGCGGGAGAAACTACACTGATTGTATCCTATGTAGGGTACGAAACGCAAGAGGTTTCTATAGAAAATAAAAACTCAATAACGATCACCCTTTCCAGTAGTTTAAGCTTATCAGAGGTGGTTGTGACTGATTGGTGTTAAACGGGATGAAAGCATTGGCTACTCTGTTCAGCAATTAGGTGCTGAAAGAATAGCAACCGTAAAGCCACGAAACCTTACCAATGCACTTTCAGGTAGGTTTCTGGTGTATATCACGGGGAGTTCCAATCTACCACAGCTTCTGCCAATATCAATATACGAGGGCTGCATCTTTGTTAGGCAACAACCAGCCATTGTTTGTCGTAATGGGATGCCTGTTACCAATGAATTATTCAGTTTTGACGATGGTTTGAACGGTTCCACGACAATAGATTTTGAAACGCGTCCCAGATCATAAACCCAGATGACATAGCATCCATTAACATACTAAAGACGCCGCTTCTGCACTCTATGGTTCCTCGAGCGGCTGATGGCGTTGTGTTGGTGGAAACTAAAACAGGCAGAAGCAACAGGTTGGGGGTAGAAATCAACTCAACTACCACCTTGGAAAGCATTCTTAAGCTGCCAGATTATCAAAATGAGTTTGGCTTTGGAGGCGGGGGGAAATACAGTTATTTTGATGGTTCGAACTACATCGGCGATAAAGAATACTATGAGGCTTACGGGGAAAATTGGGGGCCTAGGTTAAATGGGCAACTGATAAAGCAGTTTAATTCGGATGGCGAGGCGGTGCCTTTCACGGCTGCGCCTAATAATATTAGGGATTTTTTCCAGACAGTGTTTCTTCAATAAATAACATTGCTCTCAATAACCGAAACGAGCACGGAGATACTCGTTTATCCTATACAAACCTTGAATCCAGAGGCATTGTTCCTAATTCAGATTTGCGGCGGCATACTTTCTATACCAGCATTGGGCGAAATATAGGAGGAGACCGACTGCACGCACGTGCCAATGCCATGTATGTAAATTCATCTTCTGGCAAACATACCCAATGCAGGGTACGACGAGTCATCCTCCATTATGTACGGATGGCTATGGTATCCGCGCCAAGTAGCAATAGAAGATTTACGCGATTATTGGCAGCCTGGTAAAGAAGGTATTGAGCAGCGATATGTAGAGAATTTATGGGTCAACAACCCCTGGCTGATTGCTTATGAAAACACCAACTCTTTCAAGAGTAATCGGTTGATCGGCAATCTACAGCTCGACTACAACCTCTCGGACCGCTTGAGTGCACGTATTCGCTATGGTGCTGATGTGGTCAATGAAGGACGCCAATACCGGCGTGCTCCTTCTACAAAAGCAGTCCTGCTGGGTAGTTATCGGGAGGATGAAATAACGTTCACAGAGACAAACGCAGAGTTACTTTTAGGCTACAGCTCCCCCCGCAACTCTCTCTTTTCGTTCGACATCAAAGCGGGAGGAAACATCATGCGGCAAGATGCTAATTACTTGATAGCCAATAATCCTCAGTTAAAATTTCATGGTGTTGGAGCAAGTATTTACACACTTACAAATGCGAGATCTGGTGTGTTGGTTGAATCACAAAAAACTCAAACTGGGATCAATTCACTGTTTGGGATTATATCGCTTGCTTACCGAAATTATCTATACTTAGATGCTACCTACAGAAACGACTGGAATAGCACATTAGTCAACCCTATTGTGGGGCTTGAAAACTCCACTTATAGTTTTGGGTATCCATCGGTTTCAGTAAGCGCGATCTTATCAGAAATGCTTAACATATCTTCCACGTCGTCAATTTCTTTTCTAAAACTAAAAGGAGCGTATGCCGAGGTAGGCAATGGCGCGCCACCTTACGCCTTTGGTACTACATTTACACCCCAAGCTGCATTTGGTGCCAACTCTGTGTTCACTACCAACCGCACGGTTGCCGATGCTGGCTTGCAGAATGAACGCACCAAGGCGTTGGAAGGGGGAATAGATGCCCGCTTTTTCGGCAGCCGCCTACGGTTAGATGCCACTTGGTACAATATGCTTAGTTTTAATCAAGTCATCCAACTTCCGGTAGCCTCCTCCAGCGGTTACGACTTCAAGCTGACCAATGGTGGAGAAATTCGCAACAAGGGTATCGAAGTGATGTTAACGGGCACTCCCATCAAAAAAAGTCGTTTTCAATGGGACGTAACCTTGAACATAGGTAGAAACAGGGCTATCGTAGAGAGCCTGCCCGATATTATTAACTCTGGCAGGTACGCTATCATCGCGGACATCTTTCCGGGTGATGAAGGCGGTTCAGATTTAGAATATGTAGCCGAGGAAGGAGAGTTGCTAGGGCAATTATATGGATTGGGCTTTGAGCGTGGCCCTGATGGGCGTATTATCCATGTCAACGGATTGCCTTTACACACCCAAGAAAAAGTGTCTGCTGGTTCCTACCAGCCTGATCTTCGCATTGGGGTTTACAATGCATTCACCTTGGGAAATATCCACTTAGGTATCCTTTTTGACGGCCAAATAGGTGGTAAAATTTATTCTCGTTCCCATGCTTTATACAACACGGGAGGAACAATCACCAATAATGACGACCCCAATTTACCCCTTTCTACCTTGGATGGGCGCACGGTGTATGGCGTGAGCTATGATGCCAATGGCGATCCTGTTTATACCCTAGAGCAAGAAGGAGGTGTAGTTGGCCCCGGCTGGAACTGGGAAGATGTAAATGAAGACGGTTTGATTGATGACGATGAATTGTCTGAAAACGATGTAGTTGTTCCCGCTGGTGGTGCAGGCTACACAGGCTACTTTTACAACTACTATGGCAATGGTTTTAACCGCGATAATATTGAAGCATCCACTTTTGATGCAACTTATGTCAAGCTACGGGAATTGAGCTTTGGGTATGAATTTCCAACCCAAGCTATTGAAAGGTTGGGATTGTCCAAGTTGAGATTATCTATCGTGGGGCGTAACTTGCTATTATTTAGCAAAGTACCTACCATTGACCCAGAGACCTATTCCATCCGCAACGGTATTTTCGTTAACGGTTTTGAAAGCACTCAATTGCCGTCCACCCGTTCTTTGGGTTTTTCCCTCAGCGTAGGTTTTTAATTTTTTTTCCGTCTCCAAACAATTTCCAAAAGAACTTTTATTATGAAAAATATACCTTTTATTGCTACGCTACTTCGCCACCTTGGATTTTCTTTACTCATGCTGGCATCGCTGCATAGCTGCGATCAGTTCGAGACTTTTAACGAAAATCCTAACGAACCCACTGTCGTCTCCCCTGACGTGTTACTGGTATCGGCTATTCGGTCAAGCATGAATACCATGGTGATGGAGTCGTTTCTGTTAGGGAATAATATTGCTCAACTAACAGCCAAAACGCTCCGCACCGAGGTAGATGCTTATAATTGGAATGCATTTCCTACCCTTTGGGAAGGTTTGTACTATAGCCTTACAGACATCTCACAATGTGAAAAAATCGCCAAAGAAAGCGGCAATGAAACATTGGAGGGGGCATCCATTGTATTGAGAACTTGGCTTTTCGCCAACCTGACCAATGCCTATGGGGATATTCCTTATTTTGAAGCCATTGCGGGCGCGGACAATATTTTCACGCCTGTCTATGACGACCAATCCGCTATATACAATGATATGTTGCTCCAGCTTCAGAAAGCCACCCAACTATTGGATGGCAATGGCAATCTCGACGGGGATATATTGTTCAATGGCGATGCTACCCGTTGGAAAAAACTAGCCAATTCACTCCAGTTGCGCCTATTAATGCTTGCGGGACATAAAATTTCCGATGCGAGCCAGCAATTTGCGGCGATTGTAGCAGGCGGTGTGTTCATTTCCAGTAATGATGATAATGCAGCTTTGACGTATCTAGGTGGTTTCCCCAACCAGTTCCCATTGATTCCTCTAAAAACAGGCGACTTTGATGCTGTAGCGTTGAGCCAAACCGCGCTGGATGCAATGTCGTCATCGAACGATCCACGCTTATTGCGTTATGCGCGTCCTGATAACGACGATTTCACCCAGACTCCCATTTTTTCTGGTGCGGTAAACGGCATTAATACGGGCGACTGCCCAAAGAATGGTTCGCGCTTGGGGCTGGCGTACTGGGACGCACCCGGCGCAACGCAAGCCAGTGATTGGGGGCTTTCCCAAGGTGACGGGATCATAATGACGTATGCAGAAACATCCTTTATTCTAGCGGAAGGGGTACTGAAAGGTTGGATAGAAGGCGATGTCGAAACCTATTACAGGGAAGGTATTAAAGCTTCTATGGATTATCATCGGGTGGACTATGACCCGTTTGGGTGGGATGACTTTGATGATTACTATCAAAATTCAGGCGTTGCTTACGAACAAGTAACCGATGTTTGGCAACAAAAATGGTTGGCGTTGTTTTTCCACGGTTTAGAACCTTACTTTGAATTGCGCAGATGGTATCACGACGTAGAGGGTGACTGGGCCAGTCTCCCCTTTATTAATCCTTCATGCGGCAACCTAAACAATGATGCCTTACCGTTGCGTTTTTTGTACCCTGGCGAAGCTCAGAGTTTAAATATACAGCACTACCAAGCGGCTGTAAGTAAATTGGGCAGCGACGACCAAAATGCCCGTATGTGGCTGGTACAATAATGGCATCCCTACTGTGGTAGTTGGTTATAAGATGCTTTCGTTTTTTGGACAACCTCTAAGGGACGGGAAAAAATAAGTGATCCCATTTTTGGCTTGGCTTTATGCACTAAGCGTAGGAATACTTGCACAAAGCGTGTGCATAAAGACAAGCCTTCAGAAAAAAGTGGGATCAGTTATTTCCGTCAAATTACTATGAAGAGGGATAATCATTTTTTATGTTAATAATAGAAAGAAGTACAGGTGAAACCGTTGACAAAATGCTTCGCCGCTACAAACGCAAGCACAGGGATGTCCGTTTGCGGAACGAACTTAGAAGCAGAAAAGAGTTTACAAAAAAATCAGTTAAGCGGAGGCGAGAAGTGCAAAAAGCAGCGTACAAAGAGCAAAAACAGGAAGAATGAAACAGCGTTATTTTGACATACATAAACCTGTTTTTTACCCTGCCGCTGGCATCATTTTGATGGTGATCGCCATTTCCTTTTTTTACAGCGAACACATTGTCAGTGTGTTCAATGCGTATCAGGCTTATGCGTCAGACCATGCAGGATGGTTTTTTGTTCTATCTACGAATATATTTGTAGTGGTCGCTTTGTTTTTGGCGTTGGGCCCTACGGGTAGAATAAGGCTGGGTGGAGATGATGCAAGCCCCGATTTCAGCACTTTCTCTTGGTTTGCAATGCTGTTTTCTGCGGGCATTGGTATTGGATTGCTTTATTATGGAGTGGCCGAACCTGTGTATCACTTTACCAACCCTCCTTTGCCTGTAGATAACCACATAGAGGCGGCTCAGCAAGCCATGCTATTCACTTTTTTACATTGGGGATTGCACGGATGGGGCCCTTATGTGATTATGGGTTTGGCACTCGCTTTCTTTACCTACAACAAGCAATTGCCTCTCACCGTAAGTTCTTTGTTTTACCCTTTAATAGGCGACCGTATATATGGGCCTATTGGGAATATCATTGATGTATTGGCAGTTGTTTCCACCCTTTTCGGGTTAGCGACTACGCTGGGTATTGGGGTTCAACAAGTTGGAGCAGGTTTATCTTTTCTTTTGGGCTGGACCAACGGCACAAGCCTGCATATTGTGTTAATTTCAACTATAACGATTGCGGCTACTGCGTCCGTTGTGCTAGGGTTAGACAAAGGGGTGCGATGGCTGAGTGTCCTCAATATGAGGCTGGCTATTTTGTTCCTCCTTATCATTTTGTTACTAGGGCCTACTACGGGGTTGCTCGATGGATTTGTGCAAAACACAGGGCAATACTTCAATAACATTCTCACTGTTGGCACTTGGACAGAAACGTGGACAGGAATGCAGTGGCAAAATGACTGGACTATTTTTTACTGGGCTTGGTGGATCAGTTGGTCTCCGTTTGTAGGTATTTTCATCGCTAGAGTATCTCGTGGGCGTACTATTCGTGAATTTGTGATGGCCGTTTTACTGATTCCATCCCTGCTTATTTTTTTGTGGATGTCTGTTTTTGGAGGAGCTGCTATTTTTTTGAAATGCAACAAGCTGGCGCTATGTCTATTCCTGTTAACGAGGATTTGTCCACTTCTTTGTTTGTGTTGTTGGAGCAATTCCCCTTTTCGACTATCACCTCAGCCATTGCTATTTTCCTCGTGACGGTGTTTTTTGTAACATCTTCCGATTCTGGTTCCCTAGTGGTAGATAGCATTACCTCTGGGGGGAAACTGGATGCACCTGTTGGCCAACGAATTTTTTGGGCATTATTGGAAGGTGCCGTGGCCGCCGCGTTGCTTTTCGCAGGAGGACTTAAAGCCCTACAATCTGTTGTAATTGCTGCCGGATTACCTTTTGCTTTACTCATTTTAGCAGTTAGTTTTTCACTCTTCAAAGTGTTGCGAATGGAACTCAACACGATACGTCGAGAAGCCATACTGAAAGAGCAGCAGCACTATTTTGAAAACCTGAAAAAGATACTTAAAGATGACGACGAATTGGAAACGGATAATGATTTGCCTGGATCTTTCAGCGATAGATGATGCGGTAGTCGCATTTGGTGTTAAACTATTGTCTTCCCTGCCAAAACCAGAAGCTGTTTGTTTAGTACATAATGTGCGCTATGATTTTAAAAAACTAGAGCAAACTTTTACCCAAAAGCAGGTGCTGGAATTGAAAGACCGTATTCGGAAGCATTTGCATAAGACTTACCAAACTGCATTTAAACCCTTGGACATTGCGGTCGAGATAAGTGTTTCTGATGATAACAGTACCACGCAAGCCATTATGAATGCAGCTAATGCGCAATCAACGGATGTGATTTTAATGGGGAAAAAAATACCCGAAGAAGGTGCGGGCATCGTTCCTCAAAAATTATTAACTGCTGACCTCAAAAAAACACCAATTTTCCTCGTTCCTTCCTCTTTTTCCTTTCGCTTCGAGCGGTTAGTAGGAGGGGTGGATGCCTCCGCTACTTTCATGCCTGTTTCTCGCACCTCAAAACAACTTAGCCATTGCTTCGGAGCTAACAAACAACTGGTTCACGTCTATAAGGAACCCGTTCTCTATTTTCCCTATTTTGATGGCTTCAATCAGGAAAAAATTGATAACAACATCAAAGAAAAAGTACGCGCCGAATTCCGCGACTTAGCCTTTAATCAAACAGATTTGGCTACTAGTGAATTAGCTGCTGTCCACTTGGTCAAGGGTAGCCACACAGGGCACGCGTTGATCGCGTATTGTCATAAAACAGAGGCAGATTTGCTCGTAATTGCCCGCATAGGGAAAACGAATCTTGTTGGTAGCACAATGGGAGGGGTCACCAGAACGATGTTGAGCAAAGCCACCGAATTTGTTGTTTGCATTCTATAAACAGTCCTTACATACCTGACAATCGTTTCTTGCCCTTCTCTGAAAATGGAGCTTATATCCACTGCTTTTTATCCTTTTCCTTATCTTGGCCGTTCGTTTAGCACAACCAACCGATACGACCATGAAGCAATACTACTTACCTGCTCTTCTTTTCTTTTTTTGGACGGTGGCGGCTATGGCCCAACCTACCCGTCCTGCTCATCATGGATGCCATTGGGCGCAGCACGACTTGCCCCTCAGGCAACTCACGCCCGATGAAGCAGCAGCCTTAATCGTCAGTCAGACCCGCAGCGATAGTATCGACATCCTCGATTATTTTATCGACCTGGATATTACCGACTTTACCAATCGGCGCATTGCGGGGGCTTGTACGCTGGAGCTGCGCATGATAGAACCCGCCACCCAAGCCATCGTATTGGACTTGCTTCAACTGACCATCGACTCCCTCCATGCCGATGGGCAACCCGTCCTGTACACCTACGATGGCAACCAGATACACATCCCCGTGCCTGTTGGCTGGGACACGGAGTCCAACCATACGGTAACGGTTTTCTATCGAGGCACTCCCACCGTAGCCGCAGGAGGCTTTGGCGGGCTTGCCTTCCAAGATGGTATTGCCTACAACCTCGGTATCGGGTTGGGTGAGAATCCCTACAATTATGGCCGTAGCTGGTTTCCTTGCTTCGACAATTTTGTGGAACGCTCCACATACACCATTGCCATCCAATCCAATAATGGACGGTTTGCCTACTGTAGTGGGCATTTCGTTTCTCAGGAAGTATTGGAAGAGGTGGACAAAATCCGACGCACTTACCGCATCGACCAGCCCATGACGACTTACCTCGTGGGCGTAGCCGTCTCCAATTATACCACCGTGGAGTCTTCCCACCAAGGGGCTTTTGGCAATTATCCTATCCAATTGGTGGGCCGCCCGGAAGAAATTGGCGACATGGATAACTCCTTCCTCTATCTACCAGAGTGCATCGATATGTTGGAACACTGGTATGGCCCATACGCCTGGGGGCGCATCGGATTTGTGTTGACCCCCGTGGGGGCTATGGAGCATGTGCACAATATTGCATTCCCCATTGCTACGGGTACCAGCGGCCCTAATTTTGGTATGAACCGCCTCATGGCACACGAGTTTGCCCATCAGTGGTGGGGCAATATTACTACCCTCTCCTCTCCCGCAGATATGTGGATTAAGGAAGGCAATGCGGAATATGGTGCCCACCTGTTTACGGAGTATGTTTTTGGGAGGGAGGCTTTTTTGGAGCAAGTCCGCAATAACCACCTCGATGTGCTGCGCAATGCACACATTGATGACGGTAGCTACCTGCCGCTTTCTGGCTTGCCCTACGAAAACACTTACGGTACCCACACTTACTACAAAGGAGCATCCATGCTTCATAATATGCGTACTTACCTCGGCGATAGCCTTTTCCGCGCTGCTCAGCAGGCCGTTTTGGAGCACTATGCTTTTGCCGACATGAACGCACCCGAATACCGCGACTACCTCTCGTTGGTAAGCGGAATAGACATGGGGCCTTTCTTCCAAGACTGGATTCTCAGCCCCGGCTATTCCGATTTTGAGATAGATACGTGGTCGGTGTCCCCGGCAGGCAACCAGTTTCAGGTCGATCTGACCCTCCAACAAAAACTACACGAAGCACCCCAATTTCATACGGCTGTACCCGTTCATGTTACCTTTTTAGGGCAACAGTGGCAGCAGCAAACAGTGCGTTTGTATTGCGATGGCGAATTGACAACCCATTCCCTCACACTGGACTTTGCGCCCGTGTCGGCTGTCATCAATATGCAGCAGGAACTGAATATGGGTAGGATGAATTTGGTGGAAAAAGTAACAGCCACAGGCGGGCTGAATGCTGGTAGAGTGGATTTCTTTACCCTCTCCGTGGATGCTTTACAGGATTCAGCCCTTGTTAATATCACCCATCACTATACCGCGCCAGATCCTTCCGGATGGCCTGCCGAGGCGATTGAAATGTCCTCCGACCAATTTTGGACAGTCGCTGGTATCTTTCCCGATGTTTTCCAACTCAAGGGTATCATCCGCTTGAATGGCAACTCGGCTCAAGCGGATTACAACCTCATCCAAAACGGCAGATCCACCATCCGCCTGATGTACCGGCCTACGCCTGAATCGGAATGGGCACCTTATGAACAGGCAACGGTTAGCAATTTCGGCGCTGGCATCTTGGCACGCATCGACCATTTGTTGCCCGGAGATTACGCTTTTGCCAATGTGTATCAAAATGTTGCTAACGAAGCGCCTGCAATTTTTTCTCACATTGTCCTAAGCCCCAACCCTGCCGCCGACCACGCTTTGCTGACGGTACAAGTTGAGGAGGCACCCCTCGGAATGGAGATGCAGCTTTTCGACCTACAAGGAAGGTTGGTGCAACAGAGTACACTCCCTGCAGCCACATTCCTACAACACGAAATAGATACCTCCCGCCTTCCCGCCGGAGTGTACGTGGTACTCGTATCTACCGAAAAAGGCTATCAGGCGATGGAGTTGGTGGTGGAAAAGTAGAGAACGTGGGTATTACCCTACCCCATATTTCTCCACAAAAGCTTTCATCTCATCCACCATAGCAGGGGAGCCGATGGCGATAGATTCGCGTTGGTGAAGTTGGCGTACCTCCAAATCGAGGATGCGTTTCAATTCGCAGGTGATGGCTTTGCCACCCGCTTGCTCCACGATAAAGGAAAGCGGGTTGCACTCATATACCAACCGCAGCTTGCCCAAGGGGTATTTGCGTGTATTGGGGTAGAGGAAAATCCCACCTTGGAACAAAATGCGGTGTATATCACTAACCATACTGCCAATGTAGCGCAGGCGCAAGTTCAGGTCGGAACAGTGGTCGATATAGCGGCGCATTTCCACATCGAACTTGAGGTAGTAACCCTGATTGACAGAGTAGTAGTTGCCGCGTTCAGGGATGCGTATATCGCGATGGCTAAGACAAAACTCGCCGATGCTGGGGTCGAGCGTAAAACCATTGACCCCTCTGCCCGTAGAATATACCAGAATGGTGGAAGTGCCATACAGCACATAACCCGCCGCCACCAATTCCGTACCTTTTTGCAGAAAATCGGCTTTACTACAAGGTTCATTCAGTGGTGACACCCTACGGTAGATGCCAAAAATAGTACCAACAGAAACGTTGACATCAATGTTAGAAGAACCGTCCAAGGGGTCGAAGACCACTACGTATTTAGATTCTTTCCCATCCACAGAAGGTGCCAGCGGAATGTAGTCTTCATCTTCCTCACTGGCAATACCCGCACATTCGCCACTGTTGCGGAGGCATTCAATCAGTTTTTCATTCGCAAAAAGGTCTAATTTTTGCACGTCATCGCCAGTGGCGTTTTCTGCATCGGCCTTGCCTAAAATGCCTATCAGGCCAGCTTTATTTACTTCGCGGTTTACAATTTTGGCGGCCACGCCTATATCGCGTAGCAGCCCTGTTAACTCACCGGAGGCGTAAGGAAAATCTTTCTGACGCTTGATGATAAACTCGTCAAGAGTAACAATTCGGCTCATTTGGTTTGGTTTTACAGGATAAAAGAAGACTTGACAAAGGTACGAAACTAAACCTTATTTTTTCGGCTATCAAAAAGGGCTTTGGCTACCGTAATCGCTTCTTTCAGGCTTTGAGGCCGGAGTGTTTGACCGGGAATAAATTCCCCCGCTACGGGGCGGTCTTCCATTTGTAGGTATTGTTCCAACTGGTGTTCTAAATAAAAAGCTACCTCGGCCTTGCGCAAACCTTTTATCAGCGTCACTTCCTTGCCGTCTTGCAGAATAAGGTTCAGCGCAAAGGCGTAGATGGGCCGATTGTTGGATTTGCCCTCTTCGTACTGCGTTACAAAAAACTGGCTAAGCTCTGAACGCTTGAACGTCTGCGGTTTCCAACCAATAAACTGAATAGGGCGATGGCTCAATATCAGCTCGAAGGAAGTAGCTGTCAAGTGGGTCGTATTCAGCAATAAGGTGATGACATAATAGGTAAATCCCAAACCAATCATCAGGAACAGCCCCAGCAATGCAAAGGCAAAAAAAGGAGGCCCATTGATTTCGCCAACGCTTGAACTCATCAGGAAAAGCATAAAACCTGGCATAAACGTGAAAGCCAGCGCAAAGACCCCATAAAATGCTACGCGGCTGAGCTTCCGCCATCGCAAAGCTATATCCAACTGTAACCCAGGCGTAACGGTTATGCCTGCGGGCATCAACAAATTCATTTTGTGTGCATTGCTAAACGTGGTTTTCGCCAGCGCTTCACTCACGCGAAACAGATGGCCACATGCCTCACATTGGGCTACATCAGCAGCAATATTGATTTTATCCTCTCCTACAGGTGCCGAACAAGATGGGCAATGGACAAAGGTTTGAGCCATGACAATACGGTTTTTTAGGTTCTTACTTGCAAATATAGATTATTGTGGTGAATGAGTAGGGGGCCTGTCTGGCGCTTTTATCATTTTTAGGTATTCATACAGCTAGGTTTGCGCCAGCCACCGGGTCATCCAGTCGCGGGAGCTCCTTCCTACCCCTGGCCCGAAGGGTATGTAAAACGCAGTATGTTGTTACAAGATGGTCAAAGAACCTAACATTTCTGGGTGTTACTACCACTCATTAGCGATGGAAAAAACAGGAACAGGTTCTTTCTTATCCCTTAGAATACCAATTCCCAGTTGATAAGGCCGTAGGCACCCCACACGCCAAATTGCTGCACATGACGACTGTAAACGAAAACGCCATTGCTTGTATTGGCACTGTGTTGGAGGGCATCCGGGTAAACGTTGAAGATGTTTTTGAGATGAAGGCTTAATGTCCAATAAGGACTTGTACGCCAGAATACCGAAACATCTTGCAGCCATTTAGGGCGAAAAGTCTGATCGCGCGATGCGATGGTATTGGTAAAAGCGTTGACAACCCAGTTTTGTGGATTGCCGTCGGCAGGATGCAGGTAAGTAACGGCACCAAACCGGGTAGCCTGCCAAGCAAAGTCCCAGCAACCGTTGCCGCCATGCAACCGAACAATATATTTGCTGGCGGGTTGTCCACTTTCCAAATAGGAAATATCCTCCCGCCCCAGTAGGGGTACCTCTATGTTGGCGAGTACTTCAGAAGGTGCAGCGGAGATATAACGGTTGCGGGAAAGACTTGCCGTCAGTAGCATATCCATATCCCATTGACCGCGCTTCCAACTTCGGCGAAAATTGCCTTCAAGTACCGTAGTTGCCGAGTGTGCCGCTTGAGCGAAGAACTGTAAGCTACTCAACCCATGTGCAGCGAGTAGTGGGGCAACACTAGGATGGCTGACTTCGTCTATACGGCTGCTCAGTACGATTCTATCCTTGATAAGGTAGTGAAACAAAGCAAGGCTCAAGGACTGATTTTCCTGAGGCTCATAACTCATCCGCACGCTGTATCGCTTAGATCGTTCCGTTTGCAATCCTTGGGGCAGCAATTGGTTGATGAGTAAATGTTGTTGGTTGAGGTGGGCAATTTCCATGCCCTGTACTTGCCCGTCAATGGGGACGAACTGTGAAACGCGGCTACTAAACGATAATTGCGCAAGCGCTGGCGGTCGCTTACCAATACCCCCGGAAAGTTGAAATCGCCATGCATCTGACAAGCTATACTGAAGAGTGGCATTGCCATTGAACAGCGGCCCCCACGCTGCTCCATTTTCGCCACGTACCGACAGGGCGTAATGCCAGCGATGGCTTAGATTGTGATGCCAGTATAAGAAACTGGCTAAACTACTTCGATGTGCTACAACATTGTTTTCAGGCCGGAAGCCCGGAAAAACCTGCGCCCCGCGTTCTTTAGGGAAACCTGTAGAGGTATATTGGCCATAAAAATCCCAACTTGACCGTTCTCCTTCTTGTTGCCAGTACCATTCATGCCGCCAGGCAAACCCCAAATCAAGGGAAGTGTTACGGGTATCGTCTAATAGGGTCGCTTTCACTTGGCTGATACTGTGCCCATAGCCTAATCGACCCGCAAAAAAAGAGGTGGGAGATAGCAGCCCCATTGAGGCGTTGTTGGAATTTCTTATCTGAAAATCTACGCTGTTCATTCCTGTTCCTTGGCTGAATAAGAACTTCCAGCCCTTGCGTTGGGTGGCAACCTGTACATTCCAGTAGCCATCCAAAATACTGGGGCGTATCTCGGGCAAAAAACCCCATGGGTATAGTCCCGATTGTTTCTGCTCTTGATAGGGAAAACGGTAGAACCCGCTGGACTCGCCAATGCGCCCGTTGAACCCCACGACTTGGCTCAAAATGCTTCGCCACCCGATGCGGTGCTCCATATTGGCAACAAACCCCAGATTGCTAATAGCGGCACTTCCCACATTCATGACCCTATTATGATCCATCTGGATACGGTTGAAAAAAAGTGCAATGGAATCTGCATGGCTATCGCGGGCATCTCCGAAAATAGGCCCAGAATAACTACCAGAGCGATTGACGGACTCCCGATTGTCAATGCGCCAACTCAGGTTGAGAAAGCCTTTCTGAAGGCGGTATATTTGCCAAAAGCCGCCTAAGCCTAATGTAAGCCCGTCGCCCTGGGCGGTGATACTGCTGGTAAAGTGGAAACTCGATGGGCAAAGCGTGTCTTTCAGTATGAGATTGACAACGCCCGCCACGGCATCTGAACCGTATAGTACCCCCGCTTCATTGGGCAAAATTTCCACTCGGGATATAGCAGCAGTTGGAATGGTATTGAGGTCGGTACTGATACTCCCCCTGCCCACCGTATTGTTTACATTGAGAAGAGCCGAAGTGTGCTGCCGATGCCCATTCACCAAGACGACCAACTGGTCAGGCCCCAGGCCTCGCATCATGGCGGGGTCAATGTGGTCGGTGCCATCGGCTATGGTCTGGTAGGCAGAGTGGAAGGATGGCAGTGCATATTGCAGCATTTGCCCCAGTTCGGTTGTTGGTGGCTGTTGGTACTTTTCTTTCTCCAACGAAATTTGGTACGGAGGCGGAAAAAGCCCCGCAGACGATACGGCATCACTTCCTCTAATCGTTATTTCTTGAAGGTCAATGCTGCTTTTTAGGGCATAGCTGACCTCCATTTTTTTGCCAAAAGGAAGAAAAAAGGAGGTGTCAACCTGTTGGTAGCCTATGAAGCTGATTTGTAAATGTACCTCGCCCGCTGGCAGCCAAAGATCAAAGTATCCATTTTCATCGGTCGAAGTACCCCGTTGACTGGTAGGATGGAAAACAGACGCACCTGCCAGTAGTTCCCCCATGCTGGTTATCACTACACCTTGTATGCGTCCGTAGGGATGGTTGGGCTGAACCGCCCAAAAGCCCGTTTCGATTTCTGTGAACTGCAAAGAACTGTATTCAGATATACGCTCAAGGCAATCCGTTAGTGAGCGGCATCCTTTTTCCCAGCCTTTATCAAGGGTTTGACCTCGCAGCGTCTGGGGTTCATACAGGAAGGAACAACCGTATCGCTCTTCCAGTGATGCCAACTCATTTGCCAAAGGTATTGTCTGTGCTGTTAGAAAAGCTGTATTGCCCCACCAATAAAAAAACAGGCAAAGCACAGTTCTAAGCAATACATTGCTTCTTATTAGTACTTGCCATATTGGATCTCCAGTTGGCAGTTTTTTCGTTGTCCGTTGTTTATCGAGGATTTTGGTCATAGTGATTTGACGGAAATAAACTGTTCAGTTTTTCGAATCAAAAACTGAACAATTTAGTCATTTTCCGTCACATCGAAAACAACTAAGTTGTCCTCTTGTGTGGCCTCGATATTCAGTGTAGTGCAAATAGAGCGCAGCAGTACGTTTATGGAAGTAGCTGGAGCACTGCCACTCAGTTGCCTGTCAGGCAAAGAAGCATCGGCAAAGTGAGCGCTTACCCCGAAATTATTCTCTAATTCAGCGGCGACATCGCGTAGTGTGGTTTGGTCAAAATACCAAACTCCCGAGCGCCACTCGGTGTGTTTTTTAAGGTTTACATCCTCCTGTTTCTGCCCCTTAGCGGAGGCTTTGTGCCATGTGAAGACTTGATTGGGTTGCAAGGTTGTTTTCACAGCATCGTCGTGTAGTACGTCCACGCTGCCGCTTTCCAAGGCTACGGATATGGTATTATTGCGGTTCGATACATTGAAGCTCGTTCCCTTTACTACCACTTCAAGGGCATCTGTTTTGACATTGAACTTCTTACCGCTATGCATAGTGCTGGGTGTCACTTGAAAAAAAGCCTCTCCATGAAGCCACACCTCGCGCACTCCGTTGGCCGCCCAGGTGCCTTCCCATCCCAAGCTGGAATTAGCACGCAGTACTACCTCACTTCCGTCGGGTAAAGTAATGCGCTGCATCTCACCGAAAGAGGTTTCAAAAAGGTTGGTTGGTTGCTGCCACCACCAGAATCCTCCTACCACAAGCGCTACAGCGGCTGCCGTCGCCACTAATTTGCGCCACAGTGATATACGAATAGCCTGTTGAGCCGTCATCTTATTTTCAAACTGCTGCCAAGCGGCGTCGGTGTCGGGAGGTAAACTTGGGTGCTTCCCCAACAGCCTACCAAGAGCTGCGGCTTCCTCACTTTCGACACCTCCTCCGGTTTTGCCATCTGGCAACCGCGAAACAAAGTCGTCGTCGGTTAATAAGCGTTCTGTTTCCTCGTTCATGGTATTCATTACAAATTGTTCGTTTCTTGCCAACCTTGTCTTTATACACAAGCGCAAAAATAGAAAGATATTGCACCTACTGACGGTTTTTTACCACCTTTTGTACTCCCGGTTTCACTAATATTTCCTTTTCATGTCTGAAAATGCGATAATTGCAAGGTGTTTCTACAAAGGGGGGGGTAAGAAGTGTTTTCCGACCCTAAATCGCTTTACAGACTATAGTAGATGGACGAAAGGCAACTTTGGGACAATCTGAGGGCAGGTGATAAATCGGCATTGGAAGCGTGTTTCCGTGCGTACTATGCCGTTTTGGTGCAGTACGCCAGCCTCATGCATGGCCTACCTTCCAGTGCTGAAGATCTTGTGCAAGACCTTTTTTTAAAACTGTGGAATAAGCGGCACAAACTCCCTGCTGAAGTATCATCTGTGAAGCCCTATTTGCTACGCAGTCTTCGCAATTTGGCCATTGACGAAATGCGCAAAAAACGCCGAGGGCTGCCCCTGATCGAAATGCCATTTTCTCTTTGGGGCGATAGCGAACAACCCGCTTTTGGAAACGAAGAGGAATCTTTGCAAGGCCAACAATTAGCACGTGCCCTGTCGAAGCTTTCAGACACTGAACGCGAAATTCTGCACCTGCGCTTTTTTCAACAAACACCTTATCCTGAAATAGCTACTGTCATGGGTATGCAATACCAGTCTGTACGCAACGCCGCACACCGTGCTATTCAAAAACTTCGGCAAAATATGGAGGATACGAAAAAAAAGTAAAGAGAAATGAGTACAAACGCGCTTTTCGTTCGTCATTCATTTGGTTTTAGAAAAGTCCCTATACAGGGTGCTGCATAATTTGTATGCGTAAAACCGAGTAAAACCGACTTGTTTCACTAAATCTTTACACCATGAGGTTATCATTACTGTTTTGCCTTTTTATAGGCATTTTCTCGATGGGTTATGCCCAAAAAACGATCACGGGTACCGTCTCTGATGAAGACAACGAACCACTCATCGGCGCGACTGTCCTTGTGAAAGGAGCCACTGTGGGTACGGTTACAGATTTTGACGGCAACTACGAAATCCGTGTGCCGGACAATGCTGCCACGCTGGTTTTTTCCTATGTGGGGTTTGCCACGCTGGAAGTCGCCATTGACGGGCGCAGCAAAATCGACGTGACACTGGGAACAGGCCAGCTACTTGATGAAGTAGTGATCGTAGGTTCCCGTGCCGCAGGGCGCACCAAGCTTGAGAGTACCGTAGCGGTGGATGTATTGGATGCGCAACAATTGGTACGCGCCACCCCACAGACCAACGTCAACCAAATGCTCAACTATGTAGCCCCCTCCTTTACATCCAACACCCAAACGATTTCAGATGGTACTGACCATCTCGACCCTGCCTCTCTTTGCGCGGGTTAAGTGCTGACCAAGTGTTGGTGCTCGTTAATGGTAAACGCCGCCACAATTCTGCTTTGGTGAATGTCAACGGAACATTCGGACGCGGTAATGTAGGTACGGACATGAACGCCCTACCTGCGGTTGGCATTGAACGCATCGAAATTTTGCGCGACGGTGCTGCTGCCCAGTACGGCTCCGATGCGATTGCTGGTGTTATCAACCTTATCATGAAGGACGATTACAACCAGCTTACGGCCCAGTTGACAACAGGTTCTTATTTTTCTGAAGGTGCCAACTCTTTCACGGGTGGCAATGATGGAGCCAGCTACGATTTGAGCCTCAACTACGGCCTTCCACTCGGCAACCGTGGTGGTTTTGTAAACTTCACAGGAAGTTTTGAAAGCCGCGATTTTGCCAATCGTATGAAGGAATACACAGGCAGCATCTACAACGTATATAACGGAGCCGAACGTTTGGCCACTGCTGCTGGCGTGGATGTGAGCCGCTGGACAGCGGATGACGCACGCACCTACGCATTGCAATTGCCCTACCTCAGCGGGGAGCAGCGCGATGCTCTTACCAATGCAGATGAAGCTACCCTTCGCAGCACGGGTGGCCCTCTGAATGCCAACGCTACCGATGGCGAATTAGCGGCAAGGGGCTTGGAGCGTACCGACTTCAATATGAGGGTTGGCCAATCAGCACTTCGCGGTGGAAAATTCTTCATGAATATGGAGATACCCGTGGGCGACAATGCCGAGTTGTATGCCTTCGGGGGGCTTAGCAACCGCGATGGAGAAGCCGCAGGTTTTTACCGCTTCCCCAACCAAGAGCGCACTTACAGCCCTGCTTATCCCAACGGATTCCTTCCTGAAATTCATACCACCATCGGCGACCAGTCTATGGCAGTAGGTATCCGGGGTGATTTGAAAGGGTGGAGTGCTGATTTTAGCAACACCTTTGGACGGAACGCCATTCAGTACAATGTACGCAACTCACTCAATGCTACCCTCCAAAATTCTACGCCGTTTGAATTTGATGCAGGTGGCTTGTCTTTTTCACAGAACACGACCAACTTCGACCTCAGCCGCTATTGGGGTAATGTACTTAGTGGCCTTAATGTGGCGATGGGTTCGGAGTTCCGCGTTGAGAACTTCCAGATTGATGCGGGTGCCCAAAATTCTTATGCTAGTTATGACATCTTCGGGCAGGTCGTAACGCCTACCACGCCCAGTGCCAACTTGGCGCGTGACTTCTTCGGACGTAGCCGCCCAGGGGGTGCTCAGGTTTTCCCGGGTTTCCGCCCCGACAACGAGTTGAGCGAGTTCCGCAATAGCGTGGCCGCTTACGCGGATGTAGAAGCAGATCTGTCAGAGAGTTTCTTGCTGACGGGTGCCGTGCGTTTTGAGAACTATAGTGATTTTGGTTCAACGACCAATTTCAAGACAAGTGCCCGCTATAAATTGGGCGATAATTGGGCTGTACGCGGTGCTGCCAGCACGGGATTCCGCGCCCCATCCCTTCATCAGATTTACTTCAACTCTACTTCAACGCTGTTTGTGGACGGTATTCCCTTTGAAGTGGGTACCTTTAGCAACAATTCCCGCATTGCACGCATTTTGGGTATTCCACAGCTCAAGCAGGAAGAGTCCACTAACCTTTCATTCGGTCTTACAGGACGTATCCCTTCTGCCAACCTGAGCTTGACCGTTGATGCCTTCCAGGTGGATATCCAAGACCGCGTGGTACTTACAGGTACCTTTGCCAGCACTTCTGGCCAAACTCCCGAGCAGCAGGCTGAATTAGCTTACCTCTTCGGATTGGCGAATGCAACAAGGGCTACTTTCTTCGTCAACTCCATTGATACCCGTACTCAAGGTGTGGACATTGTACTGACGCATGACCTGCGTTTGAACAATGGAAAACTTACGACCAGTTTGGCCGGTGTTTTCTCTAAGACGGAGCAAGTAGGGGATATCAAAACATCCGATGCACTCAAAGGCTTGGAAGGTATCTATTTCGATGAAACCAGCCGTATCTTCTTAGAAGAAGCAGTACCACGTACAAAAGTCAATTTGTCTTTCAATCTAAGCATGGGCAAATTCAACGCCTTCTTGCGCAACGTGTATTTCGGTGCTGTTACAGAAGCCACCAATACAATAGAGAATCAGCAAGTTTTTAGCGAGAAAATCGTCACAGACCTCACACTGGGTTATGATTTGAGTAAGCAACTCAATATCACCATCGGTGCCAATAACTTATTGGATGTATATCCCGATGAGGCGATTCCCGCCAACCAAGGCTCAGGCCAATTCCTGTATTCACGCCGCTCCCAGCAGTTTGGCTTCATGGGGCGTTTTGCGTTTGCACGAGTGCGCTTTACCTTGTAATTTTTCCCTATAACGCGATGCCTTCCGGTATCGAACCAAGCGGGGCCGGCCTTTTAGGTCGGCCCTGTTTATTGGGTATTCCCGTATTTCACGAACGGTAATTCCGATGTATGATCATTCGGTAAGGTGTACGCCGAAGGTCTAGGTTGTATATGCGCTACCACCAAGGATGAGAAAACGAGATTCCATCATACCTGTTTATAGTCCCTCCAATAACCTTTATTCACCCCCGCCAATACCGTACCAAGCGCCTGTTTCCAAGGGGGGTGTGCCCTGTTCTACGTAGATGCCTCATCCCGCAGGCAAAAGCAGGTGTACCCTTGTGCCGGCTCCTTCTTCTGAGGTGAGCCAGATATGGCCGCCGTGATGTTGTATGATTTTTTGGCAGGCCGCCAGCCCTACACCGCTGCCAGCGTAGTCTTTGCTGCTGTGTAGGCGGCTAAAGAGTTCAAAAACTCGGTTTTGATCTTCCTTGGGAATCCCGATCCCATTGTCTTGTACGGCTATTTGTACTTGCCCCCGCGACTCCTTCTCAAATACCACCGATATTAATGGCTGGGTGTCAGATTGTACAAATTTCAAGCTATTGCTGATGAGGTTTTGAAAGAGCTGCACTAAAAGAGAAGGATGCCCCATTACGGAGGGCAAATGATGGTACTGAAGAAGCGCTTGTTTGTCTTGTATATCCTTTAGCAAGTTGGCTTCTACCTGTTGCAAAATATCTTGCAAGGATACGGGCTGAGGTTTGTCCATTTTTTTCCTAACCGGGAAAACGCCAGCAAGCTGTCGATAAGGTTGGATAGTCGGGTGGTACCCTCGGTAATGTAGGCAAAATAGCTTTGTTCTTCTTCTCCCAAACTACTCCCAATTCGCCTTCTCAAGAGTTGAGTAAAGCTATGAATAGTCCTCAGCGGGCCTTTTAAGTCGTGAGCGGCTACGGCTGCAAACTGATCCAATGCATCATTGTGCTGGGCTAATTCCTGATTGGCGGCTGCCAATTTGTTGTTGGCTTGTTGTAGATCGTGGTTAAGCAGTTGCAACTCCCGATTGTACCGTGCTTTATTCCGATACAGAAAATAGGATAGCATCATCAGTATGCCTATGACAAGCAACCAAATACTCATCCGTTTTAGCTTTTGCTGTTGGGTTTCAAGCTGAGCGTTGGCGGCCAATTCCCTAGCTTCCATCTGCTGGATAAGCCCGCGGGATGTTTCCTGTGCTTGTCTTAATGTTTCATTGAACTGTGCTGCGTTTACCTTGCGTACTAAATTGGCCTCATCAGATGATTGTTGAAGACCTTTTTGGATATTCAAAAAACGATAGGCTTCCTCCCACTGATGGTGGTTGGCATGCCATTCCTGTAAGCAGTTGCAAGCACGTAGTTGCAGGGCGTGAAGGTGGAGTTGCTCTGCTATGTCGAAACTTTTGGAACAGAAATATCGGGCACTATCGCACTGTGCGTATTGCAAACCTTTTAGTAAATAGGCTTTCCCCAATAGCTCCTCGTAGCCGTGTATGCGGCTGATGCGAAGTGCCTCGTCTAACCAAATAGTAGCTGTAGTTGCAAGAGGATCGGCTTCATACATAGAAAGCAACACGCTCGCCGTCAAATGGGGTTCGTTTTTTTTTAACGCCAATTCGTGTATCAACTGATAGTTTCCTCTTTCGGGATGTAAGGTGGCCAACGCTTGATGAGCGGCGATCCACTGTACAGTATCTTTGCTTTGGATGGCTGATTGCTGGGCTTTCTCCAGCTTTTCTGTAGCGAGTGAATCCATACCCGCGTCGGCGAATAGTTTTCCTTCTAGTAAGGTGAAGCGCGTACTGTAATAGGAATCGCCATTGGTCGTAACATGGTTTTTTTCCAAAAGGTTGTATGCTGCTGCAAAGTCACCCGTTTGCAACAATAACTGTATGCGGGTAGCCAGTGCTTCTTCTTTATGTCCAGTGGGCAAGAGCGTCTTACTATCCAGTACCTTGTCAATGTAAAATGCTGCTTGGTTGATATTTCCTTCCGCCAAGTACAGTTGCCCTTGGAGAAGATTGAGGCGGCTTGTTACCAACGATTGTTCTATGCCGTTGGGGGTATCGGATAACAATTTGTTAGCACGCTGTACCTGCTGTTGAGCAGCAGACCAGTGGCCTAACTCAAAAACTGCCGACCCATGGCGTACATCAACAGTGCTTGAAGAGGAATGGAGGCATCAGGTGCGACGAGGGGGCTAAGTTGGTCTATCTGCTGTTGCCTATGGTGCGCTGCCAAACGCGGTTGGTGTAGGAGGCTGTCCCATTGCTGAAAAGACCAGTTGCTACCCTGTCCATAGAGGATACCCGATAAAAATACCAATAGTAGCCATACTGCCAATGTATTACACAGACGCATCATTCATGTGTTATGAACAGAACAATAAAACTACGGTATTAGAGACTACTTTCAGGTGTGTTTTCGGTATGTAAAAAAGACAGGCTTAAAGGTAAGTATTTCACTCATTATCAGGCAAAATCCAGCCATATTTTTTCCAGTCGGCTTCCGTGTCTATGTCGGAGAGGGTGTCCACGATGGCGTAAGACCAACCCTGTTGCTCAATGATGTGCAAGGTTTGTTCCAGCACCTGGGGTGTACTCCACGCGATTCCATCGAAGACTTCGGGATGAAAATTTTTCATACCCAGCAGGTAGTAGCCGCCGTCCATAGCAGGCCCAATGACCATTTCATGTGTAGCGAGTAGCGCCAATGCTTTTTCAATAATGGAGGGGCGTAGTTGGGCACAATCACTACCTACGATGACCAAGGGCTGAGCGGTATGAAAACCTACTTTAAAGGCTGATGCCATACGTTGCCCAAGGTCGCCGGGGTGTTGAAGCATCTTATCGAAAAAAGCCACTGGCCAAGTGTCTTGATGTATAATTTCCTCGCTGTAAAACAACAGCCTTTTCGCATTCACCTGCAAGACAACATCCCGTGTATGTGTTAGGAGTGCCTGATAGATACGCAGCGCTTGTTGGTCGCCTACGGTAGCAGCCAACCTTGTCTTAACCTTGCCTGCTACCGGGTTTTTAGTAAAAACGATAACGCCTGCTTGCATACTGGTGGAATGGTGGTGAAGCCGACAAAGTTAGTTGAAAACAAGGTCATTTTTTTGAAATTATACTACTTTCGCTTCTCAATAACATTATTGACAAGGTGTAAATATGGTAATACAATGAGCAAAAAAATTCTTGGATGGGTCTTCACCGCATTACTGTGTACGATGACTTGGCAGGTACAAACCCAAACAGTAGGGCTTTTTGAATATACATCTTCCGCAGAAGAAGGGTATGTGCTTTTTGCACCTTTTTTTGGTAAAAATGTCTATTTGGTGGACAACTGTGGGCGCAAAGTACACGAATGGCAGAGCGATTTTTTTCCTGCTGCGTATGGTGAATTATTGGAAAATGGCAACCTGCTGCGCACGGCCAGCGAAGGCATACCTAGCAACCCTGCATTTGTTTTTGGGGGGGCTGGGCAGCATATACAGGAAGTGGATTGGGACGGGAATATCGTTTGGCAATTCACTTACTCCGATAGCACCCATCGCATGCACCACGATTTTGTGCGCATGCCCAACGGCCATATCTTAATTCCTGCTTGGGAGATAAAAACCCAAGAAGAAGCCATACAAGCTGGCCGCAATCCTGACCTGCTACCCGATGGGCTGATGTGGGCGGAGTTCTTGATTGAAGTAGAGCCTACGACGGGCGAAATCGTATGGGAGTGGCATGTGTGGGATCACCTCATCCAAGATTTCGACCCCACCAAAGATAACTACGGCGTAGTGGCAGAACACCCTGAGTTGTTGGACATTAACCTCACCGGAGGGCAGACCCCCAATGGGGAACGGAACTGGCTGCAGGTCAGCGCGATTGATTACAACCCGATGATGGATCAAATTATCGTCAGTTCTTTTTTTATGAGCGAGTTTTACATCATCGATCACAGTACCAGCACTCAGCAGGCAGCAGGGCATACGGGAGGTAACAGCTCCATGGGGGGCGATTTGCTATACCGTTGGGGCAATCCGCAAAACTACGACCATGGCACAGCCGATGACCGCCGCATCTTTGGGGCACACAACGTACATTGGATACCTGCTGGCCTACCGGACGAGGGTAAAATCATGTTTTTCAACAACGGCACCGCTCGACCTGATGGCAATTACTCCTCTGTGGATGTGATTATCCCACCGGTGGATAGCTACCTCACGGGAAGATACATCTATGAACCCGGTCAACCTTATGGGCCTAGTGTTGCTGAATGGAGTTATTCACAAGGGGTAGCAGGCAGCTTTTACTCCCCGATTGTTTCGGGTGCGCAGCGGCTGCCCAATGGTAACACCTTGATTTGTTCCGGTTTTCAGGGGTGGTTGCTGGAGGTAACGCCCCAACAAGAGATTGTTTGGTCATATATTTCACCTGCCATTAACACAGGGGTGGTGACTCAAGGCGAGGCAGTGCCGATATTTGGAGGCAATCCCTCCAACCTCATGTTCCGTGCCTTGCGCTATACGCCTGATTTTGCTGGTTTTGCAGGTGCCGACCTGACCCCAGGCAACCCCGTGGAGGCGGGATTTCCTGAGCCTTATGTATGTGAAATTTTCAGCTCCGTCGATGCTGTTTGGCAGCGGGAGGCGCAATTATATCCGAATCCCACGGGTAGCCAGCTGCTCATTCGTCTTCCTGATGGGGGAGATGCTTTGGTTCACATCTGGAATGCTGCTGGGCAATGGGTAGGCACGCACCCCATAGTAGCCGGGCAATTGACCCTTGATGTGCAAAGGCTTCCTAATGGCGTATATGCCCTCGCAGGAGATGGGATTTACGCTAGGTTTGTGGTACAGCGATAGCCGTGGTTGCAGGCGGGTGGCTTGCGTGAGCGCTGTGTAACCCCTTGCCCACCGACCAACGGAAGGGGGGTGAGGCCGACAGGCCGAAGGGTGGAACATAGCGACCCTGTGGCATAGCGAAGCGTTGGATGCCACAGGGGCACGCCCTAAACATACAACGGCATGAAATATGAAAAC
Organism: Saprospiraceae bacterium; assembly: GCA_041392765.1. Taxonomy (GTDB): domain Bacteria; phylum Bacteroidota; class Bacteroidia; order Chitinophagales; family Saprospiraceae; genus Lewinella. The sequence goes on from JAWKLL010000033.1 coordinate 28,071, forward strand.
GGGCATTAACTGGACGATAAACACACAACTTCCCCGCTTCTCTCTTACCTTTGTAAACGAATAAACCAACATACATGCAATACAAGGACAATATCCTACAAACTATAGGCAACACTCCTCTGGTGAAAATGAACAAGGTGACGGCGGACGTGCCTGCGCTGGTGCTTATGAAGGTAGAGACCTTCAACCCCGGCCACTCCATCAAAGACCGGATGGCACTGAAGATGTTGGAAGATGCCGAGGCATCGGGTAAGTTGCTGCCCGGTGGTACGATCATTGAATGTACCTCTGGCAATACAGGTATGGGGTTGGCCATTGCGGCTTGTGTGAAGGGATACCGCTGTATTTTTACCACCAGTGATAAGCAGTCGAAAGAAAAGATGGATTTGTTGCGGGCTTTGGGTGCCGAAGTTATTGTATGCCCTACGAATGTGGAACCCACCGACCCGCGCTCTTACTATTCCGTGGCAGAACGACTGAGCCAAGAAATGCCCAATAGTTATTGGTTTAACCAGTACGATAACCTATCCAATCGGCAAGCGCATTACGAATCCACGGGGCCAGAAATTTGGCAACAGACAGAGGGTAAAATTACCCATTTGGTGGTGGGCGTTGGTACAGGGGGTACTATTTCTGGCACAGGCAGATACCTCAAAGAGAAAAACCCCAACATCAAGGTTTGGGGTATTGATACTTACGGCTCGGTTTTCAAGAAATACCATGAAACGGGCATTTTTGATGAGAAAGAGATTTATCCTTATATCACAGAAGGCATTGGTGAAGATATTCTGCCTAAGAATGTGGATTTCGGGGTGATTGACCACTTTGAAAAAGTGACCGACAAGGACGGAGCCGTGATGGCCAGGCGCATTGCGCGGGAAGAAGGCATCATGCTGGGGTATTCTGCGGGTTCGGCTATGGCGGGGTTGATACAACTCAAAGACCAGTTGACACCAGAGGATGTGGTGGTGGTGGTGATACACGACCACGGAAGCCGCTATGTGGGCAAGATATACAACGATGACTGGATGCGCGAACGCGGCTTTTTGGATACAGAACTTCGGGTGAAAGACTTGATAAAAAACAGAAAGGCCGAGGACTTCATAGCGGTACAGACAACCGATACGGTTCGTCATGCTTTCCAGTTGATGAAAGACAAGGATATTTCCCAACTGCCCGTAATGGAGGGGGCTGCCATCATAGGCAGCTTGACGGAGAGCCACGTACTGTCGTTTCTTTTAGATAGCCCTCTTCACAATGGCGACAAGGAGGTGCGTACCGTTATGGACGAGCCATTTCCTGTGGTGCCATTGGAGACCCCCATCAGCCAGTTGAGGGCTTTTTTGAATAAAAAAATACCTGCCGTGCTTACCAAAAGCCAAGCAGGTGCCTGGCAGATAGTGACGCTGTATGACCTATTGCAAGCGGTGTAAAGCCCGGGGTAGGGTAGGGGTGTTTTTTGTCTGTTAATAATAATTATATGCACAAATCGGGTTTTGTAAATATCATTGGCCGGCCCAACGCGGGCAAATCCACGCTGATGAATGCGCTGGTAGGGGAGCGTATGTCCATCATCACGGCCAAACCGCAGACTACGCGCCACCGTATCATAGGCTTGTTGAGTGGTGATGACTTTCAGATCGTCTTTAGCGACACGCCGGGGATTATCAAAGACCCTGCCTACAGGATGCAGGAAGTGATGAACCGCTTTGTGAATACTACTTACGAAGATGCGGACATCATGCTTTTCGTTGCGGGTATGGATGAGCAATATACGGCTGATGACCCTGTCGTTGCCCAGTTGAAACAGATGGAAGCCCCTGTTTTTTTGGTGCTGAACAAGATGGATACCTCGAACCAGCAGGAAGTGCTGGCCCGTATTTCGCAGTGGCGGGAGTGGGTGGATTTTGCCGAGGTGTTCCCCATTTCCGCATTACATCAGCAGGGTACCGATGGCATGCTCAAGGCCATTATCGCAGCACTGCCCGAAGGCCCGGCTTACTACCCGAAAGACCAGCTCACCGACCGCCCGGAACGCTTTTTTGTGAGTGAAATTATCCGTGAAAAAATCATGGAAAACTACCACCAAGAAATACCCTATTCGGTGGAGGTAGTAGTGGAATCTTTTAAGGAAACGCAGACGAATAAGGGGGAAGATATCATCCGCATCAGTGCCACTATCTATGTGATGCGTCCTACCCAGAAGAGTATCATCATTGGGAAAGGAGGCCAGTCGATTAAAGAGTTGGGGACGGCTTCCCGCACGGCTTTGGAAACCTTTCTGGAGAACAAGGTTTTTCTGGAGCTTCATGTGAAAGTACGCGAAAACTGGCGCGATGACGAGCAGTGGCTCAAGCGGTTTGGGTATTCGGTTTGAACCGTCTGGATGTTTCTACCGTTTTATTTGCTTATATAACCCGTATGTTTACCAAAATACACCATGGCGGACGATAAAAACAAAATGGATTTCCACCTGTTGGGCAGGGTCTTGGGTTTGGCTCGTCCTTACCGGGCTGCCTTCTGGGGGGCTGCACTGCTGGCGATTTGTTTGGCGCCCATAGGGGTGGCGCGCCCGTGGATTATCCAGCGCATGGTGGATGACCATATCTTCAAAGGCGATATTCCGGGGCTTACGCGCATGGCGCTTTGGGTGGCTGGATTGTTGGTGCTGGAGTCGGTGTTGCGTTATACCTTCATCTTTGTTACCAATTGGTTGGGGCAATCGGTCATACGCGACTTGCGGGTACGTGTTTTTCGCCATATCACGGGGCTGAAACTCAGTTTTTTCGACCGCACGGCCATTGGCACGGCCACCACACGCACTATTAATGATGTAGAAACCATCAACACGGTGTTTTCAGAAGGACTTATCACCATCGTGGCCGATTTATTGTCGCTTTTTGTGGTATTAGGTGTGATGTTTTACACCAGTTGGCAACTAACACTGATTTGCCTCACGACGCTTCCCTTGTTGTTGCTGGCTACTTGGTGGTTTAAGGAAAACGTAAAAACCTCCTTCCAGCGAGTACGTACCCAGATACAGAAAATGAACGCTTTTTTGCAAGAGCGAATCACTGGTATGCGCATCGTGCAGATTTTCAACAACGAGGCTGAGGAAATGCGCAAGTTCAAAGTCATCAACCGCGAATATACGCAAGCCAACCTTGATGCCATCCTTTATTATGCGGTGTTTTCCCTGTCGTTGATATTATCGCCGCCGCTTCTTTGGGGCTGATGGTGTGGTGGGGAGCTCAAGATGTCATCCGCGATGGCAATGTGAGCCTTGGTACACTTGTGGCTTTTCCCATTTACCTCAACATGCTGTTCCGCCCGGTACGGATGTTGGCGGATAAGTTCAATACATTGCAAATGGGGCTTGTGGCTGCCGAACGGGTGTTCAATATCATTGATACCACGGAGCAAATTGAAAACGAGGGAAGCCTCAAGAAGGAAAAACTGACGGGTTCGTTGGAATTTAAAAACGTATGGTTTGCTTACAATGATGAAGATTGGGTCATCAAAGACCTATCGTTTTCGGTCAATCCGGGTGAAACCCTTGCCATAGTAGGCAGCACAGGGTCGGGTAAGAGTACTATCATTAGCTTGCTGAACCGCTTTTATGAAATACAGAAAGGCAGCATCTGCATAGACGGGCAGGCATTGCCTGAATACGAGTTGGAGGCTATACGTGGGCGAATCGCCATTGTGTTGCAAGATGTCTTTCTCTTTGGCGGCACGGTGATGGAAAATATCACCCTGCGCAACACCCATATTACCCGCGAGGAGGTAGTGGCGGCAGCCAAAATGATTGGTGCACACGACTTCATCGAAAAACTACCCGGTGGCTACGACTACGAGGTGATGGAACGCGGTGCTACCCTCAGTATGGGGCAGCGGCAACTCATCAGTTTTGTACGCGCATTGGTCTTTAACCCCGACATTCTCATCCTCGACGAGGCCACCTCCAGCGTGGATCCCGAAACGGAGTCGGTTATCCAACACGCCATTGAAACGTTGATACAAAAACGCACCTCCATCATCATTGCTCACCGCCTGAGTACCATCCGCCACGCGGCCAACATCATGGTATTGGAAAAGGGGCGCAAAGTAGAATTTGGTGCGCACGAAGAACTCCTCAAAAACGAAGATGGACGCTACCGAGAGTTGTACGAAATGCAGTTTGTGGAAGGAGTTGAGTCGTAGGGATTTTTGATGTTTGATGTGTGATGTTTGATGTTTGATGTGTGATGTTTGATTTTTGATGTGTGATTTTTGATGTACGATCCTATAACTATTGGGACTTAAAAAATACCCCAAAAATCCTGTAAATCCTGTCAAAAAAAACAACCCCAAAAAAAACTAGAACATCACGCCCATTTCTGTGCTATGTCTAATGCAGTGTGCAGCATGGTGTCATCCCATTTTTCGATTCCCCATGCCGATTGAGCTAAGGAAGATTGTTGGAGGCGCTCTTTGGCAGTAGCTACATCGGGTGATGTTTCTAGTATGGTGGCGAGGGTGCGCTGTTGTTGGAATAAGGCTTCATCCGTGGCGGGGTCGGCTTGGAAAGGGGTAGCGGGTGCTGCCCACGTATCAGTAGCCGATGAGGTAATGTTTGTGGGGAGGTTGGCCAATGCTTTCATTCGTTGAAAATCGGTTCGGAAGGTTGCGCTAGCCAATTCGCTGTTGAGGCTGCTGCCCATTTGCTCTAAGGTCACATACCGCAGGTTGGGGCAAAGCGGAATGGCCATTTCAAGGAGCGCAAATACTTCATCTGGTACTTGGCTGTCGTGGGTGTCCCGTCTCACAATAGTACCTCCTTGTATGGGAGGTGTTGCCCAACTGCCACCCGATATATGTATTTCGCGCACCAAATGCAAGGGGTAGGATGCCAGCAATCGGGTAGCATCGGCACGGAAGTTGTGTAGTTGGCAGTAGAGGTTGTGTAAATCCAAAATGAGAAAGCCGTTGATAGGGGCTAAGAGTCGTTCCATGAAAGCGCCCTGCCGTGCCACATCATCGGCACTGAATGCAAACGCCAAGTTTTCCAACCCTACGGGGCAAGTTACAGCATCCTGTATGCGGCGCAACCTGTCGACACCAATGTGAAGGGTAGTTTCCGTTAGCGGAACGCTCATCGGAGCACCTTTGTGAAAATCAGCACCCGTCATAAATCCAAAATGCTCCGATATGTGGTCGAAGGAAAAGCGTTCGTGCAATCGGCGGAGTTGTTGCAACCACTGCGCTTGCGCGGGTGTCCAACGGGCGGAAAAAATGGAAAAAAACACCCCATGACCAACCAATCTACGCTGCTGAGCAAAAGCCAATAGCACCTCCTCGAACCAGGGAGGAATGGCTTTCTCGTCCCAAGTATCAAAAGACCACTCCAGCGCGTCCACCTCGGCGGCGGCCAACAAAGGAAAGGCAGCCGCTAGTAGTGGTTGCTGGAGATTTAAGGCCAAAGTGGCGTGAATCGTGGCCATGGGGTGTGTTCCTTGTTGAAAATGAACCCATTACCCCATTCCACAAGCGGGGCAATCAAAAAATGGTTCTCCGGGGTCGCTATTGCCTGTGTGCTCACTACAAGTACCTACTTCTTGCTCCGCTTTAGGGATGTCGGGCGTAATGTCTTCAGGCTCTACCAATGCAACACAAGATTGGAGGGACGCACCTACTACGAGGGCTTGCAACAATGCTTTGGATAATTTCATGGCTAACAATTTTTTCGTGATGAGTGGTAAGACGACCGATTGTGGCGCAATGGTTGGGTGAGGGGTGGCAAAAATTAGAAAAAATAGTTCTTTGACTTTTTCGTGGAGGCTACCCTTCGGGTCGCTATCCCGATAAAACATCGGGACAGCTCTCTAGGCTGAGCCTAGATCGGCCCCGGCAAACCCGGGTCTGTCAGCTAAAAGCTGCCACTGCTGCACATCGCTAGCCCAGTACGACCTCGATATTTGTCAAAGAACCGAAAAAATTGAACAGATTATTTCCGTTAATTTACTAATACTTCCTATTCTGTATAATTTTGTCTTTTCTTCAATATTTTCAGATGAGGAATTGGGTGGGAATATGGGTATTGTGTTGTTGCGCCCTAGCTGCTACGGCGCAGCAAGGCTTGCAGAGTACTTTGAACGACTGGGCGAAGGACGACTGGCTACAGCACGCCAGTGTAGGTGTCTGCGTAGTGGATGCTACCAACGGGCAGATGTTGGCTGGCTACGGTGCTCGAAGAAGCTTGATTCCTGCCTCCAATCTCAAGCTGCTCACGACGGCTACGGCCTTGGAGATATTGGGCGAGGACTACCGTTTTGAAACCACCCTCGCTATGGATGGCGCAGTGGATGCACAGGGCATACTCCAAGGGAATGTTTGGATTATCGGCTCGGGCGACCCTACACTCGGCTCTCCAGAGATGGAGGGCGTACTGGCCCTGGACGATTTGATTGCCCATTGGCGCATACGTTTACAACAACAAGGTATCCGCAAGATAACAGGCCGTGTCATTGTCGATGATCGCATTTTTTCCACAGCCGTCAGCGGTAGCCATTGGCAGTGGTTGGATATGGGCAACTATTATGGGTGCGGAGCTTTCGGGCTGAATCTGCACGAAAATCTTTACTACCTACAATTTCGCCAACGAAGTGAACTCGGTACTACTCCTGCCATCACAGGTACGAAACCCGTAGTGCCCGGCTTGCAATTCGTTAATGAAGTGACTACGGCCAATAGCCGTTCTGGCGACAATGCCTATATCTATGGTGCTCCTTATAGCTATCAGTGCTATGTGCGCGGCACGCTGCCTGCGGGTGCGGGGTTGTTTACCATCAAAGGGGCCGTGCCTGACCCGCCCTTGCTGGCTGCACAATTATTAACAACAGACCTAGAATCTATTGGCGTACTCTGCATGCGGCCACCTGCCACCGCACGGCAGTTGGAGGTACAGCCAGGAAGATTAGTCGTATTGGACAAGCTGTACAGCCCGCCCTTGCGAAAAATAGTACATCGCACCAATATGGAAAGTGTGAATCTCTATGCGGAAGCCTTGCTGCGTGCCATTGGTCGCCAAGTGGAAGGAGTGGGTTCTGAAGAAGCAGGCTTGCGGGCTATGCGCGCACATTGGGAAAACAAAGGTATGGATTGGGCAGGGGTGCAACTCTACGATGGCTCGGGTATGGCACCTAGAAATGTAATACCAACGGCTTTTTTATGCCAGTTGTTACACCAGATGCACCGCAACGCTGCTTTCGTGGAAAGCCTGCCCTTAGCTGGGCGGTCGGGGAGTTTGAAAAACAGCTTAAAAGGTACGATGGCCGAAGGGAAACTACGCGCCAAGAGTGGCTCACTGGAGCAAGTGCGCTGCTATACAGGTTACACCCCCGATGCCAATGGCCGCCTGTTGGCCTTTAGCATCCTCCTGAATAATTACGATGGTACGGGGGCTGACGCACGAAAAAAAATTTTCCACCTCCTATCGGCAATCGCCGCATCCTATTGAAGGTATGACAGAACGTTTACGGGGCGTTATCGCCATTACATTTGCTGCCTTGGCTTGGAGCACGGCCGGCTTGTTTATCAAATGGTTGGACTTTGATGCATTTACCATCCTTTGCGTCAGGGCATTTTATACCATGATGGTATTTTTGCTGGTATTTCGCGGCAAGGTATTTGCGCTGACATGGCCAGTAGTGCGCGTCGCATTTTTTTATGCGGCATTGGTGATTACGTTTGTTACGTCCACCAAAATGACGACGGCAGCCAACGCTATCTTTTTGCAATACACGGGGGTGGCCTATGTTCTATTATTGGAACCCTTGCTATTCCGACTGCCTTACCAGCGAATCAATATCATCACTACGGTGGTTTGTTTTGCAGGCATGGCGTTGTTCTTTATGGACGGGCTGGATATACAAGGTGCTGGCATCGGATTGCTGATAGCGGCCCTATCGGGGTTGGCGTACGCAGGTTTTGTACTAGGGCAGCGGTTCAATGCACATACTCACCACGAAGCAGCTATTTTTTGGGGTAATTTCCTCGTCTTTTTCATCGGCATGCCGAGCTTTTTGGATGCTCCGACTTTCACTGTCAACGATCACCTGATGTTGGCCTTTTTAGGTGTTATCCAATTAGGGTTGGGGTATGTATTGTTTACTTACGGCCTCAAGCGGACTACCGCCACGGAAGCTTCGTTGATCACGATGCTGGAACCTCTTTTCAATCCGGTATGGGTGGCCATAGGGTATGGCGAGCTACCCGGGATTTCCGCCGTCATCGGGGGGCTTATTATTTTAGCGGCACTCTCCATACGCGTGCTGTTGCTGCGGAGGATGAGGCGGTTGTGAGGGGAAAGCGCACATTGGCACGGCAATTTGTGGCTATTTGATGCGGCGCATGAATGCCGCGGAACGATTGCCGAGGAATCGTTCCGCAGGATTCATCCCGCCGTGGAAAGCGCACATTGGTACGACAATTTGTGGCTATTTTATGCGTGAAGTGCCGCGGAACTATTGCAGAGGAACTATAACTGCCGCAAATAAGTATATGGAAACAACGCCCAATCATTCACCAACCCCGCACATACAGGGTTGTTGGCGATGTAGTTGTATTCGTTGTGCCAATGCCAAGCGTTACGGATATAACGGTCGTAATATCCCTTACTCCAAAGTTCCCCCGACCGCCCCTGTGCCCGATTGATGAGTCTTGCAGAGGCACCTTTTATCTGCCCCAATGCCTTGTGCAGCGGCTGGTAGCCCGGCACAGGCGAGTCTTCCGCCCAGTTTTCGGGTAGCTGTATCGAAAAATCCAGCAACAGGTGCAGATGGTTAGGCATCACACAGGCCGCATCCAACCGGTAATATTTCCCGTCGTACAGTTGGATGCGTTCCATTAGTATGCGGGCTGCTTCAGCGTTTCGGAAGGGGTATTCTTGGTGGTGTTTGGCGTTTAGCAAATCTTCCATTTTTTCCGTATAGGCAGCTTCTAGTGCAGCGATGGCATCGTCGGATTCTTGGTTTCTCCGCAGGGCAATTACTGCCATTGCCCGCTCCTGACGCAGTGCTTCCAGCTTGGGAGCAGGCACAGCATCGTGTGCCAGCATCACCACACTAAAACACGCTCCTATCGGCACGATGTGCGGCTGTCCTTTCCTGATGTAGAAGGTTTTTATGGCTTGTTCGTTGTCGTTTTTTGGTGTCATTGATTTTATTTATAGTTTCGCGGGATTCATCCCGCTTGTGATGCGCTCTGCGCTGCCATTCCATCGTTCCGCGGGATTCATCCCGCCGTGGAAAGCGTACATCAGCACGACAATTCTTGGTTATTTCGTGCAGCATGAATGCCGCGGAACTATTGCTGCGCTGCCATTCCATCGTTCCGCGGGATTCATCCCGCCGTGGAAAGCGTACATCAGCACGACAATTCTTGGTTATTTCGTGCAGCATGAATGCCGCGGAACTATTGCTGCGCTGCCATTCCATCGTTCCGCGGATTCATCCCGCCGTGGAAAGCGTACATTGGCACGACAATTTGTGGTTATTCTATGCGGCATGAAGTGCCGCGGAACTATTGCTGCGGAACTATTGCCACGGAACTATTGCTGCGCTGCCATTCCATCGTTCCGCGGGATTCATCCCGCCGTGGAAAGCGTACATTGGCACGACAATTTGTGGCTATTCTATGCGGCATGAAGTGCCGCGGAACTATTGCTGCGGAACTATTGCCACGGAACTATTGCTGCGCTGCCATTCCATCGTTCCGCGGGATTCATCCCGCCGTGGAAAGCGTACATCAGCACGACAATTTGTGGCTATTCTATGCGGCATGAAGTGCCGCGGAACTATTGCCGCAGAACTATTGCTGCGCTGCCATTCCATCGTTCCGCGGGATTCATCCCGCCGTGGAAAGCGTACATCAGCACGACAATTCGTGGCTATTTGGTGCGGCATGAATGCCGCGAAACTATTGCCGCGGAACTAACTGTCCCTCCCCGCCACCTGCTACATTCCGCAGGTGTATTCCGCATTTTTTTTTGCTCATAGTTAGGCGCGGAGTGGCAAACCTCCTAACTGCGGGCGAGGCGAAAGCCGATGCCGGTGCCGCGGGTCGCCGGCGTGTAGGAGTAGCGACCCGCAGCGCGGCAATACCGCGGGTTGTCGTACCAACTGCCGCCACGGAGCACGCGGAGCGCGCCCCTTTGGCTACCCACCCAAGCCCGACCATCAGTAGGTGCCCCACTATAATTACTATGCCAGTCATCCTCGCACCACTCCCACACATTCCCGCTCATATCGTACAGCCCCAGTTCGTTGGATTTTTTGCCGCCCACTGGCCGTGTCGTTTTTTCGCTGCCATGGGTATTGCCCTGCTTGTAATTACCGTCGTACCAGGCCACCTCGTCTATCTTGTTGCTGCCGCTGTACAGGTAGTTTTTACTGGCATTTCCGCCGCGCGCCGCGTACTCCCACTCCGCCTCAGTGGGCAAGCGGTAGTTTTGGCCGGTTTGCGTGTTCAGCTTGCGCAGGAAGTCTTGGATGTCGTCCCAGCTTACTCGCTCTACAGGGCATTGGTCGCAGCCTGTGTTGTACAACTCCTCTGGGTCGCTGCCCATTACCGCCCGCCACTGCGCTTGCGTCACCTCGTACTTACTTATATAAAAGGTGGAGACCGTTACCTCATGGGGCGGCTTTTCACTATCATAACAATCCGTGTCGCGCCCATCCAAGCAGCCCATGGTGTAGGTGCCGCCCGCTACGTGTACCATGTTGGTGGCTATATCGGCTATGGTGGTGGCCTGCGGCAGGGTTACGACGGGGGCGGGGAGAGAAGGGGGCGGTATCGGGCTACTATCAGGTGCTTCCTCTGCACCGCAATTGCGTGCGCCCCACAGCAGCAGTAATAGCAAGCATACGATGCCTAAGCCGATGGCGGCTGAGCGAGTGTAGTCGGGCGTGGGCTTGGGCGATGGGGATGAAACCTTCAGTGGGGCTTCGTATTTTGCCTGTGTTTTTGCGATGGGGGTGTAGATGATGGGGTTTTGATGGGGATTGGGATTTTGATGGGGGAGACGGACGGCCGTCCGTCTGTACGAGGGGAGCGGGGCTAATTCATCGAGGCGTTGCTGGGCAGCATCGCGGTAGGGCGTATCCCTGCGGATGAAGGCCATCAGTTGGAATTCAGAATCCCAGGCTTTTAGGAAGTCCTGCTTGTATTCTAGGTTGATGCCCATTTTCAAGGCGGCATCGTAGTGAATGCTATTGGGATGGTTGCGGCAGAAGTCGCGAATACGCTGGCGTTTGGAGACTATCTGGTTTGATTGTTCATCAGGCAGGGCTTTGATGGCTGCCCATTCCGCGTCGGCGGCCAGTAGCTGCGGAGCGTGGCCTTTGCCTCATCGGTGTGCGCTCCAGCGGAAAGGCAGCTATGTAGCGCCGATAGGCATCGCTCGTGCCCTCGCTGCGGGTGTCTGCCCAAATGGCTGCTTCATCCACCCTGCGGCGAAATACATACTGCCCGCCCTGATGCCCCACGCCCTGAAGGGGTTGCCTTCGGGGAGTTGATCGTAGTTGGCGCGTGTGAGTTCGATAACGCGGTCGGCGAGGAGTGCCAATGCGGAGGGTGTCGTTAGTATTATGGCGCAACTCCGTCAGTATGCTGGCTGCAAAGGGGCTGTGCTCATGGGAGAGTATCGGCCACCAATTGGTCATGCCTGCCAGAACAAAGTGCCCATCGGCTGGGGCGAACCTCTAATTCATTGGCGGCAGCATCGGCTCGGTCGGCACCGCGCACGAACAAGGAACCAGAGAAACAAGCATCCGATATGAGCAAGATATGCCGAAAAGGCAGTTTAGCAAGTATGTTGCGAAGCTCCACATTGCTAACAAAGTCGTCCACCTCGCTAAGTTTACCGTTTACTGGCACCCAAAAAGCCATCTTTGAATTCGTCAACATGACCATGACCGCTGTAATAAATGATGAGTTTATCGTGGGGTTCTACCCATCGGGGTAATTCGCGCAGTGTGCGGAGGATGTTTTTTCCGAGTCGCCTCCTCATTGCGGAGTAATCGGTAGCTGTTAGGTTCAAGATCGTAATCGGATAGAAGGATATCCCGCACAGCCTCCATGTCTCGCACGGCATTATTAAGCGGCTTCCATATCCGTGTAGTCGTCAATAGCGATGCCCAAAAGCAAGAACGCCCGAGCGGCGGGTGAGCCGTCAGGTCATCTTTTGTGCGCCCAAGGCCGCGCTGTCCTTCTTTTGTTGGCATAATGCTAGCGTAGGGTTTTGTTCATCTATACCTGACAAAGGTATGGAATGTTTGGAAAAACTGCTAGGTTTTGTTGGGACGGTTGTAGCGAGGAGGCCTACAAACAACTTAGTAAATTATGCAAGGTACGAGTCGTTTTGTTTTTTACAGGCAGCATCGAGATAATAAATGGTAACTTTACAACCCTAATAAGAGTATGTCTAAGAGTATGTCTAAGTTTTCCTGATTGAGCGAAAGTGAGCAAATTTTGTTCTGTACAAGGCAGAAAGCGCAGTCGATGCCGGAAGCATCAGCGTCCCGATAGCTATCTGGACTAACGCAGGACAGGATGAAATTTGTCACTTATAGCCAATTGAGGAAATTTTAGACATACTCTAAACCCCATCATGAGAGTATCTCCTGATTAAACTTTCATTTGCATGTTTGGTACCCGAAACGTTTCATTTTGGATATATCTATTCGTGTGCTATGTACTCTTGCGCACCCTGTTGGTTGCCAAGCCTTGGCGAGAGGCGTACACCATCGGTTACGATGCGGCAGGTTACTATCTACCCTTGCCTGCTCAATTTATTTATGATGACCTAGCACAATTTACCTTTTATGATACCCTCAGTCAGCAATATGGGATTGGCGATGCTGTAAGCCATACGATACCTTTGCCCAATGGCAACCGTACGCTGAAATACTCCCTAGGAATGGCTGTACTGTATAGCCCGGGTTTTTTCATAGGGCATCAGGTGGCGCTGCACAGTGATGCGTATGAGGCCGATGGGTACGCCAAGCCCTACTATGTTTGTCTTTTGTTGTGGTCGCTGGCGTGGGCGTTTTTCGGGTTATGGATGTTGCGCAAGGTGCTGCTTCATTATTTTAGCCAAGGCACTACTGCTATTGTGTTGGTCTTGCTGGTGCTGGGTACCAACTACCTGATTTACGCAGGCATTAATAATTTAATGGCTCACAGTTTTTTATTTACACTCTACGCCTGTTTGCTATATTTAAGTTGGCAATGGCATCAGTCAAAGAGCTGGTTGGCGGCGATAGGTATCGGAGTGGTGCTGGGGCTAATGATACTCACTCGGCCTACTGAACTGATTGCGGCTTTTATTCCGTTGCTGTGGGGCATCGGTCGTTGGGCTGATGTTTCCACCCAGTTGCGTACCTTTTGGCAATACCGCTGGCAATTACTTACTACGCTTTTGATAGTAATAGCCGTTGGTAGTGTCCAGCTTTTGTACTGGAAGAACTACACGGGTGAATGGCTCTATTACTCCTATCAAGAACAAGGCTTCGACTTCTTACACCCTAAGCTTTGGAAGGGAGCGTTTAGTTTCAAGAAAGGTTGGCTTATTTATACACCAGTGATGCTTTTTGCCGTAGTAGGGCTTCGTTGGTTATACCAGCAGCATCGCTCCTTGTTTTGGCCGATGTTGGTGTTTAGTATTGTCAACTATTACATCGTTTTTAGTTGGAAAATATGGATGTACGGAGGTAGCGTAGGGGCGCGGGCTATGATACAATCGTATGCGGTATGGTGCTTTCCTTTAGCGGCTTTCGTGCAACATATCCTTTCAGACAGCCGCCGCTATGGGCGCATTGCTTTTGCGGTTTTGGCATTGCTGTTTATCGATCTTAACATCATGATGACATGGCAGTCCCATTCTCCCAACGGAAGTTGGTATGCCGATTACATGACCAGAGCCTACTATTGGCGTACAATGGGGCGCACTTATGTGGATAAGGATCATCGCAAATTCCTGAACATATCCACGGAGTTGTCCAACACAAACGGATACAAGATCGACACGCTGTTCACGGAAACCTTCGATCAACCTCAGGACTCTACCATATTGGGGCGTACACAGGAAAGAGTGAATTCAGGTGCATTTGCGTTGAAACTCGATAACCAAGCGACAAGTTTTCGCAAATCCCTTCCTATACCTTTACAAGATGACTATAAAAATTGCTGGATACGGCTAGGTGTCCGAAGCTTTTTTACAGATATGGAATGGAACGAATGGCGCATGGTGCAACTAAATGCACTATTCCTGCGAGAAGGAAAAGAGGTCAAACGTCGGGGCATTCGACTACAATGGCTCAGCACTCCTTGGAATTGGCATCACGCCCATTTCGAGGTACCAATTACGGATGTCTTGGGGCGGAAGCCGATGCCTTCAGATACGATTGTTGTTGAAATTTTGAACGATACAGGTGAAAAAGCACTGTTCTTAGATGACTTATACCTTACTTGGATGAAAAAAGAGTAGCTACTCAGTCATGCTATTCAAACTTTTTTAAAAACCTCATTATGTTATCATCTACCCTCTCAATTGTTATTCCTGCCTACAACGAGGCGCGTACCATCCACTTAATATTAGACAAGGTTCGGGAGGTGGTGCTTGTGAACAACTTGCAAAAAGAGGTAATTGTGGTCAACGATGCTTCTACCGATGGAACGCGGGAGGCACTCCAACAATACCAAGCTGCCCACCCCGATTTCAATATTTCCTACCACGAACACGCCTTTAACCAAGGCAAAGGTGCTGCACTCCACACAGGTATCCGCGTAGCACGGGGCGAGTATCTCATCATCCAAGATGCTGATTTGGAATACGACCCTCAAGAGTACAATATCCTACTACGCCCGATGCTGGAAGGCTTTGCCGATGTGGTCTATGGTTCGCGCTTTATTGGCGGCAAGCCCCACCGTATCCTGTTTTTTTGGCATAGTATCGGAAACAAGTGGCTCACGTTTCTTTCCAACGCACTCACAAACCTCAACTTGACAGACATGGAAACCTGCTATAAACTTTTCCGCACGCCTGTCATACAAGGCTTGCAGTTGCAAGAAAAACGATTTGGGTTTGAACCAGAAGTCACCGCTAAAATTGCCAAAATACCCCACATCCGTATTTACGAAGTGGGCATTTCCTATTACGGACGCACCTACGCGGAAGGAAAAAAAATCAACTGGCGGGATGGCTTCCGCGCTATCTATTGCATTTTGAAATACAACCTTTGGCGGCCTTAGTATGAGGAAAACAAAGGTTCTTTGACAAAAGAGGTGGAATCTCTGGCCTAGCGATGTGCAACAGTGGCCGCGATAGCGGACAGACAGCGATCCCGATTGAATCGGGAAAGCTGGCCGAGCGAATAGCGAGCTGTGGAACGTAGCGCCCGAAGGGAGGCCCACACTATTTGTCAAAGAACCAAAAAATTCAGCATTTTATGAGTCAAATAAATCGGATAAAACGCTTAAAATGAATTGCTTATTCATCTGATTGTCTTTGACAAATTCTGAATCTATTTTTTTCTTATTTCTTAACACAGCGTTCTATTTCCCTCCCAACTGTTGTAGCAACACGTCCACCGCTTTGCGCAACTGGGTATCTTGCCCCTGTGCTTTGTCGCTTTCCGGATTTTCCACCTGTATATCGGGCACGGCGAGTATGTTCCATGTTTTCACCAGTGGCTTTCACGTCATCAGGCGCGGAAGGGCATACGCACGAAGCTGCCGTCAATAAGGCCATGCCCCCCAGTAGAGATCACCGCACCAAAAGTGGGCATTCCTACCAAGGTGCCATGGTCGAGTGTCTTGAAAGCATGAGAAAATATCTCCGCATTGGAGTAGCTGGCTTGGTTGCACAGCGCCACCGAAGGCTTGGTGAGTGCCGCCAAAGGCAACCGTTCCCCATACGGGTAGTGGTTGGCAAAAGACGGATGATGCTTAGGCAAGTTATCGGTAGCACCTCGCGGCACCGTGTAGGAGTGCTGGCGCACGTTCATGACAGCCATGAGCATATCCGTTGTCCAGCCGCCGCCGTTGTAGCGCACATCTATCACGATGCCCTCTTTGCCCAAGCCACTGGCCGTGAGTTCGCGCTCGAACCGCTCAAAGCTGGGCAGTTCATGCCTTGTATGTGTATGTACCCCAACCGCCCGTTGGAATACTGTTCGGTGAGCCGTTTGCGCTCATTGATCCATTCTTCATATACTTCGTCACTAAGACTACTGACGGGCCGTATGACTACTTCGCGGCTACCTGCGGCATTTTTCACCGTTAGCAGGGTGCGCTCGCCACTGGTGTTGTTCATCAAAGAGAAGAAGTTGGTGGTAGAGCCTATGGGTTGCCCATTTACCGCCGTCACTACATCGCCTATCTCCAACTGGCTGTTGGATTTGTTGGCAGGCGCACCGGGCAAGATGCGGGTAGCCTTCACTCCCTCGGGCACGGGTTGCCATTCTACTCCTATGAGGCCGGTTTTGTCTTTTTGCGTATCCTCGGGATTGCGGCCAAATAATCCCATGTGGCTGGCATTGAGCTGTCCCAACATCGCATTGAACATATCGCGGAAGTCTTGCTCCGTAGAGGCGTTTTTGGCAATGGGTTCATAATAGTTGCGCAGTGCGTCCCAATCCTGTCCGTGAAACTGAGGATCGTAAAACCCATCGCGCAAAGCTCTCCAAGCGTCGTCTATGATTTGCGCCCGTTCATTCACATGGTCTATTTCCATACGAGCCGCAAAGGACAACCCTTCCATTTTTGCTCCCTCTATTTTCAGGCTCGCTACGGTGCCGTCGGATTTGAGCAAGTACAGTTTTTTACCGTCCTTGTCGATACTCATGCGCCTCACCCTTGTTTTTTCAGCCAGCACCTTCGATTCCTTGCCATCCCATTGGATGCTTTGTATAGCAGGGTCGCCTTCATTACCTGTTCGCCCGCCATTATTGGTGGAAAAGAAAAAGGTTTTACCGTCCGGACTGATGACTAAATCTCCTTCCTCACCCGGCAAATTAGTAACTTGTACCAGCCTTTCATATATTTTATCGGTATCGACAGTGATGATTGAATCAGGCTTGGCATCCTTGGTGTCATCCGATTCCCATTCCCAATCTTGTTGGGTTTTCTCCCAGTCCGATTGTTTAAGCCAGGCAAACCATACATCGGCATTCCCATTGTTGCGAATGGAGAGGAATCCTAATTTGCTGCCATCCGCACTCCAATAGGGAGCGTAATCCGAGCGAGGGTGCATACTTACATTCACGGGCGGCTGCGTTCCATCCACCTTGTGGATATAAATCTCATCGTTGAAATCGAGGTCGGCCAGCGTATATGCTAGCCAGTTGCCATCGGGGCTCCAGCAAACGTCTTCGGCAGTGGCCCACCCGTCTAGCAATATTTTTTCGTTTGTGAGGCCGTTGGCGGCTATGTCGGCTACTACCAAGGTGCCTCTGCCGCGTATAAAAGCCACCTGACTGCGGTCGGGCGAAAGCACCAAGTCGCTTTCTTCAGCATCTGTGAATGTCAGCCTTTGCAATGACCACTTCAGTGTCTTGAACAAGTCCACCTCCGCCGTATCTGCCGACTGCAACAAGTAGAGTTCGTTGTTCCCTGTCCGATCCGACAAGAAAACGATGCTGGTATCACTCAACCAGTGCGCATCATGGTCTTTCCAAGCGTGGCGGGTGAGGCGCGTCACTTGTTTTTTATCCTTATCGTTGGGCATGACAAACAACTCGCCCCGCACGCCAAAAAGCACCTGTTTTCCATTGGGCGATACTTCCATTTCCGACGCTCCTTTGGTTTGCGTCGTCTGTTCCACGGGGTCGAAGCGATAGTCTTGGCTGACGCTGATATTGATTTTCCGCGCCGGGCTACTGCCATCAGCAGGCTGGGTGAAGAGGTCGCCTCCGCGTTCAAAAACCAGCGTTTTACCATTGTCACTGACATCAAAATACCGAAGCCCTACGTCTTTGTAGCGCGTAATGGCAACGGGTTGCCCCTGCACGCCCCCGCATCGGTCATCGCTTGCCGATACACATTGTAGCGGCCATTGGTGGCACTCAGGTAAAACAGTTGCCCTCCTGCCCAATCGGGTTGGGTATCTTGTGCGTCGTTGGCTGCTAGGGAGGTGTATTGCCGGGTGTTTTGGTTATACACCCAGATATTCCGGTTGGCAGGCCCTGTATAGGCTTCCCGCTCAAAGCGACACTCCCCCGTGGTATAGGCTATCCATTGCCCGCCTTTGTAGGGGGTAGCGTGCTGCGCCAACGCGTCGAACATGCGCGTAGGCGTTTCACCGCGCAGGGAAACGGTATAAACTTCCGATTCCCGTTCCACGGCACCATATAGGCGGTCGGTGATAAAGAGCAACCGCTCGTTGTCCACCCATTGCGGATAGCGGTCGCTGGTCGAATGCCAAGTGAGCCGCTGGGGCGTTCCACCGTCAGCACCCACCACAAAAATATCGTTGTTTCCATACCGGTTTCCCTGAAAAGCGATGCGCTGCCCATCCGGACTCCATTGGGGGTGGCTTTCATAGCTTTCATGAATCGTTAGCCGCAAGGCAGCTCCTCCTGCAACGGATGCCACCCATATATCCCCTTGCCATGAAAAGGCTACTTTCGTACCATCTGGGTTCAAGGCTGGAAATCGCATCAACGGGCTTTCCTGTGCATAAGCGCCCAATGTAATGGTTAAAGCTAGTAAGGCGGTAGCAAAACGCATGGTTATCATCCTTCTTAATTTAGGGCGGTCACGTGGGGTGTTCCGCGTCTTAGTAATTTGACTAGCGGAAAGATAAGCTCCCTTGCCTGTATTTTGCAAGATTTCCACCTGTTTAAGGTGTGAAAGTCCCTTGAAGTGATTTAAAAAACCTCGCCCTGAAATAGTTCTTATTGGGGATAGTTACTTTCTTTTTTTGGGCGCCCCGCTCGGCAAAGGCCGAGCGGCCAGGCTATCCGCAGCATGGCCCTACCGGGCGCCTCCCGTTGGTCGGCCTGCTCCTATCCTTGTCGCGTTAGCTCACCCGCGAGCCAATCGCTGTGCCGTAACGAAGTGGATTCATGTTGATAATATTTTGGGGCGTTTTTTTGAAATAAGTGACGGATTAAAAATAACTCCTACCATTTTTGATTGGCAAAAATTTTCTAAACAATTGATGGGAAGGAAATTGTGTGAAAATATTTGCCAATCTTTAAAAAATGGTGGGAGTTATTTCCGTCAAATTACTAAGGTTTGAGTCGAATTTTTTGTCCATGGAAATACCAAAGCTGGAATTTTAATTCACCTTATTTTAAACCTATGTATGTACATTTAGTCAACCCCGCTGGCCCCACATCGCCCCAAAATCGCTCGCACTCCCGACTGGCGTGCGGGATTGAACAAACGGCGCGGTAGCATTTTAGCTAATAAACCACTATCTTTGGCGACCGAGTATAGTACAAATACCTACACTCTGATTATGCGGATTTGGAAAAACCCAAAAATCAGGAATCATACAGGTACTAGCTGCGTTCGGAATTATATTTGCAACCACAAATGCTAACATAAAGCAAGCAATCATGTCGTTACAAGCCATTAACATTGACCTTCCTTCCGACATTCTGTTAACGCTCAACGAATCGGAAAAAGAATTAAAGAAACGGATAAAGGTATCCTTGGCGACCCAATTGTACGTCCAAAAAAAAGTAACCATTGGGAAAGCTGCCCAAATAGCGGAAATGTCCCGATTCGGATTTGAAACCTTGTTGTCGGAATACAAAATCCCGATTTCTAATTTGGAAGAAGAAGATGTCCTCCGTGATATTCAAAAATTGAAATAGGATGAAGAATGGATTAGTGATTTCCGACTCGGGCCCCATTTTTTCATTGGCCGTTGTGGACAAGCTTGAATTGCTAGAAGGTCTATTTGATGAAATCCATATCCCAAAAGCTGTTTGGGAAGAAGTGACAAGAGACAAAACTACTGAACACTACCCCAAAATTGTGGCATATTTCCAAGACAGAATCAAAGAAATTGCAGGGTCAAACAAATTAACCTTTGTAATGGATTACGGGGAATCAGAAGCTGTAATTTTATACAACGAACTCAATGCAGATTTTTTGTTGATTGATGACAAAAAAGCAAGGGACATAGCGGAAAATTTTGGGATTAGCTGTGTCGGTACGATAGGAATTCTTTCGATTGCACGAGAAAAAGGAATGGTAGGTGAATTAAGGCCAATCTTCCAATCGTTCCTGAAAAACAAACGGTTCTATTCTCTGAAATTATTGAATATGATTTTAAAACGGCATAACGAAGAAGAAATAGAAAACGAGGCACAATAGACCCGCTGATACCTGCTCGCTCGCGCGGGTCTGACCCGATGCGCGCTGTCGCCCACTCTTCTGACTGGCGTGCGGGATTGAGCAGGCGTGGTAGCATTTTAGCCAATAAACCCCTATCTTTGGCGACCGAGTATAGTACAAATACCTACACTCTGATTAGGCGGATTTGGAAAAACCCAAAAATCAGGAATCATACAGGTACTAGCTGCGTTCGGAATTATATTTGCAACCACAAACGCTAACACATTGAGGTAAAACAATCTCCGAATCTAAAGAAAATGTAACATTTTTGGTGCGCTGACCTACTTCCGGGCGCGGTAGCGCTTGAGGAAGGCTTAGTTCAATTCTTGGAGATAAGAAAAAAATCCCGAATTTGACCACAAGAATTGAACAGTTTATTTCCGTCAAATTACTAATGTTCATAGGATGAATTTATGATTGCTAGTTCTTGTCCTTTTTAGGCAAACCTTCAAGAATAGGCATGGCTGCCATCTTATGCTACCGCTTATAAGCAATCAACGCTCCCACCAATGTAACTACCGCCAACCCAAAATACAAATAGGATTGCTGGCGAGTTTCCTCATCACTAGCAGAAATTTCCAACCCCAGAATGTTTATGTTGGCGGTAGCATCTTGATACAAATGATACCCATGCGCAGCAGCAGCTACTCCCGCCACTACCAAGATCAACGCGATTAGTTTGTTCATCTACAATATTTTTTGAAAACTATTTTGAAAATTGAAACGGCCTCGTATATTTGCAGCCCATTGTATCTGATGCTTTCATCAACAATGGGCAAGCTTCACGAATTAAGATCGAATTTCGGTTCTTTTTCGTATAAATCAAAAGGGATTTAAAAATAAGGAACGTTTTTATCTGTCGGGGCGTTTTCATAACCACTGCGTTCAAAAACTTCCTTACTACTTCCGGGGATTAGCTCAGCTGGCTAGAGCGCTTGCATGGCATGCAAGAGGTCGTCGGTTCGACTCCGATATCCTCCACCCCCAAAGCCGCACTGTTTAGCAGTGTGGCTTTTTTATGTGCATATTGAGTGAAATAAGAAGAAAGGGGGATTAGCTCATTCCGATAGCTATCGGAAGGCTAGAGCGCTTCGCATGGCATGCAAGAGGTCTTCCGGTTCGACTCCGATATCCTCCACCCCAAAGCCGCACTGTTTAGCAGTGTGGCTTTTTTTATGTGCATATTGAGTGAAATAAGAAGAAAGGGGGATTAGCTCATTCCGATAGCTATCGGAAGGCTAGAGCGCTTGCATGGCATGCAAGAGGTCGTCGGTTCGACTCCGATATCCTCCACCCCAAAGCCGCACTGTTTAGCAGTGTGGCTTTTTTTATGTGCATATTGAGTGAAATAAGAAGAAAGGGGGATTAGCTCATTCCGATAGCTATCGGAAGGCTAGAGCGCTTGCATGGCATGCAAGAGGTCGTCGGTTCGACTCCGATATCCTCCACCCCAAAAAGCCGCACTGTTTAGCAGTGTGGCTTTTTTTATGTGCATGTTGAGTGAAATAAGAAGAAAGGAGGATTAGCTCATTCCGATAGCTATCGGAAGGCTAGAGCGCTTGCATGGCATGCAAGAGGTCGTCGGTTCGACTCCGATATCCTCCACCCCCAAAGCCGCACTGTTTAGCAGTGTGGCTTTTTTATGGTGCTTATTGAGTGAAATAAGAAGATAGGGGGATTAGCTCATTCCGATAGCTATCGGAAGGCTAGAGCGCTTGCATGGCATGCAAGAGGTCGTGGTTCGACTCCGATATCCTCCACCCCAAGCCGCACTGTTTAGCAGTGTGGCTTTTTTTATGGTGCTTATTGAGTGAAATAAGAAGGGGGATTAGCTCATTCCGATAGCTATCGGAAGGCTAGAGCGCTTGCATGGCATGCAAGAGGTCGTCAGTTCGACTCCGATATCCTCCACATAAAAGCCGCACTGTTTAGCAGTGTGGCTTTTTTTATGTGCATGTTGAGTGAAATAAGAAGAAAGGAGGATTAGCTCATTCCGATAGCTATCGGAAGGCTAGAGCGCTTGCATGGCATGCAAGAGGTCGTCGGTTCTGACTCCGATATCCTCCACCCCAAAAGCCGCACTGTTTAGCAGTGTGGCTTTTTTATGTGCATGTTGAGTGAAATAAGAAGAAAGGAGGATTAGCTCATTCCGATAGCTATCGGAAGGCTAGAGCGCTTGCATGGCATGCAAGAGGTCGTCGGTTCGACTCCGATATCCTCCACCCCAAAAGCCGCACTGTTTAGCAGTGTGGCTTTTTTTATGTGCATGTTGAGTGAAATAAGAAGAAAGGAGGATTAGCTCATTCCGATAGCTATCGGAAGGCTAGAGCGCTTGCATGGCATGCAAGAGGTCGTCGGTTCGACTCCGATATCCTCCACCCCAAAAGCCGCACTGTTTAGCAGTGTGGCTTTTTTTATGTGCATGTTGAGTGAAATAAGAAGAAAGGGGATTAAGCTCATTCCGATAGCTATCGGAAGGCTAGAGCGCTTGCATGGCATGCAAGAGGTCGTCGGTTCGACTCGATATCCTCCAAACAAAAAGCCACACTGTTTTCGAGTGGCTTTTTTTTATGTGCATGTTGAGTGAAATAAGAAGAAAGGAGGATTAGCTCATTCCGATAGCTATCGGAAGGCTAGAGCGCTTGCATGGCATGCAAGAGGTCGTCGGTTCGACTCCGATATTCTCCAAACAAAAAGCCACACTGTTTTGCAGTGTGGCTTTTTTTATGGTGCTTATTAGTGAAATAAGAAGAAAGGGGATTAGCTCATTCCGATAGCTATCGGAAGGCTAGAGCGCTTGCATGGCATGCAAGAGGTCGTCGGTTCGACTCCGATATCCTCCACCCCAAAAGCCGCACTGTTTAGCAGTGTGGCTTTTTTTATGTGCATGTTGAGTGAAATAAGAAGAAAGGAGGATTAGCTCATTCCGATAGCTATCGGAAGGCTAGAGCGCTTGCATGGCATGCAAGAGGTCGTCGGTTCGACTCGATATCCTCCACCCCCAAAGCCGCACTGTTTAGCAGTGTGGCTTTTTTTATGGTGCTTATTGAGTGAAATAAGAAGATAGGGGGATTAGCTCATTCCGATAGCTATCGGAAGGCTAGAGCGCTTGCATGGCATGCAAGAGGTCGTCGGTTCGACTCCGATATCCTCCACCCCAAAAGCCGCACTGTTTAGCAGTGTGGCTTTTTTATGGTGCTTATTGAGTGAAATAAGAAGATAGGGGGATAGCTCATTGGCGGTAGCATCTTGATACAAATGATACCCATGCGCAGCAGCAGCTACTCCCGCCACTACCAAGATCAACGCGATTAGTTTGTTCATCTACAATATTTTTTGAAAACTATTTTGAAAATTGAAACGGCCTCGTATATTTGCAGCCCATTGTATCTGATGCTTTCATCAACAATGGGCAAGCTTCACGAATTAAGATCGAATTTCGGTTCTTTTTCGTATAAATCCAAAGGGATTTAAAAATAAGGAACGTTTTTATCTGTCGGGGCGTTTTCATAACCACTGCGTTCAAAAACTTCCTTACTACTTCCGGGGGATTAGCTCAGCTGGCTAGAGCGCTTGCATGGCATGCAAGAGGTCGTCGGTTCGACTCCGATATCCTCCACCCCCAAAGCCGCACTGTTTAGCAGTGTGGCTTTTTTTATGTGCATATTGAGTGAAATAAGAAGAAAGGGGGATTAGCTCATTCCGATAGCTATCGGAAGGCTAGAGCGCTTGCATGGCATGCAAGAGGTCGTCGGTTCGACTCCGATATTCTCCAAACAAAAAGCCACACTGTTTTGCAGTGTGGCTTTTTGTTGATGATGGTTCAATATCAACCATGCAGATAAGGGGCTAGCAATAGAAAGACTCCGGCTCCTGCCAAAAATCCAATCATGGCCAACCATGCGATATTTTTGAGGTACCAGATGAAGTCGATGCGCTCCATCCCCATAGCCGCTACTCCCGCTGCAGAACCGATGATGAGCATAGAACCACCTGTACCCGCCGCATAGGCGATGAAGTGCCACAGCTTGGCATCCAATGGCTCAGAATACATCCCCATAGAGGCGGCAACCAATGGTACATTATCAATAACAGCGGATAGAAAACCCAGAATAATGATCACCGCATCCTGATTGGGAAGTGTCTTATCCAACCCTTCTGCTACATAGCGCAATGCGCCTACTCCATTTACTACGATGGTTTCCAAGGCTGCTACTGCCATCAAAATACCTAAGAAGAACAAGATACTGGACAATTCAATCCGCGAAAGTGCTTTGTGAGCCGAGTACAAGTGCTTTCTTTCTTCCGAAAAATCTTCTTCAGGATGAATGTATTCCGATGCTAGCCACACAACACCCAAACTGAGCATCATACCAACATAAGGCGGAAGGTGGGTAATCGTTTTAAAAACAGGCACAAACAAAATCATACCTAACCCTAAAAACAACATTGTTCGGCTACTCAGTAATTTTTGCACCTCTAAGTTATCGTCATCCGCCATGGAAATTTCACCCTGAAACACAGACATCCGGGAAGCGATGAAAAAAGGCAGCACAAAACAAACAATAGAGGGTAGCACCAAATTCATTATCAAGCCGCCGGTAGAGACCTGTCCGCCTATCCATAACATGGTAGTGGTAACGTCGCCAATAGGCGACCAGGCACCGCCTGCATTGGCAGCAATAACCACAAGACCCGCGTACCACAACCTTTCTTTGGGGTCGTGAATCAGTTTGCGCAACAGCGTTACTAAAACAATAGTAGCCGTTAAATTATCAATAATCGCAGATAGGATGAATCCTAAAACACCCACTATCCACAATAGCTTTTTCTTGTTCCGAGTCCGCACCCAATTTTTTAGCACTTCAAAGCCCCTGTGAAGGTCTATGATTTCTACAATTGTCATAGCACCTATAAGGAACATAAAATCTCGGCGGTTTTTCCCAAATGATGCAACAAGGTGCCTTCAAAACCTTCAGCCGCTTCGTGGCCGTGTCCTCCCACCATGCTAAAGATGTGTTCATGCCCATCGATAATTTCCAACCCGCCACTGTTGAACCCGATAGCCGCCAACGCCCAACACAATGCCCCCATCAGCAAGGAAGGAACGGTCTTATCTAATGGAGGATGCTCAAATACGATGGTTAGATAACCAAGGATGAACACGAGTACAATAATTTGTCACCATAGTAGGATAGTTTTTTTGAAACCGCGTAAATTTAGTTATTATATCATGGCTACCAATCCATAAAGATAAATTATTTATTAATTCCCCTTTTACGCCCTAAGAATTGCAGGAAATGCAGTATTATGGTAATTTTGCCCCCTGTTTTTCAAATTGAAAACGGATGTTATGGTAAAAATTGGTGATGTTGCTATCGGTGAATTTCCGCTGTTGTTGGCACCTATGGAGGATGTTAGCGACCCTCCTCGAGCTGTGTGCAAGGAAAACGGGGCGGATATGATGTACACCGAGTTCATTTCCGTGGAGGGTTTAATACGGGATGCGGCCAAAAGCATCCAAAAAATGGATATTTACGACTACGAGCGACCCATTGGCATTCAAATATTTGGTGCAGAACTGGATTCAATGCTCCAAGCTACCGATATTGTACAAACGGCCAACCCCGAAGTATTGGACATCAACTTCGGTTGTCCCGTCAAGAAAGTTACCTGTAAAGGTGCCGGTGCTGGAATCTTGCAAGATATTCCCAAAATGGTAAGCTTGACGGAAGCAGTGGTCAGGAACCACCTACCTGTAACGGTAAAAAACGCGATTAGGCTGGGACGACAACTCCCAATACATCGAAGAAGTAGCCGAACGCTTGCAAGATGTGGGCATCAAAGCCCTCACCATTCATGGGCGTACCCGACAGCAGATGTACAAAGGGGAAGCTGACTGGACTAAAATTGGACGTATCAAGGAAAACCCGCGTATCCACATTCCCATATTTGGAAACGGGGATATCGACAGCCCCGAAAAAGCCATGGAATACAAAAAAAGGTATGGTGTGGACGGCATTATGATCGGGCGTGCCAGCATTGGATACCCTTGGGTGTTCAACGAAATCAAGCACTACATGGCTACGGGTGAAAAGCTGCCACCTCCTGAAATTGCGGAACGGGTAGCCGTTTGCAAAAGCACCTTCAATACAGCCTCGAATGGAAGGGGGAAAAATTAGGAATTGTGGAAATGCGCCATTACACCAACTATTTCCGTTCCTATCCTGGTATCAAAGAGTTCCGGCAAGCATTGGTCACCACCGACTGCCCAGAAACAATATTCCGTCTTTTAGACGAAATCGAACAAACCTATTCAGGTGTGGAAGTGCTGGTGCCCTAATCCGCCTACCTATACTAAATTGCATCATTGTGGTTTTTGACATACAGCCCAACGAACGAAAAATCTTCGAAGTCATCCGTGCAGCCGCCGAGGAGTTAGGAGTACCTGCCTACGTAGTGGGTGGTTATGTGCGAGACCGACTGTTGGCGCGTCCCTCCAAGGATATGGACATCGTGTGCGTGGGCAGCGGTATAGAACTGGCCGAGCGTGTTGCTAGCAGGCTTCACCCTAAACCCCGGGTCGCTACCTTCAAGCGCTTCGGCACTGCTATGCTCAAGCATCAAGGCATGGAAATTGAGTTCGTAGGCGCACGAAAGGAAAGCTACCGCTTCGATTCCCGCAAACCCATTGTGGAAGAAGGCAGCCTAGAAGATGATCAAAACCGACGCGATTTCACCATCAATGCTTTGGCGGTAAGCCTCAACGACCGCGACTACGGCACCATCTTAGATCCATTCGACGGGCTGGAGCACTTGGAGCAAAAAATTATCATCACCCCGTTGGAACCGGGCAAGACCTTCTCCGATGACCCGCTTCGTATGTTGCGCGCTATCCGTTTTTCTTGTCAGTTGGGCTTCACCATCCACCCGGTGACGCTGAGTGCTATTAGTGAGTTTGCCAACCGCATCCGCATCATCTCCCAAGAGCGTATCGCTACCGAACTCAACAAGATCCTTCTTTCTACTAAACCCAGTATTGGATTCAAATTACTGTTCGACACAGGGCTGTTGCACATCATACTACCTGAACTGGCGGCTATGCAAGGAGTGGAGGTGAAAAACGGCGTGGGACACAAAGACAATTTTTACCATACCCTTCAAGTGGTCGATCAGTTGTCGGCAAAGAGTAACGACCTTTGGCTGCGGTGGGCGGCTCTTTTACACGACATCGCCAAACCCGTTACCAAACGATTCGAAAAAGGCATCGGCTGGACATTTCATGGACACGAAGCCGTAGGGGCCGCTATGGTGCCTCGTATTTTTGGCCGACTGCGCTTGCCGTTGGATCATAAAATGAAGTTTGTACAAAAAATGGTGCAGCTACACCAGCGTCCCATTTCCCTCACAGATGAAGACATCACCGACTCCGCAGTAAGGCGGTTACTCTTTGAAGCAGGTGATGATATAGACAATCTTATGCAACTGTGCGAAGCGGATATTACCTCTAAAAATGAGGCCAAGGTGCGCTTGTACTTGCAGAATTACGAGTATCTCCGCCAACGCTTGCAAGAAGTGGAAGCTAAAGACCACCTGCGCAACTGGCAGCCACCAATAAGCGGGGAGCTGATCATGGAAACCTTCCATATTCCTCCTTGCAAAGAAGTAGGTATTATCAAAAATGCGATACGCGAAGCGATACTCGATGGCGATATCCCCAACGAATATGAGGCAGCTTTCGCTTTCATGGCTCAAAAAGCTACCGAGTTGGGGTTGAAAATGAAGTGATGGTTACGTCTGTTTGCGTCGGTATTTGATCATACTTTAAGCATACCCTACCCAGACTGCCAGCACCAATAGTAGCCAAGCAAAGAGCAACAGTAAGCCCGTGAGCGGCAGCACAAAACGCAGCCATCGATCGAATGGTACGCGACATAAACTGAGCATAGCAATCATGCCTCCCAGTGCGGGGTTAAACAGATTGGTTAGCCCATCACCTATTTGAAAAGCCAAAATGGTTACTTGGCGGGTCAAGCCCAAATTTTCGCCCAGTGGAATCATAACAGGTAAAGTAGCCAATGCTTGACCACTCCCAGAGGGTATCAACATATTGATGGTACTTTGGCAAATGCTCATACCCACTGCTGATAAAGTAGTGGGCAATCCAACTAATAGTGTTGACAGGTAATGTGATATGGTATCATTGATTTGCCCCATTTCCAATACTTCCTTAATGGACGTGGCATATCCCACCATGAAGGCACCGGGTGCTACCAAGGCTACCGCTTGCAGGGCTGTATTGCTAAAATCCTTACTGGGCATACGGTTGACAATACCAATGCCGATAGAAGTCATCACAAAAACAGCAGCAATCTGGGGAAATGACCAGTGGTAGGTAAAAATACCATACAACATATACCCCATACCCAAGGCGAATACTAGTGCTGTTAACCCATTGGCCGCTGAAACGCGATAGGCATCTAAGGGTCGTGAAAGTTGTAGTCCCCCTGTATCCAATCCCTCTGATAGGCTCTGTTTGGGATCTTTAATGATACGTCGGAAGTAGCGCATATTGTACCAAGCCGTGAGTGTCAAGGCACCAAAACAGAGTATGCTGCGCAACCACCACCCGGAAAACATAGGCATCTCGGCTATTTTATGCCCCACGCCAACGGTATAAGGATTGATAGGTGAGGTGCCAAAACCCACCGTAATCGCACCTACCGAAAGCCCCGCAGCCAGCACAAGGTCGCCCCCCAATGCTAAGGACACCACCGCCGCAATTGGAATAATGGCAATGTTGTTTTCATACCCTACCACTACGCCTAACAAGCCAAAAAGGTAAGTAAGCAAAAATACCAACAGAAAACGCCGCTCCAACCCAATACGGTGAATCAATCGCCCTACGATATTCTCGATGGTTCCTGTTCGCTCCATGATCCCAAACATAATACCGCTGGTCAGTACCACAAAAATGACACCCGATGCGGTACGAAATCCCGCAGGCAGTGCCATAAATAAATCCATGATGCCAACCGGCGTAGGCGTTACAGTATGGTAAGACCCCGGTACCACCCGCGATTGCCCATCAATAACCTCGCGTTCAAAAACACCCGCAGGCAGGAAATGCGTCATCACAGCCGCCAGTATCAAAATACTAAACAACATGATGACGGGGTGTGGAATGTAGTCGTACCAATGGCGTTTCATGGTGATTTTTTGTGTAGTAAAAAGGCAAAAACTGTGTTACTTTAGAGAGGAGACCCTTTGGGATTCCCCCCTTACCTACCTTCGTAGCCCTCGGCTATCCAGCAGATACACGAGGGCTGTCATAGCGGCGGCACCGAGTTCCAACTCGCGTTTATTAACAGCATCAAACGTATCGATTGCCGTGTGGTGGTAGTCAAAATACCGCTGCGAATCGGGTTCTAACCCTAATAGCAGCCCTTTTTGTGATTTCAGCCCTGAAATATCAGCACCAGAACCACCTGGCTTCAGCGTCAATCCGTAAGGTTCTAATAGCGGTGACCATTGGTAAACCTGCTGAAAGAGTGTCGAAAAAACGCTATCATCGCCCTCTGCGGTGAAGCCTCTTGGCGTAAAACCGCCCCTGTCGGATTCAATGGCCGCCAAGTGAAACTCTCCGGCTTTATTAGATGCCTCCCAATAAGCTTTAGCCCCGCCTAAGCCACTTTCCTCGTTCATAAACAACACACAACGGATGGTGCGCTTGGGGCGATAACCTACTTTTTTTAGCAACGACACAACATCCATAGCCTGTACACAGCCTGCTCCGTCGTCGTGAGCACCCTGCCCCACATCCCAAGAATCGAGGTGCCCTCCCACCAAAATAATTTCATCGGGGTACTCGCTGCCACGTATCTCACCAATAACATTGTAAGAAACAGCATCAGGTGCAGGCGAGCAGGTTGTGCGAATGTGCACCCGCACCTCCTCGCGCCGCAATAAACGGCTCAGCAGATCCGCATCTCGCGTGCTAATGGCTACGGCTGGGATGGGTGTCACTCCCTCCTGATAACGTAGGGTGCCGGTGTGGGGGATGTCGTCGGTACGGGTAGTCATGGAACGTACAATAGTGCCCACCGCCCCATAAACAGCGGCTTTGGAAGCACCTAGTCCTCGCTGGTCAACGGCACCACCATAAGCAGCAAAAGTATTCAACTGAGTAGGATCCATAGGGCGGTTGTAAAAAACGATTTTACCCGCTATCTTCTCGCGCCCGAGTTTTTCTACCTCCTCTAAACTTTGTACCTCTATCACGGCTGCTGTTAACCCATCCGGCCCCGTACCCACACTATGCCCGAGTGCTAATGCATTTAGTTCATAAGTGCCTATTTGAGAGGAATTCACGATACGCACCATTTCCTTACCGCCCCTCACCCAAACGGGCACTGTACACGGCTGTAGCCAAACACTATCCATACCTAAGGTGTCTAGTATATGATGCGTGTAAGCAATAGCCGCCGCCGACTGGGGCGAACCCGCTAAACGACCTCCTATACCTTCGCATAAATGAGCCAACCAGCGGTAACTATTGCCATCTGTTAATGCCACATCGTACAACGTTCGGATAAATTGAGCATCCGCTTCCTCTAAAGGTGTATTCTGTGCGGAAATGGCAACAAACTGCACGTTTAACCAAAGTATTATCAAAAAAAAAGCCTTTTTTTTCATCAGTTTTTAATGTATGGTATAGTAATATGAAAACGAACATGCAAGTAACGATCTCAAAATCAAGTCAATGAGTAGTTTTAGATGATAATTTTGAATTCAACGGCAATGTAAAATAATATTTGATAAAATGGATATTTTACTGTCAATTATTAAAAAATAGTAATTAATCAATTGCACTCAAAAAATCTGTCGTTTAGCAGCAAAAAGCCATCAAATTCGATTGTAAATTGCTTTTTGCATCGTAATTACTTGAAACAGTAAGCGTGCTTCATGTTTCTTAGTAATTGTATTTTATACAATAACCCCCTATATTTGTACCATCAAAGAGATGATTACAAAACGATTCGCTCGTTTAAAGATATAATTTGGTTTTATTTGGTTAGGGCTGAGGTAGTGCTGTGGTGGCGCTGCCTCTTTTTTTTTGCCTGAAAAATGCAAGCATTTGCTAACCATTACTAAAATCAATCTCTGTATTATCACCAATATTAAGACTTTGGCGCAAGCCTGTAATAGAGGTATCATTTCCCACTACAGAGCGTTGCAGAATTACTTCCTTAATGCTGGTAAAGTTACCAATAATTGATTCCCTAATAATCGCATTATTCACTACCACATTAGCGCCTACGGTGACGTGAGGGCCAATGATACTATTGCTGATCCGACAATCCTTCCCTATACTGACAGGGTGGATGATAATTGAGTTGTCGAGGTTGGGAATATCCTCTGAGGCAAAGCCTTCTCTATCCAAGAAAATAGCATTGGTTTCGAGCAATACCTCTCTTTTACCACAATCGAACCAGTTATCTACGTGATGAATGGCAAAAGGCACCTCGTGTTCTACCATGCGCATGAGCGCATCTGTAAGTGGATATTCCCCGTTGGAACGAATTTCT
>JAWKLL010000034.1:0-12500 GCA_041392765.1 Saprospiraceae bacterium
CACGCTAAGTTACTCTTCACAATGGCGAATTTCGAAGTGGTTTCTATTCCATTGAATGCTCATCCAACATTTACACCTTCACACTTCCGATAGCTATCGGGACTCAATCCTCCATATACTGCAAAATCTCATCGGCTTTCAGTACGAACCCTTCTATGGTGGCACTCGGCACGTCGTCGCCGGCGTAGTAAGGTGGTTTACCGCGAAACTGCCCATCGGCATCCATTACATACGTTTGTATCCACTCCCGCACGGGATCCACAATCCAGTACTCCCGAACGCCAGCCGCTTCATACAAGGCGTATTTATCCCGCATTTCTCGCTTGCTGTTCCCCGGGGAAAGGATTTCTATCACTAAGTCGGGAGCGCCATTACAGCCCTGTTCGTCCAACTTGCTCGGGTCACAAACCACACACAGGTCAGGTTGTACAACGGTATCCGTTTTGCCCTTCTTTTGGCGTTGCTCCGGCAAGGGGAGGCGAACGTCAAAGGGAGCGGCGAATAGTTTACAGTCAGTGCCTTTCAGGAAAGTACCCAAGACTACGGTCAGATCAGTGGCAATTTCTTGATGCCTGCGATTAGGTGCTGGCGACATCTTCGCAATTCGCCCACGCCACAACTCTACCCGTTCCTTGAATGCCCACGTTAGATAGTCCGCGTAGGTATAAGTCCCTTGTGGGTCAAGCTGGTCGAGGGAGGTAATCATTTGATGTTTGATGTTTGTCCCGATAGCTATCGGGATTTGATTGTTTGATGTTAGATTCGATAGCTATCGGGATGAGGTGTTTGTACTGATATTTTTCGAATATACCGTATTAACAGTTGTTATAGCCGCTACACTACTAAAACCAGTCTGCTAGTGACGTGATAGTTCTCTGACACCAGCCTATCCCTGAATGAGACCCAATGAATCAGGAGGCACTAGTTACGAGTATTTTCATGGTTTTCATCATTGTAAACTCCATACCTTTTACATCTCAGTGCTTCAATCTCTGTAAATACGGATGAGCTGTCCAAATAAATTGGACTGTTTTGAGAATGCACTATGAATTTTCTCAGATAGCTGCTTATTGTCCGGATTGTAATATTATCTTACTTCCAATTCCTGCTCCCGCAGGTCCTGCTCAATCTCAGCAACATGCCCAGCAAAGTAGCGCTGAGCGTTGGTAAGATCTTCTGCTGTTAACGCTGGGAAATCTTGTAACAACATCAGGTCTGTTGCTCCCGTTTGCTTAGCTTCAATAATCATCCAAACAGGAATACGAGTATCTCGGATGCAGGCGCGGCCTCCACAAACACCAGGGGTGTGGTTAATGCCAACGTGTGCCAAATTCATATTCGTCACCAACTCAGAAAGTAGCTGCCGTTGCTGAGTCGGTGGCAAAGCACTAATCTCTAAACTTAGTTTTTCTAGAGTTGTCATCATAATACCATTTGAATCTATAACGATGGAAGGTTCGGAGTAGTTTAATGCTTTTTTTGAAGCCTCGGTGTTTCAGATGCCAAACATCAAAGCGACTACAGTCATTACAACACTTCCATACACTAAAGTCAACGGCAGCCCTACGCGGAAATAGTCACGGAAGGTGTAGTTGCCTGGCCCCATCACCATCAGATTGGTTTGGTAGCTGATGGGGGTAAGGAAAGCGCAAGAAGCACCAAAAGCGATCGTTACAAAAAATGGGGCAGCAGGTACCGACAGTTGCTCGGACATAGCGAGTGCCACGGGAAACATCATGGCTACTGCGGCTACATTCGTTATAATGGACGTGAGCAATACAGTGGTGGCAAATAACGCAGCGACACTAGCAAGGATAGGCAACCCATGCATCCAGCCTAAGAGTAAATCGGAAAGGGTATCTCCTAATCCTGCATTGAGGATGGCGGTACCTATGGCCAAAGATGCCACTAAAAGGATGAGCATATCCAAATCAATAGATTCCTTGATTTCTTTGTAGTTCACTAAGTTCGTGGCATATAGCACCATGATAGATAATATCGCAGCTATGAACAAGTCAAGCACGCCGCTGATACCCCCCATGAGCAGTAGTATTCCGGCTACGCCCCCCACTTTAGCCATCCACCCGCTAGGCATTGGCGGTATGGCCCTGTCTTTTTGCGAAAGAAAGAGCAAGTCGCCGTGTCGGCGGGTATTGGGTGCAGCACTGAGCAGCAGCAATACATCGCCACTGTGAAGCACCGTATGACCAATACCTTCCGTAATACGAACACCATCGCGCTGCCGGATAGCGACAATAGAGGCATTGAAGATGTTGCGAAAATTGGTGTCTTTCACCTGTTTGCCATCTAGTGTAGAGTTGACAGGCACTACAGCCTCCGCAAAGTGAAAATGTTGCTTTTCAGTAATCGCGTGTTGGTCGGGCAAGACAATACCGTTGTCTTTTTTGATAAGGTCGTAAATGGCATCCGTATTACCCGCAAAAAACAACGTATCGCCAGCTTGGATGACCTCGCGTGGGGAAACGGGGGTGATAACGGTATCCCCGCGCACCAACTCCACGAGAAACATATCCTTCAGATGGCGCAACCCTGCTTCTTCAACCGTTTGCCCCGCTATGGAGGCATTGGTTTTTACACGGGTTTCTATGATATATTGTTGTGCAGTAGCAGCCATATCCGTTACTTGTGCCGACTGCTGTGGTAGCAAGCGATAACCTATTGTATAAAGGTAGAGCATGCCTATAAGGAAAACCGCCAATCCTGGGTATAAAAAGTGCGTAAAAGACAACCCGGGCTGGCCATGATCCATTATCAAGCCATTGAGGACCAAATTAGTGGAAGTACCCACCACGGTAATCATGCCGCCTAGTGTTGTAATATAAGCCAAAGGCATGAGAAAACGCGAGGGGGAATGTCCCGTATCTCGGCACCAATCGCGTACCATAGGAATAGCAAAAGCCACGATAGGCGTATTATTTAGCACAGCCGACAAGGAGCCTACTGTAGCCATCATTTGCCATAAAAAGTTACGGGGCGAGGCTTCTCGCTTAAAAACCCGTGTCAAAAGTTCTTCTCCTACCCAGCGTTTCAACCCAATGCTTACCATGACCAACAGAAAAATGGTGACAATCTGCTTATTAGCAAACCCTGCCAGAAAGTCATCTACCGTTATCACCTCGCCGCCTATCAGCACCAACACGCTCCCCATAAACAGCAGCGATGCTCTGATGGGAGTGGCGTATAGCGCAATCAACAAGGCAATAAGGGTGATGAGCGTGAGCAGCAAGGTGTTTGATTTTTTTCCCAATAGCTATTGGGATGTTTGTTTTTTGGTGCCAGCACTTATTGGCTGGTGTCAAGTTTTTTTAGAATAGATACAGCAAAAAGAATGAGTCGCTTTTCAAGACTTTCCGGCGTCATGTACCCTTTCGTTTTACATCAAAAAATCAAAAATCAAATCCCGATAGCTATCGGGACAAACATCAAAAATCAAAAATCAAACGGGTGTCTCGCCACAGGCAACACCGCCATGGGGTGATAATCGCCTTGCAACCCTACGGGTTTTTCATGGCGGATACGGTAAACCGCTTCAATGGCGTTACGCGCCTCACGCACCGTAAACCCTCCGCCAGCCAGTATGTCTGCATAGCTTCGGGTGTGCAGATCGTTGAAGCCGTCGCTGAACTCGAATGCTTCCCCATTGATAGACAGGGATCGGAAAGTACGCATTCCAGCGGTACGGGCTGATTCGGGCAAAGTATCCGCTGAGATACTTAGAAACCAGCGCACCCGAGCTTGCTCCAGCTCCAAGTAGCCTGCCGCTCGGTCATGGGTATGCAAATGGACAACTTGCTGTTGTATATCGCCAAACACCCACTGAAGCATATCAAAAAAATGCACGCCAATATTGGTAGCAATTCCTCCTGATTTGGCCACATCGCCCTTCCAACTGGTGTAATACCAATGCCCACGAGAGGTGATATAGGTCAAATCCACATCGTATTTCTGTGGCTGCTTACCTCCTTCTACTTGCTTTTTTAACGCTATAACGCTGGGGTGCAACCGCAGTTGGAGGATATTATAGACCTCTTTTCCTGTTTCTTGGGCTATTTCTTCCAACGCATCTACATTCCATGGGTTCAGCACCAAGGGTTTTTCACAAATGACATCAGCCCCATTCCGTAGCCCAAACCGAATATGTGCATCGTGCAGGTAGTTGGGCGAACAAACGCTGAGATAATCCAAGGGTTTTCCCTGCCTGCGCAGCCGATCAATATGCCGGTCGAAGCGCTCAAATTCTACAAAAAAATCGGCTTCAGGAAAGTAATTATCCATAATGCCCACCGAATCAGACGGGTCAAGGGCGGCTACGAGTTGATGACCGTTGTCATAAATGGCTTTCAAGTGACGAGGTGCCACAAAACCCGCTGCTCCTATGAGGGCGAAGGATTTCAAACTTGGTTTACGTGGTTTTATTGTTGCTGTTAGAATCCAAGCAGTTACCGTATTATTTTAACAACAAAACATCCCCATAAATGGTACGCTTCACGTTATCTTTTCCACTCGTATATTGATAATGCCAAACATACACACCCGCCGCTAGTGGGGTATCTCGGAATGTGCCATCCCATTTTGGCACGGAGGCTGTACTTTCGTGAAAAGTTGTAAAAACTTGATTACCCCATCTATCAAAAACAGATAGATTACCAGAAAAAGTAAACTCATCGGTGAAAAAGAATTCCAAATAGTCATTGATACCATCTCTGTTGGGAGAGAAGGCATTGGGTACATAATACTGGATGTCACATGTTGCGGGGGCTACGGTAAATTCAATTTCCCGTTTCCCGCAGTCATTGAGTAAATCGGCATAATATCGACCAGCTCGTGTGATGCTATAGTTAGGGCTAATAGAGCCATCTGGCCAACGAGCATTAACAGGTGCTTCTAACACTAATGTTTGGCCTTCGCACATGGATAGCTCGATTGAAGCCGTCTCGTTAGGAATGTAAACAGCAATCGTTTTATCGAGCAGGGTGCAGTCCCCTGTATTTCCCTCTACGAAATATTCGCCAGGCTGATCAATGGTTCTTGACCCGCCCAAAACACCATCACTCCAGCGAATAGGAAGATCGTAAAAGGAAATATCAAAATGGACAGGTGTATCACCGCATATATAAACGGTATCTGGTACTACATCGAAGGGCGAAACAATCACATCATCCACATAATAGTATGAAAAATTGTGGGAATCAATAAAATCACATTCCGATACCACCTGCGTAATGGGTTTAAAGTCACCAATCAATACCATTTTTTCATTTCCACTTGCTCGATAGCAGCCGCTCAGCGTAGTCCATACATCAGGGTTATCTATGATTTCTTGTGCATCTAGTACAAGTATCTGTGTTTGTAATTGTAAATCCGCAAAGACCAGAGATTGTGTGTTAGAATAACAAAGTAAGTTCATAGGGGCATTCCCCCTAGCCCGGGGACGTACAGAATAAGCCACATAAATATCCACATCAGCTGGTAAATCGTTTGTAAGGCGGGCATAAATTCGTTCCCTTTGTATCAGATTTACTAAGCCTGCCATACCACTGCCTGTTTGGGGATAAACATCGGCTTGGGGGGTTTCAAAATAAGTGTTGCTGGAACATGCATGAAATAAATCTGGAGAGGTAGGGATAATTTCTTCTACTATTTTCCACGGAGGGGCTTTGAAAATCTCCCCGTATTCCAAATTACAATCTGAAACCTGTTCGAAACTAGGGTTGGGTACAAAATTTATTTGTGCCTGAACAGGCAGCATCCACGCTAATAGGGTGAACAAAGGAAACAAGCTGTTATTGGTTGTGGTTCTTTCTGTCGTGCTGTTTGTCATTTGACTTTATGTTGTTCTTAAAATTTTCTCCATCTTTTTACCTTTTGCTAATTCGTCCACCAATTTGTCAAGATACCGAATCTGTCGGGTCAAAGGGTTTTCAATTTCTTCAATTCTGTAACCACAAATTACACCTTTTATTAAGTTAGCGTTTGGATTCAAGGTTGCTTTGTCAAAAAACGATTTAAACGTGGCATTTTCGTCAATTAGTTCTTGAATTTTATTGTGGTCAAAATCTGTCAACCATCTAATAACTTGGTGTAATTCTTCTTTAGTCCTGCCTTTTCGTTCCACTTTTGTAACATAGTGAGGATAAACAGAAGCAAAAGTCATTTTTGCCATTCGTTCGTTATGTTCTGGTGTTATCTGCATATTATTAAAGTCTTTCTAATTTCCCTTTTCTTTTAATCAAGTTCTTATAGTCCCATTGGACTATGTCGGCGTATATTTTACCCTTGTAACATAGGCGTTTTCATGCAGGCAAATTCAGTAAATCATCTTGGTCTTTTGGACGATTAGCCGCTTGCTTGGCAATTCTGAGATGATGAAGGTCGATAACCCTTACATCCACTCCCTCTATTTTATGCAATGCGGCACTATCGTAAGTATCCTGAATATCAATCCTTTCACCTGTGTAAGTATATCAATGGCTACAGGTGGCCTCCCAAAGTAAATACATCTAATTCATTGGACATAAATCGATCTAGCGTCATATCAAATAACGACATTCCGAACTGTTGGAAGGCTACCGTGAGTGCGCTATGGTTGTCTGCCGTTTGATCTACCCATAGCTCTAAGCATTCTGTCGTCCGATTATATCCGTGGATAATAACGCTATACCCGCCTACTAATACATATCTTACATTTGCTTGATTAAGTACTTCGATGAAGTCTATAAAGTCTGTATTGAAATGGTGCTTAACCATAAATTCTCTTTTAACCACGGTCGCTCTTTCCATTCGAGGAGGATTATCCTGACTGTACTGGTAGGCACAACACGTCAAATACCAAGCTGCTCTTAACCGGTCTTCAACGCTTTTGTCTTTCCAGTAAAGGTAATTGCGCGAAGCACTTTCTACCGATTGCGTACGAAATGCCGTTCTGTCGAGGCGATACATCAATGAAGTTACTAACTGTTTTCGATTGTTGACAAGATAAAAATTACCCTACCCATCAAGGTCTTCCCATTCGTTCAAAATATCTCGCCCTTTCAGTACAAACCCCTCTAGCACTCGGCTGGAATGTCGTCTTCGGCAAAGTACGGGCGGCTACCCACATATTGCCCTGTCGCATCCAAATGGTAGCAGGTCCACACATTCCCGCAAAGGTTCTACCAACCAGTACTCTTTTACGCCCGCGGTTTCGTACAGTTCAAACTTCGTTTTCATCTCCCGCCTACTGTTACCCGAGACAGGATTTCGATGATAAAATCTGGCGCACCGTTGCAGCCTTGCTCATCCAGTTTTGAAGGGTCGCACACCACCACAATGTCGGGTTGTACCACCGTATCTACTTTGCCTTTCGACTGCTTGTTTTCGGGTAGTGGCAGGCGCACGTCAAAAGGGTGCTGTGAATAGTTGACATACAACCGGTTTGATACTCCTGAAATGATTCCATAACAATCCGTGTACTTCCCCCGCTATCTCCTGATGCCTCCTATTGGGTGCTGGCGACATACGAAACACCCTACCTCGGAACAACTCTACCCGCTCGCTGAACTGCCATGTCAGGTAGTCCGCGTAGGAGTAGGTCTTGTTCAAATCCAATTGGTCAAAGGAGGTAATCATGGTGTCAATTAAGGTCTTCCCATTCGTTCAAAATATCGCGTCCTTTCAGTACAAACCCGTCCAACACCCAGCTGGGAATATCGTCATCCGCAAAATACGGGCGACTGCCCACATATTGCCCTGTCGCATCCAAATGGTAGCAAGTCACACATTCCCGCAGGGGTTCAACCAACCAGTACTCTTTTACGCCAGCGGTTTCGTACAGTTCAAACTTCGTTTTCATCTCCCGCCTACTGTTACCCGGAGACAGGATTTCGATGATAAAATCTGGCGCACCGTTGCAGCCTTGCTCATCCAGTTTTGAAGGGTCGCACACCACCACAATGTCGGGTTGTACCACCGTATCGACTTTGCCACTTTTCTGCTTATTTTCCGGCAGCGGTAGGCGCACGTCAAACGGGGCGGTGAATGCCTTACAATGTTTCCCCTTTAGGAAAACGCCTATATAAACTGACAACTCAAAAGAAATTTCCTGATGCCTCCTATTGGGTGCTGGCGACATGCGAAACACCCTACCTCGGAACAATTCCACCCGCTCGCTGAACTGCCACGTCAGGTAGTCCGCGTAGGAGTAGGTCTTGTTCAAATCCAATTGGTCAAAGGAGGTAATCATCTGTCAATCAAGGTCTGCCAATTCGTTCAAAATATCGCGTCCTTTCAGCACAAACCCATCCAACACCCGGCTGGGAATATCGTCTTCGGCAAAGTACGGGCGGCTACCCACATATTGCCCTGTCGCATCCAAATGGTAGCAGGTCACACATTCCCGCAAGGGTTCAACCAACCAGTACTCTTTTACGCCAGCGGTTTCGTACAGTTCAAACTTCGTTTTCATCTCCCGCCTACTGTTACCCGGAGACAGGATTTCGATAATAAAGTCTGGCGCACCGTTGCAGCCTTGCTCATCCAATTTGGAAGGGTCGCACACCACCACAATGTCGGGTTGTACTACCGTATCGACTTTGCCACTTTTTTGCTTATTTTCTGGCAGCGGTAGGCGCACGTCAAACGGGGCTGTATAGATGCGACATTCTTTTTCTTCAAAAAATGGAAAATGAGGGCGGCAAGCTCAATAGAAATTTCCTGATGCCTCCTATTAGGTGCTGGCGACATGCGAAACACCCTGCCTCGGAACAACTCCACCCGCTCGCTGAACTGCCACGTCAGGTAGTCCGCGTAGGAGTAGGTCTTGTTCAAATCCAATTGGTCAAAGGAGGTAATCATCTGTCAATCAAGGTCTGCCAATTCGTTCAAAATATCGCGCCCTTTCAGCACAAACCCCTCTAGCGCTCGGCTGGGAATGTCGTCTTCGGCAAAGTACGGGCGGCTACCCACATATTGCCCTGTCGCATCCAAATGGTAGCAGGTCACACATTCCCGCAAAGGTTCTACCAACCAGTACTCTTTTACGCCAGCGGTTTCGTACAGTTCAAACTTCGTTTTCATCTCTCGCCTACTGTTACCCGGCGATAGGATTTCGACGATAAAGTCTGGCGCACCGTTGCAGCCCTGTTCGTCCAATTTGGAGGGGTCGCACACTACCACAATGTCGGGTTGTACCACCGTATCGACTTTGCCTTTCTTCTGCTTGTTTTCTGGTAGCGGTAGGCGCACATCGAAAGGAGCTGTGAAGACTTTACACATCCCCTGCCTTACAAAAAACTTGAGGTGGTAAAAAATTTCCCCCGCAATTTCTTGATGCCTCCTATTGGGTGCTGGCGACATGCGAAACACTCTACCTCGGAACAACTCTACCCGCTCGCTGAACTGCCACGTCAGGTAGTCCGCGTAGGAGTAGGTCTTGTTCAAATCCAATTGGTCAAAGGAGGTAATCATACCTGTTTTTTTCGCAAATTACTAAAAAAAAGCGAATTATGCAAACGAAAGCGTTGGGTTCAGCATATTGGGCAGGTACTCAGCAAGCAATCGGTTGCTTTTTTTGTCATCCAACAACGCTGCGATCTGCCGAGCATGACGTTCGTGGTGCATATCTGTACCGAAAAAATCGATCATGCCGTCTTTCAACAACTGCAAAGCGTTTTCCTTAGTTGGCAAACCATAGTACCCCGCAAGCGAAAGCAAATTCATTTGAAACAATACCCCCCGATTCTTTAGGTCTCGATAACGACTGTACTGATCGCGAAAAAATAGGTACCGCTCGGGGTGCGCCAGCACAACTTTATAACCTTTAGTTTGCAACTGAAAAATATATTGATCCAGATGCGGCGGCGCTGAAACAAAGGACATTTCCACCAAAACGCGATTGCCCGGTAGCGTGAGTAATGTGCCACTTTTAATTTTATCCCCAAAAGCCTCATCCATAAGGTATTCCGCAGCGGCATCCAATGTAACGGCGATACCTTCCTTGCCTACTGCTTCCCGCACCAACTGCAGTTTCTCTTGTATGATAGCAGGTGTGTTGGGGTACAAATCTGCCATGACGTGTGGAGTTGCAATCAGATGCCGAAACCCCATATCGTAAAAGTGACGAATCAGCGCCAAACTCTCTTCCATGTTTTTCGCACCGTCATCTATGCCCGGCAACCAGTGAGCGTGCATATCCACCGCTAATGCGCTATAATCTGACAGGCTTCCTGTCGTCTTTTGCCCCAACCATTTATGCAAAAAACTCATATTAATGCTATACAGTTTTGATAGCCAAAGTACCGATCGTGCAAGGCTTCGCCATCTATAAGTCGCATTAACTTATAGCCTGAAAAAGCTATTGGAGTAATCAGCATCACTCGTTCTCTCATTAAAACGTTACCACAAAAAGGCAACGTTCCAAAATGCCGTTACCGGCGGTGTATATATTTAGGGTCAACTTCCATGAGAAGTTCGTACCCCAAGGTTTCTAATGCAATAACAAACCGCTGTTTGCCTTTTACAGCACGCAACGTTCCTTCCATGCCCGTCAATTGGCCGCCCATGATGACCACGGGGTCGCCAGGTTGAAAGGTGGCTGGCACAGCTTCCAATCCTAGGTCTTCGCCTACAATCCGGCGCAGTAGCTCTATCTCTGCTTCGGGGATGGCGATCAAATTACGGTTAATTTTCAAGAAACGGTTGACAAATGCCGTTTCCAGCACGGAGACATATTCGGTGTTCGTGATATGAACGAAAACGTAGCAATTGATAAGTGGCAACTCCACTTTCTTTACCTTTCGGGTATAGAACCGCTTCACCTGCTGAATAGGAGTGTAGGCCGTGATCCCTTTCAACGCTAATAATTCCACGACTTTTTTTTCCTTGCGAAAACCAGTATGTACGGCAAACCACCGTGCCTCCGTAGGGTGCAGATGGTTTTCTATACCCAGTTTATCCTTGGTCTGATCCGTTTGCAAGCTCTTTGTCATGGGGCCAAAAGGAGTTGGTCAATAACCGCTACAAAGGTACAGTTTATTTTCTTGACTATACCTAAGCATGGCTTATTTTATAGCCTCCAGTAAGCAATATTGCTGCCTTCCGCTGGTGGGGTGTACAGTGCTTTGAGGTCGAATAGAATAGGCTCTTCCTTCATGATAGCCTCAAAATCACTCATTGCCAAATCTTTATACTCTGCGTGTGCTACCGCTACAATCACAGCATCATAATCGTCTGATTCCTGATCCACCATGGCCAACTTGTATTCATGCGCCACCTCGTTGGGGGAAGCGTAGGGGTCGGAAACATGTACATGTACCGAATATTCCATTAGCTCTCGTGCTACATCCGCCACCTTAGAGTTGCGAATGTCAGCTACATTTTCCTTAAACGTAATCCCCTTGATTAATACCTTCGTATTCTTAGGGTTTTTACCTTTTTGAATCAACATCTGCACCAAGCGCTTGGCAATAAAGCCCGGCATAGCATCATTCACCCGCCGGCCACTCAGAATAACCTGTGGATCGTAACCTAATTCTTTGCTCTTGTGAAGTAGGTAGTAAGGATCCACACTGATGCAATGCCCCCCTACCAAACCAGGCGAAAACTTGAGAAAGTTCCATTTTGTACCCGCTGCCTCCAATACCTCGTAGGTGTCTATCCCCATACGGTCGAAAATCATAGACAGCTCGTTCATGAAGCTGATGTTGATGTCGCGTTGGGTGTTTTCTATCACCTTCGCCGCCTCTGCTACCTTGATGCTGCCTGCTTTATACACCCCAGCAGTGATGACCGCGCCATATACTTTGGCTATCTCTTCCAAGGCCTCCGCGTCTGAACCACTAACGATTTTAAGAATCTTGTCCACCGTGTGCTCCTTGTCACCTGGGTTGATACGCTCTGGCGAATAGCCCAGTTTGAAATCGCCCTTCGCCAGGCTCAGCCCACTCTGTTTTTCCAATATCGGCAAGCAGTCCTCCTCGGTAGCACCGGGGTAAACCGTGGACTCATAAATCACATAGTCCCCCTTTTTTAGCGCATTCCCTACCGTCGTAGAAGATTTCACTAAGGCGGTCATATCGGGAATGCGATGGTCATCCACAGGCGTAGGCACCGCCACAATATGGAAGTGTGCCATTTGCAGGTCTTCAGGCTTAGAGGTGAAATATATATCCTTGCCTTCAAAAGCTTCAGACTCCAGCTCTTCTGAAGGGTCAATACCGTTTTTCATCATCTCTACTCGCTCAGCACTAATATCGAATCCGACTACACTGAACTGCTTCGCTAACTCAAGTGCCAACGGCAGACCTACATAACCCAAGCCTACTACCGATATTTTTTTCTCTTTGCTGATTAGTGCTTTGTACATAGTCGTTTATTTTAAGCGGGGCAAAGGTATAAAAAATCGAACGGGGTAGGTTCGTTTTGGTTATATAAAATAAGTTGTCTCTGGTCGCATGCTATGGGCTGTGGCAACGGCTACGCCTGCCACCGCGTGTTCCGCTGCA
>JAWKLL010000034.1:17500-59783 GCA_041392765.1 Saprospiraceae bacterium
GGAAAGACCCCGTGAACCTTTACTAT
Source organism: Saprospiraceae bacterium (assembly GCA_041392765.1). GTDB lineage: Bacteria > Bacteroidota > Bacteroidia > Chitinophagales > Saprospiraceae > Lewinella. The sequence goes on from JAWKLL010000034.1 coordinate 17,527, forward strand.
AGCTTCACATTGGTTTTGGGTAAATGATGTGTAGGATAGGTGGGAGACTTTGAAGTTGCGTCGCCAGGAGTTGTGGAGTCGTTGTTGAAATACCACCCTTTGCTTACTTGATATCTAATCCGCATTAGCGGAGACATTGTGTGGTGGGTAGTTTGACTGGGGTGGTCGCCTCCAAAAGAGTAACGGAGGCTTGCAAAGGTACCCTCAGCATGGTTGGTAACCATGCGCAGAGCGTATTAGTATAAGGGTGCTTGACTGAGAGACCGACAGGTCGATCAGGGACGAAAGTCGGCTAAAGTGATCCGGTGGTTCCGCATGGAAGGGCCATCGCTCAAAGGATAAAAGGTACTCCGGGGATAACAGGCTGATCTCCCCCAAGAGCTCACATCGACGGGGAGGTTTGGCACCTCGATGTCGGCTCGTCACATCCTGGGGCTGGAGAAGGTCCCAAGGGTTGGGCTGTTCGCCCATTAAAGTGGCACGCGAGCTGGGTTCAGAACGTCGCAAGACAGTTCGGTCTCTATCTGTTGTGGGCGTAGGAATATTGAGGAGATCTGCTTCTAGTACGAGAGGACCGGAGTGGACGTACCGCTAGTGTACCTGTTGTGTCGCCAGGTGCATTGCAGGGTAGCTATGTACGGAACGGATAAGCGCTGAAAGCATCTAAGCGCGAAGCCAACTCTAAGATGAGTATTCCATTGAGGGTCGTGGAAGATGACCACGTTGATAGGCTATAGGTGGAAGTGCAGTAATGTATGGAGCCGAGTAGTACTAATTACCCGATAGCTTCCTTTTTTTAAGAAATAACTTTCTCAATAAGCAGGAGTGAAAAACTTGTGCTCTTTATCCCTTTACTTGTTGGTGTTACCTTGGAAGCAAGGAACACAAAAGCATACAGGCTGTGAAAAGCCTGAAAAGACATTGGTGGCTATAGCAGGGAGGTTCACCTCTTCCCATTCCGAACAGAGAAGTTAAGCTCCCTCGCGCCGATGGTACTGCCGAAAGGTGGGAGAGTAGGTCGCTGCCAATTTTATGAAAGCCTCATCGCTAACGCGGTGGGGCTTTCTCCGTTTGGGGATGGGATATAATAATCTGACTCTAGTTGTTGGTTAATGTAGTCTTGCCCGATAAAAGACTAGGGATTCAGCCAAGCAATAACTATCTACGATATATTGTGTTGTATATTTGGTTGAATAAATCCTTTGCAATATGTCTGCTCACAAGTTGTTTAATGATCCTGTTTATGGCTTCGTAGAAGTACCTTACGGATTGGTGTTTGAGTTGGTAGAACACCCCTATTTTCAGCGCCTACGCAGAATAAAACAACTAAGCCTGACGCATTATGTCTATCCTGGCGCTTTGCATACGCGTTTTCACCACGCACTGGGAGCTTTACACCTGATGACGGCTACCATCCAAGTGTTAAGGGGCAAGGGAATCGATATCAGTGATCAAGAAGCCGAGGCAGCTCAAATTGCCATCCTGTTGCACGATATTGGCCACGGCGTTTTTCCCATACCTTGGAACACACTCTTTTTCTGTGCACCATGAAGAATTGTCGCTCTTGTTCATGGAAAAGCTGAACGAGGAATTCAACGGTCGGTTGGACACAGCTATTAGTATTTTTAAAGGTACTTACGGTAAACCATTTCTCTCTCAGTTGGTCAGCAGCCAATTGGATATGGATCGTATGGATTACCTCAATCGCGATAGCTTTTTTACAGGGGTTAGTGAGGGGGTGATCGGCTACGACCGCCTCATCAAAATGCTAACGGTCTATAATGGTGAGTTGGTGGTAGAAGAAAAAGGGCTTTATTCTGTAGAGCGTTTTCTCACTGCACGCCGCCTAATGTACTGGCAAGTTTATTTACACAAAACAGTATTGTCTGCGGAATTAATGCTGATTAAAACCTTAGAACGAGCCAAGGATTTAATTGCCACGGGGGTAGCTGTGCCAGCACCTCGGGTGTTATCTTTTTTTCTGGAAAACAGAGGTTTACAACCTATTGATTTTATAACAAGGCGAGATGAACTACTCGCCACTTTTGCCCGATTAGATGATATGGATATTGCATCGGCTGTGAAGGAATGGCAATTTCATTCCGATCAGATATTAGCTTTTTTGGCGCACGGACTGGCCAACCGACAGCTCTTCCGTTTGGAGTTTCGTGCGGAACCTTTTGATGATGCTTATTGTAACCATATTAAGGAACGTATGGCGGCTGCGGCGCATTTACCCCAAGGGTGTGAGCCTTATTTCTTCATGATGGGTAAGGAAACAAACCGGAATTATTCTACCTCTAAAAACGAAATACGTATTTTACGAAAAAATGGAACAGTAGTACCCATGTCGCAGATAGAAGACAGCGCCATACAACCCCGACTGTTTACCAAGCATTACCTTTTTTACCCCAAGAATATCTAACCGGTGAATCGACAAGAGCAATTATTGATTTTTATTCTTGTCACCATTCAGTTTACCCACGTGGTGGACTTTATGATGATGATGCCCTTAGGCAAACAGTTCATGGAATTATACACCATCGAGCCACAGCAGTTTAGCTTATTAGTGTCTTCTTATGCCTTTGCTGCTTTTTTAGCAGGGCTAGGTGGTTCTCTCTTTATTGACCGATTCGATCGCCGCTCGGTACTGTTGTTGTTGTACGCTGGTTTTGCAATGGGGACGATCAGTTGTGGCTTAGCCAATAGTTACGGCTTACTGCTGGCAGCTCGTGCACTCACGGGTATGTTTGGAGGATTACTAGGTGCCACTGTTTTCGCCATTGTAGGTGATGTGATACCGTTTGAGCGTCGTGGCCGCGCCATAGGACTGATTATGACAGGTTTTTCAGTTGCGAGTATTGTAGGCGTACCTACGGGGATATACTTGGCCTCCATCTATGGAGTGCGTATGCCATTCTTGGCTATAGGTAGTCTTGCTGCAGTGTTTTTTGCACTAGCATGGTGGGTGCTGCCAGCTATGCGTTCCCATTTACAAACAATAGACGGCAATAGCGCGCATGCTACACCCAAAGAGGTAGTCAATGCAGTGTTAAATGATCGTAATCAACGCAAGGCACTTCTCTTTACTTTAGTACTTATGTTGGGGCATTTCACTATCATCCCATTCATTGCGCCTTATATGCAGATGAATATAGGTTTCAGTGAAAAAGAAGTGGCGATGCTATATGGTGTAGGGGGGACAGTGACGGCAATATGTTTGCCTGTTTTTGGCCGTTTAGCCGACCGATACGGTCATGTGTTGGTCTTTGGAATAGCTAGTGCAGCTGCCTTGTTTTCTATTTTTGCTATTACCAACTTACCTCCCGTAGCACTACCAGTGGCTTTGTTAGCCACTTCCTCATTTTTCATGGTAGCCAGTGGACGATCCGTACCCGCTACGACATTAGTAACATCGGTTGTGAAACCTGAAAAAAGAGGTAGTTTTATGAGTATCCGCCAGTCGGTGAATGAAGCAGGTTTAGGTTTAAGTTCTTTCATCTCAGGGCTTATCGTAGTAAAAAATCCCGATGGATGCTTAGGGCATTACGAAATCGCTGGCTACTTTGCTATCCTAATGAGCATAGTGGCAGTATGGCTGGCTAAGCGCTTGAGGACGGTTTCTTAGTAGGGGGAAAATAAACTGATCTATTTTTAAGTAGTAGATAGTGATGCATGGGCCTAATTTTAAATGTTTGTCTTGTTAAAATTAAACATTATACTTATATTTGCTTTTATAAATTGAAATATAAATATTTTTTTGCTTTGTTAAAATTAAATAGATGTATTTTAATAGAACAATAGATCATGCCCTCCACACTTGGAAAGAAGATCTAGATCGCAAGCCCTTGTTAATTCGTGGAGCGAGACAAGTGGGTAAATCCTCCTCGGTTCGCAATTTAGGTGAACAGTTCGACAATTTCCTTGAGGTTAATTTCGAGGAGATGCCTAGATTAAAACAGTTGTTTGAACGGGATTTAAACCCTCATCGCATTACTGAGGCACTTTCTGTTTATTTTGGTAAACCAATACAATCAGGTAATACACTATTGTTCTTTGATGAGATACAAACGTGCCCAGCGGCCATTTCTTCTTTACGTTTCTTTTACGAAAAAATGCCTGATTTACACCTAGTAGCAGCGGGTTCTTTACTGGAATTTGCGCTGCACTCTTTACCTTCTTACGGTGTTGGGCGAGTGCGTTCCCTTTTTATGTATCCTTTTTCTTTTGATGAGTTTCTAAATGCCATAGGGGAGAATGTGTTGGTGTTGGCTAAGCAGAAAGCAAACTTTGATCAGCCGTTAGAGACCATTCTACATGATAAATTATTAGATTACTTGAGGTTTTTCTTACTCATTGGAGGAATGCCTGAATCGGTAGCCTTTTATGTTAAGCATAGACAACTGCATAAATCACAACAAGTATTAGATGATATATATACGGCATTGCGAGCTGATTTCACAAAGTATAAAGATACCGTACCGCCCAATCGCTTGCGGATGGTTTTTGAGTCGGTAGTACAGCAGGCAGGAGCTAAGTTTATTTATGCTAAAGCCGTTGACAACACGTCTCATTATCACATTAAAGAAGCCCTTGATCTGTTGAATATGGCCGGATGGGTTATACCTGTTACTCATACTGCCGCAAACGGATTGCCGCTGGGTGCTGAGGCTAATTTTAAAAAACGTAAAATGCTTCTTCTAGATACGGGTATATTCCAACGCATCCTCGGGTTGGATATAAGTGACAGTTTATTGGGAGATAGTATGTCTTCTATTCATCAAGTGGCTCTTGCCGAGCAGTTTTGGGGGCTAGAATACTTGAAATACGCTAACCCGTGGTCGCCTCCCTCCCTTTACTATTGGCATCGCGAAGCCGCTAGTGCCAATGCAGAGGTGGATTATATCATATCTCAGGGCAATAAAATTCTTCCTGTAGAGGTCAAATCATCGGGTAGTGGTCGCATGCAGAGCTTACGACAGTTTTTAATAGAAAAAAAACAAGCCTTCGGCTTTCGGTTTTCTACGGAAAACTTTTCATCTTACGAAAGCATAAAATGCTTTCCATTATATGCTATATCAAATATTAGTAAAAATGGTTTGACAAGCCCTGAATTCAAGCAGTGAAATCTCAACGACATTACAAATGGGCAGGCTAGTGGGTGATAGTATGGTTGGCTAAGTAATTTGACGGAAATAACTGATCCCATTCTTTCTGAAGGCTTGTCTTTATACACACGCTTTGTGCAAGTATTCCTACGCTTAGTGCATAAAGCCAAGCAAAAAATGGGATCACTTATTTTTTTTCCGTCCCTAAGCGCTTGAGGACTGTTTCTTAATGTTCGCGCCTTAGCGGCTGTGTTCCATACATTTTTCCTTGGCGTGTCATTTTTAGCAAGTACTCCAATCGTTGTTGGGCTACTTCTTTACGCAAGCCAGCTTCGGCTATCCAACCAACTTTTAGCCGTTGGTAGAACTGGTCAAAAGATTGAAAATACTCCCAAATAACAGGTTCTTCCATCAGGCGTTCCTGTATCCAATCCGGTATATCAAATGGATCATCGGGGGCACCAATCTGGTCGGCTATGGGAGCAATGCCCGCAGGTGTCATCAGCCCCAGTTGTTGCAATTTCCATACACGCTGGCGGTTCAACTCCGATAGATAGGTCTTTTTCTTCGGGTGTAATACGCTGCACGCGGCTGTGTTCGCCATATTTTTTGTCACACCATCAATCCATCCGAAGCAGAGGCACTCTTCCACTAGCTCATCATAGCTCAATGTCGGTTGCCTACTGGCTTTGTTGTATAGCTCCAGCCATATTTCAGTTCGACTAGTGTGGTTGTTTTGTAACCACTGCCTCCATTCCTCGCGGCGGCGGGGTAGAATACATCGGTAATATCTGGCATGATAATCACAGTTTGTGCGGCAAAATTACAGCGAATCGCCTAAAAAATTGAGCAGTTTATTTCCGTCAAATTACTAGGTGACGGATTAAAAATAACTGCCCCCATTTTTGATTCGCTAAAATTTTCTAAGCAAGCGACTAAAGGAGCTTGCGTGAAAATATTCGCGAATCGGTAGAAAAAATGGGGGTGGTTATTTCCGTCTTTTCACTAGGAGTGTGGTTGGTAGGAGGATATTTTTAAAGTGAAATATTTTTCACAAAAGAATAGGGAATGTTCGGTAATATCCGTAATGTTGTTCTTTGTATTTTAGGCATACCTTAATACGATAACCATTGGCATACGATTATTTTGAACCGGTATGAAGCAGTCGATAGAAGCACATATCCCTTTTAGGGAAGTTCGTCCGAGGTTTGAAGTACACTCCCCAAAGACGATAGAGGAACTAACGGTCATTTTGAAGGAGGCACTGTCGAAGGAGGGAGTACCTTGCCGCGGGCAGGTAAACCCGGGGTTCGTGACCATTTATACCCATGATGAACACGAACACTTCTGGGCACCCCGCCTCACGGTGACGATGGAACGCGAAGAAAATGGTACCTTAATTCGAGGTCTCTACGGTCCTCGCCCCGCTGTGTGGACAATGTTCATTTTCTTCTACGCGATATTGGGTTTTGCCATCATGGTCATTGCTATCATTGGTTCGTCCAACCATTCTTTGGGCATACCTAGCAACATCCTCTGGTGGATTCCTGTGCTGGTGCTGGTATTCCTATCCCTTTATGTGGTGGCCTACATAGGCAAAAAAATGAGCTATGGCCAAATGGTAACCATCTGCCATTTCTGGGAAGAGTCAACGGAATTGCATTTAGGTTAAGAGTATGTTTTGAAATTTAATTGGGTGTTATTGTTAGTTTTGAAAGCAAGACAAAATATTCCAAGGATGCAAAATATTAGCCAAATAAATTGACAATCAAATCATCGCTTACCTGAAAAGCCACAAAACGATGGCACCTATTCGTATTTCCACCCAAATAATAGCTAATCAAAGCGATAAAGAAGTTATCCTGTTATCATGTGATGGAAAAGTCCTGGCGAAATCTATGTATCGTATCCCTAGCTCCTATTAATTATTACACAGGCAACCCCACGCAAATGAGGTTAGATTTGGATTTGTGATTTTTTAATATTTGTCAAGCTATTTTAGGCACTCACAGGACAAAAATCACACATGAAAAATCCCCCCTCAATACCGCATTCCCCATGCGAAATTCTGCTCTTCTTGGATACAATACTGAATATAGGCGGCTGTTTTTTCGCGGAAGGCGATGGCGGTAATAGGTTTTGCCTTTAATTTTCGCGGATGTGAGAAGAGCGATTCATCCACCGAATCGGTAGATAAATTGACTGCTTCTATGCGGATGGCACCGTTGTTGATGTCCACGGCCAAAATCGCACCTGGCAACCCAAAAAAAGACTCTGGCCCAATGGGTGACGGGATGTCTAAAGCAAACCATGCGGATACCAACTGGTGCTTGAGGGTGTCTTCCCAAGTAGCATTCATACAAATATGGCCTGCTACTTCGCGAATGTCATTCCCGATTTTCCATGCCGGTGCCTGCAATGAATCCTGTATGCGGTAATACTTGCCGTCTAATTCCAGCAAATCATCGGAAAGACCCGTGCCAAAAAAACGGGTAATGAAAAAAGGACCTTCTTTCCAAGTGAAACCTGATTCGGAGGTTTCTTTAATATCGCGGTAAATGGAAGCGTTATTCTTCACATACAGTGCCGTTTTCCTTGTCCATTCCGACCGATTGCCCCAATTGTAGGCAGCACGTTCTTTGGCTTGTTTGCTCATGTGGGGCATAGCAGCCATTATTTTCACCCAATCTTGGGTGCGTTCGTAGGTGATAGTACCTTCCGTAAAGGCATTAGCCTGCGCCCAAACGACACCTTGAGCAACGAACAACTGAAGGGATAATAGTAAAAATATGACTCTCATTACCAAAAGTTATTTGATTTAATTTTGCTTTCGTAGCCTCTGAAATTGTAGCTAATACTGGCCATGAAATAACGCGCCAAGGTATTGTTGGTATTGCGGAAAACAGAAAAAGCATCTCCCGATTGTTCGATTTGCAAACGCCTGTTGAATATATCATAAGCTGCCAATCTAACCTCTACTTTGTTGGAGGCACCCAATAATTTCCGAATGGACGCATTCCATATTGGGAGGCTTTGCTCAAAGCCTAAGCGTTCGTTTTCATACACGGAATAATCAAAATTGCTCTCCAAAAAAGTGCCGGGTAGGAACATCCATTTCACACTCATATCGGCACCGTAGCTCTTGGGACGTTGGTTCTGTGTGCTTTGTATAGAGTACCGAATATCTTGGATACCATATCGGAAAACCGCCTGTAGAAAAAGGTTTTGGCCGGGGGTGAGTGTGAAATCGACATCAGCACCGTAGTTGTCGCGGGTGTTGATATTCTCAATACTGTTGATGAAAACCGGATTTTGAGAAGTGCCAGCATAACCAGAAACGCCCATTTCCAAAGTGGACTTCACCAAAGGGAAATTCGCCCATACACTACTGCGGAACGCCTGACCGCCCTGATAGTTCTCCGGAGCAGATGTGGTTGTAAAACCAACGCCTTCTACGAAAGTTACCGTTTGGTTGAAAATAGTTTGGTTTTCAAAGTAAGTATAAGTACCATTGATACCAAACCCAATATCATTGCCGCCGCCCCAGTGGTTGTAGTTGGCGCGTATAACATGCCGCCGTTCGGGAGTAAGTTCCGGATTGCCCACACTGCGATAAAGCGGACTGGCAATGCGAGTGACAGGCTGTAGGTTCAGCGCATCAGGTGCTTTTACCAAATAACTGTAGCTGAGGCTGGAAAATCCTTTATTGGGGTTGTAATTAATGGACACATTGGGCAATATATTACTAAAAGTTCGCTCCAATACAGGCGTACGCAGGGGCGCGCCCTCCAGTACCGCATTTTCATTTGCCAAGCGGATGCGCTGCGCCCCTAAGCCAATGGAAACATTCACCCCATCATGCCCATACCGCAGACTGGTGCCTACGCGCTGGTAGTCCGTTTGGGTTCTGTACCACATACTGAGGCTGTCCACCGTTTCAGCAAGCAGGAGGTCAACGACTGGCTGGTTGGCCGTTTTTTCCACAGCAGACAAATTGACGAAGGTCGATGAATACCACTTGCCACCCAATGGTTCTGTATAGAGGGCGCTACCCTTGATTTCCTCCACTGTTTCCAACTCTCGAAAAAGCTGAGACAGTAGCAAGGAAAGGGATGTATCATCTGCGAATCGGTTTTCGCTGTACAATTCCTTGTCTCTCTCTTCATCATTGAGTTGATACGCACCGCTTACGGAAAAAGTCCGGCCTTTCTTTTTAAACTTGTGGGAGTAAATACCCGTGAGGTTCAACGCATTTTGGTCGCGGTTTTGGGTAGTATTGTCCAATAAAGTATTGAGAGGAATGCCGTTCTCGGAAGCATACAGGGCGTTTTTCGATATGGTGCGTTCATTGCCATAATCGCGGTAAAAAAACTTCACAATCACCTTGTTGCTGGTATCAATTTCCGACTCCAACCGACCATTGAAAGCATGATTGCCAAAAAAATCGCGGGTGCGAGAAGAGTCTTGCGAAACAAAGCTGTTTTCCGGTAAAAAAGACTGTTGGAATCGCTCAGTTCTGAGGTTTTGCAAAGTTTGATTGTAAAAATAGCTGGTATTGAACTTTACCTTTTTATTATCAAAATTGTAATTGACACCTACCCCTGCGTTATCGCTCAGGCCGTCGCTATCATTATCGGCGATAGGCACACCACTACCATCGGAATAGTAGAAAAAGTCGCCGCCACCGCTGCCAAAGCCGAAGTCGCCTTCATTGGGACGGGAGAAAGCACTCTGCCCGCGAAACTCTTGGAAATCTGACCAGCTCACCCCCGCTTGGTTGATGTTGTTGCTATATGCGATGATGGAGAATTGTTGGGTTTTATTGGAAACGGTTGTAATTACCCCGCGATGCCCAACGATCGGCAGTGCCGCCCCCTATGGAAGCTTTGCCAAAAGCTCCTTGCTTGAACTCGTCCTTGAGTTCTAAGTTCATGGCTTTAGCGTCTTGACCGTCGTCGATGCCAGTGAGTTGTGCCTCCTCCGACTTTTCATCATATACCTGAACTTTAGAAATGGTTTCTGCTCCTAAATTTTTAGTAGCTGCCGAGGGAGTGCCGCCAAAAAACTCCTTTCCATCTACATATACCCTATTAACAGCCTCGCCCTGTGCCTGAATATTGCCATTGGCGTCCACCTTGATGCCCGGTAACTGGCGCAATAAATCTTCCACCGTTGACCCCGGCGGCACTTTGAAGGTAGTAGCATCGTACTCGATAGTATCCCCTTTGATGCGCAATGGAGCTTTGGCCGTTCTAACCACGACTTCCATTAGGCGCTCAGATATGGGAGCCAGCATCACGCCTCCTACATCCAGTACATCTGTATCGACAGGCCCTATATCAATGTTGGCAGGTAAATAACCTACATACGTAACTTTTAAAATATAGGCTTCGTTTTTCAGGTTCTTGAACTCAAAAGCGCCATTTTCATCGGTAGCTTCGTAGCTAACCAAGGTAGTATCCGACTGTTTTAACACCATGACGGTGGCATAAGAAAGTGCCATCTTATTGGTATCCTGTGCGATTCCTTTTAAATCGAAGCGAGCTGGCGACTGTGCGTAGGCAGCAACGGTTGCCAACAATAAGCCCATCATGAGCAGTACAAGGCGTGTTCTCATTATCCGTTTTTCATTTTGGTGTTTGATGCAAAATAGCGCGTTTGGATTGTGTTCAAGCACCTCGCCACCTCGTTTTAGCTGTCTTAAAAAAGGTTTCATTTACCAAACGTAATGGCTTCACCCAAGAGGTATGGAGACAAACGCGCCATGGCCTAATAACGCATCTTCGTACAAAAGCCACATATCGCACCCTATTTTTTTCTTATCCCTTAATAACTTCAAATTTTTACTCCCCCAATACAGCTTTTTGTAACAACATCTGACTATTACCATAAAAAGGCACGTCTGTTTTGCCAAGGATTGATGTTGGCAGGGTGCTGATTTCTGATAGGTTTTCCATTGGCACTAATACCGTTTTTGCTCCATTTTCTGAAAGCAAGGTTACTTTGTCTGCAAAGTTTATTGCTCTTTCAACTGCACCACCGATGGAGATATTGCCCAATACAGCAAGTCCGGGTTTTAGGTTCTTTTTGTAGATGGCTGAAATGATGGCTATGTAAACTGCACTGCCTATGCCACCACTGATATAAGCTCCCATTAGGTTGCTGATTTGGATATTGATGTCGTAACCTGATAGGGAGTGCTGCTCGTTAAGAATACTTCTTTCGTTTGCTCTAAGGTAGTTGTAGGTGTTTTTGATGTTCTCTTTTACTTCCTGACTGCTTGTGCCTGTTATATTCATTTTACCTGAACCTTTCAAAGCAACTACTTCAATTTTCACTAAAGCGGTACTGTCTCCGTCACTTGTGGCTGTATAACAAACTCCTGGTGAAAGTGGATTGGATTCGATTAATGATGAGCCTTTTTCTTCTTGTAAGCCAACAAAGATTTCTTCCTGTGTTTCTTTGTCGATGTATGAAAAATTGGTGTCCCAAAACTCCATACCTCCAATTCTCTTTAACTGCTCTTTTACCCTTCTTCTCATTTCCATTGCTACTACCAAGTACCCCTTAATATCTTCTTTGGTGTAATCGTCATCAGGATGAAGCAACTTAATAAAGCCTGAAACAATACGTCTAACTGATTTTGAATCACGCTGCTTTAAGTGTGAACCTAAGGTGAAATATTTATCCAATGCATCGTAATAGGTAGTTTTACGCTGCGACTTTAAGATTTCTGAAAAGTAATCGGTGCTAAATCCAAAATGTTTGGTGAAGTTAGAAGGACTGAACTTTGTTATCTCCCAACCGGGTAGAAATAAATTAATACGGTCTAAGAAAGCAGTATCGTGATTGACTTCATCTGAAAGCGGACTGAACAAATGTGAAGTCTGCAAAACAGTTTCAACAGGCTGGTTGATATTACCATTCAAAATGACAGATGCTGAACCTGATATTTCACCGCCTTTGGCTCTGGAGAATGAGCCTGATTCCATATAGTCCTTCATCAATGGTATGGCATCACGGTCTTTGAATAATTTGTCTGTACTTTCATCAAAGCAAATGGCATCCCATAAACCCACTGCACCTACTCTGCCTGTGGTGTTGTTTACGAATAATTGAGCTACTGAACCTTGACCACCTGATATGAGTATGGCATAGGGTGTAATTTCTTTATAGATGTATGACTTACCTGATGAACGAGGACCTAACTCGACCATATTGAAGTTGGCTTCTACTAATGGAATTAAGCGACACAAAAGCAGGTTTAGTTTTCTATCGTCCAATCCTTCGCTATACGGCTCGTAACCTGCACTTCTCAGCAATAGCTTTTTCCATTCGTCTTTGGTAAATTCTTTACGCTTTTCTGCAATCTTGGTATTGTCAAAAGAAGATAGTTGAATAGGCTTAATATCTCTTACCACAAAAGGAAAATTGGTGTTGCCAATTTTTATCATTGGGTCGTATTCCATTTCAATGATAGCCCAAATACCACCTAAAAGCAATTTCTCGTGGCTTTTTACTAAGTCGTCACTGATGGTTGCTTTTCTAATATTGCTATTGCTAATATTAGCCCAATAGCGGTCTTTTTGTGGGTCTAATTCCACCGATATTTTGTCAATTATTTTATAGCGCCCTTTTTCTCGAAGTTTTGATTGTATCAAAGTGCTTTCTTCGGGATTGATGTAATGGTTACGGAGGATGGTCTTTACGTTTTCCATCCCTTCTTTTAGTTTTTCTTCATCTTCGGTGCTGCAAGTATTGGCTAAGAGGTATTCCAGCACAAATGCAGGTACGTTTGCACCACCTTTAATGATACCCACAAGGTCTTTCTTTACTACAAAGCCCTTGAAGTGGTCTAAAGCTTTTTTATCTAATTCGTCTAAGATGATCATAATTCAAATTTTATATGAGGCCGCCTAAATCTCTGGCGTTTGATTTTTTAATTTTCACGGAATCAATTTGTTCTTGGGTGCTTGCATCTACTATCACTGCAATGATTTCACTGTGCCCACCAAACGAAAAGTCAAACGACTGTGTTGCACCCAGTTCGATGGTAATGATATTGCTGCTGCTGTAGGTAATGTTGTTGGCATAAAGCAGTACTTGAATTTTTCTGCTTGCAGAAAACAAGTCATCTGCTTTTTGATTTGCCTGAATTTTTAAGCCAAACAGTTCGCCTGTTACTTCGCTTAATTCATTTTTGTTCAGGATAATGATTTCAAGTCCTTTAGCTGCTGTCATTTCGTTGCTGAATACAAAGTTGGGTATGATAATCTCTTGCGGTGTGAAACCACCGTGAGAGAAACCATATACTCCTTTTGACTTAAATGGACGATGGCTTTGGGCTGCATAGACATAGTTGAACTCTCCGTAAGGCCTTTCAAATGGTATCCAATCTTTGTCGGTTTGTTTATCTACTGTACGGACAAAGCGTTCGTGTACTTCTTTTTTACCTGCTGTAATTGGGTCTATTTTATCTGCTTCATCTAATAAGCCTGTCAACACAAAACCGTGATCGGTTACTAAGTGAACTTGATGATAGCCCATATTGAGCAGCAATTGTATTTTTTCAGTCAATACATTTTCAAATTCACTGAATAATTTGATAGCACCCATTTGAAGTTTTTCGCCTGCACTGTCAATGTCTTTATACGTCAAAACTAAATAGTCTGCTTTAATGCCGTAGTGCAATGCTTCCAGATTTAAATAGGTAATGTCTTTTCCTGTGGTTTCGGTTAGTTTTTTTTCTCGGTCTTTGTGAATAGGAAGGACTTGATTATTGCCAACATATAAAGCACTCATATTATGTTCGGTTTCTGAGGGCATATCAGCAAACATTACATCAAGGGTAATTTTGCACTTCTCCTGTAATTGCGAAGCAATGAAAGCCGCTATTTCATAGCGAACACCATCACCCACAATAATGGCTACTCCTGGTTTAGCTTGTGTAATGAGTTTGGGCAGATAGCCTTGTTGGTTGGATTGGTATTGGTTGCTGCTATCAAACCAATGATGTAGTAGTTCGCCATTGAGGCTATCGTAGTGCTCTTGCAGCGGACGGACAATACTATCTTCTTGAAGGAAGGACGTATAAATATTGCGGATGGCACGATCTACCTTGTAAAATGATGATGTGTAGAAATCGGTTACCTTTTCTAACGAATTACAATGAGCCAAAGGCTTATTGTCAAATTCAAAAAGTGTACACACATCATCCCACCATTGCGGAACAAAGTTAGCTGCTTTGCGGCTTTTAATTCGGTTATGTAGCTTTTGAAGTTTCTCCTTCACAAAAACTCTGTCTCTAAAATTGGCTGTGATTTGCTGCAATTGTTTTTTATCTATTGCTGCAAAGCAATGGTCGGGATGGACATTCCAAAAATTAAGCTGAGGGTCAATTTTATAGGTGTCAATGTAATCTTGTAATGCCTTTGAATACGTGTTGCTATCTAACCATTTGTGATAAATACGAAGTAGCTCAGGCGATACATCATTATTGAGCAAGCGTGAAAATAAATGACTGACTACTTCTGATGCCAAAGTTTTTGCAGGAACTTTACGATAAGATTGCCCAATAAGGTCAAATAATTTTTCTTCAAACAGTCTTTTTACATCCGCTTCCTTGTCTTTGAAAAAACCTTCAGGACTGCTGAGAAATGGAATGAGTTCGTCTTCTATGGAAACCAGTTCTTCCAAGTTTTGTAAAATCTTTTTCCACCAGGCAATATCTTTTCCAACACCTAATTTTGCTGCGGTAAGCAGCATAGGATTGTCTAAGGTGATTTGATGACCGGTATTGGCAAACAGTTTTTTTCGTAACCATTCTACCGGGTTGGTTAAATCTACACAACCGTGTGTGAAGCAGTAATCAAACAGAAAGCTTAATTCGTCTTTTGGACGGGTTACATAAAAGATTACTTTCTTGGTTTTGTAATTACTTTCTGCTTCATATCGCAACATCAATTCTTCCTTAACTCGCTGCCATTCTTCTGTATTGCCTGGGTTTGTTTTGAGTATGGTGTAGTGTTTTTTTTCAATGTGTGGTAACAGGTATGCACATTCAGCCAAAGGGTCAATAATGACCACTCTGTTGCGTTGTGCAATGTGTTTGTCTATATCTTGTATGATCCAGTTATCTGTCATAGTCAATTACGAATGTTTAATTAGGAATTAGGAATGGAAAATTCAAGTTCAAAATTCCAAGCCACTTCTTGCAATTGAGTTCTTAATTCATTCAAATTAGTTATCAGTTCTTCAAAACTTGGCTTGTTTTCTTCGTAGATCATATCTTCTTTCATTTTGGCATAATCGGCTTCCCAATCAGCTATTACACTTTCTGGGGGGATAGGATTTAATGTTTTAGGGTTATGTAAGTTATAATCCACTTCGCCTACTCTTGAAAACTTGTATCTGTGAGCTACTATGGTTTCGTAAAGTTCTTTATCTTTGATGGCTTTTTCAGCGACTCCCGCTTTTGATAAATGATAAACATCATACAAATGGCGGCTCAATCTATCTACACGCATTTTTTCTGCCGGACGGTGAAATTCTTCGTGCAACAGGAATAACTTCTCCAAAAATGTCCTTTCTGCATTTACGGTTGGCACTTCAAATAGTGGTTCTGCAAAATCTTTGTCTGAATAAAATTCATCCACCAGTGCACCAAAAGTCTGAGCTGAAAAGGGTTCTCTTAATGAACGGCAACTGACTTCTATCTGCACCCTCGGTAAAAGATAATCTGTATCTGGTTTTATCACATACGGGTAATATATTTCCAAAACTCTTGGGTCTTGGTCGCTGTCTATCGCTTCTATTACTACAAATTGAAGGTCTGTAAATCCTTTGGCTTCAAAAGCCTGTTTCAATTCTTCAAAGAAAGTTCCGGTAGTGTATGCACCTGCTACTTTCCTTAACTTACCTATTTGTGTTTTTGATATATCCCCTTTATAACCATCAAAAAACTCTTTATCAATAGCCAAATCAATATCTTCTGAAAAGCGGTTGATGAGTTTCCAAGCTTTGCTCAATGAAGTACCGCCTTTAAAAACTAAATGCTCTGCAATGGGCATTTGAAAGATAATTTCTAAGGTGCGGCTTACCCACCAATCTTTCTCTACTGCAAAGGGTTTCATACCTTTTTGTGTAGCAATCTCTGTGAAGATGGCTGCTTTTTCGGCTGCGTCTATCTTGTAAAAATCAATTTTTACCATCGGTCAATGCTTTTGTCATTATTTTTTGAATCCATACCGGAGCCAAAGCGATGTCGTGTTTTAGGTCTTTTTCGTCTTCCTTTTTGAGCAAGTCCACTATTTTATGTTCTTCTTCTGTCGTTACTTTTCCATTGCCAATTTCTTTCAATGCCTGTATAACCAATCTGCTGATTTTCCCTTTTGCCAAAAGGTTTTTAGGAGTTGTCTTTTTAAACTTGATGGTTCGTTTGCCTATTTTGATTTCTCTTGGTGAACCATCGGTGAGCAACACAATGTTCATAGGTACTTGCGTACTCAAACCTAAAGCGTTCAAAGCGTAACTTCCAGTAGGTACGGTGCGTATCCTGTCTCTTTTGGCAATAGCTTCTGCAACTTCTTCGGCTGAAGGTGTCAAAGGACCAATAAGCTTACTGATTTTGGGACGCACATAAATACCTTGAGCTACTCTAATAATCACCTGCTTATCTTCCAGGCGTTCTAATGATTTTTGAACAGCTTTTGATGTGCCGTAAAGCAAAAAGTCGGCAGGCAATACCAATGTGCCCCTTGGTTTGCTCTTAATGATTTTTTCTATTTGCTTTTCAATACTTTGCACGGCTATATCATTTTTATTTTGTCGCAAATTTAGTAAATATTTGCGACAAGTATTCTGTATTGATGTAACAAAAAAGGTAGCAATTTGTTACAACAACTTGTCGCAAAAAAGGTAAATATTTGCGACAAAAAACTGTCACATATTTTGGCGAAATTTGTGACAAGTTCCAACCCCCCATTCCTAATTCTCCATTCCTAATTTCTAATTCTCCCATCACCAATCCGCTTTTAAATATTTCTCCAATTGTGATTTTGCTCCGCCTGCGGTTTTTAACACTTCTGCCCTTAACAAACCTTTTTTTTGCAATGGTGCTATGTTTTTGCCTACACCATCATCCAGTTTAGGGTCGTAGCCTTCGGCTATGAGTTCGTCTATTTTGGTAGTGAACAATTTTATTTCTTGCAATTGCAGACGGATGGTTTCTTTCTCGGCTTGTGCTTGTGCGGTGTTTACATCTTGCAAGGTAATTTGGCGGTATTCTAAGTTTTGTACCCTGTGGCTGATGTACTGTGATTTGAGCTTGAAAAGGCTATCTCGGTTCCATTTGTAGATCAAGATGTACGCTTCAAAGCCTTGATGCTGCCCACTGCTTAAATGCCATATAAATGGCGTTTTGGGCAAGTACATAAACAGGTTTAGGTGGTTGCTGAGTTGGTTGAAGAAATGATGCTCTAAATATTCGTTTACAGAACGCCCCAACAAACTATCTAACTGCATATACTGTGCTGCCGTGAAGCCGTTTTGCAAGCAATGTTGCTCTAAGCGTTGGCTCAGGGCTTCTTCGCCCG
Source organism: Saprospiraceae bacterium (assembly GCA_041392765.1). Lineage (GTDB taxonomy): Bacteria > Bacteroidota > Bacteroidia > Chitinophagales > Saprospiraceae > Lewinella. The sequence goes on from JAWKLL010000034.1 coordinate 35,228, forward strand.
GTAAGCCTACCAATGGAATAATGCCATCATCATCTTGCTGTAAAAGGGTACGAATGGCATCTGCCAAAAACTCTAAGGCAATTTCGGATGCTCTTGCTGCTGGCACTGTATTGGCTTCTTTGAACCAATACAATACATTGATGGGGTTAACTTGGTGGCGAATGCAAAACTCTTCTAAGTCATTGTTGCTTTGGTATAATGTGGCGAAACCTTCTTTTATCTCCCGCACTTTTTCGGGCTCAAACTCAATCAAAGGCAACGCCTTCAAATGCTCCAACACTACTTCACTCACTTCTATGCCATGATTCCTAATTTCTAATTCATAATTCCTAATTGTTTCATTCGTAATTCCTAATTGTCCAACGGACACCCCCATTTTCGCTTCTACCTGTTCACGGTCTGCATCGCTAAGTTCATACACTTTAAATATCAATTCATTGATGATAGTTTCATTGATCAATACCTGTGTGTGTTGAACATTCTCAAAATTAAGATATGCCAATACACGGTCTTTTAATGCTGCTCCTTGAAAAGCTAACAAAGGGGTTTGCTCGAAGTTGGTTTCAATGATATGGTAAGACGATATTTTCTCTTTTAAATCAACATTTAATTTACTGAAAGTTGTCACTGAATTTGTTACTTCACTTTTTACGAATGGTATTCTTTTTATATCACCTACTGTTGTATTTACAGTTGGGTTTAAAGCATCAATGATGTATAATGAAAGACTTGAATTTAGTATTCCAAGTAGTAAAAATGGAGAGAGTTCACCTTTAGGGAAAATTGACCTTGCACCAGTGTCAAAAATACTATCTGTTGGTAAATATCTAAAACTCGTACCTTTTGAACCAGCTCCTGTAAATGTAATGCCCTCTTTAAAATAATATTGTTCATTATTAGCAGCAGCACGAGGATCATTTTTAATTTCAGAACCTTCATTTTTCCAATTAACTTTTAGCCACAAATTACCTTGCCATTTATTGTATGGTCCACCTTTTGAATATGTTTTCCAGCCTTCACTTTCAAGGTTTTCATTCTCCCACCAAAACCTTAAATATTTAAAATTATCTGCTGTCTTACATCCTTCAGCAACATCTGCAATTTTACCAACAGTATTCTTTTTAAACTTCTCCCTAAACCCATCGCTAATCCAATAGATAAAAGGCCAGCCTTCAATGATTTTTAGTTTTTCTTGGGGGAGGGTGTAAAGTCGGGAGTTGGTTCGATGGTTAATGGCATCTTCATAAGCTTGTTCTAAGGAAGCTTGCTTTGCTTTTTCTTGTTGGTTGGCTGTGATATTGAAATAAATACCTGCTGAGTCTTTCTTCTTTTTGCTCAGCACATACCAAGTGGCATCTAATAAAATACCCGGGCCAAAAAGATTGACACGGTCTAAACCATAATCGACCATTATATCAATGTGCGTATGCTCAATGAGGTATTTACGTACATCCTCAAAAGTTTTGATGAACATAAACGTATGTGGGTGTATCATTCCCACATAGCCATCATCGGTGGTAATTTCACAACAACGCTTGATAAACGTAGCATACAAATTGGTATTGAATTTATAAGGCTGCTTGTAATTGGCTTCTACAAACTTTTTCAGTTCGGGGCCAAAATCTGCACTATCGGTGTATGGTGGATTGGCAACAGCTACATCGTATTTTTGGGTTAGTAGTTGCAAAAAAGTAATGGCATCTTGTGTTTTGGTATTGAGGAATGTTTGCCCTTGTTTGGCGGTATTTTGGGCTACTGCTTTTTGCAGGTTGGTAAAGAAATTGGTGCGGAAAGTTTCAAAGTCATCCAAATTTTGTTGGTCAAACAACACAATCTGGTTCGGGTCGTTTTTCACTTTTGTACCAAACCATTTCAGGTTTAGTTTTTCTTCTAAGCGAATGAGCGAGCCAAATTTGTGAGCATTTTGTAGGTCTTCCCAAAGGTCTTCAATAATCTTTCTTTCTCTTTCGCCTACGTTGCTATCTTCAAAAATATCTTTTACTTCAGCATAAGCAGGCAAAAAGAAATCGGAACTAACGATATTGAAATGGTCTATTTTGGCAGTACGTTTCTTTCTTTTTGCCTTGATGTACAAACCCAACTGAGCCAACTGTATGGCACGGTCGTCCAAATCTACTCCGTGCAAATTGTGTTCAATAATCAGTTTGGGAACATCAGCTTCGTTATAATCTGCACCGTAGTTCTCTATTTGGTCTATGTACAAATCGTAATACATATCAAAGCCATACAATAGATAATTACCCGATCCAGTGGATGGGTCAATCATTCGTATTTCGTGTAGTGGCTTTCGTTCTCTTGTTTGCGAAGTTGGTGCATTGGCAATTTTATACTTATTGCGTATTTCACTATCGGGGTACATTTCCAAATAGAGTTTCCCCAAACTGTTGTCTACCAAAAACTGCACTACCCAACGAGGTGTGTAAACCTGACTTTGTATGCTTACTTTGTTGTATTCTGTTTTATCGCCACTGGCTTTATGGGCTGCTTTTTTGTAGTTGTTGTAGCTTTCGTATAACCAACCGAGTACATCATCGCTTTGCCATATTGAATTAGGAATTGGGAATGAGGAATTAGGAATTGTCTTTGCTACATCATTATCATCTTCTACTGCATTGAAGGCGTTGATGATTTGAAGTAATTCTAATGCTGTGGGTAGTAAATGATAAGGATGCTGTGGGCTGAATAAAGGAATATCGGAAGCTAATTTTTGCAATTGGTCTTCTAAGAAAAGTAACAAGCCTTCGGCTTCTTCATTTCTTGCATTGGGGTTTTGCTCCAGCCAAGCCAAATGAGCAAAGGAACGGCCACCGTGGCTTTCTCTTCGGGTTACAATTTCGGGGTGTAAGGTATGGGCTTCCATTACTTTGAGAGCCGCCAATCGGTTGAACAAAGTAAAGGTGAGTTCTTCTACCAATTTCTCATAGGCATCGGCAACAGTTCCGGTTTCTGCAATGAACACTTCACGGATGGTTTCCATACGTTTACGTTCAGCAGGCATATTTTGAATGGGGATTAGTTGCCCTTCATTGATCCCCATTCTGCCCAAGCGATTGCGAAATGCCTGGTCAATGAGTTGGCGGATATGTTCAACGTGTTCGCTAAGTTTCATTTTTATCAATTACGAATTTTCAATTAGGAATTAGGAATTTCTATTCCAAGTTTAGTTTTCATTGTTTTGATGATTGAACCCATTATTCGGAGCAATTCATCACAATCATTTAGGAATTCAGTTGCCATATCAACTTCCAAATACCCTGTATCTTTTAATAATCTTAGCCAGTAATGACTTTCACGAGCTTCTTTGTAAGCAATATTTAGTTTAGCGAAAAAGTCTTTTGGCGATTGCCCACCAATACCTTCTTCTACATTTGCACCAATCGAAGTTCCAGAACGAAGTAATTGTTTGGATAAAACATATTCACGCTTTTCATCCACCAAATAGCGATATAGGTTCACCACCTTGATGGCAAATTCATAAGACTTGGTTTGTATTACGTTTTCCTGTTTCATTCCTAATTACTCATTCCTAATTTTTAATTAATCTCGATTTCGTCATTATCCGATGCACTGGCTAACTTTTGTAATTCACCCTGCAACCAACTTTTGTATTCAGCCACTTTCATTTTAGCACTTGGCATTTTAACCGCATACTTTTTTACTGTGGGTGTTGGAGGTGTTCCGGGTTGTGGTTCGGGTGCTTTAGTTTTGATTAAACCTGCCTGAGCAATTTCTATCTCCGCTTTTTTGCTTGGAAAGAGTTCGATAAATGAAAGCACTTCGGAATAGGTGAAACGACTTTGTTTGTCTTTTACATCAAAATCAATAGAAACCGAAGCATTGGTTCTTTGCTTTGCGTATTGTTTGAGTGCTGATGCTTTTTGCAAGGTAGCATCATTAAGTCCGGCAGGAAGTTTCTCAATTTCGTTTACAAGACTGCTTGCTAAAGTTTCTATTTCGGTGTATTTAGCTGAACAATCTTGCATTGCTGCACTGAATAATTGATGGTACTCATCTTTGGTTTTTTGTGCCGATTGTTGAAGTATAGCAAAGTTTTTGATTACATCACCATTTAAGTGGCTTTCAAAATCAGTTTTCAGCTGTTGAATGGTAGCGTTAGTTGTCGCTGCTTTAGTCAATTCATCCTGCACCGCAGTAACAAATGCTTTCCACTCTTTTACTTTGGGCAAATTATTTCGGATGAACTTTTCTACTTTTTCAATTTCTTGCAATGCCTTATGAAAAGCATCTTTTGAAGTTAAAAACTCTACTGCTTTATCAATGTAGTTTGCTTCACTTACCGCACCTGTAAAACCACCTAAATAGTTAGCGTTTTCATCTGCTTTGGGGAATAACTGGTCAAACTCTTTTTCACTGTTTCTAAGCGTAGTTACTTTATCGGCAAAATGTTTGGCTGCATCCCGAACCGCAGATACCAATTCAAAATCGTTGGTATTGTAGTCTATTTTACGACCGATATATTTCTCTACTTCTATATCCAAAAGAAACTGAGCTAATTCTTGTTTCTGTAAAGCTGAAAGTGATTTAGATATTGCTTTAAAGGAAGCCTTTTTGAACTCACGAGAATTTTCAAAAAACACTTTTACACCTTCATCACGCCAAGAGAATTTTTCAGCACCGTTGTATTTGGCAATCAATTTTCCGGCTCTCATTAAAGCAGCCACTGAAGATATAACTGTACCAAAAGTGAACCCGGTAGGAGGCTGTTCAAGGTCCTTTTCTAAAGTTGCACCATCTACAAAAGTGTTGCGAACTTTGTATAAAACTTCTTCTGATACCTTTAGATTTTCACCTATGAAATTGCCTTGTGCATCAAAAAAAGCAAAGTCACTGCCTGTGAAATATTGGGACAAACGACCATTGTTGGCTTCTTTAATAACCGCTGCTGCAACACTATCACTTAGTTGAGATGACAGTCTCTTGCTGTACACGTTTTGAATGATGTTTCTTTGCTGCTCTTGCAGGGTGTTTTGCCAATTGTCTTTATTAAGTTGGAGTGTATTGTATAAATAAATAGCAGTAGCGTTGGTTAAACTTTCTTCTACCAAGTCTTTGATGCGGTTTTGCTTTTCACCTTTGGCGGTAGAGAAAGAAATCAGAATTTTACCTTCATCGGAATTAGGATTGTTGTATTTCTGTTCCAAGTAGGTAATACGCTCCACTTCATCAATCAAACGATCCAACTCTTTGAAATAACTATTGTCAGGTACTAACCAAAGTAAATCTTTATCGTTTTGATGCTGCACCTTCAAGGTATCAATGTCAGCCGAACGGTCGTCTGAGATATTGTAAACACTTTTTATTTTTACTTTGAGGTATTTCAGGTTTGGTGTGGTAAGTTCATCATCATTATCGGTTGTGATGTAAAAGTCAAATTGTAATCCATTGTCAGCAACCCTGCTAATAGATTTATTGAAATTAGAACCTTTATATGCCGTAACCAATTGCTTTTTCTTTACGAAACCTTGAACGGTGAAACCGTTCATTTCATCCAACAATCTTTGCTCAATATCAGAAGTGATGCGGTACGTTTTATTGGTATCTAACAACACTTTTGCTTCTGTGAGCAGGTCAAGAGCCTTTAAAATGTCGTCTTGAATTTTGAACTGTTCGTCAGGGTCACTGATGAATGACTTTACAATATTGGGTACTGATGAAGGAGTAACTTCTGCTTCTGTAAGAAAATTAATAGTTTCTAATAATTTTCTGCCTGAAATGGGCGAACCTGCTTCTGACAAGATACGCTCTGCATTATCGTATCTGCTTACTAATCTTACAGGCGGTTGCGGTTGACCTTCCTTGGCAATGTGCCATCCAGTAACGGTATGGAAAAGGTCTGTATGCTGTACTTCTTGTTTTAGAATGTCATAAGTGGTAATAATCATACCCCTTGCTGCCACTTTAGTGGAAGCATAACCTTTTGTACCAAACAGAAAGTTTTGCAATAAATCAAACTGATACTTATAAAAAGGATAGTAGGTAGCATAGTTTTCAGCATTATCTGTTTTACTGATACCAGCTCCGTGTATTGCTGCGTGGTCTGAAATCTTTCCAGAATTTTTCTTGAAATGCTCTGTTAGCTTTTGTATGCCGGTTACAGTTTTCTTTAATAGCCTGTTGCGAATGATAACATCTACTTCGGTGGCTTCTAAGTGAATTTTAGTTTTGAAGCGGTCAGTTACTTTGGTCAATTGAGCCTTGCTCACATTGGAGTTGTTAATTACATCGTCCAATTTTTCTTGGGCAATAGCAATGGTCCATACTTTACCCCCTAAGGAAGATAGCGATTCGCTTACACCTTCTAAGTCTAATAAATTGAACTTCTTCTGATTGATTGCTTCACTGGCTTCATCAAAGAGAAAAACAACTTTTTCATTTTTTTCAACTTGCAGGTAGTTTCCCAATTCTTCTCTTAAACGAGAAGCACTGAATTGGTCAATATCCCTGCGAATAGTAGTTATCAGGTTGTCGTAATCGGCACTTGTATTGCCTTTTTTGATGTATAGCTCTTTTATGGCTTTTGCGTATTTAAAGGAGCTTGTTCTTATATCATTCCAGTCAGAACCTGTTGCATCAAAAATAAAGTCTTGTACAAAGGTTTTTCCTTCATTGAGCATTAATAGAAATAAGAAAATACCGTGTTCGTTTTCAGGTAGATTCAATGAACGTAGAAAGTTTCTGAATAACGTGAAAGCCAACCCCTTTGATGTGTCTTGCTTTGCTATGTCTAAAAAAACTACTCTTGATTGAATAGCATCTAATCTCGATAAAGCGTTTTTTACCAATGCTTCATCATTAATACCTGTAAATCGTTGGATAATTCTATCTCTTGCAGCTGTGCCACCAATGGTGCGGTTACTTAGCATATAGCCTAATAACTTACCGAAATACGATTTACCCGAACCGTAAAAACCTGAAATCCAAACACCTGTTTCAAGAATGTTGGATGTGAATGTGTCAACAAAATCGGCATACTCTCTTGCTAAACCATCTGTAACGATATAGCTTTCAATTTCTGCCTGAATTTCCTTTTCCGAAACATCTTCTAAGTCGATTACATTCTTGATGTCTTCGGACAGGTCTATGGTTAGTATTTCTTTTATTTTCATTTCTGTAAAATTCTTTAGTTAACAATCATACATCTATACTTAGATGCCGGGCGTGAATTGAGAAACATCAATTGCTCACCATCTTGTGTAGCCGGATATAAAATAATCAAAGGCATTTTTGATTTCATTACCAATTCGTTTTCCATTAAATGGATATTATCAATACCACTTCCATATAGAGCACCACTATGAATTAGTACTGGTATTTTTTGTTCGTTAAAAGTTTGCTCAATGGCAAAGAGTAAGTGCCTGAATAAGTCGGGACTTGTTTCTCCTTCGGGTGCTTTGAAAATTTGATGAACCGAACCCCTGAGTAAGTCGAACATTTCTTCAAGGTCATTTTTATGATCTTCCACAAACGAAATCAACATTTCGTTGATGTCAATAATCCTATAATTGTCTTGTGGCATCAGCTCAGTTAACTTTTCTATGAATTGAAATTCCAATTCGGGAGGGCATACCAATAATATTGAATTGCCCCCATTGGCATTCAGACGGATTTCTGAACGTTTGTCAGATTCCACTATCCGCTTTAACTGCGTGATGATATGTTCAGGATTTAGTGATGTGCTCATAAATTGATTCGTAAGGTATTATTGGCTCAATACTTAGCTTGTCGCCAGTATAAACCACATTAAAATATTTTGAAAACTTTTTTTGTAGAAGCCTATCGAGAAATGCTTGTTTTTCGCTGAAGCAATACGATAGCCAAGGGCTATCTACCAGATTTGGCTTATCTGATATGGCAGCAACCCAATAGCAGAACAATACAAATAACCCATCTGAAAGGTGTGGATGCACTATGCTTTTATTTACAGAACCTTCCATCAAACCAAACTTCTTCAATAAAGTGAGGTATTTGGAGGCTGTTGTGGTAACAGTAATCTCAGACCATTTTTGCAAGTCTTTCTCGGACTGCTTTAAATCTTTTATACAAGCTACTACTTCATCATTTTTAATGGAAACCCTACCACTATAGAAAGCAGGGAAAAATACATTTTCATTGAGATAAAAAAGCAATTCGTTATTGGCAGAAGCATTCCAAAAAAGTAGTAGTAAAGTATCTATACTTGTAACATTTGACTTTATTGCCTGTCTGATAATTAACCCCAAATTCGTCTTTTTAGAAGCAATCAATGTAGCCTTTATAGCTTTTTCAAAGCGTTTTACAGACTTGTCAGTTTTGATAGCTGTGTAGGTATGGATACCACCTTTTTCATTGATGGAATCCATATCTTCTGAAAGGAATACCTTTATCAAGTTCCAATCAGGCAAGCTGCCTAAAACATTTATGTCTGAGTTTATATTCATTAATCTTGTCGCTTTCTCTTACTTTTGATTTCTTCTTCAGCTACTTCCATCGCTTTCAAGGCTACATCCTGATCTTTCACCACATCATACACTTTATCAGCCAACCAAAGAGTTAATAGCTCTTGTTCATCAACATCATATAGTTTAGCCAACTTGGACAAGTAAGATTTACTCACTGGCTTGTCATTGTTTTCCATCTTGCTGATGTAGGCGGTGTCAACGTCTAAGAGACGGGAAAAAATAATTTGTTTTAAAAAGAGAGTCAGTTTTGTTTTGTGGTTTCAACAATTACAATACAAATTGGCGACACGACAATATGAACGCCTTACTGGCTCTCAGTGGCAAATTTCGGAAAAATTTTTACCCTCTGGGGAAAAAAATTTAAAATAGAGCTTGCGGGATATTTTGGATGGGATTTTCTATTTGTTAAGGACAGGATGCCAATGGAGGAATCTGCCAAAAGAGTTTCCCCCTTACAGGAGTGTCTTCTATCATTTCAACAAATGGAGCAAAACGAGTTGTGACGATTCTCTATGACGTGGCTTACAGCGGTGTGTTTGCAGAATACATCCGTGAAAACCACAAGGGCTTCAATCAACGGTGCTATGTAGTTGATCAATTTGAAGTTGATTGATTTGGAGCTGTTGCTACCTGCTAAGGCAAGTGTTTTTTTATATAGGGTTGTTTTTAGAAATGTGTCTATGGGACGGGATAAAAATAAATGATCCCATTTTGGGCTTGACTTTATGCACTAAGCGTAGGAATACTTGGACAAAGCGTGTGCATAAAGACAAACCTTCAGAACAAATGGAATCAGTTATTTCCGTCAGATTACTATAAACTTGTAGAGATACTCCTTTCGCGGTTGTAATTTACGCTTTTGAGATATTCGTCTTTTGCGAGAAATGAGAACATTCTGTTTATGTGGATAGTTGAACTCGCCGTTTTTTTTGCGATGTCATGCCTTTTATGCACCCTATTTTTTAACCAACTCCATCCATAGTTCATTTCCTAAGCGAGGCGCAGCAGAAAACGGCGTGATGTCTAAATGAATGATGTCAAAGTAGGGCGAAAAACGCTCCATATACTCTAGCTGCGTACCACCAAATGGAGGGCCTTCCCGCTCAAACTCCGAGGCAAACAATACCCCGGCTAGCTTCCCTTTTGGCTGCAAGAGGTGGTGCATTTGGGCAACATACCTATCGCGAAGAGCAGGGTCGATAGCGCAAAAAAAGGTTTGTTCCAAGACGAGGTCAAAAAACGATGTAAAAGGAAGTTCGAAAAAATCTCCTACAAGGAGGTGTGCCTCGGGAAAATCAGGAGCAGCGTTGCGAATATGCTCGAAAGCCGTAGCAGCCCAGTCGCAAACATACACTTCCGTAAACCCCTTTCGGTGTAAGTAAATGGCTTCATGCGCACTACCTGCCCCAGGTATGAGAATGCGGATGGAAGTATCTGTAAGCGCATCGGCAAAGTGCATCAAAGGCGGGGAAGGTTGGCCCAAATCCCAGCCAGTGAGGTGTTGTTGCCAGCGGCTGTCCCAGTAATCGGAGGTGAGTGGTTGCATCGTTTTTTAAAATTTAAGCGTATGGTAGATTGGAAAAAGGCTTGGTAATTTTGACGGAAACAAAGTGCATCAATCTCCCTGAAATGACGAAGGTGCCGACCTGCCACCAAGCAGATCGACACCTTTGTATATTGTGGTTGAACCAATAGTTATTGCTTCACAGCCGCCACTACCTCTTTGAAAGAATCGGGGTGGTTCATGGCCAAGTCGGCAAGTACTTTGCGGTTGAGGTCAATATTTTGCTCCTTTAGTGCGTGCATAAAGCGGGAGTAAGACAACCCGTGAATGCGAGCACCTGCGTTGATACGCGCAATCCAAAGGCGGCGGAAAGCACGCTTCTTGGCTTTGCGGTCGCGGTAAGCGTACGTAAGACCTTTTTCTAAGGTATTTTTGGCAGCAGTATAAACTTTGGAACGTGCACCAAAGTATCCTTTTGCAGCCTTTAGGATTTTTTTGCGCCGGCGACGAGATGCGACGGCATTTACGGAACGTGGCATAAAGCAGATTTTTTGTTCAGTACAGAGGCGCTCATCGGCTCTTTAACCTGTACTCTCGTGAAAAATCGGTGAATAAAAATGTTACTTACAAAGCAGACGCTTCATTCTTGGCGTATCTGCCTCGCTAACGAGTGCTGCATCACGGAGACGCAACTTGGCTTTCTTGCTCTTATTACGCATCATGTGCGAAGTAAAAGCCTGAAACCGCTTCACTTTCCCAGAGCCAGTCACTTTAAAGCGCTTCTTGGCACTGGAGTGGGTCTTCATCTTTGGCATAATAATAGTATTTTCCTTTAACGGACGGCAAAGGTAATGACTTTCGCGAAAACTACTACCCTATGGGGTGTTTTTTTTCAACAAGAGCAGAGAAAAAATAAAGCAACCCATTTTTAGTCAATTGACGGAAAAAAACGGCTTTATCACTTCCGTCTTCTACTCGCCAAATTAGAAAGTTATTGATTCGCTATTTTTTCTTCTTAGGCTGGATAATTACAATCATCCGTCGGCCTTCCATTTTAGGCAATGCTTCTGCGGCACCGTATTCTTCCAGTTCCTTGAGGAAACGTAGTAACAACAACTCTCCCCTGTCTTTGAAAACGATGGTACGGCCTCGGAAATGCACATAAGCCTTTACTTTAGCACCCTCCTCCAAGAAGTTTTGCGCATGTCGCACCTTAAACTCGAAGTCGTGTTCATCGGTATTGGGGCCGAAGCGAATCTCTTTGATAACGGTTTTTACAGCTTTAGCCTTGATTTCCTTTTCCCGCTTTTTCTTTTCGTACAGGAATTTATTGAAGTCGATGATGCGTACTACTGGTGGCACGGCATTGGGGGAAATCTCCACCATATCCAATTCCAATTTACGTGCCCAGTCCAGCACTTGGCGGGTATTGTAAACGCCCGCCTCTATAGTCCTGCCCGCTACCTCGCTGAGGGCTTCCAAGTTATCCCCTACTAAGCGCACCTCCGGAATACGGATTTCGTCGTTTAGGCGGAATTTGTCTTTCTCTCCTTCCTTCTCAAATTTGTTTCTGGAGTCTCTTCTCTTTGCCAAATGAAATTAATTTAATGAAAAATTAGTTGGTTTTATACGTGAACACAAAAGCACGCTTTCAGGCTAAATACCCCAAAGCGTGCTTTCCTGCAAAGTTACAATTATTCTTTCACATCCGTGTTTACTTCTTCCGAAACGGCGGTGATAACAAGACCATCAGATGCTTCGTTCAGTACGGCTTCCAGCAATGTACCTGCCACAGGGTTGTTGGAAAGGATGTACTCGGCCAGTGGATCTTCGATGTACTTCTGTATGGCCCGCTGTAGGGGCCTAGCGCCAAACTGTGGGTCAAACCCTTTCTCGGCTACAAATTTCTTAGCCTCCTCCGACAACACAAGCCGGTAATCCATTCCTTCTAACCGCTTGAACAGGTCTTTCAATGTAATATTGATGATCTGGAAAATCTCTTCCTGATCCAAGCTATTGAAGATAACTACATCATCGATGCGGTTCAAGAATTCAGGAGAAAAAGTACGTTTCAATGCGTTTTGGATAACAGCCTTACTGTTCGTATCGGCAGCTTCCTGACGTGCTTGTGTATTGAAACCCACACCCTGCCCGAAGTCCTTCAACTGGCGAACACCAATGTTGGAAGTCATAATAATGAGGGTGTTCTTGAAATCCACCTTACGCCCTAGGCCATCTGTCAACTGACCATCATCTAACACCTGCAAGAGGATATTATATACATCCGGATGGGCTTTCTCTATTTCATCTAACAGAATCACAGAGTAGGGCTTGCGCCTAACGCGTTCCGTTAATTGGCCACCCTCTTCGTATCCTACGTATCCCGGAGGCGCACCAATCAATCGACTCACGGAGAATTTCTCCATGTATTCACTCATATCGATGCGCACCAATGCGTCGTCGCTATCGAAAATGTAGCGCGCCAGTGCTTTGGCTAATTCTGTCTTACCTACACCCGTAGGGCCTAAGAAAATAAAGGTACCGATTGGTTTCTTTGGATCTTTCAACCCTACGCGGTTGCGCTGTATGGCCTTGGTGACTTTCTCGATAGCCTCATCTTGGCCGATAATGACACCTTGTAAGTCAGTGTTCATACTCACTAACTTCTTGCTCTCCGACTGAGCAACACGACGCACCGGGATGCCGGTCATCATGGAGACCACTTCGGCAATATCTTCTTCCTCAACGGGGAACCGGCGGGTTTTGGATTCTTCCTCCCAACTCACCTTGGCTTGTTCTAAGGAACGCCCTAGTTTAGATTCCTGATCGCGAAGGTCGGCTGCACGTTCGTATTGCTGGTTGCGAACAGCCTGATTCTTGAGTTCCTTCAGGTCTTCGATTTGTTTTTCCAACTCCTCTACATGCTTCGGAACTGTAATGTTTTTCAGGTGGGTTCGCGCCCCAACTTCATCTAATACATCAATAGCCTTATCTGGCAGGAAGCGATCGGTGATGTAACGGTCACTCATCTTGACACAGGCCTGAATGGCTTCGTCGGAATACGTTACACTATGAAACTCTTCGTACTTTGACTTGATGTTGTTTAGAATATGGATAGCCTCTTCAGCACTAGGTGGATCCACCATCACTTTCTGGAAACGACGATCCAACGCGCCGTCTTTTTCAATATGCTGGCGATATTCATCCAAGGTAGAGGCACCGATGCACTGTAGTTCACCACGCGCCAAAGCGGGCTTGAAGATATTGGAAGCATCCAGGGAACCTGTGGCACCTCCTGCACCAACGATGGTGTGGATTTCGTCGATAAACAAAATCACATCGCGGCTTTTCTCCAATTCGGTCATAATGGCCTTCATGCGTTCCTCAAACTGTCCGCGATATTTCGTTCCAGCTACCAAGGCCGCCAAGTCCAACATCACAATGCGCTTGTTGAACAAAGTACGAGAAACCTTCTTTTGCTGAATACGCAATGCCAATCCTTCTACGATGGCTGTTTTACCAACACCCGGTTCACCAATAAGGATGGGGTTGTTCTTTTTACGACGGCTTAAAATTTGGCTGACGCGTTCAATTTCATTTTCATGACCAATAATGGGGTCCAATTTACCCTCATCGGCCAACTTGGTGATGTCCCTACCGAAATTATCCAATACAGGTGTGCGCGACTTGGAGGCGGCTGCACTGCCTTTACCGCCACCCCGCTGGAAGGCGCCGCGTGCGTCATCATCGTCATAAGGATCATCGTGATCGCTGGCGGAACGCGGCAACGAGTCTCCCATACCGTCGCTGAAGTCCTGCTCCTGCTTCACATATTCCAATTCAGCTTTAAATAGATCGTAGTCCACGTCGTATTGCTGTAAGATTCTAGAGGCTGGGTTGTCCTTGTCTTTAAGGATAGAAAGTAGTAAATGCTCAGGGCTTACTTCCTCACTTTTCAACATCTTAGCTTCTAAAAAAGTAACTTTCAATACTTTTTCGGCTTGCTTATTAAGGGGGAGTTTGCCTAGGTTCAATGCCGTATGCCCGGAGGTGGGAATACGGTGGATGCTATCGGCTACGGTTTCCCGTAAATCGGAAGCATTAACATCTAATGATTCCAGAACACGTAGGGCAAGATTATCTTCATCTGACAGCAAACCAAGCAGCAGATGCTCCGTGCCAATATAGCCATGCCCTAGCCGGATGGCTTCGCCTCTGCTGCGGGTGATGACTTGTTTGACTTGGGGAGAAAATTTGCGGTTATTGCTCATATCTTTGGATCGCTTTTGCGAGGTGAGTTCACAGGATTATTTGCGAACAATAGTAAGACACTTCCCGCAAAAAACAAAGTTTATCGGCTGGAAGTTTCAATCTTTTTTGGCTTTTTTACATAACAAGGACTTATCGCCCCTATTACAAAGTCGTAATATATTTACTAAAACGATGCCAGTTCTGTTTTTCTGACATTTAGTCGTAGAAAAAACAAACGAATGCAATTTTCAGTCTTATTAGTGTTTAGCATCTGACAGAGTGCCAGTCTATTTTATGATTTTACTCAAAAACAAAAAAGCGTAACATTTTGACAGGCAAAATATTACGCTTAGTGTACTGAGGTCGCGAGCGGATTTGAACCGCTGTACGAGGTTTTGCAGACCTCTGCCTAACCGCTCGGCCACGCGACCATTATCTAGATTACAACCTACGAGGGAGGATGTTTTCCAAATGGAACGCAAATATATAGCTTCCGTTTCAAATAATGGTTCTTTTTGATAAAAAAGTTCCTCTGCAAGTAATGTTTTTTATACTATCCTTCTCCATCTTTAGCGCAACAGCATTACATCCCCTTGAATATCAATCATTTCCCCTTGTGGTGTTTGGATGCGAATAAAATACACGTAAACGCCTTCGGGCATTGGTTCTTGATTGCGCCTACCGTTCCAACCATTGCTAATATCGGTACTTTGGAACACCTGCCCTCCCCATCGGTCAAAGACAAGCATTTCATACTGGGCAGGCATTCCCACTGATAACTGCGGACGGAATATTGAATTCACTCCGTTGGGTGCAAATACATTGGGCACATATACCTTGGGAACAGGTAAAACGCACACTACTTGGGAGGTAAGTTCGCGCGTGATCTTGTCTCCTGTGTGGATTTCAAAGTCCACTATTACCGTAAGTTGGTAACATACTCCCGCAGCATCTGCCTGATTCACGGCCTCGTCAATGAAAGCCAGCTCGCTACCAGCATACAGTATGCCCCCTCCCCCTAATCGCCTCAACTCATAACTAACGGAGGTAGCATAAGGGTGAGTATAGCCATCCCAACTGAGAGAATTGCCAGTTTGGGTAGCCGCCCCACGAAGGAAAGGGGTGCGGGTTTCATTAGAAACGAGGCTGTTGCCACATTGGTCAGTTGCGCTGATTTGGTAATAGATGGCGCTGCTGGTTGTTTCCACATCCGTATCTGTATCGGTTTGAAAGAAACTGGTGGGTGGTGTAATTCCAAGCGGCAAAGGCAACACTACATCGTCATCAGCATAAAACCTTTCAATGGAAGCCGATGTGACCAAAGCATTCACATCCCACCACCATTCTACCTCCACCTCTCCATCCGATACAACGGAGGCACCAAGTGCGTAAATATCTCTAATCGGTTGGATAATATCCACCCCAAAACAAATTTCATTGGAACGAGCCGCCCATCCCGTAGTTGTTTCGACCGCCTCGACAAAGAAGCAAATATTTTCACCGTCATTGGCATTACTGAAGGTAAAATCAAGGGTGTTTCCATTCGTTGTGCCAGCTAAGGCAGGTGGTGCACCATCAACACTTATATAGATGTCGTAGGCAGTAGTAGATGCATCCCAGCCCTCATAAGCGTTCCAGGAAATGATTAAATCAGGTGTACAGCCCGATGGTGGGGTATAATTGACAAGCATCGTGGTATGTGGGTCAGACACCAATGATTTATTACCACAAGCATCCAATGCTTCCACGTAGTAAGTCTCCTGCTGTACCGATGGGAGTGCCGTGACATCTAAGTAGGTATTGACACCATAGACGGTATCTAATACAACTGTTCCCATAGCGTTTGATTCTCTGCTAATGATATAACCTATGGTTTCGGGCGAAGGGCTAGCCTCCCAACCTAAGACCACTTGCCCATTCTGCACTGTGACGTATTCTATGCCTCCTGCCAGCGGAATGAGGTTGTCCAAGGTGTCGGAATATAACACAGGCTGGCCGGGGCAGTCCACAAGCGATGCCATATAGTAATAATACAGTTGGTTATTGGCATCCTGGTGATAGAAATGAAGTTGTGCCGGATCATGCACCGTAGCCAATAGGTTGTAAGGACCGTTGATGCTAATAGCCCAAAATATTTGGTAAGCTTGAAAAGTGCCGCAGGTATTGATTCCGGGTTGCCAATACAGGGTATCATTAACAACACATTCGAGTACAGGTGGATTTACCTGTGCTGTTACAACAGATGCAAATACGGGGAAGAAGCTCCCCAATAGTAACAGGAAGGATAGTTTGTTCATGGTGCGAAAAATTCGTAAACGATGGCAAAGGTAGTTGCCATAACCACACTAAAGTACCTTAATTACTAACTGGCATATCTATCAATGAGTTCGGCTACAACCAACAAGGTAACAACGACGCAAGTAGAAAGTTATTGACCTGAACAACAGGGAATCAGAGCGGCATAATACGTTCCATCAAAAAATTCCGATGATTGCGGCTAATAGGGATCACCTTATCATTAATTAGTAGGTTATTGTCTTCTATGTCCTTGATTTTATGCACGTTGACAATAAACGAACGGTGGACTTTTACAAAATGGTTTCCCTCCAATCTTTCTGACACGCTTTTCAAGGTAGTATGAACGGTGAATTGCCCTTTTTCGGTTTTGAAAATAGCATAATCACCAATGGTTTCTACGTATAGCAATTCGTCCAAATCTATGCGTACTAACTTGCGATCTGTCTTTACAAATAGATGTTTTTCTTGAGCGATATCTCCTGCTGCGACCATTGTGGATACACTTTCTGGGGCCTTGTCCGAGCTTTGAAGTGGGGTGTTTCTCAGCCCTTCTACTCTTTCAATTGCCTTCAGTAACCGAGGCAATGTAACGGGTTTTAGTAAGTAATCTTTTACGTTTTCAAGGTACTCGAAAGCTTCCAAGGCGTAGGTCTCTTTGCTACTTACAAATACCACCATTGTATTATTGGATTTGAGTTGTGCTACCAAATCCAGTCCGGAAAAATCAGGCATTTCAACATCCAACAGCACCAGATCTACCGGATGTTTCGCTAAAAACTGACGAGCCGTTAAAGCATCTTCAAAAACACCAACGACCTCTAATGTATCAATGCGTTTACAGAGCTGTACTAAATGTGCTCTGGACATCAATTCGTCATCTACAATGATACTTCGCATCGTGTTATCTTTTTAATATTTCTGGGATATGTTCTTTTCTGGATTCAATGACACCAAAGGAGCGCCTCACGGCTAAGATAAATGGGGAAATACGTCGTAAAAACACCTTTCCCTTACCGTATAGCTTTACCTCATCTTCCAATTCGCTTGCCATTGTCGTCAACGCAGGTAACCCAACCATAGCAAAACTCGGTTTAACCTTGTGAAGTTGCCGCTCCACATCTTCCATGTCTTCATCCTGTAATGCTATCTCCAAAGCATCCATTATAGAGCGGGTTGAATCTAAGTACAAATTAAACATCATGCGAATATGCTCCTCATTGCCATCATATAGCTCATGTAGCAGCATGGTGTCTAATTTATCCACATACATACGACTTAATTGGGCATCAGACAGCAAGGTGTAACGTTTTACCAACTGGAAAATATCTTGTGGTTGAAATGGTTTGGCTAAATATTCATTTACGCCCGCCTCATACATACTTTGTGCCACCAACGTATCGTCCGCTGCAGCAATAGCTACCACTGGAACAAATTGATTAGGTTGATTCAATTGATTGCGTAGCAGCATAACTACTTCGTGGCCATTTATTCTTGGCATCTGCAAATCCAAAAATACTAAATCAAATGATTCCTTCTGAAGCACATCCCAAGC
Source organism: Saprospiraceae bacterium (assembly GCA_041392765.1). Lineage (GTDB taxonomy): Bacteria > Bacteroidota > Bacteroidia > Chitinophagales > Saprospiraceae > Lewinella. The sequence goes on from JAWKLL010000034.1 coordinate 53,313, forward strand.
CTGTTGCCCATCTTCACATATCGTAGTGTCGATTCCCCAACGCTCAAAAAGGTTTGCTAGGCTTATACGCACCAACGCATTGTCTTCTGCTATAAGAACCCGAACGCCCGTGTTCTGCATCCCTGTCACTCGCTCTGACAGCGGAGGTGTGTGCGTTAGGGGAGTTTCTCTTGGTTCAATATTTACGGGTCGTGCTCGGTTTGTTGCTTCTTGGTAGTTGTTACCAATAAAAGGACTGCGTTGAACAGGTGAAAGAGCAACACCCTTTCCTACAAACGTATTAGTAACCGAAGATACAGGTGGCATAGCAAAATCAGTACGGAGGTCAGTTGCATACTGCCTTCTGTCATCATGTAACACTTCCACACCCCTAGCTGAGGTCATATCCTTTTTCATAGTGCCCGCATTTACGGCTCAATAAATAATCAGAACCAGCACATCGTATTTGTCCCAAGGACAAATATGACGAACCTAGTAATCCAAAGTAACATTTGTTGCTTTGTTACATTCCATGTGACACACAAAAAAGTAGGTTTGTGAATAAAGGGTAGAAAATGATAAGGATATTGTACGGAAGTTATGTCCCCTTTATAAATAACGAGGTGTAAAGATAGTAAAACAAGTAAGAAATAACAAATATCACCCGTTATTTAGCATTTCTGCAATCTGTTCAGCCAAATCAGGATCATCAATAATGACTTGGCCATGAGCAACTCTAACTTGCCCGGAGACTAACAACGCATGCTTACATCCGAAATACAATCCCTGCCCCTTAAATTTATGAAAGTGATATGATTGCAATGACTGGTTATCAGCACGAAAAACGTCCTGAAGGGGCATATCGTTTTGTACGAAGTAGTCTTGTAATGGTTGCGTATCTCCGTAAAATTTTTCTTCAAAAGCGGGAATGTTAATAGTTTTACCAGGGCTTTTCATCGCAAAATGTGCTACCTGCTCCCGGAATACCTCGGGTGCCATAGCTTCACCTGTTTCTTCATCAAGCGGAAGCGCAATAAGCTTCTACGGCTTCTAAATTGCTCGGTCAGGTCTTTGTTGGAAATGGGGCTTTCAATTGCCAACCAATTCAAGAAATAATCAGAAATATCTTTTTGGCTGCGTGCGTGTTTTATGACCTCCGCTTGTGGCTGCCAGTCTTGCTTCCCCCTGCGGATACGGATGCGACAGGCCATCGCTAAGCGGTCGGTATCCAAGTATGTAGTGGGGTTTAATTCAAAGTTGCCGTCCACTGTTTGGGTAAAAATAACGCCATTCGTATCTCGTACTAAAAAATACCCAGCATGGTATTGTCCGAGCCGAACTCTGTCACTGTATAATAGGCATATACTAAGTAGCCGCCTTTGGCGCCGTAACGCCTTGTAAACCCAATTGCAACGCCTGCATGGTCTCACGCGAGAATTGCAAAAAGGCACTCTCTGCAAAACGGCTTTCTTGCATCACTTGGAAATAACCCGGAAAAAGAGCGTCTTCTGGTGGTGCTAATACACCACTCAATACCTCATTTTTAGAACTGAAGGTTTTGTGTAGCTTGCCCACCAATTGTACCGCTTTTTCATCGGCAGGTAACAGGCGATCGCTTAGGCGTAAAACGGCCTCCGTTTGGTCGGGCTGCTTAATCAGCTCATGTATAGCTAGGTGGTGTAGAAAAAATCCATGATTGATGTTTGTTAGGTGGAATACCTCGCCAAGGGTGTCTTAGTAATTTGACGGAAATAAACTGTACAGCTTTTTCTAAGATATTTGCGAATCAAAAGTTGTATAATTTATTTTTTTCCGTCCCTTACTCAACCTCTATTGCTTGGTCTGCGGTATCGTCGTTTTTGCGGTTGCGCCACCACACGTACCCAATGCTACCAATCAATAAGTAGGGTGTTAGCAACATATAGATGATACCATTATTCAAACCCTTTCCTTCTACGCCTCCGTTGGCTAAATTACTCTCTGCCGTCATTCGGCACATAGGGCATTGAGCATCCACTCCCTCTGGAAAAGACACCAACAACACAGCCAAGACCAACATCCACATCCATTTACTATTCCATTTCATAGCCAACTTATTTAATACAGGTAATATGGTTTCAACATCCAGTAACACACCGGCCCCGTAACGCATACATAGAACCACACTGGCCATACCCAACGAGCCAGTCGGCGGTGCGCCTCGAACTGCCCTGTGTAAGCTTTGATAAAGGTAAATAATATAAACGGCAAACTCACCGCCGCCAGTACAATATGGCTAATCAACAATACTAGGTAGGCTGTCCTTGTGCCAGCAACGGCAGCAAGCTCTACAGCATCCAACACCTTGTCTCCATTCAAATCTCCGTAAACAGTCTCGGGAGTAGTAAAGTGATAAAGCACATAGCACAGCAGAAATAAAACAGATAAGCCCAAAGCTACCATATTCATCGTTTGGTGTGCCTTCACTTGCCTGCGCTTGATAAAAAACAGCGACATCAGCAATGCCACTGCCGCCAGTGCATTTAACAACGAATAAAATGGGGGCAGGAATGAAAAACTCATGCCTTCTGGCAACGGGATTTTCACCTGTCGCATTAATCCCACCAACACCAACACCAGACCTGTTACTATCCAGGTTAGTGTTTTTAGTTTTTTTTCCGTAGTAATATTTTTATCCATTGCTTGTTTTGTAATTCAAAAGCGGGTAAATAATAATGGTTGATATTGGGCGAATCTTATCGCTCCGCTTCTCTGCGTACAACAGGTTTTTCCTTTTTGCGCTCTGGCAACAACATGGCTATCAGCCCCACCAATTGTTTCACTTCTGCCTCGTCATCCAAGCGGTATGCCTTTCTTACATAGCCTTGAATGTCCGTAAGTACAATGATGCCTTCGGGATAGTAGGCCTTCTCTTCCTCGGTTAATTGCAATGCTGCCGAGTAGTTAGACATTGCTTCAGGGCTAGCAGTCCAAAACAGCAACTGAGCTGTATCAACGGGCAAGGCATGGAATTGCCTGTAATCAGACACAAAAGCACTGTCTTTACTTTCTAAAATTGTCCAAAATTCGATATTAGCTGGGGCATCAAACTGTTGGTGTAGGCGTTGCAGTAAATTGCCATAATCCGGCAACCTGTTTCCTGCACTAGCCGGTAGCAACCCAACAATGTGCATCGTGCCTTCCTCTTGGGAGGCAGGTGCCTCTCCCCATAATAACGACAAACCAGTAGGTGCTGGCAAGAGTTGGTCTTTGCGCAACTGCGAAAGTGCATCTTTCTGGTAGTCGTACCCTTTTTTGAGATATACATAGCTGCCATAGGGTAACCCTATTAGAAAAAACAGCAACCCGAGAATACTCCAAATACGACCCCGCTTACCGTTATCTACTGAATCTTGCTCCATTTTACGAAAATTTTACCCAATCAACGGGCATCGACCATTCTTGTTCATTGCGGTCGCAAAAGTAACAAAGAAATGACGTTCGGTGTTGTCAATATTCGGCTTTATTGTAATAGATGTTATACTAGGAGCATTCACTCATCAAATGCTGAATCTATTTTTATCCCTTAGTATCCAACTTTCCCCGGGTGCTAAGCCATGAATAACAAGATGATCTCCTTCCTGTGTCCATTGCGCTTCAGTTTTTTTCGGATGGGTTGAAAATATACATTCCCAAGTGGCATTTTCTTCTTGCACAGGAATAGTCATCGATGCCGCTTGTGTAGCACTGTAGTTTTGTAAAAAAAGCAACCCGTGGAATGGGGTGGTTGTCCAAGCAATGACGGGCAGGTCGGTAGCAGGGTTGGGGGGCAATAGCCAACGGGTAACGGTATTTTGTATAACGGGAAGACACTGGTCTGCTGCGGCACGAATACGCTGTATGCTGTCAAATAATCCTCCATTTTGCCCCCATTGGTAAGGCCCGTGGGTAGCTTTCTCTCCTTCTTCCATACAGAATACATACAGTTTGGTGTAGTATTCGTTGGGAGCTGGTACGGGATGGGGGTCGCGCTGCTCGAAGCCCAATGCTTGGTAGGAAGGCATATCAGGTAGGAATAGCGCGGTAAAAAGGCGTGCCTCGTTGCCATGTAAATAGAAAGCATCGAAACGAGGGTCGTCCTTATCGCCTGTCATTACCGTGAAATTGGGGGCTACGCGGCTATTTTGCAGGACATCCCAATACGCGCTGAAATGAGTCATAAATAATTCCGAACCGGGCACCATGCTTTGCAAATCTCCGAGGGTAGTATCGGCAAAACTGGCCTCCAAATGTGCTACTTCATCACCATAAGCCATCACCCCCGGAGGCGCCAAGAAACTTTCTGCAAAATACCCAAACCAAGGCACCTCCTGTTGGATGTATTTTTTCACCTCACCCAATGGGTCGTAATAAGGAACGGGTACTGGCGGCACGCCTTCTGGTCGCATTTGTACATGGGACATATCGCCACGCATGAAATCGAGTTGGTACTCCTTTGGACAGCAGCGTGCCGCTCGCAGAGCATACGTCAGACTTCTACCCTAGGTTGGCTGAAGTCGAATTTCCCAATCGGCGTTGTCATTCCAATACGTTCTTAAATTTGTACCGCGCTAAAGGGGTAAAAGCCCGCGAAAATGATTGGGGTTGGGTGATGCGGTAGTCTCGCCACTCGCGGCCAGCAAAGTCGATGACACGTTGGAAGGAGTCGGGATCGACTTCAATGCCTCGAGTAGGGAGGCCCCATAGTAGCGGGAACGGGTTCATAGCCGCGCTGGTAGAGCCAATCCACCAAAGACGACCGTGCTGTCCGTTCGTTCGCGGTATTGGGCGGGTAATCCAAACAACACTTTCAAGCGTTCTGCTTCGGGGAATTCCTGACCAAAAAACATCGCTGTTTCATGTGGAAAGGTCAAGCCTGGTATCGCAGCTCCGTTGCGTACTAACCACGACATGATAGCTCCTTGCACCGCTTCGTGCAGATGGGCGCGGTGGTCGATGATTTGGTCGCCTTTCCGTTGCAACCACTCAAAGTATTGGGGTTGTGCCAACGCCATTTCGGAGTAGCGGTCGGTATGCGGAATGACATCCATGCCCACTGTTTTGCCCATAGCGTGCAAAAGGTTCACCACGGCCTTTAGTTGTTTTTCTACGGTATTTAATGAAGGCACTAAATGTGCCAATTCCGCGCTAAAAAATGCTGGATTAATCTGCCAAGAAGCCATGCCGTAGAGGCTCGACACCACCCCTGGTTCCCACATCGGCAATAAGTGGATACTGCCCTGCGAACGGGGCAAGGTGAGGGCGTATTTCACTACGTTCCAAAACGATTGTATGGTACGCACGTTGATGCCTACCATGTTTTCCCGCTTGAGCCAATGGGTATCTTGGTGGTGCGCTACGGGGCTAGCGACTCTCCCGCCGGGCATCAAAGCGACTTGCATCGTAGCAACGCCCAACCGCTTGGCTAATGTTTCCAGCACGAGATGGCCGGAAAGCGTTACTGCTTTTTCAGGCAACAGCCCATGGACGAAGTCGGTGGTGCGGTTAGCGTAAGCGTCTAACCATTCCTGCTGCCGAGATTCCCAATTTTGAAGAAGCGTTTGGTGATTCATCGCAAGATGGGTTTGCTTGTTGTGAAGCACAAATAAAGGTAAGTTTGGACAGGTTTTGTAACGAAATGAAAGTAAAACCCTGTTTTTTATCAGGGTATGAGGTAAATCTTGCGACTCCCCCCGGACAAAGGATAGTAGTGGAAGCACCGACCCCGTCAAGGGAGAGGGGCTGTAACGGATAGCCTGTGCCCGGCTTTGCCGGGATGGCCCATAAAAATACGTGAATAAGAAGCTAAGTAGATTCGTGACAATGCGAATACTATCCCCTTCGTTTGTGCAAACGGGGGATGAGGATGCCCGTCGCAGCTCCCACGACATAGCCAGATACCACATCGCTGAGGTAGTGTTTGCCTGCACGCATGCGCATATAACCCGCTACCAATGGCAGCGCCACGGCAGAAGCCCAAACGACTTTTTTGTATCGACTTTGGGGGTAGAGGTCATTGTAAATTTGAGCGGTTGCGAAGCTAAAGTAGGCGGTGAGGGAGGTGTGTCCTGAAAAATAGGAGTAACGCGCTTCTTTCTCCAACTTGATAGACAAAGGAGCATTGGGGTTGAACACATAGGGCCGAGGACGCAGTGCCAGCATTTTGGTAAGATTGGTAAGCCCCCCTGTGACGAGTGCCCCCTCAAAGACGATATACCCCAGCTCGGCAGCGTGCTGTCGGTTGGCCTTGTCGAGCATAAAAGTGGCAGGTAAGAGAATGGATGCCAACCCCAATCCATTGCTGACTTGGTGCGGCCAACGGTCATAATAGCGGGTAGCGTAGCGATCCCAAGTTGGGATATGATGGGTGGCGAGCAGGTGGTCGATACCGCTAACGGTCAACGGCGACACTTGGTTGGACAAGACGAAAGAGGTGCCTAATGCCAGCAACCCGCCACCAGAAACGGGGATAGC
>JAWKLL010000035.1:0-57524 GCA_041392765.1 Saprospiraceae bacterium
AGCGTCATTTCAGCGCATCCGTTACAATTTCATTAAACACAAATAATTTTTTTTGTAAAAAAGAAAACAAATACTTAAATTTGCATCATCATAGGTAATACACATATTCTCAGCGTTTTTTTACTGGCAGGATCTCATTCAATCATCGGTTATTCGCTCGGCACTTCTTAGCACAGACTCACCTGTCAGGATCACATTAATAGCTATATTATGTTGGTAAAGACTTTTGCCAGTGCCGTACAGGGTGTGGATGCCCGCACCATTACTGTGGAAGTAAACACAGGGGGCAACGTAGGTTTTGACAAACCATTTTATCACCTCGTAGGTCTGCCAGACAGTGCTATCCGCGAGGGCATTATGCGTATGGAGCCGGCGTTGAAAAACAGTGGGTTCGAGATTATCCGCCTTAAAACGATCGTTAATCTGGCACCTGCCGACATTCGCAAGGAAGGTGCCGCTTATGATTTACCCCTTGCCTTGGCCTACCTCGCAGGCACTCGGCAGATCATCGCTCCCGACTTGGACAAATACGTCATTATGGGCGAACTGTCCTTAGATGGTAGCCTCCGCCCCATTACGGGTGCCTTACCGATGGCGATCCAAGCGAGAAAAGAAAAATTCAAAGGCATCATCCTGCCTAAAATCAACGCACGCGAAGCTGCCATTGTGAATGATATCGAGGTGTATGGTGTCAACCATTTGTCGGAAGCTGCTGAATTCCTGAGTGGCGCACGTTCCATCTCCCCTACTTTTGTGGAAACACGGGAGGAGTTTGCTTCCAATCAAGGCCAATACGATGTGGATTTTTCGGATGTTCGTGGCCAAGAAAACATCAAGCGGGCACTAGAAATATCAGCAGCAGGTGGGCACAACGTCATTCTCATCGGCCCTCCTGGTGCTGGCAAAACGATGTTGGCTCGAAGACTTCCTACTATTTTACCCCCGTTGGACTTGTACGAGGCATTGGAAACTACCAAAATCCATTCTGTGGCGGGTATCTTGCCGCATGGTTCGGCACTCGTTACACAACGGCCTTTTCGCGCACCCCACCACACCGTGAGCGATGTAGCACTGGTCGGAGGCGGCAGTTTTCCCATGCCAGGCGAGATTAGCTTAGCACATAACGGAGTTTTGTTCTTAGATGAACTCCCAGAATTCAAGCGAACTGTGCTGGAAGTGATGCGGCAACCGATGGAGGAAAGAAGAGTCACCATTTCCCGTGCTAAAGTCACCGTTGATTTTCCTTCTAGTTTTATGTTGGTCGCTTCTATGAATCCGTGCCCTTGCGGGTATTTCAACCATCCCGATAAAGAATGTGTCTGCGGGCATCAGGTTGTACAGCGATACCTCAACAAAATCAGTGGCCCGTTATTAGACAGAATTGACCTGCACGTGGAGGTTACCCCCGTATCGTATGATGAACTTTCCAGCGATGAGCGGCCATCCGTAAAAAGTGCGGATATTCGCGAGCGCGTAATCAAAGCCCGACTCATACAAGCGGAGCGCTACCAAGATATGCCACAGGTTTTCAGCAACGCACAAATGCCCAGCCGTATGGTGAGGGAGGTCTGCCGGATTGATTCCGCTGGCTCTCTCCTTATCAAAAAGGCCATGGAAAGACTGCAATTATCGGCTCGCGCTTACGACCGTATCCTAAAGGTAGCCCGCACGATAGCAGACTTGGATAATAGCCCCAACATCAAGATTGAGCATTTAGCCGAAGCCATACACTTCCGAAGTTTGGACAGGGAAGGTTGGATGGAATCATAGCGGTTATGTACGGGTGGTGTTTCGTTTCGATACTCATTGTCATAATGTTACGATTGTTCTTATCGCTTGCGCTACGGCATCGGTGGCTCTTTCCCAGGTGTAGTATTGGGCGCGGAGTAATCCCTTTTGAACGAATGTTTGCCGCAAATCATCTTCCTCCCATAGCTGTTGCATAGCCTCGGCAATGGCCGCCACGTCGGTAGGGTTTACCAATACGGCTGCATCGCCCGCTACTTCTGGTAGTGAGGTGACGTTGGAGGTGATTACTGGCACCCCTGCTTGCATGGCTTCCAACAATGGTACGCCAAACCCTTCAAACAAAGAAACATAAACTAATCCAAACGCTGCGGCGGTAATTTTGGGTAATGTTTCGTCTGAAATATAGCCTAAAAAACGAATGTTTTGGCGGTGATGCGCCGCATCCCAAGCCCATTTAATATCGCCCGTTTGCCAAGCCATACGCCCCCCTATCAGCAAGTCCACTTCAGCTCCTGTTTGGGTTTTGAACTGGTCGAAGGCAGCAATTAATCGCACCAAATTTTTACGCGGATGCACGGCACCTACATAAAAAAAATAGGGTCTTCCTGCATTGTATTCTTCCCTTACGGTTCGCTGTTCCTGCTCCGATAGTGGCTGAAAAACGGGTGAGGCTGCATTGCATGTCAAGCCTATATCGCTTGCTGGAATGTGATATTGTGCTGCTATATCGGTACGACAAAAATCGGAAACTGTCAGCAGGGCATCGGCTCTCTGTAGATAGCGGGGAGCAAAAAAACGGTAATATCGCCTCACTAAAGCGGGAATTTGCCCAGGGTAATGCACAAAAGCAATATCGTGCGCCACCATGACGGTGGGGGTTTTAGCGGCAAGCGAGCAATAACCATCCATGCTAAGGAACACATCGGCCTGATGCCGCGCCAACACGCGAGGAATAGCCCACTCAAACCAAAGATACCACAACAGCGGATGGCGGGCTGGTGGATTCACTACAATAGGCACGACGTTATCCGTTGGCACAAAACGCGCGTCATAAGGGCGGTCGAATAGGAACAGGAAAGTATGCTGTGGGTAACGAGCCGCCAGCCTCTTGCCTACCTCCCAGGTGAAGCGCCCTATCCCCTCCAAGTGTTGGGGCAGCAAAAAACGGGTGTTGACCGCTATCTTCATAGGGCGAAGATAGTTGGTAATTTACATCCTTTCACTCATTTTTGTGTTTACTTTACTTTACTTTACCCAACGATCTCCTTGTATGGTACAAACGGATGTCTTAATTATCGGAGCTGGTATTGGCGGGCTTACCACTGGCATTGCCATTGCAGCAGCCAGGCCTGACCTACAAGTAACCGCTCTCACCAAAACAGTGGACAGTGAAAGCAATACCCGATACGCGCAAGGCGGCGTAGCCGCCGTCTGGGATGCCTCTGTGGATTCTTACGAAAAACACATTGAGGATACCTTAGATGCAGGCGACGGTCTTTGTAACTGGGAGGCTGTGAGAATCGTTGTGGAAGAAGGCCCTGCCGGCGTGCAACAAATCATTGACTGGGGCGCACGGTTCGACCAGAACAAGGATAATTCCTACGACCTCGGCAGGGAAGGAGGACATTCCGAAAACCGCATCCTGCACTACAAAGACATCACAGGATGGGAAATACAGCGTACCCTGCTGGAAAAAGCAGCCACCTTGCCCAACCTACACATTCACGAACATTACTTCGCGGTAGATTTGCTAACCCAGCACCATTTAGGCTATAACGTCACCCGCTTGATGCCGGATATTGAATGTTATGGAGCTTATGTACTGGACAAGGACAGTAAGCAGATTGACACCATTTTGGCCAAAATGACCGTGGTGGCTACTGGCGGCGCGGGGCAGGTGTATAAAGCTACCACCAATCCCGTCATTGCCTCCGGTGATGGGATTGCTATGGTCTATCGTGCCAAAGGGCATATTGAGAATATGGAATTTGTGCAGTTCCACCCTACTTCTCTGTATAATCCCGCAGGCGAAAACCCTTCTTTTTGATTTCCGAAGCAGTGCGCGGCTACGGTGGTATTCTAAAAACTCGCTCTGGCGAGGAGTTTATGCACCAGTACGACAGCCGATTGAGCTTAGCTCCCGCGATATTGTGGCTCGTGCCATCGACAACGAAATGAAAATTCACGGCGAAGAGTGCATGTTCTTAGATTGCCGCCATTTAGACAAGGACGGCTTTCTGGCGCACTTTCCCAATATTTACGAAAAGTGCAAAAGCATCGGCATTGACCCCTTCGTGCAGATGATACCCGTGGTGCCAGCCTGCCACTATATGTGCGGAGGCATCAAGGTGGACGAAAAAGGCCGCAGTACTATCCGCCGTCTTTATGCATGTGGCGAGAGTACCTGCACCGGGCTACATGGTGCCAACCGCTTAGCGTCCAATAGCTTGTTGGAAGCCCTGGTATATGGCAGGCGCATTGCTGCCGATATTTTAGAGAATATTGATGCCATCAGTTTCCAAGAAGGTATTCCCGAATGGAACGCAGCAGGCACTACCGACCCCCGCGAGATGGTACTCATCACCCAAAGCCTCAAGGAACTCAAAGACCTGATGAGTAGCTATGTGGGTATCGTGCGTTCCGATGTGCGCCTGCGCAGAGCATTGGACAGGTTGCACCTCCTGTACGAAGAAACCGAACGGCTCTACCACAGCACCACTTTGTCGCCTCAGTTGTGCGAGTTGCGCAACCTCATTACCATTGCTTATCTCGTCACCCGCTCGGCCAGTATGCGCCGCGAGAGTAGAGGGCTACACTTTACTACCGACTATCCCGAAAAATTACCTTTTCGGCAGTTTTCGATTTGTAGTCCAACGGTTGACAATCTTCATGGGGCTATTGCTCATCCTTTTTTACCCTGCCACGGAAAAAGCGAACCATGCTTTTCGTTTCCATACCACTAGGGAAAGCAATATCCACACTGGCCATAGGGCAATGATACCGAGAAAGAGGCGGCGTATCAATGCTATGCTAAAAGAAAAGCTGTCTTTGATTTCGTCCCAAAATCTTCCCAACCGGAAGTGCGGGTTTGCGCATTTTCGATAGGTTGGTACAACTCAAGTTCAATCGTACTGAACGCAGCGCGATTGTTGAGATAACGCAGGCGACCTTCCTTGGTTTCGATTTCTTCTTGTATCTGACGGATGTGTCTTCTGCCAGCAACACTTCTTCCACTGTTTTAGCCTTGTTGGCCAAAATATCTTCATAGCGGTCTCGAACCGCCTTTTTAGTGTGCAAACGAGCCGTTATATCCACATACTCCTCCGTAACATCGAGGGTGCTAATCCGTTGGTAATCCATGAACCGAGCAAAACGTTTTAATGTGTCCAAAAAATGATCGAATTGCTTAGCTGGAATACGAATAGAAAGAGAGGCTTCTTCTTGCCAACCAAGGTGCTCCCGATTTTGCTGTCCGATATATCCATCTTGAGTTGAAATAAGGTGCTCTATTTGTTGCAAACTCAAGGTCAGGTCTTCTACCTCCATTCTACATGATGCTTCTCTCAATAGTACAGGCTTCACGATGTCAAAGTCCTTGCTTTGAGCATCTATATCAGGTGCTGCTTCCTCCCACTGAGTTGCAGCTTCCCTGTAGCCGTTTCTTTTGCAGGAGCAGTTGCTTGTGCTAATGTTGTGTCGGTATAGCTATCCTGCGTATTGGATTGGCAAGAAATCAACAGCGTTATTAAGCCAATAAATAACATTCGATTCATGGTGGAGTTTTTTCTAAGAAGATTCATACGCTGGGATATTTGGTGGTTACAAAGTTATCGGTATCACTTTCCATAACGATTATATTAAGCCATTATGTCCATCCCCGCCAAAAAACTACCTTTACAGAAAAAAGTCTATGCTCCCTCCTATTTTCCGAGGATTCAAAGTAGTAGAGTTGGCCAGTGTGTTGGCGGGGCCAGCGGTGGGGTTATTTTTTGCTGAAATGGGTGCTGAAGTCACCAAGATAGAGAATGCCACCACAGGGGGCGATGTCACCCGCAGGTGGAAAGCACCTGGTGAAGACCCCAGTAAGAGCGATTCTTCCTACTACCACAGTGTGAACTACGGCAAGCGCGTACTACAAGTCAATCTTTCAGATGCTGCCGACCGCCAACGGGTAGATACTTTAATAGCGGAGGCCGATTTGGTGGTGGTCAACTACCGCCCAGGAGGAGCGGCTAAATTAGGGATGGATTACGAGCGATTGTCCGCGATGAACCCTCGGTTGATTTACGCAGAAATCACAGGCTTCGGCTCCGATGACCCACGCCCTGCTTTCGATGTGGTACTCCAAGCCGAAACGGGCTTCCTATACCTGACAGGCGAACCCGACGGCCTGCCCGTAAAAATGCCCGTGGCTCTCATCGACTTATTGGCTGCACACCAGCTCAAGCAGGGGGTACTCGTGGCATTGCTCCAACGCGAACGTACCGGACAGGGATGCCGCGTGTCCGTCAGCTTGTACGATGCAGCCATCGCCAGTCTTGCCAACCAAGCCACTAACTGGCTCGTTGCCGGCTATGCCCCCCGGCGCATGGGTAGCCAACACCCCAATATAGCTCCTTACGGAGATATTTTTTCCACCGCCGATGGCAAACAATTTGTGCTGGCCGTTGGGGTGGAGGCTCATTTCCGCGAATTGTGCCAAGTGTTGGGAACCCCCGACACAGCCACAGACGAACGCTTCGCCACCAACGAGCAAAGGATTCAACACCGCGAAGCACTATTGCAACAGCTACAAGCGCGTTTCAGCACCTTCCCCGACAGGGAAGCCCTGCTGCTCATCTTGGATAAAAAAGGCATACCCGCTGGTGCCATCCGCGACTTGCCGGATGTTTTTGCACAACCCAATGTAGAAAAACTCTTGCTGAATAGCCAAGATGAGGCCGGGCAGGCCATCCGCTGTGTGCGGTCGGTGGTGTTTGAGATGGAGGCGTGCGGTTGAGGGGGCAAGCATACATTGCGCCTCACACCTCCCACCCCTTCTCATCATAATCCACGATGTAGGTGTGTATGTCCACGCCTTCTATGTGTTCCATGCCCTCGCTCACAACGGGTGGGCGGGGCACTTCGGTAGGGCAAAACACCACATACGTACCCGTGTCCAAGCCGAGGCTGCGGCAGTAGTAGGCCAACTGGCGGCGGCCTTTCTCGAAGCGTCCTGGGCTGTAATACACCTTGGTTTCCACCACATAATCATGGTCGCCGACGTGGATGATGAGGTCGCTGCGACCCAGGCCCGTGTGTGCCTCGCGGTAGGTGCGGCCGCCTAATTCCGTCACGACGGCTTGTATGTAGGTCTCGAAGCTATATACCAGCGCGCTTTCGGGTATGGATTTGAATTTGCCGTGCTCGTCTTTTTCGCGGTAAGCGCCGAATCCGCGCCGCTTGGCGTAGGCTTTGTAGCCCGCCATGAAGTAATCCAAGCGCAATGCACCCTCGGGCGTGACGTATTCAGGCCGATAGATGGTGCGGCTGATGTCGCGGGTTTCACCGTTGGTGTAAGGATAGAAGGCGTTGTGCAACCGAATACGATAGAATGGCACCCAAAAGGCGACATAGCCATCTTTATCTTTTTTGAGCAAGCCATTGGTATGCAGTAGCTTGGTGGCTGGACGGTCTATGGTGAACGGGATTAGTTCGTCCGTAAAGAGCAAACGCTCCACGAAACGCCGTTCCTGTTTAGCGATTTTCAGGATATTTTCAAAATTCTTATCAATAGCCTCTGTCAGATACCAATCTTCTACTTGCGCGAAGTCGTCCACATCTAAGATTGGCTTATCTGGTTGGCGGGTCACAAGCTGGTTAGCGAATCCATTGACGAGGCCGGGCTGGTTGGCCGTCAGGCGCGAGATGCGGGCGGTGACTTCGGGGTCGAAAAGCTGACCTGTTTCCGTTTCGTGCTGGGCGAAGAGTTCGCGCACTTCTTCGTCCGTGAAGTAGGGTACGTCTAAGTTGTCGGCGATGTTGAAGGGGCTGGCATTATCCTGCACCACGCCGAGGATGTTGGTAACGCCTACCAAAATAACACTCTTGAGGCTGTGGGTCTCGCGAGAGTGGTAAGCATTGCGGATAGAGTGTAAAAAAGTACCGAAATACGCCGGATTGACACCTTCCACCTCATCGACGATGAGAACGAGGCGGCGGTCTTGTATTTCTTTAATCTTACTGAATAACCTAGAAATCTCCGTCTCGCCCGTTAGGTCAATTCCCCAAAAATCTGTGAGCAGTTTGGTGAATTCGTACAGGAACGTGGCCTCCGTAGCTGTTCGGAAATTCTCAAAATTCACATGTGCCACACTGTAACCTTCCTTGCCCAATTGCGCGGCCAACTGCCGAAAGTAGGTACTCTTGCCCGTTTGGCGCGGTGCCCAGATGGTGAAGTAGCGGGATTGTGCCACCAGTTGCCGCCCTTTATCAATAAGCCCCGTGCGCACCAGCGTGTAGTGCTCTGATGCTATATTCGGCCCCGATGTGTTGAAATACCGCATGGTGTGGTGTGGTTTGTTGGGCAAAGATACGGAAATTGAGGCGGATGCCTATGAGGTACTAAGGGCGTTGTGAAAAGTATTTTTTTATAGAATGGGCAAGGCTTTGAAAGGTGTTTTTTAGACAAAATATTAGGAGTGATGGTCTTTTATCTATACACCTTTAGCTCATTTTTTGTCCCGAGCTATCAGGATCAATTGTGTGAAAATATTTGCGGATCTTTCAGAAAAAGTTGTTCGATTAATTTCCGTCAAATTATTAAGCAAAACTAAAGGTCATAAAGGGTTGTCTAATAATAATAGTAGTGTTGTGACACACATCACTGATATTGGTTTGGAAGGGCTGTTATTTTGCAGCAGAAAATTCGTAAACAACGTACAACATGAAAGTCGAACAAATTTATACAGGATGTTTAGCGCAAGGCGCTTATTACATTGAAAGCGAAGGCGAGGCGGTTATCATTGACCCCTTGCGGGAAACGCAACCTTACGTGGAAAAGCTGGAAAAAGAAGGTGCGAAACTGAAGTACATCTTCGAAACGCATTTCCACGCTGATTTCGTGAGTGGCCATTTGGACTTGGCGAAAAAAACGGGTGCTACCATCGTGTATGGCCCCAATGCGAGTACCGAGTATGCCATTCATTCGGCTCAGGATGGTGAGGAATTGAAGGTTGGTAAACTCACCTTTGTAGTGCTTCATACCCCCGGGCATACTATGGAAAGTACCACCTACCTACTGAGGGATGAAAGTGGCAAGGATTACGCTATTTTCAGTGGTGACACCTTGTTCTTAGGCGATGTAGGCCGCCCTGATTTGGCCATCAAGCAAGGGCAGATAACCCGCGAGGATTTGGCGGGATTCCTGTTCGACAGCTTACGCAACAAGATTATGCCTTTGGCAGACGATGTGATCGTTTACCCGGCTCACGGCGCGGGTTCAGCCTGTGGTAAGAACCTGAGTACGGACACTTGGGGTTATTTGGGTGACCAAAAAAAGACCAACTACGCCCTGCGTGCTGATATGACAAAGGAAGAGTTTGTGGCAGAAGTGACAGCAGGATTGACACCGCCCCCCCAGTATTTCGCGAAAAATGCGATGATGAATAAATCCGGTTACGATAGCTTTGAGGAGGTATTGGAAAAAGGCACCGTAGCGTTGACCCCAGCGCGTTTCGAAGAGTTGGTAGAAACTGAGGAAGCGCTGATGTTGGATGTGCGCGATTCGGCAGCATACGCGGCTGAACACGTACCTAATTCCATCTTTATCGGCATCGACGGCAGTTTTGCTCCGTGGGTAGGTGCATTGATTACCGACCTGAAGCAGCCCATCGTGCTCATCGCCCCCGAAGGGCGCGAAGAGGAAGTGGTGACCCGCTTGTCGCGTGTGGGCTACGACAATACCTTGGGCTACTTGGCAGGAGGCATTGCCGCTTGGAAAGCAGCCGGTAAGGAAACAGACAGTACCCAAACCATACAAGCCGAAGCACTGGCAGCAAAAATGGCGGGTGATTTCGACGGTGTGGTACTGGATGTGCGCAAGCCTTCCGAGTTCCTGTCGCAGCACGTGGTAGGTGCTACCAACTTCCCGTTGGACTACATCAACAACAACATGAACCGCTTGGAACGAGGTGCTACCTACTACATCAACTGCCGCAGCGGATACCGCTCCATGGTGGCGGCTTCTATTTTGCAAGCGCGTGGCTTCCGTCATGTGGTGGACATCACCAACGGCTGGCCGGCCATAGAAAAAAGCAATATGCCGATAACGGATTACGCTTGCCCATCGTCGCTGACGCAGGAGGTGATCGATCAGGCCGTAGCGGCGGTTGTTTAGGTATTTCCAAATATTTTTACCTTTCATTAATTGATAAAGCTGCACCACCTGTACGGGTGGTGCAGTTGTTTAAAGTTTCAGGATGATCCACAAAATACTGATAGTCGTTCTTGCTTTGGTTGTCCCATCTGGGTATTTGCTGGCACAGGACACTTCTTTTGGTTATGAAGTGCAAGTTGTTCCAATTGAAATACCTAATTTCGAGGGTATTCATTCATTTGTACATGCGCAACATCAATCGTATTGGCTGATTCTTGGTGGGCGGAGGGATGGGCTTCATGCCAGACAGCCCTTCAATTCGTTTCCAGCGGCTTATAACAACACACGAATAGAGTTAGTGGAACCTGAATCGGGTTCGATATGGTCAGCAGATATCCATACGCTACCCACGGAGTTACAGGAACAGTTGCAGGCTACCAATATGCAATTTTTCCAAAACGGAGCCACTTTAGTCATCGTAGGTGGGTATGCCTTCAGTGCGTCGCAGGGGGATCATGTCACTTTTCCTTATCTTACGTTAGTGGATATCCCTGGCTTGACAGCAGCCATTCTTCAGGGGGAAGACATCGCTCCGTTTTTCACCCAGATAATGGATGAACGCATGGCCGTAACGGGCGGTGTATTAGGTATGATAGGCGACCATTATATTTTAGCAGGCGGACATCGCTTTGAAGGCCGTTACAACCCCATGAATCACCCTACCTTTGTACAAACATATACCAATGCCATCCGTAAATTTTCTCTATCAGAATCGGATGCAGGCTGGACGATAGATACGTTTGAAGAATGGACAGACCCTGTTCATCTTCACCGCAGAGACTATAATATGCTGCCACAAATATTTCCAGATGGCACTTTGGGCTACACCTTGTTTTCAGGTGTATTCCAAATCAATGAAGACCTGCCTTTTTTATACCCCATAGATGTTACGGAAGCGGGGTATTTTCCGCAAACAACCTTTAACCAGTATTTATGCAATTACCATACGGCTCATGTGCCTCTGTATGAAAGTGGGCGTATGCACAATCTTTTTTTCGGAGGCATTAGTCAATATTACTACCAGAATGGGGAGCTGGTACAAGATGATAATGTGCCATTTGTAAGGACGATAAGCCGCGTGAGTCGGGGTACAGATGGTGTCATGGAAGAAGCTGTCTTGCCTGTGGAAATGCCCGGATACCTAGGTGCCAGCGCGGAGTTTGTGATAAATGAATCACTGGAACAGGCGGCGCCCGGCATTGTCAATTTAGAAGCTATAACGACTGACAGTGTATTATTAGGGTATATCGTGGGAGGAATAAGCAGCCCCTCCACCAACCCTTTCTCGGTAAACAACACAGGAGTGACATCGGCTTCTACCACGGTTTTCAAGGTAAACCTCGTCCGCAATAACTCAACTGCCACCGAACAAATATTGCCGGGTAGCTATCACGATTTTAACTTTTTGGCATCTCCAAACCCAAGTAGTGGTGGAGAACGAATCCGTTTGCAGATGCAGTTACCTGAGACTGGCACCATCGATGTACTTATGTCTGACACAACAGGCCGATTGGTGCTAAACGAATGGTACACACGCCAATCGGAAGGAAAAAGCAACCTGCATGTGCGCTTGCCTGACCTACCCGCTGGCATGTACATGCTTACCTTGGTGCTGAACAACAAATACAGCGCAACCACCCCACTGATCATTAAATAAACTAACAACAATACATCTATGCAAATCATGAAATTCGTAGCTACCGTAGCCATTGTGCTGGTGGCCTTTTCCTGTCAGTCGCAGCAAACAAAGTCTAATGCGCCTGCCGCAACCACCGTTTCGCAATCAACTTCGGTACCAACTGGCTCGCCGTTCACCAATGTAGATGTAGCGGGCTTCAAGCAACTGATGGGTGGAAACGATGTGGTCGTTTTAGACGTGCGTACTCCTCAGGAAACGGCGATGGGTATGATAGAAGGAGCTATTCAGATCAATGTTATGGATCCTCTTTTCAGCAAAAGATTGCATCTTTAGATAAAGACAAGACCTACTTGGTATATTGTCGTAGCGGTCGCCGCAGCGTAACGGCTTGCAATACGATGGCAGATGCGGGCTTTAGCAAGCTCTACAACCTGCTGGGTGGGTATAATGTATGGCGATAAGGCGCGGTTATGGTATTAAGAGATGCTATGTTCAGCATCTCTTAACAGCGCGTCGAATGTGCATCAACCATATAGGACGCGCTGTTTTATACCTCAATTCCCGATAATACCATGCAAGAGGTGACTACTTTCGCCGAAGCGTTGCTCCAGCAAGTTTATCGCAACACGCTAGCCGAGGCAGACTTGCTTTATGGTGGCTTTGGGAAAAGAGAAGACACCCCATATTCCTTCGCTACAATTTTTGTTGGCTTACGGGGTGGACAGACAAGATGAACGCGCCCTGCTCCATGTGCGGCACACCTTAAATCAAATGCTACGGGGTGGTATTTTCGATCAACTAGGGGTGGCATCTTTGAATATACCGAAGACCCTCAGTGGCTGTGGGCAAATGGCCGCAAAACGCTCTCCACCAATGCACTGTTTATTCAATTGCTGGCGCAATATCTCATCAGCTTCGGGGCAGAAAATATCGGCGGACACTTTATCAGACACTTTTTTTGTAGAAAAGGAAATGACCAACAGCAACGGGTGGTTCATTACCTCCATAGGTGAAGACGAATCTTGGCGATATTATGCTTGGCGCAAAGAAGAAGTGGTGGCCACATTGGGTGAAGGAGCCGCGCTTTTCTGCGATTTCTTTGACTTGTCGGACGAGGGGAATCGCCAAGGAATTAACGTATTACACCAGCCCCACGACCGCTTTGCGTATGCCGATACCTTGAAAATGGACAGGGATGCCTTCTATAGCGTGATGAAACAAGGGCGCGATCAATTATTAGAGATCAGGAAGCAGCGGCCAGCACTACCCTATAATGATACCGTGGTAGTAAGTGAAAACGCCCTAATGGTGTCCGCATACGCGCAGACTTATACAGCCACAGGTGAAGCGGTCTTTCTGAAAAAGCCGAGGAGCATTTGGAACGACTCCTTTTGATAAAACAACCATTTACGGCTACGGATACGATTGGATTGATTCGTGCTTTATTGGATGTGTATGCCGTTTCTCCCACCCGCCGCTGGATAGACGAGGCTGTGAAGCAACTGCAACTTTTGGTGCAGGGTGATGCGCCGCCTACTGCACTTCTCGCATCGCATATCGGTAATCAGATGGCAATCAGTCGGCTTACCCAAGATGCTGGGCTTTGGAAGCAAGCGATGGATGCTTTTGCTCAACATAGTATTCCCAATGTAACCTGGGGAAAAACAGCCTTGGAGATGCGACAGTATGGCAGTATATGAATTTTTCGGTTCTTTGACAATTTGTGTGGTGGAAATGCTCCTTCGGGCGCTACGTTTCAGGGCTCGCTCTTCGCTCCGGCTGCCTCTCCCGATTTTTATCGGGATCGGCATCTGGCTTCTCCCGATAAAAATCGGGATAGCCACCCTTACACATCGCTAGGCCGGATGTTCCACACTTTTTGTCAAAGAACCAATTTTTCCATCTCCTAAGAAGCGGCACAAATCCATAGCCCCTCCTCCAAGGCTTCGATTTTATTGGGGTAAGAGGGTATGAACTCCTGACCAATAAAACCAGCATAGCCCGTTTCGGCAATGGCTTTCACAACAGCAGGATAGTGAATTTCCTGAGAAGAGTTGATCTCTCTTCTACCCGGCACGCCCCCTGTATGGTAGTGAGCAATGAACGGATGATGTTCGCGAATGGTGTGGATCAAGTCTCCCTCCATGATTTGCATGTGGTAGATGTCGTAGAGCAGTTTGAAGTTAGGTGAGCCGATTTTATTGACTAAAGCTACGCCCCATTCTGTATGGTCGCACATATAATCTTTGTGATCTACGCGGCTATTGAGGAGTTCCATGATAATGGTGATGCCTGCTTTTTCCGCTTCGCGCACTAAAGGAGCCAACCCTTGGGCACAATTATCCATACCTTTTTCATCTTTCATGCCTTTGCGATTGCCGCTAAAACAAATGACATTAGGTATGCCTGCATCCGCCGCCTTACGGATCAGTTCGGGGTATTGGGCTTGAAGGGCAGCGTGGTTCTTCTTATCATTAAACCCCTCGGTGATACTACAAAAGCTGTCGGTGGCCACGGCACATTCCAAACCCGCTGCCAATACCACAGGCCATTCATCGGGGCGGAGGAGTTCTATGCTTTGTAGGCCAATATCTAAGCCACGTTCGCAGAGTTCTTCCAAGGAATATCTTGATAGCACCAGCGGCAAGCAGAGTGTTTGTATCCTGCATCGGGTAGATGTTGGGCGGCCAATGAGGTGGCACGCACGGCTTGCCCGATAGAGAGTGCCCCGGCACTCAATACGGACCTGGCGGAGAAGTTGACGTCTGTTCATAGCCGGAAAATGTGATGGATAATACAAGAAAGAGTGCAATAATAGCGCATTTTTTCAAAACACCTATACTTTGGAGGGGCTATTGCCAAATATGGATAATGGGTTGGGCAAATGGTGAAACAACCACCGCCAGCATGATACCATACTCAGCACCCAAAGTATTTTTAAAATGTTAAAAAATAGGTCAAGACAAACGATTTACTTCGGTTTTCCGTCTTTAAAGGGTGCTTCGAAGATGAGGCTACATCTTATCCCTTTTTACTTTTGAAAACGGTAAACTTGATCTTTAGTAATCGGACTACGCTGGGTTGTCCGATTGCCACAGTCAGGTTTTTCCCCGTTTGCAAACTACTCTTACAATATGAAAAAAATCTCCCTTTTGGGCTGCTTGCTACTGCCATTGCTATTGGTACAAGCAACAATACACCATCAGTGGCTACGTGGAGGACGCTGAATCCGGTGAAAAATTGATCGCTGCCAATGTATTCGACAGTCGATCGGGCGAAGGTACGGTGACGAATACGTATGGTTTTTTAGCCTTACGCTACCAACAGATTCTGTGTCGCTTGAAATCAGTTACATCGGGTTTCAGACGCGGGAAGAGCGCTTTTTATTGGATAAAAACACGACTTTATCAATCAGTCTGGCACCTTATGTGGAACTGGCTACAGTGGAAGTAACAGCGGAACGGACGGAACGCATAGAACAACAAACCCAAATGAGCCGCGTGGAGGTACCTGTGGAGCAGATAAAGCGAATACCGGCCCTACTGGGCGAGGTGGACGTACTGAAAGCTTTGCAATTACTGCCAGGCGTACAGTCGGGAGGTGAAGGACAAAACGGCCTCTATGTACGCGGTGGCAGCCCCGACCAGAATCTAATACTATTGGATGGGGTGCCTGTTTATAATGTGAGCCTGCTGGGCATATTTTCTGTCTTCAACGCAGATGCTATCAAAAATGTCACGTTGACAAAAGGTGGTTTTCCAGCGCGATATGGCGGGAGGTTGTCGAGTGTATTGGAAATCAACATGAAAGAAGGCAACTTACAAGAATGGCATGGGGAAGGCTCGCTGGGTCTTATCTCTTCCAAACTAACGCTTTCAGAGCATATCCAGAAAGGCAAAACCAGCTTTCTAGTATCCGGCAGAAGAACCTATGCCGACCTTATTTTCAAGCCAATCATCGCCGCCCAAAGCTTGCCTGGCGAAGATATTGACATCGCACTTTACTTTTACGACTTAAACGCCAAGGTGCAACACAAGATCAACGACAAACACCGCCTCTTCCTAAGTGCCTATACGGGGTCGGATGTGTTTAATAATAAAATATCCGATGAGTTTGGCTCCTTTGGTGGTGGCATCAATTGGGGTAACTTAATTTCCGCCGCACGCTGGAACTGGCAGCTATCGCCCCGTATGTTTGCCAATACCACCCTTACTTACAGCAAATACAACATAGACATCAATGCGCAAAGCGAAGATAAAAATCAGGATGGCACCAGCGACCGCTTCTCCGCGCTTTATATTTCCGGCATCGAGGACGTAGGGGGGAAGATAGATTTTGACTATATCCCCAATCCCGACCATTACATCCGCTTTGGTGGGGGCTGGACGAACCATACCTATCGGCCTGGTGCCTTGAACTTGGCATTGCAAGATGGGCAGGATTTCAATATCGATACCCTCATCGGCTCGGATAATGATTATAGTAACGAGTTCTTCCTGTATGCAGAGGATGATTTTTCACTGGGAGCATTGAAAATCAACGCGGGGGTACACGCTTCCGCTTTTGCGGTGGACGATGAATTTTACACGTCCATCCAACCGCGTATAGGACTGCGCTACCTGTTGAACGACGAAGTAGCACTCAAAGCAGGCTTCAGTACCATGACGCAGTACATCAACCTATTAACCAGCGAGGCGCTCACGCTTCCCACCGACCTATGGGTGCCCAGTACAGCCAAGGTGAAGCCCCAACAAAGCTGGCAAGTAGCTACGGGCGTTGCCAAAACCTTCAAAGACCAGTATGAGTTCAGCGTAGAAGGCTACTACAAGATAATGGATAATGTCATTTCCTTCAAGGAAGGTGCCAGTTTTCTTTTTGGATTGGAAAACGACTGGGAATCTAAAGTGACCCAAGGCAGAGGGGAAAGTTATGGTTTGGAGGTCTTTCTGCAAAAGAAGAGCGGCAAAACAACGGGTTGGATAGGCTATACCCTAAGCTGGAACTGGCGGCAGTTTGATGAAATCAACAGCGGCAACCGCTACCCTTTTCGCTATGACAGACGACACGACATCTCAGTGGTGGTCAACCATGATTTCAATGAGAAAATCGGCCTTTCTGCGGCGTGGGTGTATGGTACAGGAAACGCCATTACGCTCAATACATTTAGCTATCCAGAACAAGCGTATCGTTGGGATCAAAACAACACTTACTTTGAGGAAATACAAAGCGGCGGCCAGAAAAACGCTTTCCGCATGAGCAATTATCACCGAATGGATATCAGTTTGGAATTTCGTAAGAAAAAACCAAAATGGGAACGCAAGTGGGTAGTGGGGGCTTACAACGCCTACAACCACAACAATCCTTATTACATTATCTCCGATAGGGATACGGGTTACGACGATCAAGGAAACTTTTTCGACAACGGCCCCGTGTTCAAGGAAATCAGCATATTGCCCATCATCCCTTCCGTGAGCTACCAATTTAAGTTTTAACCCCCCGAAAAAACAATACCATGTATAAATATTTCGCCCTTCTGCTTATCGCTTCCAGTTTATACCTCCAGTCTTGTGACGAGGACTTCTTTTCCCAAGTCGTAGAAGTGGAGCTGCCGGAACACCAATCGCTACCCGCTATTTTTAGCGAAATGCAAGCAGGAGATTCCTTTTTATCTGTTCTTGTCAGCAACAGCAAAAGCATCTTGGAGGCAGATACGGCCTATCAACTACCAGAAGATGCTGTGGTGAATCTTTACCAAAACGATGCCTTACTTACCACACTCAACTTCGACACGGATACAAAACAATACACCGCTATGTTACCTACGCCTCTCAGTGGGCAAACCAGCAACGCTTTCCGATTAGAAGTATCCGTACCCGGATTTGAAACAGTGGAGGCTATCCAGCAAATGCCGCAACAGCCACGCATTACGAACGCTGTTTATGAATTAGAAGGCACTATCGATACCGAAGGGTATCGGGTAGATGAAATCACAGTCGATATAGAAGATACCACGCCCAATCAGGTAAATTACTATGGCATCAATGTTTACCAGCATATTATCGAATTAGATAATAATGGAGACACCTTGTACCAGTACATAAACCAATTATACCTAGACAGTAACGACCCCCTCCTTTCTTACGGGGACAAATACAGTTTTATTTTCTCAGATGAAGGTTTCACCGACGGCAAATATCAACTCAGAGCTTTCTCTTCCTACCGTGCAGAGTCGGATGAGAATATTGAGGTGCACCTGCATCAACTAACAAGAGATGCCTTCCTTTACTATCGTTCCAAAGATCAATATTACAATGCATTAGACAACCCTTTTGCCGAACCAGTAACGGTACACACCAACATAGCAGGCGGATATGGAATTTTTTCGTTGAGTAATGTGCTGGTTTACCCCCTTGAATAAGAGTATGTCTAAGAAAACACCGTTTTTTTTGATGGTGATCTATTTAATCATTACTTGAGAAGTCAATCTGTGGCAGCCCTACCCCTACTGCGGGGGCATAGTGGGGCGTACTTCCACTTTGGAAGGCAGGGTACGAGCAGGCATTTTTAATAAATCAATTACTAACTGCCCCATATCTTCGGGTTGAATTTTCCATGCGTCTGCTTCGCTGGGGTGGTGGTTATTAAACCAAGTAGCCACCGAACCATGGCATAATGGTAGTAGCTTTTATTCCTTGTTGACGTACATCGAGCATGACCGCTTGGGTAAAACCGACTAAACCGAATTTACTAGCATTATAAGCAGCTCCTTTAGCAAAAAAATTCGTCCCCGCGAGACTGGCAATGGTAATGAGGTAGCCTTTACTATCAATAAGTGCAGGCAATGCAGCTTTCGTGGTGTAAAACACTCCCGTTAGGTTGATATCAATGGTTTCTTGCCATTGGCTAGGGGTCATATCCTGTATAGATGCGAAATGACCTACCCCCGCATTAGCAATCACTACGTCCAAGGAACCAAAAGCCTTTAATGTTTGCGCAACGGCTTCTTGTTGTGCAGGAAAATCACGTACATCCACTTCCAAGCCAATAGCACGGCCAATCCCTATGCCATTTAGTTTATCAGCGGCCTGTATTGCTCGATCCGTGTCGGCTAGTGATGACTACGTTCATACCTTCGCGAACCATCGCGTCCGCTATCCCGTAACCAATTCCTTTAGAGCCTCCTGTAATGAGGGCTGTTTTGTTGCTTATTGTTTCCATGCCTGCCAAACAGTGGGCGTTTTGATTTAGTTCAATATGAAGCTATTCAAAACAAGTCTTCATAGTCGTTCTTGTTCGTGGCCTTGGGTTGTGTAGGCCGATCAAGGGAGGTAGTTCTATGGGGGTTTCCTCTTCCTCGACCTCTTCGTATTCTACAAACTCGCCTTGTTCCCGACGGGTAGCTTCGGCTTCAAATTGTTTTACTTTACGCCCTAAGAGTGCCCGCCCCAAAAGAAAAAGCGACACCAAAGGTGCCCCCACGATGGTAAGCCCCCCAGCGATAAGGCCTGAAAGTAAGCTGCGTTGAAAAAGCTTGCCTATCCAACCCAAATAGCCCAATATGACTTTATAGTCGATGATAGCAGTAGCGATGAGTACCGCAGGCATGATGATCCAAAGTAGGCGAAAAAGGAACTGTAAAAACCAGAATAACCCCACGATGAACAAAACGGCAATAATGAGGCTGCCAATGCTCCCTAACGGGTTGCCCGGGTTACCCCCCATGCGCCAGGTACGGTGCGTTTCCATACGTTGGTATTGTTTATGATTTTTAAAACACTTGTAAAAGTGACTAGTTGGCAAAGGTAGCTACCTTTCGATAAGTTTGCTATTTTGATAGACGAATCGACGTGAAAAGCTGCTTCCCTTAAAAACGCTCCCCTTGCTCACGTGAGTCCTTCACAACTTCCTGATGCAGAAAGTGCCCTATCTACTATACGTTATTTGTCTTTACGGGCAACTATGGATACCTTTGCATTGTTTTTTATCGTTTCAGAGGCTTTATGCTTATATTTTAAAGAGACTTCACGATATGTTACGGATTCTTACCACCATTTTAACAACTATGCTTTTTACCGGTGTCTATGGGCAAAAAACCATCACCGTGGAAGCTAAAACGAAAGGTTGTACGCAGGATTTGTCGCTTTATACCTTTGATGGTACGACTTTCAAACCTGTCTATACAGCTAGCGCCGTTGGCGACACCTTCACCTTCAAACTCCCCGCCGAAGGGCATCATTTCTACTACTTCGGGCCAGATGCTACCCACCTCAAGCCATGGATATTAGGCGGAGAATCGGGTGTCGTATTGCAAGAAAGCTGTACAGGGGCATTGCCTTCTATGGTACTGAACTCGCCTATCAACGACCAATACACGGCACTAAAAAATGAGTTTGCCCAACTAAACCAACGCTCGCAAGAAGCGGTAAACCTGTATCGCCTTGGGGTGCGTTCCGAAGAAAAAAAACAGCAGGGCATCGCCATGATGGCTGATGTAGATAAGCAACGGATGCAGCTATTAGATTCGCTGCGCAAGGCCAATCCATTTTTGGGGCGCGTAGCAGCATTTAACACCTACTTGAGTTTCTTCAACCACGGCACCGAAAAATATCAGGATGAATTATCGTATTTCATCAATGAGTTCTTCCGCTTTGTGGACTGGAAAGACGAGCAGTATCACAACTCTCCTTGGGTATATGAATCCTTTAAGAGTTATACCACCACTTTGTCCTCTGTATTTGCGGACGCTGCTCCATTCATCGCGGCCGTAGATGCTGCGTTAGCACCATTGCCGGAAGGTGGTATAGCTGAAAAATTAGCACTCGGTGGAATCATCGCCCATTTGTCGCAAAAAAAGCACCCTGCATTTGCGCACTACGCCAATCGGTTCGTCAACCATTTCAAGGCTCAAGACCCACAGGCAGCAGCTGATTTAGCTCAGCAGGTGAAAGCACAAGCCAGTTTCACAGTAGGTGGAGAAGCTCCCGATTTCAGCCAAAACGACCCCGATGGTAATCCTATTCAGTTGAGTAGCCTTCGGGGCAAACTTTTATTGGTGGACTTTTGGGCAAGCTGGTGCGGCCCTTGCCGTCGTGAAAATCCCAATGTGAAGCGGGTCTATGAAGCCTACAAGGACAAAGGGTTTGAAATATTAGGCGTCAGCCTCGATAGTTCCCGCGAACGCTGGTTAGGTGCTATTGAGCAAGATGGTCTTCCTTGGCTGCATGTCAGCGATTTGAAAGGATGGCAAAACGCGGTAGCCAAACTCTATAGCGTCAGTTCTATTCCCCATACCGTGCTGCTCGACGCAGAAGGCCGCATCTTGGCTCGTGGTCTGCGCGGAGAGCAACTTGAACAAAAGGTAGCTGAAATATTGGGAGCTAATTAACTCCTGTGCAAGGTACAAATTGGCAAAAAAAGGCAGTGTAACTTTTGAGTTGCACTGCCTTTTTTGCGTTACACGCGATGAATTCACACCAGCATCCTCACCGCTGCAATCGCCGTCACGATCATCACAAAATAGCGAAATGCCTTATCGGGAATCCAACGAATAATGCGAATGCCTGCAAAAAAGCCAATTGCCACAAAAGGTAAAGCAAAAACATCTATCCAAAACGACTGAACGGACACCGTTCGCCAAGACCATATATGAAAAGGTAGTTTCACCCAGTTCATGAGCAAGAAAAACCAAGCAGATGTGCCGAGAAAAGCTAGCTTTGGCAACTGTGCCGCTAGAAGATAAAGCGACATAACAGGCCCTGCGGCATTGCCCACCATCGTGGTAAACCCGCCTGCCAACCCTGCCAAACCACTAACAATAGGATGCCGTACTACCCGCTGGGAGGGAGGCCGATATTCCATCCCGATAATCATGACTAACCCTACAATAATGACCCATGCTAGTACCCTACGAAAGGTAAGGTCGTCCATACTTTCACCCATCCATACTCCTAAGAAAATACCCAGCAGCGCAGGAGGCATCAGCCGCCATACTACGGGCCAATGAGCATCTCGTCGATAATAGACTACCGCCATGAGGTCGGCAGCCATGAGTAGCAGCAACACCAACCCCGTAGAATATTTGGCGGGGAATACTTGCGCTAACAAAACCACCACGATAAGCCCCAAGCCTTTCAAGCCCGCTTTTGCCATGCCTATCAACATGCCCCCCGTGCAAAGCAATGTCCACTGCCAATAGGTAAGTTCTGTCCAAGACATATCAAATGAATCCAATGATAAGGTAACCTACCGCCGCTATCGCCCCAGCCAGTAGCGCATAAGGCATCTGGGTTTTTACATGATCCACGTGGTCGGTAGCTGAAGCCATAGATGAAAGGATGGTCGTATCGCTGATAGGGGAGCAGTGATCGCCAAAAACGCCTCCCCTAAGGCTGCAGCTATAACAATGGGCATATCGGCGCCCATCTCCTGCCCCATGCCTACCGCTATGGGAATCATGATGCCAAACGTACCCCAGGAGGAGCCAATTGAAAAAGCCACAAAACAACTGATGACAAATATGAGCAAGGGAGCCAGCCCTGGCGAAAGCCACGACTTAGTCACCGCTGCCACATATTGCCCTGTACCGAGTTCTTCTTTGCAAAGCGCACCAATGGCAAACGCGAGCAGCATAAGCAGCGATAGGGGTATCATGCCTGCGATACCTTTTAAGGTGAGATCCACCATTTCGCGGATGCCCATGATGCCTTGTACTTTGTAAAAAAGCATACTGGTAAGTAAAGCCCCTGTGACAGCCGTCAACACCGCCGTAGAACCCGATCCATTACCAATAGCCATGAGTAGGTGCTCCCACCTACTGAGAGGAGTGGGCGAGGCCACTTCATTCCACCCCGTATAAGCCAACATAACTGGCATCAGCACCACCATGATGAGAATAGGCACCACCATATTCATAGCTCGGGGCGTTACACCAGGCGCGATGGGGTGTTCCGTCAATTCATCGGCCACCATAGGCTGGGCATTATCCCAGAGTAGTTTACCCGTGGCTGTTCGCTCCTCCGCTTGCCGCATGGGGCCTATGTCCTTTTTCCAGGCAATGACTAACGGCACCATGAGCAAGGCAATGATAGGATAAAAATTCCACCCCAATGATTGAATCATGGTAGCAAAGGGATCGGCAAAACCTTGAGCCGCCAACAAACTCATAATAAAAGCCCCCCAGCCGTTGAATGGAATAAGAATACTACTAGGGGCGGAGCTGGAATCTGCTATATAGGCTAGTTTTTCCCGTGAAATCCCCAGTTTATCAAATAATGGCCGGTACAAAGCCCCAACTGTCAATACTGAAATGCTCGATTCTACAAAGATCAGTGCCCCTGTCAGCCAAGCTAGCAGCGCCACCACTACCTTGCCGGAAGCATGATCGCTGCCTTCGTACCGCTTGAGACGGCGCTGAACCAATTGGATAAAACCCGCAACACCCCCCGACCGCTGCATGAAGATAATCAATCCGCCTACTAAGGCGCAAAACATGATGGTACGGGTATTTCCCGGGTCTTTAAACACATCCACTAACGCTTGGAGCGTATCAAATAACCCGTAGATGGGATGCCAATTGTTGAGCATTGTCCACCCGATGAAGATACCGAGCAACAGGGATATGAATACCTGCCGTGTCCAAATGGCCAATAAAATAGCGATCAAGGGCGGCAGAAGGCTGTTGAAGCCATAGTGGGTGATCTCTTCCATGATTTTCAATAGACTTATCTGACTAGAGCATCAAAAGACTGCAATCTACAAATTTTCATAAGATATTCTTACCTTGCGCTGTTTTTCAACACCAACAACGGTAACGTCTCAACGTAAGGGATGGAAAAAATGAGTTTTCCTTATTCCTACCAATTACACAAGACTTTGTCGTCAATTTCATCAGAATAATTTCTCAGCATGATACGTGCAGCTATCACAGGGGTACAAGGTTATGTTCCCGATTACATACTGACCAACGAAGAGTTGGCTACTATGGTGGACACCAATGATGAATGGATCACCTCCCGTACAGGTATTAAGGAACGCCACATTTTGAAAGGAGAAAACCAAGGCACCTCCGTGATGGGTATCGAAGCTGTACGTGGATTGTTGGAAAAAACCAATACCCAACCCGAAGAAGTTGAACTAGTCATTTGTGCAACAGTGACGGCGGATATGCCTTTCCCCGATACGGCTAATCTCGTTGCCGATAAACTTGGGATGAAAAATGCTTTCTGTTTTGATGTGAATGCTGCCTGCTCGGGTTTCCTTTACGCACTTACTGCAGGAGCGCACTTTGTGACCAGTGGTGCCCACAAAAAAGTGATCGTCATCGGTGCCGACAAAATGTCTTCCATCATTGATTATACAGATCGTACCACCTGTATTATTTTTGGTGACGGCGCTGGTGCCGTCATGCTAGAACCTGATGAATCAGGCAATGGTTTTGTGGACTATATCCACCAAAGCGATGGGTCTGGAGCGGAATTTTTACACCTCAAAGCAGGTGGCTCGCTCAAACCCGCTACCATAGAAACGGTGATGGCTCGCGAACACTTCGCCTTTCAAAATGGGCGCCCCGTTTTCAAGGCGGCCGTAACAGGCATGAGCGATGTAGTCACCCGTGTGATGGAACGCAACGGTCTTGCAGAAGGTGACGTGCGTTGGCTAGTGCCCCACCAAGCCAACATTCGCATTATCGAAACAGTAGCACGTATGGCAAATTTCCCTATGGAAAAGGTCATGCTCAATATCCACAAGTACGGCAATACCACCGCCGCTACCCTGCCGCTATGTCTTTGGGACTACGAAGACCAACTGAAAAAAGGCGACAATATCATACTCACAGCCTTTGGAGGCGGGTTTACTTGGGGTGCTATTTACCTCAAATGGGCATATTGATGCGGAGCTAAGCGTCACCCACTATTTCAAAGCAAGGTAGCATGGTATGGATCTTCTCGGTTGCGGGGATAGTTCGTTCTGTAATACAGTCCGGCTAAGACACCGAATACAAACCCACCTACGTGTGCCCACCAAGCCACGCCCCCGCCAGAAGCATCCATTTGGCTGAGTGATTCATGGCCCAATGACACTTGCTGCACAATCCAGAAAACGAGGAAGATAAACGCAGGTATGCGCACCAGAAAAACCAATACCAGCATTTTGATACGGGAGGTGGGAAACATCACCAAATAAGCCCCCATCACCGCAGAGATGGCACCACTGGCACCTACGGTAGGAATATCGCTGTACAGGTTGAACCCGATATGCCCCGCATGGGCTGCCAACCCTCCGGCTAGGTAAAAGAAAAGGAATCGGAAGTTGCCAATAGTAGCTTCAATGTTGTCAGCAAAAATCCAGAGGAAGAGCATATTCCCGATGAGGTGCATCCAACTGCCGTGCACAAAAAGGCTTGTCAGCAGCGTTGACAAATGCTGCCCTTGAAGGGTCTGTGCAGGTGTATTGCCATAGGTGTTTACAAACACCTCAAAGCCCGGTATCCCTAAATTAGCCTGATAGACAAACACCATTACGTTGAGCAAGATGAACCCATAGCTAAAAAAAGGATAATACCCTCCCTTCACTTGGTCGTCGCCAATAGGAAATATCATGGTCGAAAAGTTGGTTTACAAGGGTTTTACAACAAGCGTTAGCCGATAGGATGCGGTGGGTATTTTGTTCCCCTCCGGATAAGGTGTGAGGGTGGTAGCCTCCACCACGTACGCGCCTACAAGGGTCTTAGCCTGATCGGGTTTGCCTTTGCGCAATGTAAGCTCGAAGGGCGTTTCATTCAAAGACAACGACAGCACGGCCTGCCCTTCCCAAACACAAGCTGTGTTTTTGGGGCAACGAGAGTCCTCCTTTACCGATACCCATTGTAGCACCGTCTTACTATCTCGATGCACTTTGGCTTCGCCTACGGCCAGTTCAAACGGTGCCTCCCATTCAAAAAGGTCTTCTTTTTGGCATTGGGTAGCTGCGAGCAATAGACTTGATAACAATAACAAAAATTTCATCTCAGCATAGCCTTTGGTTTCATGAGCCAATATAAGAGTTTATCCATTCTGTCCATAAGTACAGAAAAAAAATAGCCATTTGTCTTTTCTTTTCACCATTCAGGCAATGTTTTTCTGCCATTATTCTCGTTACTGTTAACTTTAGCACATACTTATTTGTAACAATTTTGGTTCTTTGACTTTTTTAGTGGAGGCTACCCTTTGGGTCGCTATCCCGATAAAACATCGGGACAGCTCGCTATTCGCTCGGCCCCGGCAAACCCGGGTCTGTCAGCTAAAAGCTGCCACTGCTGCACATCGCTAGCCCGATACGACCACTAGATTTATCAAAGAACCATAATCATTGAAAGACCTATGAAATCCATACTTACACTACTATTCGTATCCACTGTGGGGATACTTACTGCAGGAGGCATCAAAGGATATGTGCGGGACGAAGCGGGTAATCCTTTGGAATTTGCTACCATTTACATCAACGAACTAGGTTCGGGTACCGTAACGAACCTTGATGGCTATTACGAATTCCGGATGTTGCCCGGGGATTATACCGTGGTTTTTCAACACCTCGGGTATGAATCCCAAGTGGAACGGGTGAGTATAGGCGAATTGAATAAAGATATGAATATCACACTTCGCCCCCAAGTTTTAGAGTTGTCAACGGTAGAAGTTATAGACGGTGGGGAAGACCCCGCATATACCGTGATGCGCAAAGCCATTGCTAAAGCCGATTTTCACAGGCAGCAGGTAGATTATTACAAGGCACAAGTGTATATCAAAGGCTCCGGGCGATTGCTCAAAACACCGAGATTGGTGCGCAAAACACTAGAGAAAGAAGGCGTTGCAGCGGATTCTACTACCGCTTTCACCTCCGAATCGGTTTCCATTATTGAATACGAACGCCCCTCCACTTTCCGCGAGAAGGTGATTTCCATCTACACCTCTGGAGAAGACCAAGGTGCCAGTCCCAACGGGTTCATATACGGCAGTTTCTACGAACCAGAAGTTGCGCAAGCCATTTCTCCCCTTTCTACCAAAGCC
Source organism: Saprospiraceae bacterium (assembly GCA_041392765.1). Lineage (GTDB taxonomy): Bacteria > Bacteroidota > Bacteroidia > Chitinophagales > Saprospiraceae > Lewinella. The sequence goes on from JAWKLL010000035.1 coordinate 26,846, forward strand.
TTTGCTTATTACAAATTTGAGTTGGCTGGCTTTTTCAATGATCGGGGGTATTATGTAAACAAAATCAAGGTAATACCCCGCAGCAAAGGGGATGATGTTTTTTCCGGTTACATCTACATTGTGGAAGACCTTTGGAGTATCCACAGTTTGGATATGGATGTCTATAAATTAGGTATCCGTTTCCAAATTAAACAGCAGTTTGCCCCCATCCAAGACGCGGTATGGTTGCCATTAAGCCACCAATATTTAGTGAATGGTAAAATCTTTGGCTTTGGTTTTGATTACAAATATTTAGCCACACTCAGCAATTACGAAGTACGTATCAACCCAGATTTGCAGTATGATTTTAAGGTCGTTGATGAAAAAATACACCGTGAATTGGCAAAAGAAATGGCGGCGCGAAAACCTGCCACTTCGTCGGATATGTCTGAATGGGAAACTCGTCTAAACAACGGTGGCGAACTAACCCGCAAAGACGTTCGTCAGATGATGCGGGAATATGATAAAGAAGAAAAAGCAACGACAGATGCCCCGGAAGTAGTCAGCAACTATACCCAAGAGATTGACTCATTGGCTACCCGGCGCGACTCCGCCTACTGGTCGGTGATACGGCCTGTCCCCTTGACAAAAGCCGAAGTGAAGGGCTATGTAAAGATTGATTCCTTAGCCCAAGTAGCCACTCAGGCAGCATCGGAAGCAGAAGAAGGTGTTAAAAACCCAGGCAAAGCCAATGGGGGGAGTTTTTTTGGTGATTTGATAGGCGGCACCTATTTCAAACTTGGCGAAGGCAAAAAACTGCACTACGATGGCCTCAATAACGGTGGTTTCAATCCAGTAGAAGGGTATTGGCTTTCGTCGGGGCTGCGTTATACCCAAAAAGGAGCGCAAAATCGCTTTGAGTTGGGATGGCAGCCGCGCTATGGTTTTTCATGGAATCGTTTAGTATGGAAAAGTCACGCATCCCTGCGAGGCGGTGACGAGCATAGCCCCCGCCGTTTTCAGGTGGAAGGAGGACGATTTGTCAGCCAGTACAACGAACCTGCACCCGTCAGTGAGTTATTCAACACCTTTTACGCACTCTTGGGAAAACGCAATTTCGTACAATTATATGAGAAAAAGTTCATAGGTGCGAACGTCAAAAAAGAGTGGTGGTCTAACGCTGCCCTGACGGTGTCGGTAGAATGGGCAGAGCGTCTTACGCACCTGAACACAACGGACTACAGCATCTTTGCCCGTGATAAACGGACATACCCCGAAAATATCCCCCAAATTGCGGAGGTGGCTGGCCAACCCGTTCCCATAAGTGAAAAAGCAGCCACCGCCGGGTTCTCCTTCCTATTCAGACCCTGGCAGCAATACCGCATCAAGAATGGCGAGCGCGAGGCATTGGACCACTCTTCTCCTGCCTTCACCCTCCAATATCGCTTAGGATTGCCGTCCATCAATGGAAGCGTCACCGATTTTCAACGACTCGGTTTAGTGTATAGACATACTATCAAGCCGGGTGCACGCGGTAAAATTGACCTCAAGGCAGATTTGGGCATGTTCCTAAAAAACGACTATGTAGGACTGGCTGATTTCCGCCATTTCGAGGGCAACCAGATGATTTTCACCACTGCCGACCCTGTTGGTGCCTTCCGCCTACTCCCCTATTATAGCTTCAGCACCCGCGACCGGTGGCTGGCGCTTCATGGGCATTACCAATTCCGCAAATTGCTGTTTACCCGTATTTGGCAAGTGCAAATGACGGGAGCAAAAGAAAACCTATTTGTCAACTACCTGCATACACCCGAGAGCCAACACTACACAGAAGTAGGGTATGGCATTGATAATATCTTCCGCTTTCTCCGCTTGGAAGGCATAGCAGCTTTCCGCGACGGGCAATACTACGATTGGGGTATCCGCATCGGTATCGCTTCCAACATCTTTGGCAGCTTTGCTACTGTGAATGTAGAAACGGGGGACGATGATTGATGATGCCCCCTACTCGCCTACGTTCAGATAGTAAGCACCCTTCAGCACCAGCTCCTTGTCGATGATGGCTTCCTCATTGAGGATAGATACCCATCCATCGACGGGGGGCGCAATTTGTACGGCTGTTTTTTCATAACCATCACCCCGTTTGATAAAAACAAAAGTACTGGCACCTTCGCGAACAATAGCCGACTCTGGCACCGCCCAGCGTTCTGCACTATCGGTAAATATTTGTGCCTGTAGGTAGGTACCCGGTAGCAAAGCTACTGGCTCGTTTTTGAAATGCCCGTGTACGCTCACGGTTTTGTTCGTCAAGTCGATAGACTTACCGATAAGGTGTACAGATGCTTCATATACTTCTGGTCTATAGGAACTTGGGCGGTAATTCGCTGCCCTTCTTTGAGAACGGGTAGGTCTTTGGCAAACACATTCAGTTCTAAATGCACGTGTTGGTTATCGATTATTTCATAGAGCAAATCATTGGGTGTCACCAATTTTCCTTGGTTCACATTGACTTGTGTGAGGTATCCGCTGATAGGAGCGACAAGGGCAATAGTAGGCTGAATTTCACCGCTATTCAACAGTTGATCCACCCGGACACCCAACAACTTGAGTTGCGCCTTTAGCCCCTTTTGCGTAGCCTTTTCCTTATTCAAGTCGGCAAGGGCTTGTTCCATTACTTTAGCCGATGTAGCATCGCTTGCCGCTAATGCTTGTTTGCGGGCGAAGTCTTTTTCAAGAAAATCCAATTGGCTGCTGCTTTCTAAAAACGCTTGCTGAAGATTGATAATATCGGGGTGTTGTAGGGTCGTCAATACGGCGCCTTTTTTCACAAACTCCCCCGGTAGTTGAGAGACCTGCTGCACAAACCCTTGAACAGGTGCATACACAGATGCCAAACTGTAAGGGGGAATATCGACGTAAGCGGTGCAGCCAATTTTCTCAGACAGGTTGCGACGGGATGCTTTACCAATGGTAATACCTGCCAATTTTTCCTGTGCTGGGGTCAGTGTGACAATCGTTTCAGCAGGGTTTTCTTCCTGTGAATCGGTAGGTTCGATGGCAGCATCTCCACAGCCCGCAAGGACGATGAACATCAAAAGAATGCTTGAAAAGATATATGATTTCATGTTTAATTATTGTTGAAATTGGTAGAAAAATAAGTGACCCTCAGTAATGCTTGTTGATAGCGATGAGCGAGGTCGATGGCGGCCAGCTCATTCTGAAGTGCCGTATCCATGGCCACGAGGTAGTGGAAGTAATCCACCTCCCCCTGTTGAAGTTGCTGCATAGCTACCATTCTGATAGAAGCAGCTTGTGCTACAAGAGCAGGATATTGTTGTTCCCATTGGTTGAGCAAGGTTTCCCATTGGGAACGGGCAAACTGGTATTCCTTGCTGACGGCTTGTTCCTGCCATTGCAACTGCCGGGAGGCGATCAGCACTTTGTGTTCCGCTTGTTCAATCTGGGCTTTTTGAGCCTGTTGGAATACCGGAATAGAAACCCCTAGCAGCCCTCCTTGAAAGGTATAATCGGGGCGAATACTTTGCAAAAAGTATCCTACGGAAAAAGTTGGTTTTAGTGCTGCTTGCGCCAAAGCTACTTCTCCTTCCGCTACTCGCCTTGCTTGTTCGTTTTCTGTGGTAAGCAAAGGCAAAGGCGTTGTGGCCATATTCCAAGCGATGTCAGGAACTTCATCAGGTATAGTGAAAGCCCCTTCTAACCAAGCACTTTGAGACAAAGCCCGTGCAGCATCTACCACCTGCTGTTGGGCCAAAGCCCACTGGTTTTGCACCTGTGTTAATCGACTCGCTACAAGGTCATAAGCGAGGCGGTCAATTTCCCCTGCTTGCCACTGCACTTTAGCGCGATCTAACGCTTGTTGATACTGGCTGGCCTGCGTAGCTAAGGGGGCCGCTTGGCGAACCGCATAGTACCACGACAACCAATCCTGCTGCACCTGATAAATCAACTGATGCTGTAAGCGAATTTTCTGTGCACTGGAAAGGTTCTTGAGGGATGCGTACCAGTCTTTTCGGGCATGGTTGGCAGCACGATTCCCCAACCCCTGCACGATGGAAAGGTTGTAATCGAACAAAGGCGAATTGATCTGCCCTCCTTGTAGGTTGATGTCGAGTGGTGGACGTTCCACGGCAGCCTGCATACCAATGGTAGCCAACTGTTCGTACCTTTCTGCCTGCTGCCATGCCGGGTGGTTGGCTCGTACATTGGCTACAGCCGCCTCCATCGTCAGTACGGGCGTTTGTGCCTGTGAAGGACTATAGGTAAAAGATAGCCCGATGAGTAAGCAGGTTGCAACTGATGCAGCGGGTTTGCTGAGCTTTTTATTGGTAAGGTAGTATAATACGGGCAGCAGAATCAAGGTGAGTAACGTAGCCGTTATCAGCCCGCCAATTACTACGGTTGCCAAAGGACGCTGTACTTCGGCACCGTTAGAAGATGAAAGCGCCATAGGTAAAAACCCCAGCGCTGCTACGGTTGCCGTCATCACCACAGGGCGCAAACGGGTCAGCGACCCTTCGACTACTACTTGGCGGATATCGGTATAGCCATCTTCCATCCGCATGCGGTTGAAATGGCTGATCAATACGATACCGTTGAGTACGGCCACCCCAAACAGTGCGATGAATCCTACACCAGCCGAAATACTGAAGGGCATACCTCTCAGCCAAAGTGCCAGCACTCCACCGATAGCGGATAAAGGCACGGCGGTGAAGATCATGAGTGCATATTTAACTTTACCAAAGGTAAAATAAAGCAAGGCGAAGATAAGGAGCAAAGCGACAGGAACCGCAATCGCCAACCGTTGGCTGGCTTTTTGCAGGTTTTCAAACTCGCCCCCATAACGAATGGAGTAACCTGCGGGTAAATGAAGTTGCGCCTGCAAGGTTTGCTCTATATCAGCTACTAAGCTGGCAATGTCTCGGTTACGCACGTTGATACCTACGTTGATACGGCGCTGAGCTGCTTCGCGACTGATTTGCATGGGGCCTTCTGTATATTGTACACTGGCTAATTCACTCAACGGGATACTAGCATTATCAGGTAGGTGTACAAAAAGCTCATCTAAATCAAAGGCATCTCTAGCTGCTGTGTTAAGCCGAACCACTAAATCAAATTTGCGTTCATTTTCAAAAACCACTCCAGCGGTTTCTCCGGCAAAAGCGGTTCGAACCAAGGTGTTCACGTCTTCGATATTCAACCCGTACTGCGCTATTTTGGAGCGATTGAATTGCACCATCAATTGGGGCAAACCATCTGTTTGTTCCACTTTCACATCGGCGGCACCAGATATGTTGACAATTAATGAGGCGGCTTTATCCGCTAGTTCTTTGAGCATTTCCGTGTCTTCTCCGAATATTTTAACAGCTATATCTGTTTTAGCACCTGTCATTAATTCGTTGAATCGCAACTGAATGGGTTGGGTAAACTCAAAGGATGCGCCTGCAATGTCTGATAGTTTTTCCTTCATTTTTTCAACCAACTCTTCCCGGGTGGTAGCACTTGTCCATTCGTGCTTTTCCTTGAGGATAATCATAATATCAGCATCTTCAATAGCCATAGGATCGGTAGGCACCTCTGCTGTACCTATTTTAGATACCACGTGCTTGATTTCAGGGAAATTATCAAGGAGTATCTTTTCAGCCTTGGTAGAAGTCTTGACACTTTCTTGTAATGAACTACCGGGTTGAACCGCCATTTGCATGGCCAAATCTCCTTCTTCTAAGGTAGGTATAAATACAGCCCCCAGTGTGCGGAACAATAACGTGGCACCTATTAGTACAACCAAAGCACTCCCTAATATCCATCCAGGGCGGCGCAAGGCCAGCTCCAACGAAGGTTGATAAATTTTGCGAAGAACACCTACAATTTTGTCGGCAAAAGAAGTGTGTGATTTGATTGTCTTAGGCAACACCAAGGCTGATACCGCAGGCACATAGGTGAGCGACAGTAGCAATGCCCCCGACACAGCAAAGCTAAAAGTCATCGCCATGGGTCGAAACATCTTGCCTTCGATGCCTGTAAGGGTCATAATGGGTACAAAAACCACTAGGATGATAAACACACCAAAAACAGCAGACCGAAATAATTTGGCAGAGGAAGTGACAATCATATCGTCCATTTCAGCCTGCGATAAGGTGCGCCCTACATAGTAGGTGAACAACCCATGCATGACTCCTTCAACCACAATAACCGCCCCATCTACCACAATGCCAAAGTCGATCGCTCCCAACGACATCAGATTAGCCGATACCCCGAAGTAATTCATTAGAATGATCGTAAATAACATAGCTAGCGGTATGACGGACGCAACGATAAGCCCTGCCCTCAAGTCACCTAACAATAAAACGAGCACAAAAACCACAATAAGACCACCTTCCAGTAGGTTTTTCTTGACGGTGTCAATGGCTTTACCTACCAATACAGATCGATCTAAGTAAGGGTATAAGGCTACACCTTCGGGCAAAGATTTTTCCACTAAAGCGATGCGTTCGTGTACATTTTTGATGGCTTCTGAGGAGTTACCTCCCTTTAGCATGAGCGTTATCCCTCCTACGGCTTCTCCTTTGCCGTCCATCGTCATGGCACCAAATCGCTTGGGGCTGCCGAACCTTACTTTGCCAACATGATGGATGAGGACAGGAACGCCCTGATGCGTAGTAATAGGAATTTGTTCGATATCCTCAATGGATCGCACCAACCCCTCTGTGCGGATGTAATAGGCATTGGTTTGTTTTTCGATGTAGCTCCCCCCTGTATTTTGGTTGTTTTTTGCTAAGGCATCAAAAACTTCGGCTACGGTCACATCCATACTTTGCAAAAGCATGGGATCTAAGGCTACTTCATATTGTTTCAAAAGACCTCCAAAACTGCTAATCTCAATAATGCCAGGCGTACCAGCTAATTGCCGCTTCACGATCCAGTCTTGTATGGTACGAAGTTCCATCGCATCGTAGCGATCTTCATAGCCGGGCATCACCTGCAATACATACTGGTAGATTTCTCCCAACCCTGTTGTAATAGGCATTAACTCCGGCACACCCATGCCCGCAGGTATTTCCCCTGCGGCTAGGCTAATTTGCTCTTTGACAAATTGCCGTGCTTCGAGGATGGGTACATGGTCTTTAAAAACGATTGTCACTACTGATAACCCGTATCTGGAAATAGATCGGATTTCTGTGACATTAGGAATATTGGCTACTGCAATCTCTACTGGATAAGTAATGAATTGCTCTACTTCCTGTGGTGCTAACGAACCTGATACCGTTACTACTTGCACCTGATTATTGGTGATATCGGGAACAGCATCAATAGGCAGTTGCCCCAAATTATATACGCCTGCGAATACTAGCCCTATCACCAAAAGGGCTACCACTAGCTTATTAGCCACCGATAGGCGAATCATACCCTCAATCATCTTATTGTATTTTCCGGATAATTACGGCTGTTTTAGCCGAGTAAAAAGAACGAACGGCGAACAACATCCCCTAAGAGGATGGATCGTTTAACCCGTTCTGATGCAGAAGAAAAGCCCGGAATTTAATCGGGCAGGGAAGATTATGCCATCGGAGGGCGCAGTAAACTACCTGAAAAACCTCAGTTTTCCATGCTATGAAAATAAAAGCAACGGCTCTTTGCGTTATCTTTTTCGGCATCTTAAGCATTAGCCTTTGAGGAGATGGCATGAGTGTAGGTACACCATGGAAGCCTTGCAAGGGTAGGTCGTTGTGACTTTTGCTTCCCCCGTGCGAGTGACTGTCGGGGTGGATAAAATGGATACAGAGAAAATCGCCAAAGGAAAGAGGCGAATCTGACGCTATCATTGTTTGTTGAACATGGAGTTCATAATGGGCAAACAACTGGGGCAGTTTGCGCAACTGGCTAAAATCCGACTGCGGCAGCAGACTGCCTGTCAGCATAAGTATAGCCATACATTTTGCGATGAACTGCATCATTCAGTAATTAGATGCTCAAAGGTAGTTGTTTTACGGAATTGTTCGTGTGGCAATTTGTCATTGATATGTTAATGAGACAGCAGGCAACCTACCAGTCCGTATATTTCGTACCTATAGAAAGAAGTTGATGGAAAATATGAAAACCGAATCATCGGAAATAACCCACCTTTTGGGTTTGTGTAAAGCACATGATCGGCATGGCCAACGTATGCTGTACCAGCGCATGTACAGTTTTGCTATGAGTATATGTATTCGCTACGCATCTAACAAAGAAGAGGCTTTGGAAATTCTGAATGATGGTTTTTTCAAGGTATTTACCAAAATCGAACAGTTTGACGAAAAAAAAGCTGATTTTAGATCGTGGTTGCGCAGTATTTTAGTTCATCAAGCCATCGATTATCACCGTAAATATCACAAAAGAATAAAGCTTGAAATTATTGATGAATATCTGCCTTCTCATGAAGAATCATTATCAGTGGATAACGACGGCTTAGGCAATTTGCTATACGAAGAGCTGGTGGAATTCATACAGCATCTTCCCCCACAATATAGGATGGTATTCAATCTTTTTGTGATAGAAGAAATGTCGCATCCTGAAATTGCCAAGCAATTGGGAATAACGGTGGGAACGTCAAAGTCCAATTTTTCCAAAGCGCGTAAAAAGCTAATGGACATACTACAGAAGAATCACCTCATAAAAAAAGAAGGCTATGGAGGATAATTTTACACGTGGCATACGGGATATTCTCAACAATCCTCCTAATTATCCTTTTGATGAAAGCGCGTGGCAACGTTTAGAAAACAAGTTGGTGTTACGTCGCAGCAGAGGATGGGGAACTCTTCTTTCAGGTGTACTGTTGGCCATTTCACTAGTATGCTGGTGGCGTATTTCCCATCAAGTAGATCGACTGCAAGCAATGTTGATGACCGTGGAACAAACTGCGAATGAGAAGGCAGTAGATACCCATATCATTTATCGCACTATCATAGTGACGGATACTGTCTTTCAATTTTATCCCGCCAAAAACAATGCTTCTTATCAAGAACCCGAAAACAGCTTACCTTCCAATGCCACACATATAAAGGGAGGTAGTCGTTCTTTTGCGGCTTCATGGGATAAACATCTTGCCAAACAAAACTGGCTTAACGCTACTGATTTATATTCGTTTAGTTCAATACGTTTTAGAGACAACTTAGTACCTCATAAAGCAATCGATGCTGAAGAACAATCCGATATTAATAGCCTAACTAGTGAAAACAAGCTCATCTTACTTCCTACGCTATCTTATGCTGTTACCCGTAAGGAAGGCATCCTCCCTACAACACCCTTTCTACAAGATTGGCAAGCTGCTTTCAGGCATCGCAACCGGGCAGTAAGCACCATAGAAAACCGCTGGTCGATATATGGCCATGTCAGTGCTATGCTGCCGCTTTCTTATCAACAAGAAGATGCTTTCTATTATGCCTTGCAAGTTGGAGGAGAGTATAAAATAAATAATGGCATCAGTTGGGTGCTCGGCATCAATAGGATCAACGGCAATGGTAAGATTGAAACGGATAACGAAGCGCCCTTAGAAGGATACCCATCTATTGATTTTGACAACCCAGATGATTTACTACATGAAATCAACGCACAGGTGGGGTATTGGCAAATGCCCTTTGGGGTAAAATGGAGCCTCAAAAGCCACAACAGGTGGACACCCGCTGTCGGCGCAGGGGTGCTTACCCAGCTAGATAGGAGCACAACATTGGGGTATGAAATCAATACATCATCGGGAGGCAAGTATGAAAAAGTACTCCAAATTCCGAATAACTCCCGTTGGCAAATTGGTTCTTGGTGGATTGAAGCGGGAATACAACACCCCGTAGGAAAACAGTGGCAGCTCCAATTATTTGCCGCTACGCAAGGAGGATTCCGAAAAGGTGCATACTTCTACGACAATCCACTACTAGGCCAGCTAGGCATAGGTATGAAGTATCGTTTTGTTCATCACTAATGGAGGAAAAAGCCATTTAGAGACGGAAAAAGAACATCCCAAAAATGGGGCTGCTATTTTTCCCATCCGAAGCTATTTCAACACGGCACCTTCCATGATATAATCATAGCGATACCCTGCGCCAAAATCTTTATTAGTAGCAATTGTTCCTTCTAATGTCACCACCGCGCCTAGCGATAATTGCTCTACTGTAGTAATCGTCAAATCCAGATTGTCACCTGAACCATCTTGGATATGCACCCAATTACGACCCATGATCATCGGGTTGATTTTCATACATTTGCCTGTGACCATTACTTTTTTACCATTATATTTATTCAGGTTAGCCACCAATTCTTTGATGGTGATAGCACCGGGCACCGAAGGTACTTTATCAGGCGGTGTTACTTCTGTAGTGGCTGTAGGAGCAGCTACTACTTGCGCGCCTGATTGAGTAGAACGAAAATCGGAAACCAAATAAACTTTATCGAAAACCCGATCGTATTCTTGGCTCTGAAACTGTCGTTTGAGAAGCCCCCCTTTAAATACATAGGTAGCTCCTATCTGTACATCTTCTCTTTTTTGAATAGCTACCCAAAATTCCTCATCGGCTTCGCGGACACGCAGGTACGAATACTTAGATGTGGGCAACACCTCCAATACTTCCACCGTGTGCACCGAAGCATCCCCCGTAGGAGAAGCCGTGTTGTTTTGCTCAATATTGGCGGATGGGTTGCCAAACAAACTACCCTTTTCCTCCATTTCAGCAGCAGGTGTTTGAGAACCTGAAGCCTCAATGACTTTGGGGTCGTTACTACAGGTTTCCATCAATAACACACAACATACAATCATCCATCCTTTGGTAATAAAAATACGCATTGTCTTTTGTTTACAAAGTAACACAGAAAAATTCGGCTATGCCACCTACCTATTAATAGACATACCTTAAAATCGCTGTACAACTTTCAAATTGAGGCGATTGAGTGTATTGCCTGCGTCGTTAAAAGTACCTTCATAGTACAAATAGGCTGAAAGTTGCCTGTTTATATTAACATTCAAACTACTACCTACTAGTATTTGCTGAATGTGTTGCTCACTATTCTGGTACAGATAATCTATCCATCTACCGCTTATTTCGGCCTGTAACACGCCCTTAATGAGTTCCTTGTTTATTCTCAATCCAATCATCTTGCTGTTTAGGTAATTGGTTTGTAATAGGTTAAAGGAAATCGTTGCATTGGCACCAATACTAGGAATGCGGGTAAAGTTCAGATAGCTGTTTACGTTTTGGGATAAGTTTAGGTTGCTCTTTTGGAATCGCCAGTTGGTATTTACCCCCCAAATTTTTGCTTATGCAATCGATAATTCCAACCAACTCTTATACCCTGCCAGTTTCATCGTCGATTAGCTGGTCTATTTGGTTTCGGTAGCTTTCATAATAGATGATGTTACGACGATTGTCATAGGAAGCATTTAGCCTTATTTTTTTAGATAGGTTATAACGCAAGGATACATAAAGATTGGTCAACTCGAAAACATTGCTTTTTACATCTGAGGCGCTTTTGTACAAGTCCATATCTAACGAACCAAATACATTGATTTTCTTACCGATCGCCCCATTGTGTTGCAGATAAACAAAGCGTCGGTCGGTAGCATTGCCATTTCGTTGCTCAACAATTGCCAAAGTGCTTTGGCCTGGGTTATCACCTTTGTGATTATAACTAACATACCCACCTAATTGTAGCAACTTACTATCAAAGCGATAATCGGCAAAATTAGGGCGAAAACCTCTAGTAGCCCTACCATTATTTTACCTAACTGTTGTTCGTATTGTACATCCACTGCCCCCATATTGGATATTCGCGGGTTGATTTTACGACCCATCGTAAGGGTTGCTTGAGATGATAAATCGTATCTCACGCTCAAATTATATATTTTAAGCGCGTCAAAAACATTAGCTTGTACCTCATTCCACTCCCCTGCTGTATGCCTAAATGTAATGTAGTTGTCAATAGATATTTTTGATCTGCTGATATGCTCGCCTCTCAAAATAAAGGCATACCGCATTCTATGTGTTTGACGGCCTTCATATAAATTACTGTAAGATGCTGCTGATATACGTCCGCTGATTTTTTCTTTTCGTTCATCTGGCGCACTTTCTGTCTCTGGCGTAACAATGATTGCCCCAGTACTAGGTAGCGTATCTTGAAAGGCAACGGATGCTGGTGTGGGGGGAATAGATTGCGATGAGGGAGCTACTGGTTGACTCGACAAATAGGCAATAAATTTTTCTCCTTTTTCTATCGGCGTTGCTATTAGGGAACTACATACACAAGAGGTAGAAGATTTATCTTTTACCAATAAGCATGGCGATAGAATGCCCGCTTGGTTTTGCCAAAGGGTATCCCCTGTTTCGATACCGGACGTTGAGGCAAACTTGACATACACATTCTGGGAGGATACGTACGAAACTACGCCTTCCAATAACGTGCCTTGTTGGGCTAATAGCAACCCCGCAAAGCACAAAATAGAGATGGTAAATAATATCCTCACAGTGATAAAATTAATAAAAAATGATATTCTAAAGGTTATATTAGGAAAATTTCCTGTGCGCTTCAAATATCTTTTTACAAAAAAACAAAGTATTTACGTCCATCAATCACCATCTGGATGACAGGCATAGCAAGCAGTACTCCAGTGCCAATGCATTTACATCATCGTGTTCATTGGCTAATCGGCTGGGATTATTATGCTCATGACAATCAACACAGACAAACTGAAATTCACTGGTGTAGTATGACATTCCGAGCAATCATCCCACTCATTACGATGGTTTCCACTATAAATAGGGAAATACATATCATCATGGTTAAATGTCGATGGGGGCTAAAGCATTCTCGTTATGACACTCTTCACAGTTCAATGGGAACTGTGCAGCGGCATGATTTGGGTTAGCTGTATTATTGTAATCGTTGATATGGCAAGCAGCACATTGAGTGGGTGTACCTGCATACCCATCAGCATGGCAAGCAAGGCAGTCTGTTTGTTGATGGGCACCTCTTAATGGAAAACTCGTAAGATCGTGATCTGCGAATAAAGCCGGCATCCACCCTGGTGCCGTAGTATGACACGTAGCGCAATCTTGTGAAAAATGCAATAGTTCGTGATCAAGGGCGGTGGTAGATGCAAAGTCAGCTTGATGGCAAGCTACACATTCACTAGAGGTGTTTGCGAAAGATCCTCCAGTATGACACTGAAAACAATCGGAAATATCATGGCTGCTGTAAGCGGAAAAAGATGTGGGCTAATGAGCTACTCGACCAATCAGGACTAAAGACATCGTGGCAAAGTGTACAATCAGTGCTATAACCTGCTTGTACGTGATCTGGCATCATAGCAGATTGGAAATCAGAGGTATGACAACTGATGCAATCGTTACCAATTCGGTTAGACTGTAGGGCAGAAGCGGTAGTATGGCAGTCATCACAACTAAGTACGCTATGCACGCCATTCAGCGGAAACCGTTTGATATGTGTAATCCATAAATATCATCTACTAACCAGTTGTCAGATGAATGGCACCTATTGCAATCATTTCCTACCGTACGCTCATGAATATCTGTATGGCAGGACAAACATTGAGAAGTGACATTTTCAAACACAAGATCAGTATGACAATCACGGCAATCAATCGCACCATGCCTGCCTTCCAATGGAAACAAAGTTTCATCATGCAAAAAACGTTCTTCTGTACTGCCTATCTGCATACCCATAGGTTTTTTAATCTTTCTTCTGTGTGCCATGCCTCCGACGGTATATCCCAGCTATCTGCTGTATGGCAACGCGCACAATCCATTACAAATCTTTCTCCATGCGGACTTTGAGCGTAAAGAAAGGAAATTGACACACACAACAACTGCAATACAATGAACCTCGGTTGTCTCATATATGATGGTTTATACCATCCTATACGAATAGTTGTATGTTACCAGTTGCCTTTCTTTGTTTTCAAGTTAATGAAAATACTTAGTCACTTCCATCCGGATGACAAGCAAAGCAAGCAGTACTTATATATTGATACCCCGGTACATCTTCATGGTCATTCGCTACTTGGGCTGGATTATCATGCTCGTGGCAATCAATACAACTAAAAAGGCTGAAATTCCCTGGTGTTGTATGACATTCCGAACAAGTGTCCCATTCACCTTCATGTCGTCCACTATAGATTGGAAAATACATATTATCATGATCAAAAGTGGATGGTTCCCAAGCTGTTTCACTATGGCAATCGTTGCACGTTGTCGGGAACTGCGCCGTCTCATGATCTGGATTGGTCGTATTGTCATAGTCACAACTGGTGACAGCCTGCACAATCCGTTGGGGTATTATTGTAATTCCCTCCGATATGGCACTAGCGCACACTCGTTCGCGACTACTGCGTGCGCACCGTTCAATGGATAAAACTGGTTGTGGTCAAAGTTGGCAGGTACCCAAGCATCTTCCGTATGGCAGTCGTTGCACGTTGTCCGGAACTGCGCCGTCTCATGATCTGGATTGGTCGTATTGTCATAGTCTGACTGGTGACAGCCTGCACACAATCCGTCGAAGTGTGTGTAATTCCCTCGATATGGCACAACGCACACTCATTGGCTACTACTGCGTGCGCACCGTTGAGTGGGTAAAACTGGTTGTGATCAAAGTTGGCAGGTACCCAAGCATCTTCCGTATGACAATCATTGCACGTTGTCGGGAATTGCGCCGTCTCATGATCTGGATTGGTCGTATTGTCATAGTCTGACTGGTGACAGCCTGCACAATCCGTAGGGGTATTATTGTAATTCCCTCCGATATGGCACAGCGCACACTCGTTCGCGACTACTGCGTGCGCACCGTTGAGTGGGTAAAACTGGTTGTGATCAAAGTTGGCTGGTGCCCAAGCATCTTCCGTATGGCAATCGTTGCACGTTGTCGGGAATTGCGCCGTCTCATGATCTGGATTGGTCGTATTGTCATAGTCTGACTGGTGACAACCTGCACAATCCGTCGGGGTATTATTGTAATTCCCTCCGATATGACACAGCGCACACTCGTTCGCGACTACCGCGTGCGCACCGTTGAGTGGGTAAAACTGGTTGTGATCAAAGTTGGCAGGTGCCCAAGCATCTTCCGTATGACAATCGTTGCACGTTGTCGGGAACTGCGCCGTCTCATGATCTGGATTGGTCGTATTGTCATAGTCTGACTGGTGACGGCCTGCACAATCCGTCAGGTATTATTGTAATTCCCTCCGATATGACACAGCGCACACTCGTTCGCGACTACCGCGTGCGCACCCGTTCAATGGATAAAACTGGTTGTGGTCAAAGTTGGCGGAATTTGCCGAAGCATCTTCCGTATGGCAATCGTTGCACGTTGTCGGGAACTGCGCCGTCTCATGATCTGGATTGGTCGTATTGTCATAGTCTGACTGGTGACAGCCTGCACAATCCGTTGGGGTATTATTGTAATTCCCTCCGATATGGCACAACGCACTCATTGGCTACTACTGCGTGCGCACCGTTGAGTGGGTAAAACTGGTTGTGGTCAAAGTTGGCTGGTGCCCAAGCATCTTCCGTATGGCAATCGTTGCACGTTGTCGGGAATTGCGCCGTCTCATGATCTGGATTGGTCGTATTGTCATAGTCTGACTGGTGACAGCCTGCACAATCCGTCGGGGTATTATTGTAATTCCCTCCGATATGGCACAACGCACTCATTGGCTACTACTGCGTGCGCACCGTTCAATCTGGATAAAACTGGTTGTGGTCAAAGTTGGCAGGTACCCAAAGCATGCTTCAAATACATCTGGCAATCGTTGCACGTTGTCGGGAATTGCGCCGTCTCATGATCTGGATTGGTCGTATTGTCATAGTCTGACTGGTGACAGCCTGCGCAATCCGTTGGGGTATTATTGTAATTCCCTCCGATATGACACAGCGCACACTCGTTCGCGACTACCGCGTGCGCACCGTTGAGTGGATAAAACTGGTTGTGGTCAAAGTTAGCAGGTACCCAAGCATCTTCCGTATGGCAATCGTTGCACGTTGTCAGGAACTGTAATCTCATGATGCTGGATTGGTCGTATTATCATGGTCTGACTGACAACCTGCGCAATCCGTCGGGGTATTATTGTAATTCCCTCCGATATGGCACAACAGCGCACACTCATTGGCTACTACTGCGTGCGCACCGTTCAATGGATAAAACTGGTTGTGGTCAAAGTTGGCAGGTACCCAAGCATCTTCCCGTGGCAGTCGTTGCACGTTGTCGGGAATTGCCGTCTCATGATCTGGATTGGTCGTATTGTCATAGTCCCGAGCTGGTGACAGCCTGCACAATCCGTTGGGGTATTATTGTAATTCCCTCCGATATGGCACAACGCGCACACTCGTTCGCGACTACCGCGTGCGCAATTTCAATGGATAAAACTGGTTGTGGTCAAAGTTGGCGGGTACCCAAGCATCTTCCGTATGGCAGTCGTTGCACGTTGTCGGGAGTGCGCCGTCTCATGATCTGGATTGGTCGTATTGTCATAGTCTGACTGGTGACAGCCTGCACAATCCGTCGGGGTATTATTGTAATTCCCTCCGATATGGCACAGCGCACACTCGTTCGCGACTACCGCGTGCGCACCGTTCAATGGATAAAACTGGTTGTGGTCAAAGTTGGCAGGTACCCAAGCATCTTCCGTATGGCAGTCGTTGCACGTTGTCGGGAATTGCGCCGTCTCATGATCTGGATTGGTCGTATTGTCATAGTCTGACTGGTGACAGCCTGCACAATCCGTCGGGGTATTATTGTAATTCCCTCCGATATGGCACAGCGCACACTCATTGGCTACTACTGCGTGCGCACCGTTCAATGGATAAAACTGGTTGTGATCAAAGTTGGCTGGTGCCCAAGCATCTTCCGTATGGCAATCGTTGCACGTTGTCGGGAATTGCGCCGTCTCATGATCTGGATTGGTCGTATTGTCATGTAGTCTAACTGGTGACAGCCTGCACAATCCGTCGAGTGTGTGTAATTCCCTCCGATATGGCACAACGCACACTCGTTCGCGACTACCGCGTGCGCACCGTTGAGTGGGTAAAACTGGTTGTGATCAAAGTTGGCTGGTGCCCAAGCATCTTCCGTATGGCAATCGTTGCACGTTGTCAGGAACTGCGCCGTCTCATGATCTGGATTGGTCGTATTGTCATAGTCTGACTGGTGACAGCCTGCACAAGTATTGGGCGTATTGTTATAGTCCCCATTGTGACAAGCTACACAATCGTCAGCAATAGCCGCATGCGCCCCGATTAGCGGATGGAAATCATCATGAATCAGGGAAAGGAAGCAGGCATCAATCTGGGCTTGTGGTATGGCACATTCCCAGTCCTGCGGCAATCCTAAGGCTACGTGGTTCAGTTCAAACTCTGGTTGTAGTCAGGTGTGTGACAGCCTGCGCAAGTATTTAGCGTATTCGTGCTTGTTCCGCCCGTATGGCACGCCAAACAATCATCTGCTATCGGTACGTGTGCCCCTGTGAAGGGAAAAACGCCCCGTGATCAGAGGTCGATGGCACCCACACTTGTTCCGTGTGGCAGCTCTCGCAATCCAACGGAAACTGATTAGTAGCATGGTTGGGTGCCATTGCCGATTAGTAATCTTCGTTATGACAACTCGCGCATGTATTGGGCGTATTGTTATAGTCGCCGTTGTGGCATGTAGCACAATCAGTAGCAATAGTAGCATGTGCCCCATTCAACACATAAAAGTCATTGTGTATATCAAAGGTGGCAGGTGCCCAGCCTCGGTGCAGTCGTATGGCAGGCTGCGCAGTCTTGTGGTAATCCTAAAGCAACGTGGTTTGGATTAATACTCTCGTTGTAATCAACGGTGTGACAAGATGCACAATCCGTAGGCGTTTCCTGCGTATCCATCCATGACAGGCCAAACATTCTGTATTCAGGTGCGCCCCCGTGAGTGGGAATGCGGTCAGGTTGTGATCAGATACATTATCCGCATCGCCAGTAGGATGGCACGCTAAACAAGCATTATCTTCATAAACATAGCCCCCTACCATATCATGCGCCTCATCTGTTTCTGGGTTAGTATGACAGCCAATACACGTAAACTCGCATAGTTCGACGGGTTGAAATGGCAATCCACACACGCAGTCCACTCCCCTTCGTGCGCCCCTGAGTAGATGGGAAAATATTGGAGGTCGTGATCAAAGTAGCTGGCACCCAGCTTGTTTCCGTATGGCAGGTCGTGCAATCAGTGGAAAACTGTGCTGCTACGTGGTTGGAATCAGTCGTGTTGTTAAAGTCCTGAGTATGGCAGCCCACACAAGTATTGGGCGTATTGTTGTAGTCCCCATTGTGACATGCTACACAATCGTCAGCAATGGCCGCATGCGCCGCCCCGATTAGCGGATGGAAATCATCATGAATCGGGAAGGAAGCAGGCCTCAATCTGGGCTTGTGGTATGGCACGTTTCACAGTCTGCGGCAATCCTAAGGCTACGTGGTTCCGGATTCAAACTCTGGTTGTAGTCAGGTGTATGACAGCCTGCGCAAGTATTTGGTGTATTCGTATAATTCCCGCCTGTATGGCACGCCAAACAATCATCTGCTATCGGTACGTGTGCACCCGTGAAAGGAAAAACGCCCCCGTGATCGAAGGTCGATGGCACCTTGTTCCGTGTGGCAGCTCTCGCAATCCAACGGAAACTGATTAGTAGCATGGTTGGGTGCCATTGCCGATTGGTAATCTTCGTTATGACAACTCGCGCATGTATTGGGCGTATTGTTATAGTCGCCGTTGTGGCAAGTGGCACAATCAGTAGCAATAGTAGCATGTGCCCCATTCAACATAAAAGTCATTGTGTATCGAAGGTGAGCAATTTGCCAATACTGGTGTTGTGGTATGGCGGGCTGCGCAGTCTTTGTGGCAATCCTAAAGCAACGTGGTTTGGGATTAATACTCTCGTTGTAATCTACGGTATGACAAGAGGCACAAGTCCGTAGGCGTTCCGCAATACCCATCCGCATGGCAAGCCAAGCAATCCGCATCTACGTGTGCACCTGTAAGCGGGAACGCCGTCAGGTTGTGATCAGATACATTATCCGCATCGCCAGTAGGATGGCACGCTAAACAGCATTATCTTCATAAACATAGCCCCCTACCATATCATGCGCCTCATCTGTTTCACGGGTTAGTATGACAGCCAATACACGTAAACTCCGCATGATTCGACGGGTTGATAGCAATCCACACACGCAGTCCACTCCCTTCGTGCCCCTGAGTAGATGGGAAAATATTGGAGGTCGTGATCAAAAGTAGCTGGCACCCAGCTTGTTTCCGTATGGCAGGTCGTGCAATCAGTGGAAAACTGTGCTGCTACGTGGTTGGGATCAGTCGTGTTGTTAAAGTCCTGAGTATGGCAGCCCACACAAGTATTGGGCGTATTGTTGTAGTCCCCATTGTGACATGCTACACAATCGTCAGCAATGGCCACACATGCGCCCCGATTAGCGGATGGAAATCATCGCGGGTCAGAAGGAAGCAGGCATCAATCTGGAGCTTGTGGTATGGCACATTTCACAGTCCTGCGGCAATCCTAAGGCTACGTGGTTCGGATTCAAACTCTGGTTGTAGTCAGGTGTATGACAGCCTGCGCAGTATTTGGTGTATTCGTATAATTCCCGCCTGTATGGCACGCCAAACAATCATCTGCTATCGGTACGTGTGCACCCGTGAAGGGAAAAACGCCCCGTGATCGAAGGTCGATGGCACCCACGCTTGTTCCGTGTGGCAGCTCTCGCAATCCAACGGAAACTGATTAGTAGCATGGTTGGGTGCCATTGCCGATTGGTAATCTTCGTTATGACAACTCGCGCATGTATTGGGCGTATTTATAGTCGCCGTTGTGGCAAGTGGCACAATCAGTAGCAATAGTAGCATGTGCCCCATTCCAGCACATAAAAGTCATTGTGTATATCAAAGGTGGCTGGTGCCCAGCTGCACCAATTGTTGTGGTATGGCAGGCTGCATAGTCTTGTGGCAATCCTAAAGCAACGTGGTTGGGATTAATACTCTCGTTGTAATCTACGGTATGACAGAGCCTGGTCCGTGAGCGTTCCTGCGTACTGTCGCATGGCAAGCCAAGCAATCCGCATCTACGTGTGCACCTGTAAGCGGGAACGCCGTCAGGTTGTGATCGAATACGGTATCCGCATCGCCAGTAGGATGGCGAGGCTAAACAAGCATTGTCTTCATAAACGCAACCCTACCATATCATGCGCCTCATCTGTTTCTGGGTTAGTATGACAGCCAATACACGTAAACTCCGCATAGTTCGACGGGTTGAAATGGCAATCCACACACGCAGTCCACTCCCCTTCGTGCGCCCCTGAGTAGATGGGAAAATATTGGAGGTCGTGATCAAAAGTAGCTGGCACCCAGCTTGTTTCCGTATGGCAGGTCGTGCAATCAGTGGAAAACTGTGCTGCTACGTGGTTGGGATCAGTCGTGTTGTTAAAGTCCTGAGTATGGCAGCCCACACAAGTATTGGGCGTATTGTTGTAGTCCCCATTGTGACATGCTACACAATCGTCAGCAATGGCCGCATGCGCCCCGATTAGCGGATGGAAATCATCATGAATCGGGAAGGAAGCAGGCATCCAATCTGGGCTTGTGGTATGGCACATTTCACAGTCCTGCGGCAATCCTAAGGCTACGTGGTTCGGATTCAAACTCTGGTTGTAGTCAGGTGTATGACAGCCTGCGCAAGTATTTGGTGTATTCGTATAATTCCCGCCTGTATGGCACGCCAAACAATCATCTGCTATCGGTACGTGTGCACCCGTGAAAGGGAAAAACGCCCCGTGATCGAAGGTCGATGGCACCCACGCTTGTTCCGTGTGGCAGCTCTCGCAATCCAACGGAAACTGATTAGTAGCATGGTTGGGTGCCATTGCCGATTGGTAATCTTCGTTATGACAACTCGCGCATGTATTGGGCGTATTGTTATAGTCGCCGTTGTGGCAAGTGGCACAATCAGTAGCAATAGTAGCATGTGCCCCATTCAACACATAAAAGTCATTGTGTATATCAAAGGTGGCTGGTGCCCAACCTGGTGTTGTGGTATGGCAGGCTGCGCAGTCTTGTGGCAATCCTAAAGCAACGTGGTTGGGATTAATACTCTCGTTGTAATCTACGGTATGACAAGAGGCACAGTCCGTAGGCGTTCCTGCGTACCCATCCGCATGGCAAGCCAAGCAATCCGCATCTACGTGTGCACCTGTAAGCGGGAACGCCGTCAGGTTGTGATCGAATACATTATCCGCATCGCCAGTAGGATGGCAGGCTAAACAAGCATTGTCTTCATAAACATAACCCCCTACCATATCATGCGCCTCATCTGTTTCTGGGTTAGTATGACAGCCAATACACGTAAACTCCGCATAGTTCGACGGGTTGAAATGGCAGTCCACACACGCATTCCACTCCCCTTCGTGCGCCCCTGAGTAGATGGGAAAATATTGGAGGTCGTGGGCTAAAAACTGTGCGGGCATCCAATCTGGATCGGTAGTATGACATATAGCGCAATCGTTTACAAAACCAGCAGTAATATGGTTAGGCGTAAGAGTGGATTCAAAGTCGGGTTGATGACAAGCAAAACAATCCGTAGGCGTATTGGCAAAATCACCTCCTATGTGGCAACTTGCACAATCAGCAATGTCGTGTCCTTTTGTCAAAGGGAAAAAACTATGATCCACCACATCTGTTTGCCAATCAGGTGTAAATAAATCATGACAATCGATACAGTTTGTTGAAAACCCCGCATCTGTATGATTAGGGTTGGTAGAAGCTGAAAAATCCGACAAATGGCAGCTTGCACAATCGTTACCATTGCGGCCAAATCGAAGCGCTGTTTCGGATTGATGACATGCACTACAAGAAATATTACTATGTACCCCATTCAAAGGAAACCCATTCTCAATGTGGATGTCCGACACGTTATCAACCAACCAATGATCTGTGGTATGACATCTTGCACAGTCATTACCAGCCGTCCGTTCATGTATATCCGTATGACAAGCAATGCAGTCGGATTGGGCTTGATCAAACACAAGTGATGTATGACAACTGCGGCAATCTACCGTTTGATGCTTTCCTGTAAGTGGGAATGCTGTTTTACTGTGTACAAACAAAGATGTATCTACGGGAATGACGTATCCTGTAACACTTGAGACAACAGGTGCTCGTTTATCCAAATCAGACCAATACTCAGCGGGAATATCCCAACCCGATGCAGAATGGCAAGATGCACAGTCCATCTTCATACCATCTCCATGAGGATTCTGTGCAAGAGCGATTAGGCAATGCAGCAGCAAAAATGGTATGTAAAGATATTTACGCAAGAAGGTTGGTTTTTGTACTTTCGTAACCAGTCAGCAACTATGGCTTAGTAGTTTGACGGAAATAAACTGTTCACCTTTTTCCGAGCCAAAAGGTGGACAGTTTATTTTTTTCCATCCCTTATTGGTAACAACCATTGCACAGTTTTACACTATTAGGTATCGCGTAAACATAACCAATTCCCTATGAAATGTCATAGGAATGTCATGTAAAAAAAGCCGAATGGGAAAAAAAAACGACCGAACGGGAAAACAACTCAAGGGTTACTGATGACAATCTCTACACTCAAACCGTTCTATTTTATAAACTACTTGTTCCATCCCGTTAGCATCAACAATGGGTAGATGGCAAGCGGAGCAGACTATTTCTGCGTGTTTCCCTGTAAGAGGAAATTGCGTTTCGTTATGGTCAAAAAAGATCGCGCTCCACCCTTCAAAACCATGGCATCGAGTACAATCTGTATGCCCGTTTTGTATGAACTGTTCCCCATGTACATTTTCGTGGCAAGCCACACATTCAGTCTGCAAGTTTGCAAATCGCCCCTGAGGTTTTTCTTCATCTTTTTTGTGGCAAGCGATACAGTCTGTGGTAGCATGCTTACCCTCTAAAGGAAATGCCGTGAGACTATGATTGAAGGTATGATCCTTGTTCCAAGAAGAAGTGGTATGGCAGGTGGCACATTCTTGTTCAGGGTAGTAACGGGCACTAATTTCGTTCAAGTGAACATCTTGGTGACAATCTACACAACGAGTGCCAATATTCTTGAAATGCCAACGCCCGTCGTCTTGCAGGTGGCAATCGAAACAAGGTGTCGCCAAGTGCCCGCCCGTAAGAGGAAACGCTGAAGCGGAATGATCATCAATTGTAAAACCCGCAGGAGCAAACCCATCCACCGTATGACATTGCGCGCAATCGGGGCTATTTCCCCCCACATTTGCTAATTCTCCCTCATGGTAATCTTGATGGCAAGCAGCGCAAGCATTAGGAGCTAAGGGTTCTGTAAAACTATCAGCAATATGACATTGTTTGCAGTCCACCGTTTGGTGTTTTCCTAAAAGGGCAAAATCTGTCAAGTTGTGGTTAAAGCGATCCGTATTCAAATGGCCGCGCCAACCTTCTTCTGTATGGCAATCTGCACAAGTTGTTCCGAATCGCCCTTCATGAACATCATCGTGACAAGTAGCACAGGCATTGACAGTTATCCCTGCTCTATCTTGAAAAACCGTTAGTGGTGCGCCTGTATCCTGATGGCAGGCAAAACAATCCACCGACCGGTGCTTGTGCCGCAGGGGAAACCCTGTCGCGTTATGGTTGAACCGTCGCAAATTGGACTGAGCTGTAAAAGATTGCTCTGTATGACAAGCATTGCATTGGTTACCCAATTGATTGCGATGTGGGTCATCGTGGCAATCGATGCAATTGGAAAAAGGAATATCTGTAAATCGTTGAAATTCCTTCCCGTCGCGCCATTCTGTTTGGTGGCAATCTTTACAATCTACGGACTTGTGCTGCCCCACTAGTGGAAAGTCGGTTTTATCATGATTGAAAAGCGAAGCAGGTTGAAATGCTTCGGTGGTGTGACATTTTGCACAATCATTACCCAATGTTTGTCGATGTACATCTTCATGACAGTCTTTACAGCTTGTTCCATGAAGCCCCAACCAGGTATCTTGCCGCTTTTTTAGATCGCGATCTGTGATAAAATCAGGTTGGTGGCAGGCTCTGCAATCCGCTGTTTTATGGCTTCCTTTCAGTTCGTATCCTGTGAGTCTGTGATTAAAATTATCCTCATCAAATCTCACCATATCAAAGTTGCGCCCGTGGTGATCGCTGTGACAGGTGGCGCAATCTTTCCCCCTTACGTCTTTAGCATAATGATAGCCCGTTTTAGCTTTAAGCAGGTCGTTGATTTCGTCATGGCAAGCGAGGCATTTTTCATTGGAAACTTTGTCGCCCAATACATGGCATTGCGTGCAATTTGTCATTCCTTCCAATGAAGCATGCGCACGGGATAAGTCGCCGGGCGACAATTGAGCTCCCACTTGATACCAAGCAAGAATAAAGAAAAAAAGTAGCCACCCAAAATGCTTCATAACACGGCTTATTTATGCTTTCGCATGGTGTAACCAAATCGTTTCATCACCTGTACCCCCACCTTTTCGAGAAAAGAAGAAGGCAACTCCCCACCAGCAAAAATATATACAAGATCGTTGGGCAAAGCTTCTTGGCCCCCTGTTTCTTGAAGAGCCAAGAGTGCTAACTCGGTATCTATTTTTACAAGATTTGTTTTGAGCTTAAGCTCTACTTTACCCTCGGCTACTGCTTGTTCCAATAGTTCACGGTTTCGCTTTTTAGCCCTAGCAAAAGAGTCGCTCCTGTAGCTCAGTGTAACCTGATTCTGATCCGCAAGTGAGAGTGCTGCCTCAATGGCAGAATCGCCACCTCCTACAACCATGATATTTTTGTTATAAATCACTTCTGGTTCCATTAGCCGATAAGCAACCTTTTCTAAACCTTCCCCCTCTACCCCTAATTTACGGGGGCTGCCTCTTCTACCTATCGCAAGCAATACGGTTTTAGAAGTATAGGTATCTCCCTTATTGGTGGAAACATGGAACACGTCACCATCCATCTGAATATGCTCTACTTTGGTGTGTTCTTTTATCGTTAGATTGTTTTTAGCAAGTGCCTCTTTCCAAAGATCTAACAATTCTTGTTTGCTGGTATTATAGAGTTTCACTTTGCCGTAAAGAGGCAGATTCATAGGAGCCGTCATTACGACCTTAGAGCGTGGAAAATTGAAGACGGTGCCTCCTAAGGAATCCTGCTCTAGGGTAAGGGCGTTCAGTCCCAGTTTTTTTGCATTCAACGTAGCAGAAACCCCAGCAGGGCCAGCCCCTACGATGATCACATCATACGTGTCGCCTCCCTTTTTTACAAGACTTCGGGCAATACTATTGATGGCAGCCTCTCCTTGCTCTACACTGTTTTTGATCAACCCCATGCCGCCTAATTCACCCGCTATAAAAACACCTTGGATATTGGTTTCGTAGTGTTCATTCAGGTGGGGTAGTTCCACACCTCGTCTTTCTGTACCAATTACTAGTGAAATAGCTTCCACAGGGCAAGCGTGGAAACATGCACCGTGTCCTACACACTCTGATGCATTTACCAGCGCTGCACGGCCATTGACAATGCCTATGATGTCCTTTTCTGGACACGCTTCAATGCAAGCACCACTTTTGATACAGGTATTCGTATCTATGACAGGGTGAAGTGATACCGGTTCGTGGATTCCGTCTTCCTTAGCCTGTTTTATTTTTTCAACGGTTTTGTTCTGAATTCTTTTGCTCGCGGCGCAGATATAGATAGACTACTATTGCACAAAGCAATAGTGCCGATCCATAAATTATGAGTTGTTCCAATATCATTTTTACATCACTTCCTTTATTAGAGTTGGCGACATGGAGATGATATGGGGGTGAAAACTCCCACTTGCCCCTTTATCACCAACGCTATTTAAAAAATCCAGCGGTAGCCAAATGCCAATGTAATAGCAACATGGATTAACATAATAACAAGCATAATCAACGCAAAGGGAAGATGTGCTACATGCCAGTATTTAAACAGGTTGCGCATAACTTGCAACCTTTCAATACGGTTATCTAATGAAAGTCTTTGCGGAAAATTTTCACTGTTTCCCGTACATGAGATCTAGGTATGGCTGCTTGCTTCAATTGCTGTTTCAGTTGCCGAATAGCCTTGCTATCTAACTGT
This sequence comes from Saprospiraceae bacterium, assembly GCA_041392765.1. Classification (GTDB taxonomy): domain Bacteria; phylum Bacteroidota; class Bacteroidia; order Chitinophagales; family Saprospiraceae; genus Lewinella. The sequence continues at coordinate 52,997 of JAWKLL010000035.1, forward strand.
TGTTTACGAAACATCTGCACCAAAAGGTTGCCTTGACGCGCTGATTGATCCCGTGTAGCGTTGAGTAGTTGTTGGTAAGCAGAGGCATCCAATGCTGGCGTTTGTGCCAACTTTTGGCTTACCTCTATTTTCATTTCCTGTAATTCTGCAAGACTCAGCTCCCTACCTTCGATTGTACGAGGTATTTGTACATAAATAAACCTTCCAATTACACCACTAGCAACAACTATCACCATACTCCAAAAACTGATGGATACAATACCTCCGAATTTAAAAGCGGTATGGAAAAGAATCATTACAGGCCCCAACGTGCAGAGGAAAATATGAAACTCCAACCAGTATTTGAGACGCCCCAAACGCGCTAACCACCTATACCTTTTTTAGCACGATAGCCAAATACACCTATAACAATGAGTAAAGTACCTACAATACCCAATCCATGCCCCATGGCTCCACTCGGTTTAAACCAAGCATGATCGGGATGGTAAAAACGCTCTTCCAATGGAGTACCGTAGTAAGATACTCCCTTGTACAAAAGGAAGAAAAAAACAAATACCACAATACTAACGAGGGTACCGATATACAATCTGTGGGCAGTTTGAGTCATATTTTTTTGAATAAATTACTCAATAAAGGTTATGTAGGAAATTTTGTCTGCGCTTCAAATATAAGTCATCGTGTGGTTTTTATAAACTAACGGATAGAGATTCTACCCATTAGTTTATTTCCGTACTGAAGGTCATTTAGTTTTCATCAATCTTCTATGCCGCCACCAAGCGATGATAGATAAAACGGTAAGAGCGATAGCTGTATAATAGACCCAATCGGGTATAGGCACAGGATCGCCCGCTGCGTAAGAATGAAGCCCTGACAGATAGTAGTTCACCCCAAAATAGGTCATCATAACAGAAGCCCACCCCACCAAAGTAGAAACATTAAAAGCAAATTCGCCCCGAAACCCTGTATGAAGCGCATGTGCAAGATGAAGGAATATACCAATATGGTAACTAACGCCCAAGTCTCCTTAGCATCCCATCCCCAATAGCGCCCCCATGATTCATTCGCCCAAACACCTCCTAAATACGTTCCAATGCTAATCATGAAAAGCCCTCCTATGAGCGTCATTTCACTAGTGATGGTCAGCTCGCGTATGATGCGGTACACCCGTTCGCTATTTTTAGGTGTGGCAAAAATCATAAAACCAAGTTCAATACACCAATAACAGCCCCCAGTGCCAAGAATCCATAACTGCCCGCCTCTAATGACACGTGTATCATCAACCAATAAGATTTCAATACAGGCACCAAGGGTGTAATCTCAGGGTCGAGCCAGTTCATAGCTGCCACTAATAATATGACAGCAGCCAATACAGCAGTAGCCGCCAAACCACCAAATGATTTCCGTGCAAAAATAAGCCCTGCGAGTGTTGTTGTCCAGCCTATGTAGATCATAGATTCATACCCATTACTCCAAGGTGCACGCCCAGATACATACCAACGCAACCCCAACCCCAAGGTATGGAATGCAAAACCAACCACAAATAAACCTACCACCACCTTGCCTGCCGTTTTAAGGTTTATATCAGGAAGGAATACCCCTGTAAATAGCAATGCTAAAAAAAATAAGGATAGCAGCCCATAGAAAGCACCTAATCTATTAAAAACATTAAGCCGATTGAGTAGCAATTCTGCATTCAACTTACTTTTGGAAGGGATGATAGCAGCGCCAACTTCCCGTTGATACAAGGCTAATTCCTGAATGGCCCGATTAGGTATTGCCCAATCGTTACTCGTCAGTGCGTTTTGTATCCCATTGATATAAATAGGGTAAAATTGCCCAATAATCGTTTGGCTAAGCGATTCATCCAACGGCTCATCAGGTACAGCAGATAGCCAAGTGTGGGTCGTATCGTTGGCGACAGGAAACATTTTCATAAACCGCCCGGAGTAGATGAACCCACATATATTGATTTTCTCATCTAATTTGATAATCTCCTTATCAAACATACTTCTGTCTCGTTGAGGGGTGTTGTACGCTGTACGTACTTGATCGCGTAACTTATACATGCCCTCCTGGGTGAAAAAGTCACTGTATTTTACAATTTCCTCCTGTGTACCCAACAACAAGCGTATTTCCTCGTGTTTTCCCAGTTTTATCATAGGTACATGATACCAGTCTTTGGGATTAGTAGCCATGCCTAGTACTACTTGTTCAGAGCGTAGCCCCATTAATTTTTCTGTACGTGACAGTTTACGCACCACTTCATTGGTGAATGTATTCATCGGTTTAAACCGGCCTTGGAAGTCTTGAACTACCAATTCACCAAAAGCTTTAGCATGTTCAGCCTCAACGATCGTTGGAGGAATATTGGAAGCTTGCGAAAGAGCAACGCTCCACGTGGCTATTAACATTACTATCATTATAGCCGTTCGCCTCATTTTTTTCAAGCTGTCACCTAGTTGCGCAAATCGGGTATTCTTACTCACCAACGCCATTATCATACCCAACGTGAGTAGGGCATAACCAATGTAAGAAATTATCGTACCAGGCGCGTCATGATTAACACTTAAATAAGTTCCCAACTCATCTTGATCATAAGATGACTGAAAAAAGCGGTAGCCATCATAGTTGAGGATATGGTTCATATAGATTCGTTGCTGTCGTTGAATATTATGTCGGTTATCAATCAACGTTACTTCACTAGCATAGGAAGAAGCGTTATTGGTACCGGGGTAGCGCTCCATGATAAAATCCCTAAGCTGAATGGAAAAAGGTAATTCTCGCCGCTTAGCTCCATAAGCCACCGTAATACTTGCGTTACCAAACGCAGCTCTTCTCGGCGATCCTTCTATACCTTGTGCTCCTGTCAACATAACACGCTTACTTTCCCCTCCGTAAGTAATCATCATGTCCACACCGCCCATGCTGTTGCTCTGCATTTTTTGCGCTGAAGCAACCACCTCCGCACGAGCATGTTCTGAAAAGGCACCAAAAACAAAACCACGTACCCCATCAGAATACATACTCCGTAATTGTAGAGGATAATACGCATTGCCGATAAGGGTATCCAACGTTTGCGAAGCCATCACCATTTGGGTGTATGTGCGATCTGAAATAAAGTCAATGCCCCATTCTCATAAGCAATATTGAAGGCATCTGGAATAGGCGTATTACCGAAATTGAAATTTGTGCCATAGATATTTACCTTTTCTCCTAATGCTACCAAAAATTCTTCACGTCCATTACGGCCAGCCACTACTACCTTTAACATGGGCACTCCCGTAGTTTCATCTTCTACTAATACTTCGGTGGGGTTGGGTATGAATTGTAGCACCTCTGCTTTTAGGGTTTTGCCCCCCAATTGGTAGGTCTCGTTAAAGTCGTTGTTCCCCAAAGAAGCAAAGAGAACAGGTTCACTAAAATCGTATTTTTGCCCGTTGTCCACCACCTGGAATTGTAGGTAGGTTTCTGTGGACAGAAAAGTATTAGATGCACTTCCCTCCCGTATGCCCATCATTCCCTCGTACCCCATATAACGGGTTACTCCCGCTCCTGTGATAATAATGACCATTGAAATATGAAATAGAAATAGCGACCATTTTTTATTGGCTATCATCCTAAACTTGAAAATGTTATACAACAAAGACATGGCAAACAATACTAATAACAACTCGAACCATCGCGCTTTGAAAATTACCTTCTGTGCCGCACTAGTGCCAAAATCATTTTCTACAAATGTTGCAATACCGATGGCTAAGCCAAACAGTATCATATACAACCCAGCAGCAGATGTTCCTAGGAGGGTTGATATTATCTTTTTAAAAACCGCCATGATGTAATTAAGATTTGGTAAAATTTACTCCCGTAATGAGTTTACGATTATTCTAACAGTTGCCACAAATGTACTCAAGACTAAATAAAAGGCAATTTTTGTGATTTATATCTTTCTCTTTATTGGTATCAATTAGAAAAAAAACGCTGAATAGCCTTAATTTGGTTAGAAAAAGCCTCTTTACATCAAACAAAGGAAGATAGATAACTCACTCAATAATATTGGTACGAGAACTTATTGCCTAGGGTTGCCTGTTCATTTTTATGTACTTACATTCAGCGAAAACTTGGCCAAGCAAGTAAGGATAACACCTTATGTATTAGGATGAAATGAAACCATAGGAGAGGTCTATATATTATTGGCATAGACTATATTTTTCACCTTGAACAAACAAATTTTACTCGCTTTAGTGAGGTAAGAAAAATTCAGGCATCATCGATATGAAGAACGGGAGAAAAATTAACGTTTATTTAGTTACCGGGCAACTTCAAGCCGCCCGATAACTTGCGGTATCATCACCCCTCCACCAACTCATACAACTTATACCGCCAGATAACCCCCAATATTTTGTCGGTATAGTTGGGATCCGTAGCGTAGCCACCTTGATGAAGGATTTCTAACCAAGCGCGGTAGTTCCATTCCGGTATATTTGAGAGATTGCTGTAATTGGGGCGCGTCAATACAAACTTGGCAAAA
>JAWKLL010000036.1:0-57481 GCA_041392765.1 Saprospiraceae bacterium
AAAGATTGTCGTACTGCTTCAGGCGTTTAGCCGTATATTTACAAAACACAGGATTAACTTCAAAAGAAATCAACCTGCCTTTACTACCCATTCTTTTAAGGATTTGCTCTGTAAAACAGCCATCTCCTGTTCCAAATTCGAGTATGACATCTGCATGCTCAAACTCAAATGAGTTAAGACATTTCGCTATCAGATACTTCGAACTAGGACGAATAGTGCCACTAGTGGATATAGCCTTAATAGCTTCTAAGAAAAATGATTTCATGCTGATAGTAGAGTGAATACATTCTGGCCAAAATACACATAGAAAATATCAAGGATTAGCTCTCCCAAGAATACTCCTATAAACATATTTCTATAAGGCATTTTTACAATTCCAGCTACATAGCAAATGACATCTGTAGGGACGAGCGGAAAAAATGACCATCCTAATACAAAAAACGTTGCCTGTGGTTTTCTCAGCCTATTTTTCCATAGCGTTACCTTGTCAGAAGCCTTCTCTTCTAGTTTTTTACTAAATCCTAGTGCATCTGAAAAATAATAGAGTAGGCTAGCAGAAAACATCACTCCCGCCATAGAGACAGCAAGAACCAATAGTAATTGGTTAGGAAAAAGCAAGGCTCCTCCTACCACAAAAGGGGTACTTGGAATTAGGAAGAAGCCTCTGAGAAATGTAGCTATTATGTAGGCTATCATCATTTCTCCTTCAAAGGTCTTGATGAATTTAACCACCCTTTCAGGAGAAAACATATCAGGCATGGCTAAATACGTGCTACCTATGATTACAACAGCGGTTATCCATACCCAATAGGCGATTTGTCGGACGACCCATTTTTTTGTGTGTAGCTGTGTTGGCATCTTGTTTACTTAACTCGGTAATATAGTTTGTAATTAGCACCGTCTTGGGTGAATCGAGCAACACCTGAATTGTTATAAGAACAACTAATAGTATTCGAACCTAAAAAATCATCAGGATCCCACGTGTCGTCATCCCACAGTTCAATGGTTATACTTCCTGAGAATTCCAAATCAACATAACCTTCTAAATCAGCTATATTATTCGGATAAGACGGCCCCATCCTAAGCCGGCGAGAAGGCCACTCTTGATTACCTATCTTAAAATAAATGGCATCTAAAGTTACAAATCCTTCAGCCTGTATACATTCGAGTTTTACCAGTTGAAGGGTACAGACCTCTTTTAATGCATTTTCATCACTATAAACCAAAGTGGCTTTTACGGGTGGAGTTTCATTGTAGTATAAGCTGCTTAGGCTCACGAGCATGAGGCTTAGTGTGAATAGTTTCATTGTTCTTGCTGATTTAGTGTATTATTTTAATTCAGCAAACAAGGTAGAAGCAATGCAATTGATTAAAAAGGAAGACTTTTATAAACTAAAGCTATAATTCAATAAAAAAATATTGCTTTTTAAAGTTTAAAAACACTGAAAAACAGTTAGTTAGAAATGGAAAAGTCACTAAATCGGTATCGATATTCACCAGGATTAATTTGCGCTGTAAATAAAGGCTTAATACAATATATGCTGTGATAAAGAGCATATTTATGGAATTTGAAAGCTGTTTTGTTTGCTAAAAATTGTTCAAATCTGGGGTCTCTAGTAGCTTTTTGAAGATCGTACAGTTCGTTTTTTTCAACGAGATGGTCAAGATGCTCAAAGTAAGCATCGTCATCTAAAAATTCCTCATTCAAATCGGGTTTTTGAATATTCCTGAAATTTTCAATTACTGCGGTTATTTTTTCAAAGTTATCACGCTCTTCTGTTGCTTGGTAGATGTCAATCAAATGAGAAAGATAGTCCTCTCCTATCACAACTCCCTCTATTTTTGGTTTTTCCTGCGAAAAATAATAAAAAAATCGATAACAAAATGATGGCTTTGTTCGCAATAACTCAAGCAAATGTTCACTCTCGCCGCCAGCCAAAAAGCCTGTTATTAGAATAAACCGAAATTTGAAAAGTATTGTTGATGCTAATTCATCGGGCATGGATAAGATTTTATCCAACAGTTTCTCTACCTCGGGAAGGATAGGGTGATAGTAGCGATACGATAAAAAGCAGGCAAAAAGTAATCTGATTTTATCAGCAACAATCGCTTTCTGTTGGCTCCAATCTTCCTTTCGGCTATAATTTCCCCAAAGCGTTTGTAATTCCCCGCTAATATCCTCTACTAGGTCTTTTATCAGCCCTTGAAGCTTAGGACTTTTTTACTGAGCAAAGTCATTGGAGCAAAACATTCGTACGCACTTATGTTTCCTGAGCTTAAGGAAAGCTTTTCAAATTCTTTTTTTGTGAAAAGGGCAAGTATTTCGGCGAACGTCACACTTCTTATCTCACCAAACTTAGACAGAAAAAAAGTTGCTTCTTTGTTCTCTATAAATGACATTGTATTAATAAATTGTAGAAGGCTTATCACATCTTCATGATTTGAAGCCGATTGCTTTAGGCGTAATATGCTGATATCAAGTTCATCTAAATGATCTTGCCATAATGTCGTTTTCGGGCTTGTATCAGCTATACTAAAAAGTCGAGTTGTCATTTTTTCCTTTATACGAAAGTTGTCTAATTTTTCAAACAGGAAGGCGTTAAGCTCTTCATTCTTATAAGGTGATTTAATCAATACGGACAGTAAGAAAGAAGTGATATAGGAATAAGACGTGTCATTGAAAGACTTAATAACAGCATCTTTAAAAGCCTTGCTGGGGACAAGGGCTGACAAAACCTCGTTTAAACTTGAAGGTAGCTTTGTTCTGTCCTCTTTATACCTCAAAAGTAATTCGGAGATTAAAGTTTCATATTCTAAGTAGTTGGGTGTTTTAGCAATTATTGTAGAAATGATAGAGAAATATTTTTCAAAATATACTACTTGAACTCCCAAGGAATAGTAATTTATGTAATCCGAATCTACCATATTCGATTTCTGGGGAAGCATTTTATCGTAAAAAAGGGCGTTTTTTTCACCAACAATTTGTTCATACTCACCAAAATAACGAGGTAAAGAGCTAAGAATGAACCCCAATCGTTCGACTGGATCGTTAGGCATACCGTATTGAATGGCAATATGCCGAGAAGGATGAAAACCTCCTCTCGGCTTAAATACACCAGATGGAAGATATGCAAGGAACTGAAGGCTCATTAAATCTCCATAATAGCTATTCTCCATATTAGTACCAGTTGGTGTATCATATTCCTCAAAATAGGGACCTAGCGTATTACCTTGTCGGGCTCGTATGAGGATGCTATATCCCAGTACCTGCTGGAACAAAGGCGTATAATAAACATAAGCTATCGCGCTTCTAAGTTTTTCTTCCGTTAAGTTAGCAATAGCGTAGGCTGCTAATGTTTCTGCTAGGAAGGGTATGTTAAATCTGAAGTTGCGTTTCTGACTTAATGTGGACTCCACATTGATAGCTCCTAATTCGGCCAAATGTTCCAGTAGGTCGACTTCATTAGCACCAAGTTGTCCGTCTTCTATCGTACGGGGTATTTCGCCGTACTTTCCCATGATATCAATAATTAATGATCCTAATGCACTACAAATTGGGCGAATTTGATCACTTGAGTATCTGCGTGATTTTATCAGTTTGTTGGTCAAGCTGTCAAAAACTTCAACAGGTAAGCTAAGGAAAAAGGAATTATCCATGTTTGCGCCGTCGCGAAAATACTCAGCCATGTATATGATTAGCCAGGGATACTTTAGTAAGTCATTTTTGAAAGCGACATTTTTTGCTTGCCTCAAGCCATCAAAAAAGCGTGTTATGTCGGCTGTTGTTTCTAAGAGCTTGTCAGCAAGAATGCTAATATCCTCTTGGTTGTAATCAATAATACGATACGAGTGTAGTACCATATCAGTATAGTCAACAATATACTTGCTTCGGGAAGTCAATATAAATGCAGGCCAATTTTCCAACTCATGGTAAAGTGACCGACGAAGGTCTTCGCTTTCTATTTCATCAAAAGCATCTAATAACAAAATTAGGCTAGGCGTTTGCCGGAGGAATGTGTACGCTTCTTCAGATAAGTTATAACTGTCTAAAATGAGTTCCTGCAAGCTTCCCTTGTACTTATATAATGGAATAAACAGCTTAACATTAGAATCATTTCTACTAGCTAAAAATCTAAGCAATGTGGTTTTTCCTGTAAAACTATCGGCATGTACTAATACTTTCGTACTAGGCATTAGTAACAATTCAGGGGTATTATGAGTAGTGCGCCGTTTCTCGTCAAAAAAGGTTGGGTCGATGAATATTTCTTCTAAACCATAACGGCTATTAAAGCTAATAATCTCTCCGAAGTTAATCTTATTGTGCTGCTTGATTAATTCATAAACGCTAGTCTTTTGGGTCTCATGAACAACCTTTTTATTCTTTATCTCTGGTACAGGTATTTCTAGTCCTCTAGCTTCGCAATACGCTTCGCAAGAGTCAAACCCAAGTATTACTGCAAATTCCTCTAGCAAATAAGGGGTTTTAACGGCGTATTTTAGGGGAGTAAAGCATTTATAGATATTATCATCAGATTTTCCAGACTTGAAATTCCCCTTTTTTGCACAGCGCTGAAGTAAATCGGGGTTGGACGAACACCTTTCTTTTAATTTATTTTCCATAAATTTCCCAAACCCGTGATCTTTCTTTTTCCATGTACTTGGATGTGGCCAACCTAAGATGGTTTCAATGTCATCGCATACTTGTTTCCAAAATTTTTCAAGTGGATTCTCGCTCATTTTTCTACCAGTTCAAATTTATTTGAGTGTGCTACATTTAGTTGTATTTATATGTACTTCTTAGGGAAATACCAGCAAGTACCCTATTAACAAAAGGAATCCTGTGGAATTGCCACAACTCATATTAGTTGCCACTAACTTGTAGCACACTCAATTTATTTCAAGTTCAGTTCAGGAATAATTCTGAACCACAAAATTATGACCACACCTTTACATCGATAAACAAACAACATCTGTACAGGTAATTTCAGGAAGGCCTTCCGTAACATTTTCAATACTATGTTATGGATTTTTCAAAATCAGTTTTTAGTACATTAGTACTTAGCATTTTTTAGTGTGTCCTTAGTCGGCACGGTAACAGCGCAAGCGAGCGGGATTATACAGGACGATATCATGGTAAGTCTCAATCCACTGTGGGATATGGAGGATACAATATTGTCTTGGAAAAAAAAAGAGGGTATTTTCCTTCTTCCAATGATGATCCAAATGAAATGCTAAGCCCGCTAACGGTTATTGTATTAAGCTTGGACGGTAATATTATCGTCAATGAATTTGCACTAACCGACAATTACACTACTGTCTCCGTATCTAAAGGTATGGGATATGTAGTTATTATCAAAAAAGGGAATCAGGTTTTTAAAAAATTACTGCTTACTTAGCACACTAATTCCTCCGCCCGCCACACTACTCTTAGGTGGCGGGCTTTATTAAATCAGTTACTTTGGTTTCAAGCCAGCTTTTTGATATGGGGTTTCTTCGCGAATTTTTTCCATTAGCGTGTTAAGCTTCTTTTGTAAGGCTGTTCCTTAGGAGAGGAGAATCTTTTTTCTGTCATATAAAAATTATACAGTGCTTTATATATACGTATAAAATATGTATATCGATCGAAACCGTTCTTTTTCGAAGTTGTTTTTTCCCTTTTTGATTATTGGCAATTGTTCTTTGAAAAGAAGCAATAACATTGTCAATATCTATTTCATCTTTGTCTAGTAACTTTGAATTGGTTAAAAACAACTCAAAAAGGATCATTAAGTGCAGTGCTTTAATGTTTAAATTTATAAAGATACCCTGTACTTTTGAGGGATTTCCTAACAGTCTATAAGCTCGTCCATACTCGCCTTTTTCAAAAACTCAGGTATGCCTCGCAGTATTTTATATAGATATCTTTATTTAAACCAATCACGTGCTTTTTATAGCTAGTGATAAACCAATCTATCAATCTGTATAAGCGTATAAGTTTTTGTTTTGACTTAATCCAGCAAAGAAAATAGTCTCTTCTTTTAGTTGTAGGGCTGTAGTTACACTATTTGAAAAAAAACTTATTTGCAACCAAGAATTTATTTTTCATGCAATCCAATAATTTGTTTTTGCTTAATAATATCCATGTTTATCTTTAAGAAGGCTTGTTTTACTGGTATCAGTGGTGACCTATTAATATGATACGCACAGTAATTTGTCAAAAATGAAAGAAAATCCGCTTTGTCAGAAGAGGACAGACTATTTTCTGCTAAAATATTTTCACGGAGATCATAAATTTCTGCCATGCTGTCTGTTGCATTTTTCACCGTTATCTCCATAAATATTTTTTATCCTATATAGAATATATATAGCAGGAAGATAAGCTTTGGTATCATCTAGTTTATCCTTTAAGTTGTCATTTGTGTACAGGGGCGTAGCTAAAGTAACCTCTCTTTTGAATATAACAATTTGACTTAATTGATAACATTCTAAAAAAAACCTGTTGAAAAGATAATACTGATCTAAATAAAAAGAAAGAGCTTCTATATCAAAAAATTGACTTCTGTGATCAATGTGTTCTACTTTGTGTCGTTCGATTTCTAATGCTCTTATCTCATCTAAAAGTTGTTCAGAAAATCGTTTTTCAGGCATATTGTGTAAGGCTTTTTTGTGTGGTACTCCCCAATTATAGGATAAAAAAACAGCCGTATACCAAGGTGAAAAACGGCTCGAAAAATGATAACTCCATCGGAACGAAGGACAACTATTTTTGCTGTTCTTTGTTCCGATGCGTGTTGTGTTGGTCAGGCAAAAATAGTCTTTAATTTTGACATCTGATATACGACATAAAGTCGTTTGTGCGTAACAAATTGCACAACTGCATCCCTGTTACGGCATTGAATAAAAGGTGGCAGCAGTTTGGCAAAGCTCTGAATGAAATTGTGCAATTTGTAATGCACACCAACAATCGTACGATGTGTAACATAAACCAGTGCCGACATTTGCTAATGCCACTCATTTTTTCCAATATTGAATTTGTGACTGTTTCGACCGTCATAGGTAGAATTGCTTTTGTTTGACTTGGTAATCACAAAATTAATACTCCACCTTCTTTTCAACAAATTGCCTATGCAAAATCTTTGATTTTGTAGCGGACTATTAAGGTGCAGGAATGGAAAAGATGCGTGTCTCTTTCGACATACATTAATAGCTCACTGGATTTTCACTACAATACTATTTACTGTTCTGGAGGCGAAGTCTCCCGGGCATCTCGCCCGTATGTCATCGAAATAATAAATATCACCAAATGCTGCCATTTGTACCAAACGCCTAGTTTCAGTCGAAAAAGACGCTCCATGATTTGTTACCCAAGCTGGATCGCTGCGTTTGCCTACACGAATCAATTCAAATTGAGTAATATAACATTTCGCATTAAAATCAAAATCTTTCATCACTGCATCTACCCTATTGAAAAGCTTGAAATGTGCAGGTGACATACTCGTTGTTTCTTGCAACGGATAAGAATATCCCAATGAAAAAAGACCCAGGGCAACGGCACATAGCACTACCCACCAAGATGATGACTTCATGGTAGAATGGTTTGGTTGAATAATAGACTTGTTCTGCAATAACGTATAACATGGCAAAAAGAAACACCACTCAATTTTTTCACCTAACTTATTCTTCAAGTTTTTTAAAAAAAACAACTTAGTTTAAATACAAAACTAAGTAAAAATCCATTACCTTTGCTGCGTCCATTCATTGTTAACCTAACCTTTAACAACATGCGGCTTTCCATCATTCCTGTTTTCCTATTATATGGCAGCCTACTAGCTGCCCAATCTACCGACAGCGTGCAAGTCAACTTGGAAGAGATTGTCATCTCCAGTAGTTATGAAGCGCTGGACAATGCGCCTTTTGCTTACCAAAACCTGACGACTGCCCAGATAGAAGCACAAAACGCGGGGCAAGAACCTGCCTATATTTTGGCCTCCACCCCCGCCATCACTGTTTACTCGGATGCGGGTAATATGCAGGGATACACCTACTTTCGTTTGCGAGGCATCGACCTTACCCGCTTGGCCATGACATTAGACGGCGTGCCTTTGAATGAGCCGGAGGACCAAGGTGTCTATTTTTCCAACTACCCTGATTTTTTCAACTCCGTTTCTCGCATACATATCCAACGCGGGGTGGGTACCTCCAAAAACGGCACTTCGGGCTTTGGTGGCAGCATCCAATTCACCTCTCCCAACCTCCATGCCCCTCGGTCATTACAGGCAGGGATTGGCTTCGGAAGTTTCAACACCCAACGAGCTTTTGCGGAATTCAATACAGGCATCAACAAAGGTGTAGGGGCTTATATTCGCGCATCTCACCTTCATTCCGATGGTTTCAAAAATCGTTCGGCTCACACGGGGCAATCCATTTTTTACAGCTTTGGCCTTTATGGCAACAAACACGTATTCAAATGGACAGGATTCGTAGGTCGGCAACAAAATGAGATGGCTTGGCTTGGTGTACCAGCCTCCATACTCCAACAAAACCCACGCGCCAACGCCAATGCACAAGAAGATGATGCCTTTACACAACGGCTGTTCCAAATACAGCACAGTTGGGCCATCAATAGCAATACCACCCTAAAATCCAGTGTTTTTCATAATTATTTACAGGGCGAATACGATTTTGACTTAAACAACTTCTTGGACATACCCACCCCTGGCGACATATACACTTACCGGCTCCGTTCCCATTTTGGAGGTATTTTCTCCAATCTTGAAAAAACATGGCGCAACGGGCAACTGACCGTGGGCGTTTTCGCTAATCGGTACGCCCGACAACATTTAGGGTACGAACAACAACTCGGACGACTCTATCGAAATAGAGGCTACCGCACGATTGCCGGCACCTTCGTGAAAGTTGCACAGCAATGGGGGAAGTGGGAAGCAATGGCCGATTTACAATACCGATACTCGGATTTCAACTACAGAGGCTCCGTCCGTTTCGAGCCTATCCGGTGGCATTTTTTCAATCCCAAAGTAGGCATACAATACCCTATTAACAACCATTTGGATGCTTGGTACAGTGTTGGCACCAATGGCCGCGAGCCCACCAGAAACGATATGTTCGGCGGCAATGACGACCTCCTGGAGGACGAAAACGGGCAGGCGTTGCTTTTCATCACCCAACCTGAGTACGTCACTGACCACGAAGCGGGTATTCGCTGGCAAGGAAAACGGGCCTTCCTGAATACCAACCTCTATTTCATGCGTTTTCGCAATGAAATCATCCTGAACGGGCAGTTTGGACCCAACGGTTTGGCATTGAGCAGCGATGTAGATAGAAGTTTCAGAACAGGCCTAGAAGCAGAGGGTGGTTTTTCACCCAATGCGACATGGCGTTTCTCTGGCAATGCGGCTTTCAACTTTTGCCGTATCCAACAAGCCGACGTAACGTTTGAACCCATCCTCACCCCTCTACTGACCGCTAACCACGAATCCACTTGGCAGCAAGGACGATGGACCATCGCGCTGCACCTCCGCTACCAAAGTGCTTCTTGGATTGATTTTGCCAATGAGAACCGTATCCCTGGTTTTGTCTTGGTTAACACGCGTATGGGCTGTACCCTAGGCAAATGGGAGGCAAAAATCTTCCTCAACAACCTAACCAACACAAGTGCTTACACCAATGGTTACGTGGATTTCAATGGCACTAATCGTTATTTTGTACAGTCTCCTACCAGTGTAATGGCGCAAGTGGTGCGGCATTTCTATTAAAGCTATCCTTATGCTCCAATACCTCGACATACAAACAACTGCTTTCACTTTGTGGGGCTACCCCATTAGCTTCATCGAATTAACGGGGACTATCTTTGGCTTGCTATCCGTTTATTACGCTGCCAAAGCCGATATCCTTACTTGGCCTACGGCCATCATCAATGAAATCGCTTTTTTCGGGCTGTTCTTCCAAGTACAGCTCTATGCCGATATGTTCCTGCAAGTGTATTTCTTCATAGCTACCTGCTACGGATGGTACTACTGGAAGCGCGGGGAGGTAGCAACCACCATCTATGTAATGAGCCTCCGTCAGCGGGGCATCTATGCCTTGGTGCTGCTATTCGGCACACTCCTGCTGGGGCAATTGGTAGCTAACATACACCTACTCTGGCCCAAGGTATTCCCGTTGCCGGCCTCCTATCCTTTCGCCGATGCGTTCACAACCGTTGCCAGCGTCATGGCCATGATATTGCTATCCCGCAAGCGCATCGAAAACTGGATACTCTGGATGGCCGTAGATGTGGTAGCCGTCATCCTGTATTTCCTCAAAGACATCCGCTTGATAGCCATCGAATACATCGTGTTCTTCATGCTCTGCGTTTTTGGGTTCATCCATTGGAAACAACAATATGAAAGCACTCGTACTGGGTAAGTTTATGCCTTTCCATCAGGGGCACCAAGCCCTCATTGACTTTGCCCTCCAACGCGCCGACAAGGTCGTGGTACTCGTCTGTTGTAGCCTTCAGGAAAATATCCCGGCCAGCATCCGCACCCAATGGATAGCCCAAACCTACCAAGGGGAGGCTCGTCTGCAAATCATCCCCTACACCTACAGCGAAGCCGACCTGCCCAATTCCTCCGTACCCGACCTGCGCATTGCCGAAGCCTGGGCACAGGTAATCGGGCAACTCCTTCCTGATTTAGATGCCATTTGTACCTCCGAGGCTTATGGCGATAATGTTGCTCGGCTGCTACACATACAGCATTGGATGTTTGATGCACAACGCAAAAGGTTGCCTGTATCGGCCACTATGATTCGCACCAACCCCACAGCTTATTGGTCATTCCTGCCCGATGCCGTAAAGCCATATTACCAACAAAAAATCATATTATTGGGCACCGAATCCACAGGCAAAAGTAGCCTTGCGGAAGCACTCCACCAGCAATTGCCCGCCGCATTGGTCGAAGAAGCAGGCAGGCGCATCGTGGCGCAGTCCGAACACGTCACAATCGACCAGCTTTACCAGATTGTCCACGAGCATGATGCCTCCCTGCAAGCAGCTATCAACACCCTACAACCCTTCGTCATACTCGATACAGATGTCTATATCACCCAATCCTACGCCCATTTTTTCTTCGGCCATTTCTTGACCATTGAAGCAAACATCTATAATCGGCAACAAGGCCGTCGTTTTTATCTATCCGCCGATTTCCCTTACGTCCAAGACGGTACCCGCTTGGATGAAGCCCAACGCAACGCCCTCGACATCCACCATCGACACACCTTGCAAATATTCCAACAATCTTATGAAGATATTACCGGCACCTGGCAACAGCGGTTGGAAAAGCTTATCCACCAATCTATAAATAATTAGGGGGTGCCCCCGGCTTGGGCCGGGGTCAGGCTGTCCACTCTTAGCCACCGCCTCCTCTCGTCGGCAGTGGCACCCGTTCCCATCCTTCACCCAGCATATCGCCCTATTCATACCGCATCAATTAAAGGAAACGCACCGCAGGAATTGTAATACAGCCGTAAAAAAAACAGCTATTGACAATAATCATACGACTAAAACACGTCGTTATGGCAAAAAGCCCTAATTTGTGCAGGTTTTTAACGTATTTAGTAACGTGTTCAAAATAACGTACACCCCTTTTTTCTAAAAGTGAGTATTAACTACGCTTTATTGACAGAAAAGCGCAGGTCATTTCGAACATGTTACTTATTCAACGCAACTATTTTTTTTCATCGGCCTGCTTGCCCATCTGTTAAGACTGCCGATTCACGCCAATCATCAAAACAATGAACAAACCAGCCGTAGTCAAATTCAACGTACACGACCGTCCAGAGTTCTTTCAGCTGCTGCGCAGCCGTGTGAACGAGTATTTTGAAGAGAACCAAATTTCACGCCACGCCAACTGGAACATGGTGTTGAAAACCATCTTCATGATTTGTTTATATTTCGTGCCACTAGGGCTACTCATAGCTGGAGCAGCTGATTCCCTTGCATCCTCGCTCATCTATTGGGTACTGATGGGGTTAGGTATGTCCGGTATTGGGCTTTCCATCATGCACGATGCCAACCATGGTGCCTATTCTTCCAATAAGTTTGTCAATAACGCCTTGGGCTACTTACTCAACTTCGTAGGAGGATACCACATCAACTGGCGCATCCAGCACAATGTACTCCACCATTCCTTCACCAATGTACACGAGTTCGACGAGGACATTCAGAAAGCTATCTTGCGCCTCACACCCGATACCAAGCGCAAAGGTATCCACCGCTTCCAAATTTTTTACGCCCCCCTCCTCTACGCCCTCATGACAATCTATTGGCTCATCAGCAAGGATATTGAGCAGATTATCCGCTACGAAAAACGCGGTTTGCTGAAAGGGCAAAACATAACATTGCCCCGCGCCATTGCTGAAATTGCTTTCAACAAGGTGTGGTACGTCATCCTTACCTTTGTGTTGCCCATTGTACTCACACCCCTCACTTTCTGGCAAGTATTAGTCGGCTTTTTAATCATGCACTTCATTTGTGGGCTTATCTTAGCACTGATCTTCCAGCCAGCCCACGTAATAGAGGAAACCAGCTTCTTCCACGTCGATGAAAATGGCAGCGTAGAGAACAACTGGGCTATTCACCAGTTGCTGACCACCTCCAATTTTGCCAACGGCAGCCGCCTTTTCTCTTGGTTTATCGGCGGGTTGAACTACCAGATCGAGCACCACCTCTTTCCTCATATCTGCCATGTGCATTACCGCAACCTTTCCCCCATTGTCAAAGCGACAGCCGAGGAATATGGCATCCCCTACCACCAGCACACTACTTTCTTAGATGCTGTTGCCAGCCACTTCAAGGTACTCTACAAGTTAGGCAATGGCCAATACGATGTAGAACACAACTTAGCTACTGCTTAATATTAGAGTTTGGTGATATGGGGGGCAAAAAGTCCCACCCTAGCCCCCCATATCACCAACTTTATTGAAATTAGCTAAACTAAAAATCCCGCGTTGCCAGTATCGACAACGCGGGATTTTTTTTGAGGCAAATCACAGCAATACTTACGTGCACAATGAAAAGCTCAATGCCCTAAGCACCCCTCATTGATACCGAGTATATACTTATCCACCACCCCAATACGAGTGGCTACTTCGGCTCCTTTAAACCCATCAATCTGCTCATCGGTGAGTTGTTGGCGCGCCAGTTCCGTCAGCACTTTAGAAACGGGCATATAACTCCAGTGCCATTTTTCTTCGTTATACCCGTGGGGGCGGTCGGCCCCTTTTGGGGAATAAGGCTGGCAAAAGCCATACTCATGCGCGTGGGCTACCAACCAGTTGTATTCTTTCAACCCCTTCCCTTTGGCAAAATATTCATTGGTTAGGTCGTTCATGTCCAAATCGGTACCCCAATGGTGGCGGCTGGTGCCCGGCATAGAACTCCATCGCAAAATGGCGAGTGCTCTATCCACTGGTTCAGGATAAGCTTCTGGTGCTTTTTCTGTGCCTTCCAACAACCGCGCCCCCGTCCATTTAGCCTCCCAAATACTCTTTTGGCGGTCGAAGTTGCGGGTTGCAGAGATGATAGTCAGTGCAACCCCATCTGCCTTAGCAGCGGCATGCATTTTCCGGAATGCCGCGTAGGTGTCCTTGCGAAGATAGTAGGTGCCGTCTCCATCCGTTAATGCTGCATCCACAAGGGTAAAATCGGGGTGGGTAGCAGGGTCGAATCGTCCGCGCAAGTAGTCGAGGGTAAACACCAAGGAATCTTGGCTTTCTGCTTGGTAAGCCACCGCCACCGCTTGGCTGGTGGTTGACAAGGCGGCACCGCTGGCATCTTCCTGCTTTTCACGAGGCGTACAAGAAGCAACCAGCCCCCCGATTAACAGCAACAATAAATAAGTGGAAATTTTCATGGCTTTGTTATTGTGTTTTTTAAAAGAACACCTCAGATAGCTACTTGTGTTCACACCGCTTGCAAAAGCAGCCACAGCAAAAATACACCTTATCGGCTTTGTATGCACATCATACTTCGCCCCAAAACAAATTCCTAACCCTCTGATTGATGAATATTTTGAGCCTGTACTATGTGTCTCCAATTGTGGTAAACAACTACACGTAAGGTATCACCTAATCGAAGTCGTATCCAATGAGAAATTGAGATTGCTGTTTTGATACGGTTTAAATCGGATAGACGAGCTTGATCAATGAGTTGTAAAAGTTGCTCCTGCTGCTGAATAAAAGTATGGATAACGTCATGGTTTAATGAACTCCCTATCGGATTCATTGCAGCAAAAGTTTTCATTTTATTTAAAGGCTGCTTAGGAAGCATACTTTGCGCAAAATAATTTCCCAACCAACCACTTCGAAAAACAGCATCGTGGGGATAGGCAGAAGCAGCTAGCTGCTTCGATATTTCGGGTATATAGAAATCACCGTATCGGTTGAGATGTTCTATACATTCGAGGATACTCCAACTTTGAGCAGCATATCGTTGGTTGAGCTGTTCCTCCTCCATTTGCAAGAAACTAAGTGCAACCTTTTTATTGTTGTCTGTAATCTGCGCTAGCTCGTCTAGCAAGTTCTTTGTACTCATGGTTATTTTTGATGCAAAATTCCTGTGTGTATTCAGAAAAAAGCTTGATTTGAATCAAGTTTTTTTTAACCTTGATAAAGTTTCTGGCGACATTCTAAGATAAGAAGCAATATATCTTGCTGGGATTTCCTGAAATAATTGGGGGCTGCGAAGATATACCCTTTCATACCTATCCTTAGGGGAAGAAGTTAGTAAGTCAATCTCTCGTTCAATTTGCTGCAATAACAGTGATTGCTGAATAGCATCCCAAAGTTTTTTGTGTTTATCGCATTGTTGGATAAAGTCAATGAAAACTTTCTTTTCAATTACGCTCAAAGTAGTTTTCTTTATCGTCTGAATAAATAGAGGTGATTGCTTTTCAGCAATAAAACTATCCAACGCTGCAATAAAATCCTGTGGGTAACCAAATCGTATTATATTTTCTGTTCCTTCATCCTGTACAAATATTTTTAGACTTCCTGATACCACATAATACAAGTTAGTATCTAGAGTGCCACCTGTTTTTAAGTAGCCATTTCGGGGTAGTACAAGGGTTTTACACCAAAGTTGCTGCTTCTCTATTTCTTGATAAAGTTCTTGAATTGGTGATAATTTTTCCATTTTTAGTGATTTCTGTAAGAGACGGGAAAAATAATACAGGTTATGTACGGGGAATTTGTATAGGGATACAAATAAGATTTTTTCGTTTGGCAATGAAAAGGTTCTTTGACGCAGCATGGCGTGAAAAGATATTTGAAGCACATACAAAATTCTCCTACATAACCTTTAATGAATGCAGCACAAGAATCAGGTTTATGTGATACATAGCATTCTGTTTCTATATGTCATCGACACAAACGTAATTATTCCCATCGAGATCTGTGATTTTTTTATTTACACACATTAGTAGGGACAGGTGAGCGATAGCGCTCCCTTCCGATAGTTATCTTCAGCGTTACAAGGAACGACGTTTTGACGTACCTTGTAGTAGTAATCTTTTATAAACAAGTATTCACGTTAGTACTACCGTTTTTCAGTTTCCCTCATTTCCATGACTGGGCTAAAAGATAGCTGCCAAAATTTTTAAATATCCCCTATCTTTGATGAAATCTTAAACTTTTCATGCTTCAGTGTGGTATATTAGAGGTTATAAAATTTTACAACCATGATTAGAAGTCTGCTCAAACTGGGGCTTTTGCTTGTTGCAGGAATCCTCGTTTACAATTATTTTTTTGGGGATGAAGTGGAGAAAGCACAGTCCAAGGAGGTATTCGGAAAAGTGCGCGATTTGGGCAAGGATGCTTGGTCGTTGCTGAAAACAGAAAAAGCCAAGTATCAGGATGGTAAATACGATGGAGCCGTGGACAAGGTAGGCAACACCGTAGAAGGTATAGGCGACTTGCTGGGTACGCTGCATAAAACGGCCAAGGACATCAATGATTCTGGTGCATTGGAGCGACTCAATGAATTGCAGGCTCAACAACGCGCCTTAGAGAAGGAACTCCAAGCCACTACTCCAGAAAACTACGATGCCGCCGATCAAGCCCGCGTCAAAAAAGAAATTCAAACGCTGCTCCAGCAAACGGAAGCGCTGATGAAAGACATGGAGCAACAATAATTTGGCATGAAAAAATACGCTTGGCTTACGCTTCCCTTAGTACTGGCAGCAGTACTACTGGGTCGTTACCTCTATTTTATGCCCAAATACACCAACGGCAAGCCCGCTCCTGAGTTCGAGGCTACGCTGCTGGATGGTAGCGCTTTCCGCCTCAGCGACTTGAAAGGGCAATACATTTTGCTCGATTTTTGGGGTAGCTGGTGTGGCCCCTGCCGGAAGCAAAACCCTGCTATCGTGGACTTATACCGCAATTTTCATCAGGAAGCTTTTCAAGACGGGGAAGGCTTTGTGGTAGTCAATGTGGGTGTGGAAACAGACAGTACCCGCTGGCAAAACGCCATTGTGCAAGATAATCTCCATTGGCCCTATCACGTGATGGATTTATCGGGTAGTCTTCGGTTTTTCAACGGCGCAATCAGCTCCCTATATGGGGTTCGGTCGGTGCCAACATCCTACCTCATCAACCCTAAGGGCGAAATCATAGGTGTCAATATGGAGCCAGGACAGATGGACAGACTGCTGCGGCAAAAACTGTCAAAATGACGCGCCATAACGATCTGGCAAAGTAATTGATGCAAAGAAAGCGATATGTTTAAAAAAATCTTCAACTCCATGAGTAAAGATACGGATAAAGTAACTGCCGAAGACACCCTTCAGGAGCAAGAAACGGCTGTGGACACACAAGACAACAACGAATCCACCGAATCACAATCTACTGATAATCAATCATCAATAGATAACGATTCAGAGGCCACCATTGCTGCACTCCAACAAGAAGTGGAAAGCCTGCAAGATAAATATCGCCGTCTTTTTTCTGATTTCGACAACTTCAAGAAGCGCAACATACGCGAACGAATGGACTTGTTGAACTCAGCAGCACAAGACACCCTGTCAGCCCTGCTACCCGTCATTGACGATTTTGACAGAGCACTGGGTCTTTCACCTGAGCAAAAGCAAACGGCGGCCTTCTCAGAAGGTATCGAATTGGTTTACCACAAATTCATCAACACCCTCAAAGCCAAGGGATTGGAAGTAATGGATACCAATGGGCAACCATTCGACCCTGAATTCCACGAAGCCCTCACCGAGATAGCGGCTGCCGAGGAGATGAAAGGAAAAGTGGTGGATACCATTGAAAAAGGTTATACTTTACATGGTAAAATTATTCGCCACGCAAAAGTCGTTACGGGCAAGTAACCCTTGTCCATCACCCACATCGGAACCATGTCAAAAAGAGATTTTTACGAAATTTTAGGCGTAAGCAAGTCTGCCAGTAAGGACGACATCAAGAAAGCTTACCGCCAAATGGCCATCAAGTACCACCCGGATAAAAACCCGGGCAACCCGGAAGCTGAAGAGAAATTCAAAGAAGCTGCCGAGGCGTATGAGGTACTAAGCGATGAAGATAAAAAAGCGCGCTACGACCGTTTTGGCCATGCGGGTGTGGATCCCCAGATGGGTGGCGGTGGTGCCTATCGGGGTGGTGGCATGAGTATGGAGGATATTTTCGCCCAGTTTGGTGATATATTCGGTGAAACGGGAGGGGCTTTTGGCTCCTTCTTCGGAGGACGACAAGGTGGCAGCACTCGTGGTGAAAAAGGTAGCAACCTACGCATCAAAGTCAGCCTGACGCTGGAAGAAATCTCGAAAGGGGTCACAAAAAAAATAAAGGTCAAGAAGCAGGTAAGTTGCGACCAGTGCAATGGCTCAGGGGCGAAAGACAGTGCCTCGGTACAAACCTGCCCCACCTGTAAAGGTGCCGGTATGGTGCGCCAAATACGCAGTACCATCCTGGGACAAATGCAAACCACGGCTACCTGCCCCACTTGTAGCGGCAGCGGGCAAATAGTAAAAGACAAGTGCACCAAATGCAAGGGTGATGGCCGTATGTATGCAGAGGAATTGATAGAAATACCTATTCCTGCTGGCGTAGAAGACGGTATGCAGCTAAGTATGAGGGGCAAGGGCAACGCTGGACGCATGGGCGGCCCTGCGGGCGACTTGCTCATCAGCATAGAGGAAAAGCCGCATGACTTCCTCCAACGCGATGGGATGAACCTCATCCATGACCTGTATGTGAACTTCGCTGATGCAGCCCTTGGCACCTCGGTAGAAGTACCCACCATCGACGGCAAGGTGAAGATAAAAATCCCACCGGGTACACAATCCGGCAAGATTTTCCGTTTGAAAGGCAAGGGATTGTCGAATGTGCAGGAATACGGCCAGGGCGACCAGCTCATCCACGTCAACGTTTGGACACCCAAAAACCTGACCGATGAGGAAAGGCGTATCTTGGAGCAGTTGCGCGGCAAAACCAATTTTGAACCCGACCCGGGCAAGTCTGAAAGAGGGTTCTTTGACCGTATGCGCGACTATTTCCGAGAGTCTTAGTAATTTGACGGAAATAACTGATCCCATTTTTCCTGAAGGCTTGTCTTTATGCACACGCTTTGTGCAAGTATTCCTACGCTTAGTGCATAAAGCCAAGCCAAAAATGGGATCACTTATTTTTTTCCCGTCCCTTAGTGACAAAGGTACACTAAGTTAGGAAATTATCCTTATAAAATGACGGGCGAGGGATGGCAGCGGGTGCTGCTGCCGACAATAGGAGGCAGCAGCTATGAGCGTACAGCCCGGTGTTTGCCTGCCATGTAACGAAGTGGAAGGGCAGGCAAGCACGCCCCACCCTAGTGAATCATACCTGATACCAAGAAAGGGCTTTCACCATTCAACTACCTACCAATATGAAATTCCACCTCCTGTTGCCTATCCTTATCGCTGCTTTGGCCTTGGTTAGTTGTGGCCATTCTTATGAATACGAAACCGATATAGCACTACCCGATACGGGCTGGCTGTATGCGGATAGCCTGCAAGCGCGGTTCGATATACAGGATACCAGCGCCATTTACAACCTATACTTATCGCTGGAACACAGCACGGCTTTCCCTTATCAGAATTTCTATGTGCGCATCCGTACCCGTTTCCCGACGGGCAGTTGCTCACTGAGCAAGTATCGTTGGAATTAGCCAACAAAATCGGCGTGTGGTTGGGCGATTGCAATGCCGATGCCTGCCAGTTGCGGATACCGCTGCAAGAAGGTGCCTATTTTAACCAACCCGGTGCTTATCAGCTTGCTATCGAACAGTTTTCGCGTGATAACCCGCTGCAAGGCATCCAGCATATCGGCTTCCACTTGGAAAAAACCGATAAACGGAAATAGATAGCCGCATTAATACCTACTCTGGGGTTCGATATTTCGTTGAAAATAGAGTTGCTGGTTGGTCATGTCGAAAGCGCAAAGGCGGCCTACACCCTTGTGCTATCCCCGACTTGGCAAAAGCGCCACTATCCAAGACCAAATACTGGTTTTTGGAAAGATGCCGATATTGCTGCTTGATTTCCATTTCGGAATGGGGGTATGGCCATGCAGGATGATGCGGTCGCCGAGCTAGGCGTGTAGTCGATGGAACGATACCAAGTGCGTATCCATATCAAATCGTCGGTATGAGCGAGTGGGTCTGAATAAAGGCCGTTCAGCCCAGCGTGAACCAGAATGTGGAGTGCCAATCGGTATGGTAATAGGGCAGCGAGTGGCAAAAATCGATATAGGAAGTAGGAATGTCTTTGACACTACGCGCACCAAAGCTTTGGAGCAAATCCTCATCACCTGTGAAGCGATAGCCTTGTTCTACTTCCTCTTTCCATGAGTCAATCAGCATTTGTTCATGGTTGCCGCGCAGGGTAGTGACGTGGTATCCTTCCTGCCGAAGCGCGATAATTTTGTCGATTACACCTTTGGAGTTCCATCCGCGGTCGATGTAGTCACCGAGCAGGAATAGTTCGTCCGAGGTGGTCAAGCTAATCTGGTCTAAGAGGGCCTCAAAGGTATGCAGGCAGCCGTGTATGTCGCCTATCGCGTATTGGGTGCTCATTTTTTTTAAGGGTTGGAACAAAACAGGGCGGGAAAAAGTTTCCTCTTAGTGTATATCTGAAATGATGTACCTTCAATAGATATTTGAAGCGCATACAAAATTCTACTACATAACCTCTAATAAGTTAGGACAGCGAATATTCCCTAAATTTATCTCCTGACTTTATTATAGTTGTAACTGACTAAAGTAGCGGTGCTGAAATTTCACAAACGCCAGTCATAAAATTTCTGACCATTTTCTAGTCGCTGAATAGTCTTGCATCAAACAAGAACCAGTTTATCGCCCCGTACTTTAGTCTAACTTATACTTAATTCTGATATCATTAAAAATGACTACATTTTCGTATCTCTTTAGTTTTCAAACCCTCATATAGTTTCATGTCTCCTGTCCAAAAACCTTATCTAAAAAATTATTTAATGCAATAAAGTTAACATCATCAGGATCTATATCCCGAACAATACGCATTGCGTTAATCCATTGTTCAAATGGGATAACACTATCATCAATAAATATAATCGATTTAAACAGTTGGCTCTTTACAACCTCAAAATCAGCATCTGAATACCCTCCTGATTTTTGGATTTCAACTTTATACCTTGCTATTTCCGATTCTAAATATTTTGGGGCAATTAGCCTAACTCCATAGGTTGATGAATCAAGAATAAATTTTGCAATCTTATTATTTGGTTTAAGTATTGCAGAATATAGCAAATTCGTATCAACTATATAAATATCCATCTAGAACAAATCTTTGAATTCGTCCATTTGCGATAAACGATTTTTAATATCAGGCGACCAGTTCTTCTTTGTCAATTTTGACAATCTATCTATATCTTCATCTGTTGCCTTGCTTCTAGACAATATTTCAAAGAACTTCATTCTGTCAATCACTGACTGAATAAATTCGATATCCATTGTTGACGGTATCCTCACAAGTATCTCATTATCAATCCTTTCAACGATTACTGGCATATCTATGTTTTTGAATAAACCAATCTTATAAGTTACAACATTTCATCTCTATTTAAAGTTTCGTAACACTAAGAACCCTCCCCCCCTTTAGCCTTTCCTCCTTTGTTATTTGACGGAAATATAGGTGTACTTCTAGCCTAGAATATACACTCGTAATACTTTTACCAATTCAAACTTACATTAGTATAATTTCAGCATATGATGGGAAGCAAAAAAGGATAAAACGTTTGAAATGAATCACTTATTTAACCCTTTTTAGCTTCCCGACTCTAAGAGTATGTTCGTAACAACTCGTCTTTACTTCTTCAGCAAATCGCGGATTTCAGCCAACAAGTCTTCTGCCGAAGGGCCTGCTGGTGCTGCAGGTGCTGCTTCTTCTTCTTTCTGGCTAGCCTTGTAAGCTTTGAGCAGCATGAAGATAGCAAACGCGATAATCAAGAAGTCGATGATTTTCTGAATGAACATACCGTAGCGAATTTGCACGGCTTCTTTCACTACTTCGCCAGCATCGTTCATTTCGGCTGCTTGCAAGGTCATTGCCAAGTCAGAAAAATCTACTCCTCCGAGCAACATACCAAGAGGTGGCATA
This sequence comes from Saprospiraceae bacterium, assembly GCA_041392765.1. Lineage (GTDB taxonomy): Bacteria > Bacteroidota > Bacteroidia > Chitinophagales > Saprospiraceae > Lewinella. The sequence goes on from JAWKLL010000036.1 coordinate 21,663, forward strand.
ATGACATCGTTGGTAAAAGAAGTAACAATGGCGCCAAACGCACCTGCTACGATTACGGCTACGGCTAGCTCCAGCACGTTGCCACGCATAATGAATGCTTTAAATTCACTCCACATAGTTGTTTTGTTTTGATGATAAATATACGGTAATAACCAGTTAAGATTTCGGGAATTATGACTGTAAACATAGGAAACCGTCACGATATTTGAAAAAAAATATGAAACCTTGTGGATTCATAGTAATTTGACGGAAATTAATTGAACAACTTTTTCAAAAAGATTCGCAAATATTTTCACACAATTTTTCCGAATCAAAAGTTGTGCAATTAGTTTTTTCTCCGTCTCATAGAGAAAACAGAATGTATGGCGACTTGGCACTATAAGCGTATCGTGGTAAAAGTAGGCACCAATGTACTAACACGCGATGACGGCAGCTTGGATATTACCAGTATCAGCCACATCACCGACCAGTTAGCTGCCCTCAAGAAGCAAGGTGTAGGTGTAGTATTGGTATCATCGGGGGCAGTGGGGGCCGGCAGGGAATTACTTCCCGAAGCCGTACACTTCGACACGGTCGTGCGCAGGCAGATGCTTTCGGCTATCGGGCAAGTGAGGCTCATGGAACTGTATCGGCAGTTGTTCAGCGGCCACAGATTGCTGTGCGGACAGATACTAGCCACCCGCGAAGATTTCCGCGACCGTACTCACTACCTGAATATGCGCAATTGCATTGAAGCACTGCTACACGACCAAGTCGTACCGATACTCAATGAGAATGATGCTGTTTCCGTTACTGAACTGATGTTTACGGACAATGACCAATTGGCGAGCCTTGTCACCACGATGTTGAATGCTGATGCGCTTATTATTTTGAGTAGCGTGGATGGCCTCTTCACGGCCGCGCCCGGTACGCCAGATGCGCGGTTGATTACGGAGTTGGCCGCATATGAGGACGCACAGCAGTATGTGGCGCCTGTGAAAAGTAGCTTCGGCAGGGGTGGTATGGATACGAAACTCCGTATGGCACAGCAAACCGCTCGACTTGGTGCCGATGTTATCTTAGCCAATGGACGCAGACCCAATATCCTCATTGATGTACTGAATGACGCTGCACCTTGTACCAAAGTACGCAAAGGCATGGCACCCTCCAGCGTAAAAAAATGGTTGGCTCACGAACCGGATACCAAGGGCAGTGTACAAATCAACGAAGGTGCCCAACAAGCACTCACGGATGCTAATCACGTTAGCAGCCTATTACCCGTGGGTATTATCGATATGAAAGGTGATTTCAAAAAAGGGGATTTGGTGCGTATTCTCGCTACTGACAACACCCCCATTGGCATTGGCCTAGCGCAGTATGATGCCGAACAACTGAAACCCATCCTAGGCAAAAAAGGAAGTAAGGCATTTATCCACTATGACTATCTTTTAGTGTACTAATGCTTGTAAAATCCAAAATATCTACTACCTTTGACTTATGATTGAGCAAAAAAAGGTCGCCACGAAGTGACGACCGTAATGGACTAGTATGAAAAAACGCTCAATAAATCTTAAAAAATCCCTTGTACTGCTCGTACAGGGGATTTTTTTGTTCGTTTACTGTATAGACGACGTTTTGTTGCAAAGCGTTGCACCATCAGCGCGGTATTAACACTTTCTTGACACAAAATTAACGGCATTCCCCTACACATTGCCAGTTTATTCTACCAAAACAAGTGCGTGGTAGATGAAATGATGGGTATTTGATGCGAGGTGTTTTTGTACCAGCTTTGAATCCTATTCCTTCTTCAACGTCATCAATCGTTCCTTGTCGCCGTCCACCATGCGGAGCACGAGCGTATCTTGGCTGAGGCGCATAATTTCCACGGCTTTTTCTTTGTAAGGAGGCCGCAAACTGTCTGTGCTAAACAGGTAGGAATCCATGAGGCGATATCTGCCCTTTTCTTCATAGTTTAACGTGCTGGAAAACTGGTAATGGCCTTCGGTGTCAAAGAGAAAGCCGATGCTGGCCAAATCCACCACCAAGCTATCTCCTTCTTCCGTGAGGCTGATAGCCTGCCACTGCCCCGCTAAATCAGCATTGGAATAAGGCTTGCAAGCCGTTAGCAAAACCATACCTGCCACATATAAGTAGTTTACCGCTCTCATCTTCTTGGTTTATTGAATGAGGAGCAAAGATAGTGGCTTGTGCTGTTTTTAAGTAAGAAGGGTTCTGGAAGGCGAGAGAAAGAATGAGAAAAAAGCAACTATTAGAGGTTATGTAGATTTAATAAACTACGTAACCTAGTAATTTGTCGGAAATAACTGATCCCATTTTTTCCTAAAATATCCCCTAATAGTTTAGAATTTATTCTCTTGTTTAAAAATTAATCGTATATTTGCGATACAAAATAAAGAAATGGCCATCAACAAGTCAACTGCTTTTCCGGAAAGGGTGCAAGCGATAGCTAAAATTGCCAAAGCGTTGGGGCATCCTGCCCGCATCGCCATCATTGAAGTACTGCTACAACGCCAACAGTGCATCTGTGGAGAGATAGTGGAAGTGATGCCACTATCGCAGGCAACGGTATCTCAGCATCTCAAAGCATTGAAAGAAGCGGGTATCATATCGGGGGAGATAGAAGGTGTAAAATCCTGCTACTGCCTCAACTACGCGTATTTAACAACTATTCTACCGGGATTCATACAATGGTTTCATTCTTTGCAAAACCAGTGTTGCCCCGGCCAACCTGTAAAAAAAACAATCGACCATGAAAACAATGCCTGTGGATGAAAAAACATCCAACTGCTGTGCCCCCTCCTGCTGCGGCGATACCGCAATTATTGATCAGGAGGCAGCCAATTTAAAATCTATCGTCAAAGAAAAGTATGGTGCCATTGCTCGCCAATCGCAGGCAGGTAGCCCTTGCTGTGGTGATAATATGGACTACAGCATCATGTCGGAAGAATACAAGGACATCAGCGGCTATGTGCCGGATGCTGACCTGAAATTGGGCTGTGGACTCCCCGTGGAGTTTGCGCTCATCAAAAAGGGAGATACGGTAGTGGATTTAGGTGCCGGAGCCGGCAACGACTGTTTTGTAGCCCGAGCTGAAACCGAGCCGGAAGGCCAAGTAATCGGAGTGGACTTCACCCAAGATATGTTGATGAAGGCACGTACCAACGCCCTGAAATTGGGCTTCAATAATGTGTCGTTCGTAGAAGGAGACATTGAAAACATCCCCCTGCCCGACAATATCGCTGATGTGGTCGTGAGCAACTGCGTTTTCAATCTGGTTCCTGACAAACAACGGGCTTTTGCTTCCACTTTTCGCATCCTGAAACCCGGTGGCCATTTCAGCATCTCCGATATTGTACTGGAAGGGGCGCTACCCAAAGCACTTCAGCACGATGCTTCCATGTATGCAGGGTGCGTATCGGGAGCCATACAAATGGAAGAATACCTTGGCTTGCTCAAAGCGCAAGGATTCGCCAACATCACCGTGCAAAAGAAAAAAGCCATTGAACTGCCACTGTCCGTGTTGGAACAACATTTAAGTGCAGACGACATAGCCCGTTTCAGTCGTGATTTTGGTATTTACAGCATCACGGTTTACGGTGAAAAAGCGACAGCGTAAGCTATGCAATGAGCCGTTTTCCCGACCATTCTTGATAATTGGCTTAAATTAGCAATAATCACCATATAATTAAGGGAGCAAATTGTAAATTTGCTCCTTAATTTTTTTGTATGCAACGAATCTTTCTTCTTCTCTTACTTATCGCCCCTGTTTTGCTGTTTGGCCAAAAGGATGATAGAATCGCAAAAGGAGTAAGCCCTATTACTGAAATACCCGTAGTACAAATGCCCCCTCAAGACAATGCGGCATTGATGGCTGAGGAAAACGCCCGCCGTGCAATTGGGGTTGCTTATAGGTTTGCCGAAAACATACCTACGCTTATCACGCCCAACACACATGGGCAATGGGAGTTCACCCCTGATATGGCCGTATGGCGTGTACGCATTGCGTCACCCGGCGCGTATTCCCTCAATCTTGGATTTGGTCAATACGTCATGCCAGCAGGAGGAAAACTACTCTTGTATCGACCCGATTACCAAAAAATAGCAGGACCATTCACCCCCGCCGATAACGAGGATCACGAACAGCTTTGGACGCCCATCATTTCGGGTGATGAGCTAGTGATTGAGGTGCAACTCCCCCACCGCTCGGTAGATGACTTGCAACTGAAGTTGGATTTTGTCAACCATGCTTTTGAAGATTTCTTGGCGGTTGCTTCCGGCTCTTGCAACCTGGATGTCATCTGCGGCCAAGCCGATGGATGGGGCATCGTTGACCCCCACCGAGATATTATCCAGTCGGTGGCAGTGATTTCCACAGGTGGAGGCACCTTTTGCACGGGGTTCTTGGTCAACAACGTAGCGGAAGATTGCACCCCTTATTTTATGACCGCCAACCATTGTGGTATCAATGCGAGCAATGCACCTTCATTAGTCGCCTACTGGAATTTTCAAAATAGCGTTTGCCGCCAACCCAACAGCCCTGCCAGTGGGGGAGCTGGCAACGGTACATTAGATGATTTCAATACAGGTGCTATTTTTCGCGCCACTCGGTCTGCTTCCGATTTTACATTGGTAGAATTGGATGACCCCGTGTCTGAAACAGCTAATGCTTATTTCGCCGGATGGGATGCCCGAGGAGTAGCCGTCAGCAGTGCCATCGGCATCCATCACCCCAGTACGGATGAAAAAAGAATTAGTTTTGAAAACAACCCTCTTTCATTTACCACCTATAGCAGCTCAACACCTACTTCTAATTATACCCATGTTCGGGTAGCCGATTGGGATGTGGGGACAACAGAAGGCGGCTCCTCCGGTTCTCCGCTATTCGACCAGAACGAAAGGGTCATTGGTCAACTACATGGCGGCGGCGCAGCTTGTGGCAATAACCTATCGGATTGGTATGGTTCTTTTGCTGTTTCTTGGAACAGTGGCACCAATGCTAATAGCCGACTAAGGGACTGGTTAGATCCGGGAAATACCGGCACAATGGTGCTGGATGGACGTTGGTCGAGTGCTTGTGGCGGCTTTGGCATCAGCATTGAAGATCCTGCACAGACGGCTTGCAAACCAACGGCAGCCGCCTGGACAGTAGAAGCGGTGGGCAATTTCACAGGAAGTGCTTCCCTCACAGTGGTAGGTGCTCCAGCGGGTGCCACGTTTAGTTTTAATCCTGCAATCATTGAAGCAGGAGAAACTTCTACCCTGACGATGCAAACCACCAACGTAACGCCCGGTAATTACAATTTCACCATCCGAGGTAATGATGGAAGTGGCAATCAAGATGTTGCCGTATCGCTCCTACTACTTCCCGGCAGCCAAACTGCGCCTACCCTTTCTGCTCCTGCTAACAATGCCACAGGGCTCGCCCCCAACCCCATCCTTTCATGGAATGGGGATAATAGCGGTGCTACAACCTACCAAGTACAAATAGCTACCAACGCCAATTTTACAACGATCGTAGAAACTGCCAATACCACAAGTACATCCTTTCAGCCCACCTTGGCCAATAATGCCCTCACCCGCTATTATTGGAGGGTACGAGCAACCAACGAATGTGGTACGAGTCCCTACTCAACCGTTTTCAACTTTACCACCAACACAATCACCTGCGTCACTTTTTCCGCTAATGCACCTATTGCTATCAGTGCAGTTGGAACACCCAGCATGACCGACGAAATCTTCATTGACGAAGATCAGATTATCACCTCTGTGTCTGTACATTTAGAGGTTACGCACACATACGTGGGGGATTTGGATGCCAGCATAGTCACGCCTTGACAGGCACGATACCTTTATTCGATCGGCCTCGGCTATCCTACTACCGACTATGGCTGTTCGATGGATAACCTATCCGTTTCCTTCCGACCCGATGCTATTAATACAAGCAGTTCATTAGAAAACACCTGCAATGTATCAGAAACGGGCGAAGACACACCTGGGCCACCTTATGCCATTTCGGGCGTTTATCAACCCTTGGGCAATATGAATCCCCTGATCGGCAGCAGCAGCTTTGGTGTATGGACGCTGGCGCTCAACGATAATGAGCCAGCCGATGGCGGCATACTGGAAGACTGGTCGATTACCGTTTGCTACGAAGTACCTTCCAACCCTCCCGTTTTGGTCAATAACCTCCTGCTTCAAGTCCCCAGAGGAGATCAACGCACCATCACGCAAACCTACCTGCTCACCGAAGATGCAACTAGCAGCCCGACACAGTTGGTCTATACATTAGAAACACTACCTTCCGAAGGTACGCTCCGGCTTAATGGCAGTCCATTACTCGCAGGGCATACGTTTACGCAAGCAAATATCAACAACGGACAGTTGGTTTATCAGCACAACGGAGGCATTATACTGAGCGATGATTTTGCATTTACCGTTACCAACAACGATGGAGTAAGTATCACGGGTAATCTTTTCCAAATTCAGATTACCGTCATGCCTATGCAGGTGACCACCGTACAAACAGGCACCATAGGCTGTCATGGAGGCAGCAACGCCGCTATCAGCGTAACGGTCTCTGGAGGGCTTCCACCCTACGATTATGCCCTGAACGGAGGCAGCTATCAAGCCAGTAACCAGTTTTCTGGATTGGCCGCAGGTAGTTATGTCGTTACCGTCCGCGATGCATTGGATGATGTGGTATCCTCTTCCTCATTCCAGATCAGTGAACCAACCGCTGTTTCAGGCATGGCGCAGGTTAATAACAACCAAATCACAGTAACGCCTTCTGGTGGCACGCCACCCTATACTTACCAGTTGAACGGAGGTACTCCTCAGAGCAGCAACACTTTCAGTAGCTTACCCAATGGCACCTATATCCTCACCATTATCGACAACAACGGATGCACAGGCAGCACTCAAGCTACGGTGCTCGTCAACACGCTGAATGTATCGGCTGCAATTGCACAACAAATCACCTGCCACGATAGCAACAATGGCATCATTGTCGTTTTGGCCAATGGGGGGAGTGCACCCTATGTCTATAGCCTCAATGGAGGTGCTTACCAATCCAACAACACGTTCACCAATCTAGCTTCTGGCGTTTACACGATTACCGTAAGGGATAACGATGGGTTCACCCGCACAACAAGCCCCTACACCGTGGTCAACCCACCTGCGCTCACAGGCTCGGCTATGGTGAACACGAATACGATTACCGTCGCAGCAATGGGCGGTACAGGCACGCTCTCCTATCGGCTAAACGGGGGTACGCCCCAAAGTAGCCCTGTATTCAGCGGCTTAGCCAACGGCAACTACACCATTACGGTAACAGATACCAACGGCTGTACGCTCATGCTCAATGCTACGGTGGCGGTCAATACGTTGGCAGTCAATACATCTTTGGTACAAGGGATCACTTGCCACGATGCCAATGATGCCATCCTTGCGGCCAACGCAAGTGGGGGTACGCCTCCATTGCAATACAGCCTCAATGGAGGTGCTTATCAATCCAACAACACGTTCACCAATCTAGCGCCTGGCGTTTACACGATTACCGTAAGGGATAACGATGGGTTCACCCGCACAACAAGCCCTTACACCGTGGTCAACCCGCCAGCGCTCACAGGCTCGGCTATGGTGAACACGAATACGATTACCGTCGCAGCAATGGGCGGCACGGGCACGCTCTCCTATCGGCTAAACGGGGGTACGCCCCAAAGTAGCCCTGTATTCAGCGGCTTAGCCAACGGCAACTACACCATTACGGTAACGGATACCAACGGGTGTACGCTGATGCTCAATGCTACGGTGGCGGTCAATTCTCTGGTCGTAAGTGCATCCATAGTCGAAGCAATCAGTTGTCATGGAGTACACGATGCTGTCATCATGGCTACGGTAAGTGGAGGCACAGCACCTTACAGTTATAGCTTAGATGGTTTGGTGTGGCAAGACAGTCCGATATTTACAAATTTATAGCCCCGGTACTTACCTCATCACGGTGCTAGACGCTGATGGGTTCGACAGCACTACGAATGCCATTACGATAAACAACCCTGCGGCGCTGGCTATAAGCGTAACGGTCGTAGGTAGTACCGTCACCATTACGGCCAATGGTGGAACGGGCGTACTCACATACAGCATCAACGGGGTGGACTTCCAGCTAACCCCTGTATTCACCGATGTACCCGACGGGGTCTATATAGTTAGTGTGCGCGATGCCAACGAATGCGCGATTAGCCAGCAGATAATTGTAGCTGTCAATAGCTTGTTAGCCACTATCGAGATAACACAGCCTATTAGTTGTGCGGGGGCTGCAGATGGTGTATTATTGGTTACGGCAAACGGTGGCATCCCTCCCTATACTTACGTACTCAACGGTAGCATAGCAGATGCCAACAACCTCTTCACCGATCTCCCGGCGGGTGAGTATGTGGCCATTGTTACGGATGCAGCAGGAATGATGTTTGCATTGCCTGTTGTGACCCTAACAGCTCCTTTACCATTGGAAGCGATGGCTGCTACCGCCTCCGATACCTTGAACGTGATGACTACAGGTGGTACGCTGCCTTATTTGTACAGCCTTGATGCACAGGTTTTCCAAACCGACAGCACTTTTACGGGTTTACCCAATGGAATATATACCGTTTTCGTGCAGGATGCCAATGGTTGTGAAGCCACTACCCAAGCGGAAATTTTCACGGCCACCGATGACGTAAGGGTCCCTGACGGTGCATTGAAGGTTTACCCCAATCCCAACGACGGTCGATTCCGTGTGCAGTGGGAGGCTGTTCATTTTAATGCCCCTGTTTACTGCCGCATTTACAATATGGCCGGGCAGGTGGTGTACCAGCTAGCCGCTTCCCATACTAATAATCATCGCATAGACATCGACCTAAGTGACTTACCTGCTGGCGCATACCAACTGTTCATCACCGATAGAAAACAGTGGGGCAGTGCTCGTGTAGTGATCGGACAATAACAGCAAAACGCCCCGCAGCCTGCGTGTCAGATTGCGGGGCGTAGATGCTGTGTAGCATCAGTATTTTTGAAGAGGTAGGGTTACAGTAGCTTTTTTACCCGTAATCTGAAAAATATAAGTGCCAGGCGAAAGATGGTCAAAGTAATTTTGAAAATTTTGTACCCCTGGCATCGGAAATATGTAATGGGTTTCCCACACCATTCGGCCTGTTATATCTACCAGACTAAGTGTCAACTCTTGCTCGATCCATGCTTCGGGTATGGCTAAATTAAAATGATCGCTAAACGGGTTAGGGTACACATTGATCTCTTGAGGCAATTCAAGAGAAAAAGAAGATTCTATCTCCTCCCAATCACTGCGCCTGATAACTGGGTCGTACTTTTCTTTACAAAACTTAATAAGTGCAGCATCCGAAACAGGCTCATCCACTGGGTTGGTCACATGCCAAAGCCATAACATCCAAGTCTATACCTTCGAAAGGATTCCCCCAGTCTCTACCTGCTGTGGAATAAGCTACTTTTGTTTGGTAGCGGCTACTGAATACGGTTTCTTGTCCTCCTTCTTCCGTACCTAACACAGCAAGTAATTGCAGTTGTGGTGGTGTTTCACAATAGTTTTCATCTATTACGGACACCTCCCACCCTTCGTTAATCGGATTGACGTGGAATTGCTCTATCCAATCAAACGTCACCGTATAATCTTCCAGACAAGTCAAGTTCATCAAAGGTGTGGCATAAAATCCATCGTTAAAATTACTGCCCTTACAATCTGTCCAAACCAGCGCCCCCAGTAATTCCACAGGTTGGCGCTGTAGCCCGGCGAAGGTATTTACGTGGTATTTCAAATCTCCTTTATAGCGGTATTTTACTATTTTTTTCCGTTCGTATTCACCAGACGCTTCCATTTCCGTAAGCTCATCATCATAGCGCTCAATAATTGGCATTTCCAATACGGTAAACACCCCCAACGGATTATCGTAAACAGGGCGGTGATTCAAAACCTGATAGGCATCATGGTAAGACCCAGGTGTGTAAAATACTACTGATTGATATGCGTTACTACCGGCAACAGCACCATTGCTGGCTGCTGTAACATTGCGGTTATACCCCGTGATGTTTGGCCCTCTACCTACTAAGAATTCTAATATATTTGTCGTGTATGTATCTGATTGGCACCACGAGGGCAGTAGTGATGTCATTACTTGCACAAGGTTTTCAACCTTGGCCGCTTCTTCTATATAAGCATCGACATTCGGATATGGAAAATATCCCGCGCCTAAAGTCCCCGCAAATCTATCGATATATGCAAAAGAAGCTCGATTACCGGAAACCTCCTCGAAAGAAGCATCACTCCCTTCTTGCGAAAAGGTTAATTGAGCATTATCATTAAGAACAGGTCTAGCCTGTAGTAAACTTACGTTTTGGCACACACAAGGATCATAGCTAGCTACCAACTCTAGCATATACCAAGTGGATCCCGCCTCTCCTACATTCATCTGCGCGACACCTAACGATGTCATTCGCCCAAAATTTTCCAAGGCGTTAGCAGGTATGTTAAGGTGTTCAAAAAGCCCACTTACATTGTCCAATTCCATCAAGTGCCTTAATTGAATTATCACCTCATCGGGTGCTTCACCATCGTTGGGTTCTATGTAAAAAAATATGCGAATACGCCCATCTAAACGGTTATACAACCCAAAAGAAGGTTCTTCTGCAGGAATTTCACTAGTCCCTAAACGATGAAAAAGCAACTCCCAACCATCCGCTGGTTCAACGTCCGCTACCCCCGCCGAAAGGAGTGACAAATGAGATGTATTGGTAAAATAAGCGTAAAAAGGCGACTGTACCATTCGTGTAGAAGGGCTAGTCTCATTACCGGGGTAAAAGACAACCTCAAATGCTTCGGCTCTCCAATCCCATACCGATACGGTTGAACCCGGATCGGTATATTGCACACAAGCTGCTTCGTCACTTACGGGTGGATAAGGGTCAACCGCGCCTCCCCCTGTAAAAATGCCCGAAGGCTGCGCGTTACCAATTCCAGTAACCAGAAACATCAGTAAGACTAAGGAAGTTGCCACACGCATCCAAATATCACGAAAATAGAAAGCATTAGACTGGTTCGCGTCAATAGGCGAAAAAGTTGTAGATATTTTTTTCATACACCAAGAATTGAGCGTTTTAGCAATGAGAGAATTAAGAGTATATTTCGCAAGATAACAGAATATACTAAAAAAGTCAAGATCAACAACAAAATATTCAATAAGAAAAACAAAAAAAAGCAAAACCCCTTACGACAAAAAGAATCAACCCACGCGCTTTTCCACTTCGCCCACGTCAACTAATTCGGCTCCAGCCTTTGACGTGTTTGTAATGCTTATCGAGGTATGCGCGAAGCGGTTGATGGTGTGGTTTTTCCAATTTAGGATCATCATCGATGATACGCTGGGCTATTTCACGGGCAGTGTGGAGTATTTTGCCGTCTTGAGCCAAGTCGGCGATGCGCAAATTGAGTACGCCGCTTTGCTCTGTACCTTCAATATTACCCGGCCCCCGCAGGCGGAGGTCGGCCTCGGCAATCTCGAAGCCATTGTTGGTTCGCACCATGGTAGCAATCCGTTCGCGACCTTCGGTACTAAGCTTGAAACCCGACATCAGGATGCAATACGACTGATCCGCACCGCGCCCTACCCTGCCCCGCAATTGATGCAACTGGGAAAGCCCAAAACGTTCGGTATGTTCAATGACCATCACACTGGCATTGGGTACATTCACCCCTACTTCTATCACCGTGGTAGCTACCATGATTTGGGTGATGCCTTCCTTGAAGCGTTGCATCTCGTATTCCTTGTCTTCGGGTTTCATCTTGCCGTGTACCACGCTAATTTGAAAATCCGGTGGAGGAAAATCGCGGAGCAATACTTCATATCCTGCTTCTAACGCCAAGAGGTCTAGTTTTTCATTTTCCTCAATGAGAGGATACACCACATACACCTGTCTGCCTAGGGCAATCTGTTCCTTCATAAATCCTATGACCCTACGGCGTTGGTGCTCCGTTTTGTGGAGGGTTTCTATGGGTTTGCGTCCGGGGGGAAGCTCATCGATTACCGAAACGTCTAAATCTCCGTATAGTGTCATGGCCAAGGTGCGGGGTATGGGCGTAGCCGTCATCACCAAAATATGCGGCGGGTAAGGCGTGTTTTTTTTCCAGAGTTTCGCCCGTTGTTTTACACCAAAACGGTGTTGCTCATCAATGATAGCCAACCCTAAATTTTTAAAGACTACTGGTGCCTCCAAAATGGCGTGCGTCCCTATCAGGATGTGTATTTCACCTGCCAGTAATGCCTCCAGCAGCTCCTTCCTTTTTTGCCTTTTATGCTGCCCGTCAGGAATGCTACCCGTAGCCCCAGCGCATCCACATAATCCTGAATGCCCTCGAAGTGCTGTTGAGCTAAAATTTCAGTAGGCGCCAGCATACAGGACTGAAAACCATTGTCCACTGCCATCAACATACTCATCAGCCCCACCATCGTTTTGCCGCTGCCTACATCCCCTTGCAGCAGCCGGTTCATCTGCACAGGGCGACCTACATCCTGACGAATTTCCCGTAGCACCCTTTTTTGCGCATTTGTCAATTCAAAAGGCAAGTGCTGGCTGTAAAAAGTATTGAAATAGTGGCCAATAGCGGTAAATGGATACCCGATCACCGCCCCTTTGCGCACTTTCTTTAACTGGATCAACCTGACTTGCAGGAGGAAAAGCTCTTCAAATTTCAATCGGTTGCGTGCCGCCTTCAGCACTTCTGCGTTTGGCGGAAAATGTATGGCCTTGATGGCCTCAAAGCGCGGCAGCAGGTGCAAGCGAGATACCACATAATCGGGTATCACCTCTGGCACATCTTCAGCAATGAGTTTCTCAAACAAAGCCAGCATCATCTTGCGGCGGGCTTTGCTATCAACGCCTTTGGTGTTCAGCTTCTCCGTGCTGGGATAGACGGGTTCAAAAAAAGTCGCCTCGCGGGAGTTGTGTTCATCCGTGGCCTCCATTTCCGGGTGGGAGATATTCAAATTGCCCCGAAACTCGCTGACTTTTCCGTAAATCACATATTCCTTGCCAACGGATAGGTTTTTCTCCAACCAAGAAACCCCTTTAAACCAAACTAATTCAATGCTACCCGTATCATCCCGCAGCAAGCCCGAAAGCCTACGTGCACGCCCGTCGCCCACTGTTTGCAACCTTCTGAGTATCCCTTTCAGTTGTACCGTGCCGCTATTCGGCATCAGTTCGCCTATGCGGTGAAACTGCGTTTTATCGACATATCGAAAGGGGTACTGAAAGAGCAAATCACCCAAGGTATGTATTTGTAATTCCTTGCGCAACAACTCGCCCTTGGCTGGGCCTACCCCCTTCAGGTACTCAATAGCTTGGTCAAGCATGGATGGCTTGGTCGGCTGCATCAGCTCTTTTTGCTGGTAAAGATAGGAAAAATTCGCTGTCTTGTTTTGGGAGGGAGGAACGTTTAGGAGCAAATTCGGAGAAGCAATTGTTCGCTGTGTTTTTCAATACCTTACATTGCCTTTGGGTTTTCGACCGTTTTTTTCTTCGTAATCTCTGATATGTTTGGTTTCTATTTTCCGGGCTTCTTTCCTTCCTGGTATATCAGAAATAATAATTCTCCCGAAGAAGCGTGCCCATTCATAGAGACGATTCAGGAACGCAACCTGCTTCCGCATACGCCCCGACATGCCATCATTGCCAATTGGTTCAAAGCTAATGCCGTATTTAAAAACATCATCCCCTTCTTTATCGATGATTTCGTAAAGATGGTGCGGTTTCATGTTTTGATTCGAATTGTTGTGCGGCATAGTTAATTCCAAGCTTTTTTGTTACTATACGTTTCATAACTTACAGTAGGAGAATATTCAAATGCCCTTCCTGTTTTAAATTCGTAAGCTTGGTCTGGTAGGTTTAAGATAGGCTCAAAACTAAGGTTAGCAGGAAATTCTGATGGATTTTGAAGCACTTTGTCAAAATATGCTTTCCCTTCAGCCACAACAGCGCACCTAATGTAAAGGAAGTCATCTACCGACAAATAATCGTCGTCTTCATTATTAAGATATGCCTCACCATGCAGACGTGTATCTAACTGGTACAACTTCTCCGCTAATTTATCAGCAAAAAGATAAATATTGACTACTGGCATGCCCGCTAATTTCTTGACCGCAGGAGCCATAATCTCGTCTGACTCCTCCTTCGACCAGTCAAAGAGGCTGATAATCTGCCAAAAGTCGGCATCCGAAAAAATCTCAATCTTCGATTTTTTTTCAGGTATCCGAATTTCGATTTCAGCAGAATCCGAGAGTTGTTGGCCTAAATCGTAGAAAAACTGACTATTCAGGTCGTTTATATTAACTTTTAGAACCGTTGCCATGTCTTTACATTTGGTGCATTAAAATATTTACGGGATGTCACTACCAAGTAATTTTTTTCCGTCTCCAAGTATATATGCAAATTTACGGAATTTTTAGCCAACTCAAATAAAAATCCTATTTCCACATAATATCTCCAATCAATCTATCTCTAGCACTCATGCTATTAAGCCGTTCAAGTCGAATCTTTCGGAATTCTTCATCGACTTCTCGTTGCTCTTTCGCGCTTAATTCGTCATTGAACAATACACTATCTACGATCTCTTCGTCTGTGTACTTCTCTCGAAGTTCTCGATATATTTTCTCAGGTATTATGCTGCATGACTTACAAATATTTATTGATCAATCGTTGTGCCGATTCTTGCTCTACCGCTAACAATCGAAATCAAACTCCTTTGAAGACTTAATACGCTTATAACCAACCTCAACAACTCGTTCAATTATTTAGGCAGTGTTTCACCTGTTTTTCTATTTCTAAATGGCATTCCTTAACAATTAGAGCGCTAAGACAGAAAACAATGTTTACTTAAATCGTAAATTATTTACTTTATTTTGGATGCATTCCTAAAAGCGTGATGAAGGGAGGATACTTTGTTTTGGAGTAGCCCTCCTTCTTGCTTATGACCATAACACCTCATAGGTTTGGAACCAGCCCGCCCCTTACCGCCTCGAATAATTCGGTGCTTCCTTCGTAATCGTGATATTATGGGGATGACTTTCCTGCATACCCGCGTTGGTAATACGAACAAAACGAGCCTTTTGCAACTCTTCAATATTGGCAGCACCACAGTACCTCATACCGGCTCGCAAGCCACCTAAATACTGGTTCACCACCCGGCCAAAGTGCCTTTGTAAGGTACGCGACCTTCGATACCTTCTGGCACCAATTTTTTAATATCATCTTCCACGTCTTGGAAGTAGCGGTCTCAGAGCCTTTTTGCATAGCCCCCAACGACCCCATCCCCCGATAGACCTTGAACTTGCGACCATCGTAAATAATGGTCTCGCCAGGGGCTTCCTCTACCCCCGCAAACAAACTACCTGCCATGATGGTGCTCGCACCCGCAGCCAATGCCTTCACAATATCGCCCGAATAGCGGATACCGCCATCCCCCACAATGGGCACGCCCGTACCTTCCAATGCTATTGCGGCCTGCCGAATCGCCGTCAGTTGCGGCACACCCACTCCTGCTACAATGCGCGTTGTGCAAATAGAACCAGGGCCTACGCCTACCTTTACCCCATCGGCACCCGCTTTCACCAAGGCCAAAGCGGCATCGCCAGTAGCCACATTACCCCCTATCACTTGTAGCTCGGGGAAGGCGGCTTTTACTTGGCTCACCGCATCCAGCACGCCCTTGGAGTGCCCGTGAGCGGTATCGATGCATAGCACATCCACATTCACACGCACCAATGCTTCCACACGGGCCATCATATCGTGGGTCACACCTACGGCTGCTCCTACCACGAGTCTGCCCAAATGATCCTTGCAGGCACTGGGGTAGTCCTGCACTTTCATAATATCTTTGTAGGTAATCAACCCCACTAGCTTGCCGTGATCGTCCACTACGGGCAGCTTTTCGATCTTGTGACCTTGCAGAATATTGCGGGCTTGGTCGAGGGTAGTACCTGCTGGAGCAGTCACCAAATTCTCCTTCGTCATCAATTCGTGCACGGGGCGTTGGCCATTATCTTCAAAACGAAGATCTCGGTTGGTGAGGATGCCAATCAGCAGGTTGTCTTTGTCCACCACAGGAATACCGCCAATCTTAAACCGCCGCATCAATGCCTGTGCGTCATCGACCTTGGCACCCACCGTCAGCGTGACAGGATCCACAATCATGCCACTTTCGCTGCGCTTTACACTGCGCACCTGCTCGGCCTGCTCTTCAATACTCATGTTTTTGTGGATAATGCCGATACCGCCCATACGCGCCAAGGCAATGGCCAGCTTGTTATCCGTGACCGTATCCATTGCGGCAGACATAATAGGAGCGTTGAGCCGAAGATTACGGGTCAACTGGGTAGAAATATCAACTTCGCGGGGAAGGATTTCACTATAAGCGGGCACTAAAAGTACGTCATCAAACGTCAGGCCTTCGCCTATAAACTTGTCGGGAGTGGTTTTGATTGTTTCCATGCGCAAAGATAGGGCGGCAACTTAAAAACACCAACCCTCGCGTATTTTTTTTCCGCGCTTACTAGCTGTTTTCTTGGTGTAGCCCTATTGTACTGAGAAAAAGAAGTGCTATCGGTGTGTTACACCCCGTTCAATAGGTGCTACCCCTCAGGCATCAAGACGGGTCATTTATGGAAGTAGGAGGCCGTGCCCCCCTCGGCCCTTTGGGTGCCTCGGGGGTCGCGCTATCCGCTCGTAGGCTGCCCCGCCCAAGGCAGGGGCAGCCACCCGCTCCTATCGCTCACGGATGTAGGTCTGATAACTTCTATCTGTATTTTTTTTTTCAACACCCATCTGGTTTCATTGCGTGCGAACGCGCTTGCGCGTGAGCACGGGCCGAGGCACGAGGCCATGCGGCAGCGATAGGAACGAATCCCGCCCCCAGCGGGTGAGTGGATAGCGCGGCCTCGTGCTCAGCCGAGGGCCGCCATCCTCATTATCCCTCGTGTTTTTTATCCATTTGCTACAGTGGCGCGGAAATCGCCAGCGCGAAATTCCTGAAAACAGGCCGATAAATAGTTGAGTACTTGCCTTCTCGATTTGTTGCTCAGCCCCGGGTAGTTGGTCACGAATGTCATTACTTCCTGCTCTTTTTGCAAAAAACGGTTGACGACGGCATCTATCTGGCTTGCTGAGTCAAACTCCCATATCCAAACCCGTTGTGTTACGGTGGTTTGGCCGTAGTTTACATTGGGCTTGGCATACTCGGCATTCACCAATCCTGAAAAATCGAAGTCGTAAGGTACGGCTTTGTAGCGGCCACCTGCTTGCAGTTGTACTACTTTGATGTTGCGCGGCATGGTCGTTCCCCAGTCCGAGTTGCCAATCAGATACTGGAACAATGCTACTTGCTCGGGGTTGCCTGGCACGTACTGGCTGTATGTTAACCCCGCACAGTCATCACATTCGGTGCCGCCTAATTGCTGCGCCATCTCGTCGGTATCTTCTATCAGTATGGCGGGGTGTGTTTCGGTATGCCCTGTGACGGCATCGCGGTAAGTGACGCTTACCAAACGGGTGCGGTAGCCTTCGCCTGTGAGGAGGTGGTACAAATCATAAGCGAGTTGCTCGCGAAGGATGTTGTCTTCAGCATCCAATTGAGCATCGCAATGTGTAACCAATTTGAATTTGTTGTGCCCTTCCAAACCAGCGGCACGCAGCATATCCTTAGACAGCTTCAATGACAAAGGAGGAAATTCGCAAATCCTTCTACGGTAGCGCCCCCTTACTTTCACCTCGGCTTCCCATTGTTCACCTTGGTAAGTAAAGGTAGCAGGATAGTAATCTTCGGAACGTTTCATGGCCTCCAATTGGCCCATGTCGAAAGTCAGGGTAAAGGAGGTGGTGGAAGGTTGCACCAATCGGTCGAAAAAGCTTTGTGCCTCAGGCCCTGCTTTGTAGGTGGCGGGGTGGGCGGCAACAGACATAAGAATACCAGCCAACAGCACAAGCAGTGCTGCCGGAATAAACAGTCGGGCTTTCATAATTTTACGGGTTGAGTTTAAAGGTATCTTTTATTGTAGTACCTTTTTCAATTGGGTTCACCGTCAAAGACGACGGTTGTTTCCCAATAGTTGCAGCAAAGGTGGGCGCAAAAGGCGCGAAATGCAATTTTATTACCCCAATACTAGGTTTTTTGCGACGAAAACAAGCACATAACGGGCCGAAGACATACATCCGCAATAGTGCACAATGCAGTCAACTCACCGCTTCGCGCAGTCGGTAATTATGGTAAAACTGATAATTCTTGTACTTTTGGATAATAAAGTATAGGTATGTCTAAACCTTCCAACACGGTAGCTGCTGAAGCGTGGTCGATGAAAAGGCTGATGCTGGGCATTGGTGTGTTGTTTGTTTTCATTCAACTGACGACCTTGGTGAGGGTCTATGCGCTCAATTATATCGACAACCTAAACAGCCCGGGTAGTGAAATCATCCGCGACCGAATAGTAGGCACGGTTGTGGGGCTTACTTTTATTGCCATCATTATATCCTTATCTCGTTACCTATTTATCAAGCGGCTGCCTTCGTGGCAGGTAGTGTTGGCGCATTTGGGGCTTATTGTCCCCATTACCTTTGCTTGGTATGTAGTTTTTGCACAGATTGCCCTTTGGTTGTGCCAAGTTTTCAGGACTGTGAGCAAGATGAAACCGAGATGGTCTATGCCTACCTCGTCAACGCCAATACGTTGGTGGTGATGTATATGCTATCGGTGGCGGTAAGCTATACTTATGACTACATGCGGCGCGATAACGAAAACAAGCTGCAACAATCCCAATTAGAGACCCAGATATTGCAGGCGCGTATGAAGATGCTGCGTTCCCAGTTGCATCCTCATTTTTTATTCAACACCTTGAATAGCGTAAATAGCCTCATGGACATTGATGTGTCCACGGCACGCATCATGATCGTGGATTTGTCCGATTTGCTGCGGAAAGTATTAGACTGGAAGGATACCCCCAAAATCCCCTTGAAGGACGAGCTAGATTTGCTGAAACGCTATGTGAATATCGAAAAAATGAGGTTCAGCGACGACCTGACGGTGCATTGGGATATCGACGAATCATTATTAAAGTGCAGGTGCCGGCGCTTTTGTTGCAACCCTTAGTGGAAAATGCCATCCATCACGGCTTTTCAGCCGACCATCTCCAACTGACGATTCATATACAGGTAACTAAGGAAGGGCGTTATCTGGTGCTCAGGGTAAAGGATAACGGGCAAGGTTTTCCTTAACTCAATCGAAAGCCATTTTCAGCAGCGGCACTGGGCTGCAAAAATACCCGCGAGCGAATGCAAACGATGTATGCCGACGACTTCCGCTTTCATGTCACCAACCGTTTTCCCGGTGTATTGAGTGAATTGATAATCCCCATAATCGAGGATAAATGATACGTACCCTGATTATAGACGACGAAGCCTTGGCACGCCAGCGGTTGCGAAAATTGCTAAGTGCACGAGAAGATGTAGCGATATTGCAAGAGTGCAGCAATGGCCAAGCCGCCATCGATGCGATCACTACCCATAAACCCGACTTGGTGTTTTTGGACATACAAATGAAGGATATGACGGGTTTTGATGTACTGAGCAAAGTGCCTCGCCCGGATTGGCCCATGACGATTTTCGTAACGGCTTACAATGAATACGCCATTCAAGCCTTCGATATTTTTGCCTTCGATTATTTACTCAAGCCCTTCAAAGATGAGCGTTTCTACCGTTCATTAGACAAGGCTGCCGAAGCCCTCCAACAAAAGCAGCAACAAGCCCACATCGAACGGCTCAACCAACTAATAGCACACCTCCAACGGGAGCAACACCAGAAACCCGAACCACTAGCCCTCAAGCAAGGAAGTAAAATCAGCTTGGTTCAGCCTGATGATATTCGCTATGTAGAAGCGTCTGGTTATTATATCGAGGTATTTGTTCAGGACAACAAACGGCTCTTGTTGCGTGAGTCTATGACCAACATGATGGAAATATTAGAAGGGGAGCAGTTTATTCGCATACACCGCTCTACGATTATCAACACCGACTACCTCGCCGAAATCCAACACACTGGCGCAGGAGATTTGGTGACTAAAATGAAGGATGGAAAAGTATTTCGCGTAAGCAAATCCTACAAAGATGAATTGTACGAGCGGTTGAGGCTTTAGAGATGCTATGTTCAGTATCTCCCGGCGTTTTAGAAAAAATTGAACTGTTTATTTTCGTCAAACTACCAATTGCGGCATCGTTTTCTCCAGCACTTTTTCAATTTGTTGTAATATCTGAGCGGGGTGTGCTTTTGCTGGCATTTCTACCATCAAATCACATGCATCTGGATGGATGGAGACGGGGCCAATTTTCAGATTAGCGGGAGTTTGGAGGCAGATAGCTTCTAAAGTTGGTGTACTTACGGGAAACAAATTGACCAACACATCCACTCCTTGCTGGGTAAACTGCTGGACAGATTCACCCTTGGGGCGCATGGCCCAGTCTATCTCTTTTTGGGTAAAAAAGGTAAAAGGGAAAGTAGCTTCTTTGTCCACGACAGGAATAAACCCTAAGAGGTGGATATTTTTTCCTTTTTTCTTGAGGGTATCGGCATAGCGCAGTACCATGTTCCTGTGATCCACATCTGTAGCATCAAAGAGAAACGAAATGCTTTTTGCCTGCTCCATATTGGCAACAGGCTTTGCCGAATGTCGTACCGACTTGGTTGGCAACGACTTATGGTAAAAATATGCCCTGATTCGATCTATTACTCCCATTACGCAACGGTTATTGATCCGTTTTCACTACCTCATAAACGCCCATTTGGGCATATTTATTGATGCGTGCTTCAATACGAGTATCCGCATCCATTTCCTGTAGTTCGGCGATGGATTTTTTCAACTGTCGTTTTAACATCTTGGCCATTTCCTCGGGGTTCGTATGTGCACCACCTACGGGTTCTTTGATAATATCGTCGATCAACCCATTGGCCATCATGTGGTCGGCAGTGAGTTTCAACGCTTCGGCTGCTTGTTCCTTATAATCCCAGCTATGCCAAAGGATGGAAGAACAAGATTCAGGGGAGATGACAGAATACCAAGTATTCTCCAACATGAAAACTCTGTCGCCTAAACCAATGCCAATTGCGCCACCACTGGCACCTTCACCGATAACAACGCAAACTACGGGTACCCGCAACTGAGCCATTTCAAATAGGTTTCTGGCGATAGCTTCGGCTTGCCCGCGTTCTTCCGCTTCAATCCCTGGATACGCTCCTGGCGTGTCAATTAGACAAATAACCGGATAGTTGAAACGCTCTGCTAGTTTCATCAAGCGGAGTGCCTTTCGATACCCCTCTGGGTTAGCCATACCGAAATTGCGAAACTGACGCATTTTGGTATTGATGCCTTTTTGGTGACCCAAAATAACGACGGTTTGCCCATCTAAGCTAGCAATGCCGCCTACAATGGCTTTGTCGTCTTTCACACAGCGATCGCCGTGTAATTCTACGAATTTGCGGCACATCTGGTTGATATAGTACAAGGTGTATGGCCGCTCAGGATGGCGAGACAATTGCACCTTTTCCCAACCCGATAGGTTGCCGTATATCTCTTTGCGTACGTTGCGGATTTTATTCTCCAACTCGCGGATGGTTTCCGACATATCCAGATCTCCTTCTTCCGCCACTTGCTGGATTTTCTCCAATTGCTCGTACAACTTCTCTAAAGGCTTCTCAAACTCCAGAAATACCATAAGCAATATTTAGTAACACAGAAAAATCAACTTTACGATTTGGCTTTTCTATGATAAACCAAGCGGTTCATTTTAAAACAAGCCCACTAAGTAATTTGACGGAAATAAACTGTTCAATTTTTATCCCGTCCCTAATCAAAAGACTTACATGAAATCGGAAAGTAATTTTTCGCATCATAATAAGTGGCAAAGGTAACAAGTTTTTTGGTAGTAAAAGAATGTCTAAATTTATCTGATGGTGCGAAAGTGAGTAAACCCTACTCGGTGCAAGGCGGATCAAAGAGCCGTGCGAAGCAAAAGCGGAGTCGATCTCGGCTGAGTACGACGTTTGCACTGCTGAGACTGGAAACGCGAAATTTTTCATACGCATAGAGATTGTCGTCAAATGCTCATAAATCCTACGTTGGAAGACTATAGCATACGATCGTCGGCAAAACTGTAGTATCCCTTGGATGAGATGATGAGATGATCCAATAAGGGTAAGTCTAACTGTTGACCAGCGGCATAGAGGCTTTTGGTAATCTTTTTATCCGAGTCGCTAGGTTGCAAGTTACCACTGGGGTGGTTGTGAGCTATGATGATGCCGCTTGCCTTGAATTCTAAGGCTTTGCCATAGATTATTTTGGCATCAACCACGGTACCTGACCGCCCACCCGTGCTGATTTGTATGCGGTGGGTAATGTGATTGGAGCGGTTGAGGCATAGCATCCAACATTCCTCATGATCAAGTTCAGAAAGGAAAGGAGCCAGTGCTCGCCACGCGTCGTGGCTACTCGTCACCTTGGGTATCTGTGCTACGGGCAGGGCTTCCCTACGGCGACCCAATTCCAATGCGGCTATGACGGCTACGGCTTTTGCTTCCCCTATGCCGTGGAAGGACATCAGGTCGGCGCAGTTTTTTTTGCCTAATTCAAGCAAATTCTGATCGAATGCGGCCAATAACCGACGAGCCAAGCCTAATGCGCTTTCACTTCTGGTACCCGACCCTAGGATAATAGCCAACAACTCGGCATCGCTGAGGTGTTGGCGTCCTTTAAGGATTAGTTTTTCGCGAGGACGGTCTTCTTCTGCCCAAGTGCGGATCGCTGTGTCCGCTATACGGTAACTGCCCTTTTGGCCATTGGCCATTACGGTAAATACACCCATTTTGCATGATTTGGAGCGGTTGAAAAATGATGCAGCTTGATGTGCGCGCAGCCCAGCTATGCCAGCTGGGTAGGTAGGTTGGTGATATACTGCATGATATACCCCACAAAGATACGGCACCGCTCGTGGGTTTACAAGCCCGCCTCACAATTTTGTTTATTTTTTCATCAACAAAAACTATCTCGAAAACCACGAGGATGGATAAAGGGCTAATATTTTGGTGGTTATGCGCGCAGCAAATGGAAAACATACGCTAACTTTGCCCGCTTAAATTAATCGGTATGCCTTCTTCAAAGCCGCCTTATGAAACCCCGGTTGAACCGGAAAAGGCCACCATTCGGCCTGCTGCCAAAAAATCGGCGGGTATTCCTGCTATTGCCTCGGCTGCGGGGCATGCACTGGCCTATATGAAGCCTGTGGCTGCAATCAAAACCTCGTTGGCACTCAACCAGAAAGGCGGCATCGACTGCCCGGGCTGTGCTTGGCCCGACCCGGATGATGAACGCAGCCGCATCGGCGAGTACTGCGAAAACGGTATTAAGGCCATCGCAGAGGAGGCGCAAAAAAAAGTGATTGGTGCTGATTTTTTTGCCCAACACTCGGTAGAGGAATTGGCGAATTGGAGCGATTTCAAACTAGGAAAAGCGGGCAGGCTGGCAGCACCTTTGGTCTTGCATGCCGGCGATTCCCACTATTCCCCCATTGCTTGGGAGGAGGCTTTCTCGTTAATCGCCCAGCGGTTGAAAGGACTTTCCACGCCTGATGAGGCGGTATTCTATACCTCTGGGCGCACCAGCAACGAAGCGGCATTTATGTACCAGCTTTTCGTCCGAAGTTTTGGCACCAACAATATGCCTGACTGTTCGAATATGTGCCACGAATCCAGCGGGGTTGGTTTGGGAAGCACGATTGGTATTGGTAAAGGGACCGTTACGCTGGAAGATTTGCACCGTAGTGATTTGATTATCGTGATTGGGCAAAACCCTGGCACGAACCACCCCCGTATGTTATCGGCTTTGGAGAAATGTAAGCTAAACGGGGGTAAAATCATCGCTATCAATCCCTTGGAAGAGGCCGGGCTACTGAATTTCACAGACCCCAAACGCCCCGGAAAGGTGCTAACAGGGGGCACCCAACTGACCGACCTTTACCTGCAAGTAGCCATCAATGGCGATGTGGCGTTACTCAAAGCTATTATGTTGCGGCTCTGGCACCAAGATAGAGAAAAGGGTGGCCATATCCTCGACTGGGATTTTATCACTGATAAAACTTCAGGTTACGAAGCATTCATCGAACACCTACGCCAACAAGATTTTACTACTTTAACAGAGGCCTCCGGTGTTCCGCGTGCTAAAATATTGGAGGCAGTGGAGATGATACGGCAAGCCGGTAGTGTAATCGTATGTTGGGCGATGGGGGTTACTCAGCACGAAAACGGGGTGGACAATGTTCAGGAAATTGTGAACCTGCTGCTTATGAAAGGGGCTTTTGGCAAACCCGGCTCGGGTGCCTGCCCCGTACGCGGGCACAGCAACGTGCAGGGCAACCGAACAATGGGCATTTGGGAAGCCCCAAAAACGGAGTTTCTCGACAGCCTCCAACGTGAATTTGGCATTGATGTACCACGGCGACATGGCCTGGCTACCGTTCCGGCCATACACGCCATGCAGGAAGGTAGGGTGAAGGTCTTTTTTGCTTTGGGAGGCAACTTCCTTTCCGCTTCTCCCGATACCGCTTATACGGCGGCAGGGCTGGAGCAGTGTGAACTGACTGTGCACGTCAGCACTAAATTGAACCGTAGCCACCTGGTTACGGGTAAGATGGCGTTGATACTACCTTGCTTGGGCAGAACAGAAGCCGACCTGCAAGATACAGGTGAGCAGTTCGTTACCGTAGAAAATAGTATGGGGGTAGTACATCGCAGCAAGGGTATATTGCCGCCTTGTAGTGCTGCGCTTTTGAGTGAACCCGCTATCATCGGGCGGCTGGCATCGGCTACGCTGGGGGCACTCCATCCTGTGGATTGGATGGGCTGGGTAGCTGATTATGACCTCATACGAGAGGCGATAGCCCGTACAATACCAGGGTTTGAGCGTTATAATGAACAAGTCCGAGAGGATGCAGGTTTTTATCTACCCAATGGCCCTCGAGAGGGTATTTTCCCTACACCCGATGGCAAAGCACACTTTACCGTCAACCCCTTGCCGACCAATACACTTTCGGAGGGGGAATTCATTTTGATGACCATCCGAAGCCACGACCAGTTCAATACCACTATTTATGGTATGAACGACCGCTACCGGGCATCAAGAATGCTCGCAGGGTTGTTTTTATGCACCCTGATGACATGAAAGAAAGGGGTATCAAAACCAAAGACAAGGTGGATATCACCAACGAGCATGGTGGCCAAATGCGAGTGGCACCTCAATTCACGGTAGTACCTTACAACATACCGAGGCGTTGTTTGGCGGCCTACTTCCCGGAGGCTAATGTACTGGTACCTATTGACAGCTATGCCGAACACAGCATGACACCCGCATCTAAACGGATTGTAGTGACACTGCGCCTTGCTGGTTCGTAGAACTTTCAAGAAAAGGAAGTGTTACGTTCCTGAACCATTTTGACGTTTCCATGCCTTGGAGTTTGACACATTCATACCAAAGCCTACCCAACAAGTTGTATTCACGGCAAGTGCCTGTGCCAGTTTCTGAACCACGGCTATTTATTTTTAATAATGAATTGGCTGAGTTGCTGGGGTTGGACGATATAGGCACCTCACCTGAACAAGCTGCCAAATGGTTATCTGGTAATGAACTTCCACCTGGTGCTGACCCTATTGCGCAGGCATACGCAGGGCATCAATTTGGCCATTTCACGATACTGGGCGACGGACGGGCGGTGCTATTGGGAGAGCAGACTACTCCAGAGGGGCGTTTATACGACATCCAACTTAAAGGCTCGGGTGCTACCCCTTATTCGCGCCGGGGCGATGGACGCGCCACCTTGAAAGCCATGCTCAGGGAGTACTTAATCAGTGAAGCTATTCATCACCTCGGCATCCCTACCTCCCGCAGTTTAGCGGTAGTCAGAACAGGCGACCCAGTCTATCGGGAGCAAGTTCATGAAGGAGGGGTACTTACTCGTGTGGCATCCAGCCACCTTCGCGTAGGAACGTTTGAATATGCGCGGCAAATGGGCAGTGCGGAAGACTTGCAAGCACTTGTCGATTACACCATACAGCGTCACTATTCGGATTGCGCTTTTGCGCCCAACGGTGCCATTGCTTTACTTAAAGCAATTTTATATGAGCAAGTGGACTTAGTGGTAAATTGGTCGAGGGTAGGTTTTATACACGGGGTGATGAATACCGATAATATGAGCCTCGCTGGCGAAACCATCGACTATGGCCCTTGTGCCTTTATGAATGTTTACAACAAAGCTACAGTGTTTAGCAGCATCGATACCAACGGGCGGTATGCGTTTGGCAACCAACCCCCTATTGCGCATTGGAACCTGATGGTGCTTGCTGGCACGCTACTGCCGCTCCTACACCCCGATGAAGACACTGCCGTTGAACTGGCGCAGGAAGTACTGGACACCTTTCCAAGTATTTATGCCTCTCGTTGGCATCGCATGATGGGTAAAAGCTAGGTATTGCCTCCATGGACGAGCAAGATCGGACGCTGGTACAAGATTTATTAACCTTAATGGAAACGGAGTTTGCCGATTACACCAACACTTTCCTTGCGCTTGAACAAGAGCAACTGCCTGATGAACCTTTCTTTCAGTTGCCTACATTCCTAAGTTGGTATCAACGTTGGCGTGAGCGTGTCCGCAATTCAGCAGCATGGCCTGCTTCCCTCGCGCTCATGCAAGCGGCCAACCCTAGGGTTATTCCCCGTAATCATTTAGTAGAATCGGCACTCGATGAAGCGGTAAAAGGCAACGAACAGCCCTTTTTCCAGCTATTAGGGGTACTGAAGGCACCCTACAATCGAACAGCAGACATTCCCGCACGCTATACGATAGTACCTAAGGGTATTGACGCAGGTTTCCAGACTTTTTGCGGCACTTGATGTATTGTACAAACTCCTCTCATACAATCAATCATGTGGTTTGTCAGGTGCTGGGGCACTGGCGTGGAACTCGTGATAGACGCGTTCCGCATACTGGTCGAGCAATTCCGTTACGCGCTCGCGGGTGGAAGCTTGCACGATGAACCCTACGTGGTGAGGTTTGTCGATGCGCCAAACGATCTCCGGGTCGTTGAAGTGGCTAGTATCTGGTTTTTCGTAACGAGCCAAAGAGATCAGTATGCCAGCGTGATCTTGCCGGATGACGGGTAGTGCGTACTCTTCCCCTTTCGCCATAGCGGTTTCTAAACGCGCCCATTCGGCCCATAGGTTTACGCCTGAAGCGTATTCCACCATTTCGGCGAGGTGTGCGCCTCCTACGCGACTGGAGGTTTCCAGGAAATAGAAGTGCCCATCGGCATGAGAACGAATAAATTCCGTATGGCTAGCACTAAACTGCATACCGAAAGCCAACATCACTTCCCCCGTTAGTTTGCGCAAAGCTTCCTCTTCTACGCCTTTGTAAGGAACGGTTTGAGAACGAAATATGCCCCCTCCGTGCGCTACCTCAAATGGGGTATTGAGGTATTTCGATACTTGGCAGAAGGCCAGTTCGCCATCATAACTAATGGCATCCACGTGGTAAACATCACCGGGAAGAAATTGCTCCACGAGGTGTTTTTCACGCAAGTCGCCCAATGCGTGTACGGCTTCCCACAATTCCTCTTTGTTGTGTACTTTTTTAATACCGGTAGCACTGGCTTCCGAACGGGGTTTCACCACCCAAGGAGGAGCTACATGATCCGCAAATTGGTTGATATCTGCATCGTTAAAAAGAGGACTAAAAGGAGGAACGGGTATGCCATTTTCCTTCGCCCGCATACGCATGGCCAATTTGTCGCGAAAATAGCGGGAAGTAGTCTGCCCCATGCCGGGTATTCTGAACTCTTCACGCAGGAAGGAAGCTTTTTCCACATCGAAATCATCTAAGGCTACGATGCGGTCTATCTTGTTTTCCTTCATCAACCACGCCACCCCTTTGCGCAGGCTGTCGAGATTTTGAGGGGAGTTGGCATCGTCTTCCATGTAAAATATATTCGACAAGGATGCCCGTGGCCAAGGGTGATTTTCCAATGATTTCTTTGTGAGCAAAAAAACAGTATTGCCCTCGGCGGCGCATGCCTCTAAGAAGGCCGCACCTTTAAAGTAGAAAGATATGCAAAGGAAGGTCATGGACGATAGTTTTTCGGGAAAGGTAGGTAATTATTTCCATTCATGCAACCTCTGCATACTGATTGCGCTTGCTAAAAATACACTACCATTACTACGTCTAAACCGTTTTCAATGCTTTACAAACCTTGCTTGGTGAATGTTCCCTTTTACATCGGTAGCCAATAAGCTGTACATACCAACCGGGAGTTGCGATATGTCCACTGAACCATCATGGGCCACAGCGGGCATGAGCTGCAACGATTGCCCCGTGATAGGGTACAACTTCACCTGTTGCCAACCTACGCCATCCGCAGTGGATAGATATAGCTTTTCTCGTGCAGGGTTGGGCCACACATGTAAGAATGAGTTCTCTGGTAATGGGGCAGTGTCATTCACTGTAATATCCAGAGGCGTGCCACATACGGTGCCATCATTGAGCTTTAAAAACTTGAGTTCCCTTACAAAATACCCGCCCAATCCTACATGGTTATAGTAAGGGCCACCAGCGCGATTAGCATAGGCAACCCCCTGAGAGGCATCTATCAACTCGAGCGCACACTCCACACCCGCATCATAGACGGGGTAACGATAGTACTTTGATGTGATTTCGCACAGTGTAGTGGTGTTCAAATCAATGGCACTATACACATCCCCAGGCTCAAATAGAATGCTTGACGGCTGCTGATCCAACCAATCTAGCATGGTATATTGATGCACAAGCGTGTCTTTTATCTCTGTCTGAAAAAGGGTGTCGCTGGTGGCATCAGGGCCATCTTCCCAAATTTTCCGCATGACCTCAAACTCTTGATAAAGAACAGTATGATCAATATTCCACCACTGCTTGGTTAAAACAAGGTGCTCTGTGGTATGAACATGCTTGTAACTGCTTGTACTAAGTACTGTGTTGAGTTTTTGCACATGAAGTTCATCCCCGATCTGTTGGTTGAAACATGCCTCGCGGGAAACATCCTGAATCCCTGCCGTAGGATTGCTGATGCCGGCAAGGGTAAGCACGTCTCCATCTTCCAGCAGTGCAGGAAGGTAAGGCGTTGATATCAACCCATACTGCTTGGATACGGCGATGGGAGTGGCGGATGGGTTGGCTGGTGCCAAGTTACCGTTGGGCAACTGCCTATACAATCCGATATATTTCACGCTGTCTGTAATGCCTAAGAATGTTTTTTCTTGAACCGTATCTATGCGAGCCATTAGAGCCGTCATCTCACCATCAATCAACCATTCTCCCAGGAACCACTGACTTCCTAAAAGCGAAGTTTGTAACAGTGTAAAGATCACAGGCTGGTCTGCTGTACCAATATTGATAAGGGTACTGTCGGGGTAGTGGCAAACCTCGCTACCAGCAAAGGATGGTTTGCGCTGAGCACATAAAAGCCCTGAGTCTGGTTCAACAAGATGGTGCAACCCTTCGTAAAGCGTTGTACAGGTTTCATCCGCTACTTTTACGCCCAAGAAGCGGCTGTTCGTTGGCGCATCTATGGTGCTTTCGTATATGTATTGCACCCCCTGGCGAAATAATTGATAATCGTTTTGGCCAAAAGCCAGGTGGCTGGTGATGGCTGCTAAAAAGAGTGTTAGAGCTACTTTCATCTGGATATTATTTAATAAACCTGTCCGGCAATAGGGCATTGAACCTAACGGTAAAAGACCAATGTCCAACTACTTGCACCGTACCAGACGACTACAAATTTACTGGAATATCACACACCATAAGCCTTTAAATGGCAGCAATTTATGTCTTTCCGCCTACCAACATACTATATGTGTGTGCTTTCTTTGCGCTTCTGAGCCTGTATTCTTTAGGAATAGCGAATATCTTTGTATTATTGGCGTTTAGAACCCCCAAATATACTTACCCGCTAAGTAGAAAAAACCATTTAATATGAAACCAACTGTACTCATTTTTGCTTTTTTTACGCTCCTTTCTTCCTTATTGGTAGCACAAACAGAAGTCATTCTTCAGATTGATCACAAATTGAAAGATATGGACTTTGCTTTCAATACAGCAACTACCAATAATATAGGAGACCCTTTTTTGGTAACGAGGATGGAGTATTACATCTCTGGTATCAGCCTTCTGCACGATGGAGGGATGGAAACGCCGATTGAAGATCTTTATATTTTGGTGAATGCCAACGCCCGCACATCTGTCAGCTTGGGCGAACACGACATTCAATTGCTGGAAGCGATACGATTCCACATTGGTGTTGACTCCGCACACAACCACCTGGATCCCGCACTATGGCCTTCTGGGCATCCGTTGGCGCCCCAGTTTCCATCTATGCACTGGGGCTGGACTTCTGGCTACCGCTTTTTGGCAATGGAAGGTTTTGGTGGAAACAATTACAACCAATTATTCCAATTACATGCTTTGGGTAATGACAGTTATTTGCGCACCGAGATTTCTTTTCCACAAGCTGCCGTAGATGGCCTGATCAAAGTATCTCTTTTCGCTGATTATACGCGGGTGCTGGAAGATATTGGCGTAGCAGGTGGGATAATTATTCACGGTGAAAATTTCCAGACACTCAATTCATTAGAAAACTGCCGCGATTTTGTTTTTAGCCCAAACCTTACTACCGCTACCCATGAGGTGCTTGATGGGCATTATAACCTTTCGGTTTTCCCCAACCCGCAACAAGCAGGACAAACGGCGCAAGTCCGTATTGAAGGCATAGCAGGCGAACGCTACCAAGTAATCTGCCACGATGCAATGGGGCGTAGCGTATTGCCGGCCACCTCTTGCCATAATGGCCAACAGATTTCCCTTCAATTACCCGTAGCGGGCGTATATACGATCAGCTTACATAGCGACCGAGGACAGTTGGCAACCCAGCGTGTAATCGTGTATTAAATTTAACCAATAATATGAAATGGTGGGTGCTGATAATCGGTTGCTGCCTGATGAGCAATTGTCGGAAAGAACCTGTAGTTGTGGAACAACAATACCCGCAACTCATGGAATTACCGCTTGGGTTTCCTACCATCGACGAACCCATAGATAATACGTTCACTTCAGAACGGTGGGAGCTAGGTAAGCGGCTGTTTTTCGATAAAGCCTTGTCATTGGACAGCACGATCAGTTGTGCCTCCTGCCATCTACCTTCTCTTGCTTTCAGTGACAGCTTGCCCATAAGCCTTGGAATTCAACAAAGGATGGGAAACCGCAACAGCCCTAGTCTCGCCAATGTGGCTTGGCATCCTTTTTTGATGCGAGAAGGAGGAGTGCCCACTTTGGAAATGCAGGTATTTGTCCCGGTGGAAGAACATGCCGAAATGGGTTTCAACATGGCACTACTGGCGCAGCGCATCGCTGCCGATTCCTCTTATGTCGCTTTGGCGGCATTGGCTTATGATCGCTTGCCCGACCCGTTTGTTATTACCCGAGCTATCGCTTGTTTTGAGCGAAGCCTCATCAGCGGGTGGAGTAACTTTGATCGCTACTACTTTCAACAACAACCATCGGCTTTGAACGATCAGGAAAAGCAGGAATGGCGTTGTTTTTCAGCGATCGCACCGCTTGTAGTTCCTGCCATAGCGGGTTCAATTTCACCAATTACGCTTTTGAAAACAACGGATTGTACAGCGTTTATGAAGACTCTGGCCGCCTACGGCTCACTGGCGAGGAATCAGACAGGGCATTATTCAAAGTACCTACGCTACGCAATGTGGGTGTAACCTGCACCTTATATGCACGATGGTTCAATGCCTACTTTAGAGGCGGTTGTTGCACATTATAATGCAGGCGGGCAAGATCACCCCCATAAAAGTACACTAGTACGACCGCTACAGCTCACCCAAGGCGAACAAGCAGCATTAGTAGCCTTCCTACATTCGCTCACCGACTCTGTTTTTATTAGCAACCTTTCTTTCCAACCATAAATCACTCGGATATGAATAAGATGCCATATTGGCTATGCTGCTTAGCAATAACTAATTTTTTGATGTGCGGGAAAGATGCCCAAGACACACCCGCTGCCGTATGGGACGAAACGCCCTTTGTGCTATCACATGATGGCCTTCCTCCTCCCAACCTCCCAACCGATAACCAATTGACCGTTCAAGGGGTGCAATTAGGGCGAATGCTTTTTTATGAAACCAAGTTATCTCGTGATGGTGCCATGTCCTGCGCTACTTGTCACCTCCAAACAGATGCTTTTTCGGACAATAGGCGGTTTTCTATTGGTATCAGGGGAATGGAAGGCACGCGCCAAGCTATGCCCATTTTCAATATGGCTTGGCACAGCAATGCTTTTTTTTGGGATGGGCGCGCCAGTAGGCTTCGCGATCAAGCACTGATGCCTATACAAGATCCTTTAGAAATGGACGAAACGCTGGAGAATGTAATAACCAAACTGAGCAACGACAAAACCTATACCGATCAGTTCATCCGCGCTTTCGGAACACCCGAGATCACTCCTCAGCGACTGGGCTTGGCCATGGAGCAGTTCATGCTGACCATTGTTTCTAATCGATCTAAGTATGATGATTATAAAGCGGGATTGGTAGCGTTGACCGAAAGTGAAGAGCGAGGACGGTTATTATTTGAAACGGAGTACAACCCCTTCTTTCCTGAATTTTCAGGTGCCGATTGCCTCCACTGCCACGGCGGCACTAATTTCGAAAACGACCAATACATGAACAATGGCTTAGATACTGATATGGAAATGACGGATCAGGGGCGATTCCTTGTTACCCAAAACTCCGCAGACAAGGGCACGTTCAAAGTACCATCCCTTCGCAATATTGCGCTTACCCCGCCTTATATGCACGATGGTCGCTTTCAAACGCTAGAGGAGGTCATTGACCACTATAATACAGGCATTAAAACATCCGCCACAGTAGATCCTACCGTACTCAATACCCAAGCTACTGGCTTGTTCTTAACGGATGAGGACAAACAAGATCTTATCAATTTCCTACTCACGCTTACTGACTATCATTTATTGGAGGAACCAGCGTTTCAATCGCCGTTTTGAGGCGGAACGCCTATTCTTTGAAGGATTGTTAAGCCAACACAAAGGTTATTAATGGAAAAAGCATAGGCAAAATCGCTAAAAAGCTATTTTTTTTGACAACTTGTCATTAAAAAACAAAACATTATGTCATTTTGTCATTAAAAAATGACAAATTTTCTGGCATCCCTGCTTTTTGCGCCATGGCACATCGTTTGTACGGATTGAGGTGTAACCATCATTTTAAACCAAATAACCAATAATACCATGGGACTTGTAAGATTCAATCCAACACTTGTGAATCGTGTTTTTGACGACTTCTTCACTTCTTTTCCTACTACCGAGGTAGCCAACCGCCCAGCGTTTCGCGCTACCTTACCCGCCGTGAATGTGAAGGAAACTGAAAACGAATACCTATTGGAACTGGCTGCCCCGGCCTTCGCAAAGAAGACTTCAAGGTAGAAGTACACGAAGGTGTTTTAACTATCTCCGCCGAGCGCAAGACCGAAAATGAGGACAAACAGGAAGGATACACCCGCAAGGAGTTCCACTACTCCAATTTCCTGCGCAAATTCACCCTTCCAGAAACTGCGGATGACTCCAATATTCGTGCTACCTACACCGACGGCATCCTGCACGTAGTGCTGCCCAAAAAGGAAGAGGCTAAGCCCCTGCCTGCACGCACTATCGAGATCGGATAAATAGGGGCAGAAAGTAAAAACAGAAAAGCCAGTTTGTCAGTTGACAAGCTGGCTTTTCTGTTTTATAAAAAAGGATATTTAGGGATTACCCGTCGCGCACGCCAGATTAGGAAGGGGTGGCAGTACATCCGATTAAATTTGTTTGAAACTCTGCTGTAAGGTATTGGATCAAGGGTGTAACGGTATTTGAAGGGGCTTCTTGTCGCGCCGCATATACATTGTTGGCAGTTTGTTATTCTGTCTTCATATTTTCAATAACATCTCGAGATGCTGGTGGAATTATCAAATAATCATGACGATTCATCATATCATTGATAGGCTGAAAAACGAATAGTTCGTTCGATTCAACCGCATTCTTCAATTTCCTTAAATCAATTATAGTCCACCTATCTGGTTCTCCCTGAAGCATCAAAGGCTTTCTCTCATTCAGCCAAGCTGAATTACCTTCTGAATTATCGAAGTAACCCAATTCCTCCTCTTCGTCAAGGTAATATCTAAACATAAAACAAATATTTAAGTCTTTTTGTCCATTTTTTAAGGCCGTTTGATGAACCATCTCACCTATATCTTCAATTCCCAATGGAGTAGTACCACGCATGGTATGACGGGCACCTAGCTTAATGATGTATTTCGAATTAGAAGAAGTACTAGTTGAATCATAAAAAGTTATAAATCGATTTTTCATTAAAGCTCCTCTCATGACAAAACTCTGCTGCCGATTCGTTCTGTTCGCTTCATATATCTCCCAACTTTGCCGAATGTCGTTCACAATTATTTGTAAATCTGGTTCTGTACTTAAGTGGTCAAAAAAAGTTTGAATTTCTTTTGATTCTAGTAGTTTTGCACAAATAGGATAATCCTCTTGCTCTACATCTTTTTCATATTCGCCAAGAAGATAATTAAGTGCTGTTTCATAACTTGTTCTTATGGTATTCGTTTTACTACTATGCTGAAACAATTTATTAAATATGAAAGGAAATGAATAGAAGAATTCTTGGTCAATTCCATAAATTTGATACCCCAGTTTCAAGGCTGTCTCTACAAATTGGGCATCCTCAATTCCTGTTAAAAAAGGAAAAGGAAACTCGTTCAACTGCTTATATTCAAGAGAGTTTATTCGATGAATTCCCGACACAATAGTGCTGTCTTTGGCAGCATCTTCTAGGAACATCTGCAATCCGAATCTGCCATGTTCTGTTAAGAAGTATTTATAGCCCATTTCCTCAAGCTCACTCAATAGGTGATTAGTAAATTCCGCAATTTTTGCATCATCATGTGTTTCACCAAGAAGTACAAAATGAGACTTTAGAATCTCCGACATAAGCGAATCCGCTCCATCTCCAGTCAATCGTCCAGTTTGAATGTGAAATTTATACGAAAAAGGTTCTACCATATCAAATTTAAGAGTATCCTGTGCGGATACCATTTGATTGCACATGAGAAGAATGACTAAAATATATTTCATTTCTGTATTTTTTTTATTTCACGCTAAAGACTACCCACGCCCCACCTCACGAACCAACCGATAGGGAACATCGCTTCTTCGCTTCTGGCCGCAGCGTGGTGATTTAGGGGCAAGTTACGGGTTTTTTCAGATTGTTGTGCCGTTTTTGGGGACGTTACGTTGGCGTTGGCGTTTCCCCCATCCGGTTTATCCAAAACCAATACCCCATGAATAGGATTGGATATGACCACAAAACCGATAAACCACCTCAAACCGCCCCCCGTGAGCGATAGGAACGGGTGGCCGCCCCTGGCCTTAGCCGGGGTGGCCTACGAGTGGATAGCGCGACCCCTGCCTGGCGTTGGGTCGGCGCGGGGACGGCAGGGGGCACGGCATGCTACTTTATGGAAAAGGCAAAGCGTATGTCTAAAATCCTCTCAATTGGCGCATACTCTAAGTA
>JAWKLL010000037.1:0-56719 GCA_041392765.1 Saprospiraceae bacterium
AAAACGGATTTAATCGGATATACTGCCACGAGCATCGCAGTCTTTCGACTAAAAGTAAAAAGTCAAAAACCTGTACCCCCCCCTAAATCACCACATCCCCGAAAGGAGCAAAAAAACGATATTCCTTTATAACCCAAAGCGGGTAACCTAACGTATGCGAATACACAACCCGCCCGCGTGAGGGGGCTGGAGTGGGTGGCGGTATGCCGCCGCCGCCCGTAGGGCCGTCAGCACGGAAGCACCCGACCCTGTGGCGTAGCGTAGCCGTCAGGCCACAGGGGCACGCCCTGAAAAAAATCAGGGAAGGGAACTTTTTGATGAAGCTATGCGTTTTATGTGCGTATGATAAATAGCAAAAAACGAAGTAGAAAAAAGGATAACCACCCATTTGCGCCGAAAAAAATCCCAGACTCTTTGAATACATTGTTTGTTTATCACCTATTTTACTGTACATTGCCAACGTTTGGCAGTGCCATTGCTTATGATGGCGTGCCAATACATACAAAAAAGAAAAATGGCTAAAACACGAAAGAAAAAACCAACTATCAAGGGCCGAAAACTGAGTGCCCGCGACTTGAAAAAAGAGGTACTGAACCTGTACCGACAGTTTCCGAAAAAGCAGTTTAACCCGCGCCAAGTGATCCAGAAGTTGAAAATCGACAACAATAAGGATGCGGTGCAACATGCCATAGATGCCCTTGTGAAAGAGGAGGCGCTACTGGCTAAAGATGATTTTAAATACCAGCTAAACCGCGACTACCACAGCTCGAAGGAGGAAAAAACAGCCATAGGTACGGTGGATCTGACACGCACCGGTGCCGCCTACATTGTGGTGGATGGACGGGAGGAAGACATTTATGTGGCCGCCCCAAATGTGAATGGCGCGCTGAATGGCGATTTGGTGAAAGTGGCTTGGTGGAAGCCACGCGGACGCTTTAAAGCGGAAGGTAAGGTGGTGGAAATACTGGAACGCAGCAGCGAGCAGTTTGTGGGTATCCTACAGTTGTTTTCGCGTTTTGCATTGGTGAAGGTGGAGGGCCGCCAGGTGTTGGATATATCCGTAGCACTAACTGAGTTGGGGCAGGCGCAAAATGGCGACATGGTGGTGGTGAAAATGAAGGAGAACACGATGGCCAATCGCCACGGCAATCCTGTGGGGGAGATAACCGCTGTGCTGGGCAAACCCGGCAGCAGCAATATGGATATGCAAGCGATACTGATCAATAATGGGTTCAATATTGCGTTCCCCGATGAGGTGCTGCGCGAGGCAGCGGCCTTGCCTGGCGAGATTTCAGCGGAGGAAATAGGGCGTAGGCGCGACTTCCGCGATGTACTCACCTTTACCATCGACCCGTTGACGGCTAAGGATTTTGACGATGCGCTTTCGTATCGGGCATTGGAGAATGGGCAGTTCGAGGTAGGTGTGCACATTGCGGATGTGAGCCACTATGTGCAACCGGATACGGCATTGGATAAAGAAGCCTACAAGCGATCTACTTCGGTGTATTTGGTGGATAGGGTGTGTCCTATGCTGCCAGAGCGGCTGTCGAATGAGCTGTGTTCGCTGCGCCCTCATGAGGATAAGCTGACTTTTTCGGCAGCCTTTGTTTTCGATAAAGATTACAAGGTAGTACGCCGCTGGTTTGGCAAAGCTATCATCCATTCCGATCGACGATTCACGTATGAGGAAGCGCAGGAGATTTTGGATGCGGGGCAGGGTGAGCATTTCGACGAACTAAACTTGTTGAATAAAGTTGCGCGGAAGTTGCGCGAACGTCGTTTCAAGAAAGGATCGATTGATTTTGCTTCGGATGAGGTGCGTTTTCGCTTGGCGGAAGACGGCACACCGCTGGAAGTATATATCAAGGAACGGATTGACACGAATATGCTGATAGAAGACTTCATGCTGCTGGCCAATCGGGAAGTGGCGGAGTTTATAGGGCGGAAGGAAAAAGCGCGCAACAAGACGGTGCCGTTTGTCTATCGCATACACGATGAACCGGATCCGGATAAGGCGATGGAGCTGGCGCTGTATGCCAGTGCGATGGGTTTTGAGATGGATGTGAGTACGCCTCAGGCCATAGCGCGGTCGTATAACCGATTGATTACGAAAGCGGCTACCGATCCCGGGTTGAAGATGTTGGCGCCGCTGGCGATACGCACCATGGCCAAGGCGGTGTATGCCACCCAAAACATAGGTCACTATGGGTTGGGATTCTCGCATTACAGCCATTTCACTTCGCCAATACGCAGGTATAGCGATGTGCTGGCTCACCGGATTCTGGAGCTAAACTTGCCGAAAGGTAGCCTGCACCTCGTGAACGGCGTAAAGTTGGAAGAGCAATGCAAGCACATATCGAGCCAAGAGCGGAAAGCTACCGAGGCCGAGCGCGAGAGTATCAAATATAAGCAAGTGGAGTTCATAGAGAAACACGTGGGCGAGGAGTTTGAGGGGGTTGTGAACGGCATTGCCGACTTTGGGGTGTTTGTGGAACTCAAGGACAACCACTGCGAGGGGATGATTTCGTACGACCGGATGGATCAGCCCTATAGTATGGGCGAAGGACGGTTTAGCATCAAGGGGTTGCACGACAGACGCGTGATTCGCATGGGCGACACGTTGCGCGTACGGGTGCTGGAGGTGGACTTGAAGAAGCGGAGGATAGAGTTGGAGTTGTGTTGATGCCTCGGGGCGAGTGGGGTAGGGATTATCTCCACAATATCTCACGTTTGGGGAGGAGATCCTTGTTGAGGTAATTAGTTTGAAGTTTGGCTGCTAAGAGGTGAAGCCTGCCGGCGGGTTCACGGGTGTAGATGGGGGTAAATGGATGCTGTAGAGCTGCTTGTAGGTTTTGGCAGAGTAAGATAGCTATTTCTTTTTTACGAGCTAGCGAAGCCGGAACAGGTAAATAGAACTCTCCTTGTTCCCAATCTGGAGGTGGAACTAGCTTGAGTAGCCAACGAGGGTTGTCGATGGGTTGCATCAATTCACCCAAGCATGTTGCAAAAAGATGTGTATCGTGATGATCTGCGGCTTTGATGTAAGCTAATATTTCCCCTTCCTCTTTTTCTTCAATAATCAATTGGTTCATTGAAGTGTGATGAAGTAAGCCTGCCTCTAACATAGATTTCAGTAATGCCCTGCTATAGCGTTCTATTCTTTCTTTGCGGTCGGAAAATAATTCAAAGCGTTTTAAGCTCGTGTTACTGTTCCATATAGGATGTGCTACATAGACCAATGCGGACATGAGCGCCAGAAATAGGAAAGGAAGGGTCGCGTTGACTAAAAACAATGGCAAAGCTGCCAAGAGCGGATATGAAAAATAGTAGTGAATAGGCCACCCTTTTTCCAAGCGGGGTAACCCTAAATTCAGGCGTGCAAAAATGAGTTTCCTAAGTCCCCTTAAATTCAGCCAACTAAACAATGCAGTCAACCCTAAGAAACCCCATAACATAGTAGATGGAACTTCAGCCAATATTTCAAGAACTCCTGTCAAGAGAAAAGCTAAAATAAAAGCTACTTTCCAATTTAAAATGAAAGATTCCATTTCATATCGCTGCTGCTTGTCCGTATGGGTGAAATAGTGCTTGGTTAATTTGTCTGTTTGGGTGAAGTACCGTTGAACAGGTGGACTTATGGCTTCGATGAGGTGTGCCTTTTTGCAGCGCACTCTGCCAACGAGAGGCTAGCAACGCTCTACGGTAGCGAGGTTTTGTGTGCTTATTTTGAATTGCAACACCTCTTCTTGAGAAGCGC
Source organism: Saprospiraceae bacterium (assembly GCA_041392765.1). GTDB lineage: Bacteria > Bacteroidota > Bacteroidia > Chitinophagales > Saprospiraceae > Lewinella. The sequence continues at coordinate 3,758 of JAWKLL010000037.1, forward strand.
TATCCCAGTTGAATTGATACCGCGCTAATCCATTGGTGATAAAGGGTGTTGTTTCCAAAGTTGTAGCTAGCAAAAGTGCGAAATCTTCTTTGAAGTGCTTGCACATCGTACTCCCCCGCCAGCTAAAGAGGGGTTATATACTACGGGATGCCAGATATTGGCTGTTTTATCAGGTTGATCAGGGAAAACCCGAATAGCGCGTCCTCTCATTTGGTTGGAGGATACAAAACTTCCAATAGCGCTAGCGAGTACCAAACTGTTGATAGCAGGAGCATCCCAGCCTTCCCTAATAAAGCTGTTGTTCCTATCAAAACGTTTATCTTCCCTTGTGAAAAAAGTTGCGTCACCTTATTTACTAGCAGCCTGCCTGCTGCATTTCCTGTTTCTACCTTCACATAATCACTATCCTCAAACAACGGCTGGTAGGATATTTCGCTAGATGTTATTTCATTCAGAAAAGGTAAAACAGCTTCAGGTAAAATAACCAAAGAACCCGTCAAAACAGCGAGCCGTTGAGCCGCAATAGGCATTCCTCCACCCAGCACATGATCTCCATCGGGCAGCGCGTTTCTGCGCAATGCCTCAAATAAAGAGCTTAATTTCATCTTTGTAAGGGGCGTTTGGTCGTATTTCGTTGTAGGAGTAATTCGGGGTAGATATAGTCTGTTAGTACAACTAACCTCAACGCATCTCCCAAGTTGTTCCATTCAATAGCCACGATATTGGCAACTGCTTCAATTTTCGCTGCCACATTCGCAGAAATGCTTACATCAGGAGGAACCAGTAGTTGAAGTTTACCTCTGTTCCATGCTCCCATTTCTGTCAATAAGCGCTTTACAGGGCGTAATAATTCGGCAGGCCTACCTTGTTTAAACCAAGTATCTTCTTTTAAAGCTTTTCAAAAATATAGACAACCATTCGTCGTCTAAATCAGAGCTATCGTCAATTCTCCATGTAAAATACCTAGCGCGCTTGCGGGAGGTTCGCTGCCTAAATACCGCAACATCACCAGTAAAGCTGTAAAATAGGCTGGGGTTTCAAAAATGGCTTCATAATGCGACGCTGGTGCGCTGAGCCATGATGCGCCATTATATGTTGTGCCAAAAACGCATTTCAGCCAGCATTGTGTATAAAGCTTTTTTTGATTATTAAAAGCAATACTTTTTTTCCAATGCTTCTTTCGATGGTAAAACGGGATAAATATAATCTTGGTGAAAGCACAGGTCGCCAGCAGCTACCAGTTGTGGAATACTGATTTCCTCATCTATTTCTCCGCAAAAAAATCATGATAACGTTTCCACTCAATACTACTTACATCATAAGGGGCGTTGCTGTTAGTGCCAATAAAATAGGATGAGCCGCCTTTTTGACATCACTTTAACTTTTCCACCATTCCCTCCTCAAATGGTGACATTCATCCACAACCAACAAGCCAACCCAGTTCAACGAAGCAGCTTGCTCTTCCTTTAAATATTGATGTAATGCTTGGTAGGTAACAATGGTAATAGGGTGTGGGTGACGCAAGTCGTGGCCTGCTAACAATGCTAAATCCCTGTCATCCGCCATGAAATCCTTTGCTAAACGTTCCATCCATTGTGCGCGGATGGTGAGACTGGGTACAAGTACCAAGGTTACTCGGTTTATACGCCGGATTATTTCCAAGCCCAGTACCGTTTTACCAGCTCCCGGAGGCGCAACGATATGAATGTTACCGTCTTCTTGGTAAATACCTAATTGAGCCAGCAATTGTTCCTTAAGATCGCCAGCTAAATTGGAATGAAAGGGTCTTAAACATGAGCTTAAAAATACGTAAAAAAATATACACCTTGGACCAAACCTTTCCATTTTTCAAAAAATCATTATCTTCGTAGTGCTATAACGACCGATAAATACCATGCGAAAAGCACTCCTTTTTACAGCGCTGATGATTGTCTTACTGGCTGCAGGTTGCGCCGACAAGTACTATTTGTTGAGTACGTTATTGAAAATGACGCTATGCGGAATTTACACATCCGCTATGTAAGGGAGGGGGAAACCAACGTCAACGAGTTGTTCTTGAGCGCAGGCTTTTCCGTTTCATTGACGATTGAAGAAGGAGAAGACCAAAGTCTCAAAAAGTATTTCAAAGGGTTTGATTCATTGCCATTTACATTAAGCTTGAAATAAAAAGTGAAGATGAAGCTGAGCCTCAATGTCCTCCCTTGGACTTGGATTGTTGGGTAATAATACGCATGGAAAAGGATATGACGGCTAAGGTCGTTTACAGGATTGATGAAAACGATTTCCAATGAAGTTACAACCTTTTTCTACAATTACAGGTGGGTTCTGTTATTGATATTCACGATGGGTGTTTCTGCTTGTGACCCCCTATTACATGATTGAATTTTCCGTGGAAAACCAAACGAACACAACCTCGTGATTGAGAGTAAGCATGTTTTCCGTGACAGCTCGGCGGTCAATATCATCAACCCTTTAAAATAGTTTGTTGTTGTTTGTAGATGGGGGATTAGGTTCAAGATCTGCTGGTAAGCTAAGGTCATTGTCTAGGCTACCTTTTGATGTACTACATATTAGTCAGAAGGGGACACGATCCAGTACAAAAAAAGATGCCTTTGACATCATGCATTGGGAGAAAATTTACCCGGCAGAAGAAGATGGTGTTCGGTAAATTATTACTTGTTGTGGAGGAGGAGGACTTTTAACCCCGCCAACCCTTTCCAGCGTGCAGGAAAACTGAATATATATGCTGAAGCGAAAAATAGCGGCTTACCTTTCCGGCTACACGGATGGCGATTGGTAGGTAGGCCAGTACCACCCGAAGCACACCGCTGCGTGTTTGTGTTTGCGCCTCATACCTCTAATTGGGATTTCTATTTTGGCACGCTTTGTATGATGTCTTGGGGTATTCCCATCAAGGTAGCGCGATCAAGCGATTTTGGATGCGCTTTCCCTTTGGTATGATTATTAGACCTCTTGGAGGTGTAGGCGTGGATCGTTCTTCCAAGCGGCATGATAAGGAAAAGTCAAGTGCGCAATATGGCAGCTGTTTTCAGCAATACGACAGCATTGCATTCGTCATCACCCCCGAAGGGTCGCGCTCGTTGCGCAAGGAGTGGAAGACAGGTTTTTACCATATCGCCCGCATGGCAGGAGTGCCCATCGTCACGCTGGGAGGGAATTTCATGGAGCGCACCATCGAGTTTAGCCTGTTTTCACAGGCCAAGAACCATTAGATGAGGTCATGCGGGAGATGATGCGTTTTTATAGCCAAAGCGTAGGGCTACATCACGAGCAGTTTTCTTTGGATGTGCGGTATTTGCCTTGATAGTTGTTTGGATTAGAGGGGCGGGATTATTATTTGAATCCACAAAATCTTGAGCGAAATAGGAAAACCAATAGTGGGAAAGTATAATTAGGGACGAAAAATAACTACAACTGATGTTAAAACTACGTCATACAAATCAACGAAAATGAAATACATATATGTAATCATATTTCTAGGAAGCACCATTTTTTCTCCCGCCCAATCGAAACAGGATTACGTTTAGATATTGGGGTTGGGTATATGATCAGAAGAAGGGATTTTTACTCAAAATTCATCCAGTTATGAGAATACCTAACTACTACTGGAGCTTACTCTTTGTCATCTCAATTGTAGGATGCAATAGTCCTAAACAATTACAACGTATTTATGATTTTCCTGACATCTGCCGAGAAAATTATGAGTTTTTCTTGAATAGAATTATTAGAGTAGATGATGGATTATTAGAATTTACGGAACCCGTAGAGGCGATTCTACGAACAGTTGCTCTCAAAACACTATAATAATGAGGGCAATTGTTGGTCTGATGTTTTGCCCGAAGAAGGTATTTTGAAATTGTTTGGAGTTCCACATAAAAGAGATATAGGTAAAGTGTCAGGCGAAATAACTCTAACCTATTTTATACGCACTGAGCAATGTATGGATTTGGATAATTTAACTCGTGTAGATGAAAAAATGTGAAAACTTCTGATTTTCTTCTTTTACAAAGGACGGTGAACCAAAGGCTCTATTTTTTAAGCCACATTGGCAGGATACAGGATGCCAAGCGATATAGGAATAGAGAAAGAGCAGCGCACCTCCCCCTTGCTCGTCGCAGCATCCCCACTACCCCAGGCAACGCTAGCAGTGCTTACAGCCCAGTCTTCCTACTAACAGCAAGAAGTAAAAAATCTGAAACACACCCCAAAAAACGCCGCAAAAACATGGAAAGACCCGTAACTTGCCCCTAAGTCACCACGTTGCCGCAAGGAGCAAAAAAGCAATGTTCCCTTATAGCCGAAAGTGGGAGCTAGTTTACAAAAATTCACCCATTAGCGAATTTTCGCTACAATAATCCCCCTCAATATGCGCATCTTTTCTTTACTTTGCAGGTAGCGAACCGATACCTATTTAATTATGGTGCAACAGATACTTTTTATCCTCATTGCTGGAGGTGCTTTCTACATGGCTTTTCAGCAATTTATGGGCATACGTCAGGCCATTTTGCTAGGCCAAGACGAACCCCTTACAGGCGATGCCGCCGCGCGTTGGCGCAATATGGGGCTGGTAGCCTTTGGGCAGCAGAAGATGTTTGCCCGTTGGATTCCTGCTCTTCTTCACCTTTTTATTTACGTTGCTTTTCTATTTACCCAAGTGGAATTGATAGAAATCATCATCGATGGGGTATTTGGGGTACATCGCTTTTTTGCGGATAAGCTGGGCGGTTTATATACGTTCATCATCAGCACAATAGAGGTGCTTTCCGTGCTTGCTTTTGTGGCAACAATTATCTTTTTATCGAGGCGTAATCTCCTGAAACTGCCTCGCTTCACCAAGCCGGAAATGAAAGGATGGCCCACATTGGATGCCAATTTGATATTGCTTTTTGAGATAGTCCTACTTATTGGTATTTTTAGCATGAATGGTGCAGACACGGTCTTGCAGCTGCGCGACTCCGCGCACTATCCTTCCACGGGGTCGCTGGCGGTAAGTTCTTGGTTGGGGCCTGCATTGTTTGGTTCCCTGAGTGATGGTGCTTTGGTGGTGGTAGAGCGTTTCGGATGGTGGCTTCACCTGGCGATGGTGTTGGTTTTTCTCAACTATCTGCCCAAGTCCAAACACCTGCATATTATGCTGGCGTTTCCCAATACCTACTTTTCCCGTTTGACCAACAGAGGAGAAATGGAAAACATGCCAGCCATCATGAATGAAGTGAAAAGCATGATGGGACTGGGCGAAACCACCGAAGGCGGCGGCATGGAAGAAGTACCTGATTTTGGTTCTAATGATGTAACAAACCTCAGTTGGATCGACCTCTTGGGCGCATATACCTGCACGGAATGTGGCCGTTGTACCTCCGTTTGCCCAGCTAACAGCACGGGTAAGCAACTATCGCCCCGCAAAATCATGATGGACATTCGCGACCGTGCGCAGGAAGTTCACGAAAAAATACAAAGCGGACAAACCGACTACGCCATAGATCCACAGCAACCATTGAGTAGGGACAACTTCCAAGATGGAAAATCCCTCTTTGATTATATCAGCCGGGAAGAAATCCACGCTTGCACTACCTGTAATGCCTGTGTGGAAGCTTGTCCGGTATTGATCAACCCCTTAGTGCCTATACTAAAGTTGCGCCGCTACGAAATCCTTACGGAATCAGCAGGGCCAGCGGAATGGCTGCCGATGTTCAACGCCATAGAAAACAGTGGTGCCGCTTGGAGCATGGGCATTGATCGCGAAACTTGGGCAAAAGCCGACTAATTACCAAAGCAATGACAACAATCAAAACAATGGCGGCCTTTGCAGCCGAAGGTAATACCCCGGAAATTCTGTTTTGGGTGGGCTGTGCGGGTAGCTTTGACGACCGCGCACAGAAAGTAACCCGCTCTTTCGCGACCATCCTGGAAGCGGCTGGCATCTCGTTCGCCATTCTTGGCAACGAAGAACAGTGCACGGGCGATCCCGCTCGCAGAGCTGGCAACGAATTTTTATTTCAGATGGTGGCATTGCAAAATGTGCAGACGCTGAATATGTACGAGGTGAAAAAAATCGTCACGGCCTGTCCGCATTGCTTCAACACCCTCAAAAATGAATACCCCGCTTTGGGAGGCCACTACGAAGTGGTGCACCACACGCAGTTGTTACAACAATTGATAGACGAAGGGCGTATTAAACTAAAGGAAGGCGGGGCATTCAAAGGCAAGCGCATCACCTACCACGATAGTTGCTATTTGGGGCGTATCAATGGTGTTTACGAAGCACCCCGTGCCACTTTAGCCGCATTGGATTCCGACTTGGTGGAGCTGAAACGCAGCAAGCAGAACGGGCTTTGCTGTGGTGCTGGCGGGGCACAGATGTGGAAAGAAGACGAGCCTGGCGACAAGCGCATCAATATAGAGCGATCCGAAGAAGCATTAGCAACAGGTGCGGATGTCATAGCCGTCAACTGCCCCTTCTGCCTGACCATGATGACCGATGGCGTGAAAGCCAAGGAAAAACAAGACACCGTGATGGTGTTGGATTTAAGCGAAATGATTGTTCAAAATTTGGCATAATAATGACAGCTAACGCAATTGCCTCCATGCCGCCCCATGCGCGGGTGTGGGTTTATCAGGCCAACGAGCCTTTTGAGGCTACCACGATACCCGAGGTAGGACAATACTTGGAACGTTTTACCGAACAGTGGACGAGTCACAGCAAACAGCTTAAAGCGGTGGGTGCTTTGCTACACAACCGCTTCGTGATTTTGGCAGTGGATGAAAGCCAAGCAGGCGCCAGCGGGTGCAGCATCGACAGTTCCGTGCAGTTCCTCCAGCAGTTAGGTGCCCATTACCAGCGCGACTTGTTCGACCGGATGCGATTTTCTTACGAAAAAGAGGGGCAAGTGCATACCGTAGATCATGAAACCTTCTCCAATCTTTACGCCAATGGTTCCATCAACGATGAGACAATCGTATTCGACCCGTTGGTGGACAATGTGGAGAAATGGCAGGCTGCTTTTAGAAAACCCCTCAAAGACAGTTGGCACAAGCGGTTTGTTTGAGCGTACTTCCTATTTTGGAAGATTAACAAAGTGTGCATAACAAATTGCACAAATTAGTAAACACGTTATTAATTATACTGACTTTCGTTATTTCGGTTGTCTATAATTTTGGATCTTTGTCAATTTGTGTGAGCCTCCCTTCGGGCGCTACGTTCCACAGCTCTCTAGGCTGAGCCTAGATCGGCCAGCTTCCTACGGTCGCTGTCTGTCCGCTATCGCGGCCACTGTTGCACATCGCTAGGCCAAAGATTCCACATATTTTGTCACAGAATCTAATTTTTTTTATAAAAAAAATGTGTCAACTTTATTTTATTTAAAAAAAACGATTATTTTTGCACTCTTAGCAGTGGATTGACAACCCACCTGCACATCATAGGTATTTAACTTCGGCTTTGTCACCGAAGCATTCGGGCGATGCGCGAGCCATTTTCTCTTCCGCTTGCGTCATCCATGGTAAAGGTTGCTGGGGTCTTGTAAAAGACCATGATTGACTGGCGTGTGGGTACTGTCACCACGCGGCAGAGGAAAGCCTTTTGTCCGTACTTAAAAACGGGCTGTTGAGGCATGGCGAACCGGACAGCCAGGGTGGGCCTCCACAAGGGGCAGCTATACCCTTTTCCGACGGACGTACCCTTCTACTACATAACCTCTAATAAAAGGTGGCAGCAGTTTGGCAAAGCGCTGAATGGTGCATTTGTTATACACACATTAACAAACAGCACCTGCTAACATCCTATAAAAGTAATACCTTTGCTTTCTATTTCTGGTTCTTTGACAAATCTCGTGGTCGTACCAGGCTAGCGATCTCGGCAAAAGGCCGAGACAAGTTGTGCAGCAGTGGCAGCTTTTAGCTGGTAGACCTGGGTTTGCCGGGGTCGATCCCAACCTAACTGGTCGGGAGATATTTTATCGGGATAGCCTCCACTAAAAAAGTCAAAGAACCCTAGTTCTAAAGTCTGGAAAAACAAGAAACTATGAAAAGCATGATATACGCAGTGCTGTTATCTGTGGCAGTGATGGCTTGTTCCAACGATTCCGCCGCACAAGGATCGGCAACAACGGCCAACACGATTGAGTGGTTGAGTTGGGAGGAAGCGATGCAGCGCATGGAAAAAGAGCCGCGCAAATTGTTTGTAGATGTTTATACCGATTGGTGTGGATGGTGCAAAAAGATGGATGCCTCTACTTTCACCGACCCCGAAGTGGTAAAGGTAATGAATACTCATTTCTATGCCGTGAAGTTCAATGCAGAGCAAACAGCGGATGTACTATATGATAGTCACACGTTCAAATATATAGCAGATGCGGGCAGACGGGGCGTTCATGAATTGGCGTATGCCCTATTGGATGGTCGCATGAGTTATCCTTCTTTCGTATATTTGAACGCTGCCAAAGAGCGCATTTCTATCTCACCGGGCTACAAGGAAGGCGATGCGATGGAAGTGGAATTGCGATACATCGGGGAGGATCATTTCCAAACTACGACATTTGAAGCCTTCAAGTTGCAACAAGGTAAGTGATCGCCTTGTTAGAGTATGTCTAAAAATTTTGCGAACTGATTTTCAACGATTTGAGGTTGTGGCTAAAGCATCAAAACTGATTTTAGCGGGTTAAATGAAGTTTTTATGCTGACGCCACGTTCTAAAATCCTTGGAAATCAGAAAGTACCAACCATTTATTGGGTCTTATTTTGAAATCCAACTAAATTAAATTTTTAGACATACTCTTAACCCAGTAAACTTTTTGCGTGGAGCATCTTAGTAAAATCAATCATTATTTCTGGAAGTACAGAAAGCACCTGCTATTAGGTATTGTTTTTGTACTATCTGCTAACTATTTCCAAGTGTTGCAGCCCCAAATGATACGGGAAGGTTTCAATTTGGTAGTGGAGCAGATTGGCATGTATCGCTTGATGGATGGCTTTGCGCTTCAGGAGCTATTCTACAAAGAATTGGCGCGCACGTTGATGTTTTACGGTGGGTTGGTGCTACTATTGGCATTGGTGATGGGCGTATTCATGTATCTCATGCGCCAAACGATCATCGTCATGTCGCGATTGGTAGAATACGATATGCGCAAAGCGTTGTTTGCCCAATATGAGCGCTTGAACCTGTCGTTTTACAAAAAAAATAAAACAGGCGACATCATGTCGCGGATATCCGAGGATGTTGGCAAAGTGCGTATGTACCTCGGGCCTGCGGTGTTGTATTCCATCAATTTGACATTTACCGTTATTTTGGTGGTCTATAGTATGCTGCGGGTAAATGTGGAGCTGACGCTTTACGCCTTAGCGCCCCTGCCCTTTTTGTCGATCAGTATTTACTACGTGAGTAATTTAATCAACAAGCGCAGCTTCCTCATACAGCAGCAATTGGCAAACCTGACGAGTACTGCACAAGAAGCGTACAGCGGCATACGGGTGATAAAAAGTTATGTGCAGGAACGTGCCATACGGCAGTTTTTTGCCGAACAATCGGACGATTTCAAGGAAAAATCTCTCGATCTGGCGCGTACCAACGCTTGGTTTTATCCACTCATGATATTGATGATAGGAACGAGCACCATTCTGACGGTTTATGCTGGCGGGGTACAAGTGGCCAAAGGTTCCATTTCGGCAGGGAATATTGCCGAGTTTGTTATTTATGTAAATATGCTCACTTGGCCGGTCACGTCCATTGGCTGGGTTGCTTCATTGATCCAACAGGCAGCAGCTTCGCAAAAGCGAATCAATGAGTTTATGGACATTGTGCCAGCGATATCAAATCCTGTCCACGCTCCTGCCGCTTTGAAAGGAGATATTGTTTTTGATAACGTAACATTTACCTACCCCGATACAGGCATCACTGCCGTGCGGCAATTTAACCTTCACTTAAAACCCGGTGACAAATTGGCGATTGTGGGTAAAACAGGTGCTGGAAAGACCACGTTGACCGATCTCTTGCTGCGCTTGTACGATGTGTCGGAAGGCCAGATTCGCATAGATGGCAAAGATATTCGCGAACACGATTTGGACAACCTTCGCCAGCGAACGGGATACGTACCACAGGATGGTTTCTTATTTTCCGATACGGTAGCCAATAATATTGCTTTTGGTAAAAAAGATGCCAGCAGGGAAGAAGTCGAACAGTTTGCCCAATACGCCGCCGTCTATGAAGACATCTTAGGATTGAAAGATGGATTCGAGACCATGGTAGGGGAGAGAGGAGTGACTTTATCGGGTGGCCAAAAACAAAGGGTTTCCATTGCCAGAGCATTAATCAAGCAGCCGGATATTATCCTGTTAGATGACTGCCTGTCCGCAGTGGATACCAATACCGAAAAGCAAATATTAGGGTATTTCAATGATACCTTGGGCGATAAAACCACCATTATTATCACCCACCGAATATATAGCTTTCTCACCTTCGACCACATCATCGTCTTGGAAGATGGGCAAATTTCTGAACAAGGCACCCATCAGGAACTCCTGGATAAAGGTGGTTACTATGCAGACATGTACGAAAAGCAATCGATGGAAGAAACGACCTGAGCGTGTGGATAAAATCCCCGCCATTGGCTTCCTTTCGCCCAATCAGAAAAATTTAGGTTCTTTGACTTTTTTAGTGGAGGCTACCCTTTGGGTCGCTACGTTTCACAGCTCGCTATTCGCTCGGCCCCGGCAAACCCGGGTCTGTCAGCTAAAAGCTGCCACTGCTGCACATCGCTAGCCCGGTGCGACCACGAGATTTGTCAAAGAACCAAAATTTATACATACGCTAATTTTTTCAAAAGGATAAGTGTGAATATTTTGGTTTTTTGTTCAAATAGTTACTTTTGTAGTGAAACCAACTTTTTACACAGGCGGGTACAGAAAAAACCCGTTTTTTAAAACCAGTGGCAGTGGAGAACGGAAGAACCAACCATCGGCAACAGGACAGCGTATATTCCAAAAAGATACGCGCCGGCAAACGCAGAACTTACTTCTTTGATGTGCGTAGAACCAAGGGGGATGACTACTATCTGACCCTCACGGAAAGCACCCGCCGTTTTGAGGACGACAGTTTTGAGCGGCACAAAATTTTCCTGTACAAAGAGGATTTTAATCGTTTCATCGCAGGATTAGAAGAGGCGATCAGTTTTGTCAAGGAAGAGTTGCTGCCTGACTATGACTTCGACGAGTTTACGCGTAGGCATGACGAGTACGAAGCGCAGGAAGATAACGAGGCACCTCGTGAGCGCAACTTCAATCGGTTGGAGGACGATGACATGGGCTGGTAATTTAGGCTATAGTATTGGCAGAAGTTGCAAAATGAGCTTCTGCTGTTTTTAGGCTAGTAACTATTCAAGCGACGTGAGTATCTGTTGCTTGGTTAGTTGCGTTAACTTTCAAAAGGATGAAACAGTTATTAATGGCGTGTTGTATGTTGTTGCCTTTGTGGGCAATGGCGCAGTTTACGCAAGCGGATGCAAGTAAAATCAAAATCATCGTTACCGATGGCACATTCGATGGTACGCATAGCCCGCAGCGCCCACCAGGAGACGCCAAGTATCAGGATCCTATCCGGTCGTTGGGGATGACAGATGCCATTCAGGCTGGTGCCTTCACGGTTCGTCCGCAATTTGGAAAATACGGCTTCTTGCTGGTGTTTTGCGTCAACGATTCCGTAGGCGGAAAGCAAGGGGTATTGGAAATGGATGGCAACACCTATTACGGTATTTACCGACTCATTCGCCAAAAAATATCCCCCGATGAGGAAGTGCCAAAAGGGATGACGACGTATCAAATAAAAGGTACCGTCTTCTTCCTGGGGATTTCGTAATATGTCTTCCTTATTGTTTGTTTACGGCTCTCTGTTGAGTAATGTACCTTCGGTTCAGAGCCGAAACTTGCACCAGCAAGCTTCATTAGTGGCATCCGTTAGGGTGCCAGGCAAGCTGTACAATTTGGGGTATTATCCTGGATTTGTTTATGACCCGAATGCCACTACTTGGGTAAAGGGGGAAGTATTGGATATCAGCGGAGCAAGCAGTGATTTATTGGAGATATTGGATGAATATGAAGGTGTACATCTTCCCCACTCAGAATATGAAAGGCGGTTGATACCCATCGATGCTTTCCCTGAAGTATGGGCGTATATTTTTATCCAACCAACTGATGCATTGCTACCCATTCCTTCAGAAGATTATGCCGATTGGTATCTTTCGCAGCCGGCGCATATCGCTTTTGTTCGGAATGGGCGCACGGTTTAACTATCCCACTGTATATGGAATTTGGAAAACTGGAGGACATAGAGGGTGTCGATTTCACTTTGCCCAATGGCAGGGTTTATACAACATCCATCCCATCAGAAAGTACATCTTTACAAGTATATGCGGGGTGCACGGGGTGGGGTATGCCAGCATGGGTGTCTCGTTGGTATCCAACAGGTACTAAGCCGCGTGATTTTCTTGCGGCTTATGGCGGCAGTTCAATACCATTGAATTAAACACCACCCACTATCGCATTCCTGAACCTGCTACCGTGGCTCAATGGACGGAGGCTGTTCCCACTACTTTTCGCTTTTGTCCCAAGGTGCCGCAGCGCATTAGCCACCACCGAGAATTGGGCATGGGTGGGGATGCGTTGCCCTTGTTTTGGCAAGCATTAGCCGGGTTTGGCGAACGCTTGTGCCTTGTTTTCTGCAACTGCCTCCTTACTTTACGATGGCAAGCTTGCCCATTTTGAAGAAATGGTTAGCGATATGGCCTAGTCATTTTCCTGTTGCGGTGGAAATGCGTCACGAGAGTTGGTTTACATCCCCCAATGCCGTACAGGAATGGTCGGAGGTGTTTGAAAATGCAGGGGTCGGTGCAGTAATAACCGATGTGGCAGGGCGGCGCGATGTCTGCCATGGCGTTGTGACGACCGGTTTTGCTATGATTCGCTTTGTAGGTAATGCTTTAGACGGCGCATTGCACCCTACGGACTTCACACGGATGGATGCCTGGGCGGAGCGATGGCACACTTGGCGGAAAAAAGGGTTAAATTCAGTTTATTTTTTCGCTCATCAGCCAGATAATCTTTTAGCTCCCGAACTGGTGCGTTATCTTGGCGGAAAATTTACACAGGAGGACGGCATACTGATGCCAACGCCCGTGCCACAAACCACAGGCGGACAACAAATCTCCCTTTTTAATTAAGGGACGGGAAAAAAATAAGTGATCCCATTTTTGGCTTGGCTTTATGCACTAAGCGTAGGAATACTTGCACAAAGCGTGTGTATAAAGACTAGCCTTCAGAAAAAATGGGATCAGTTATTTCTGTCAAATTACTAATTAGGATGACGAACGAGAAAGAAATGCCATTTATCGAGCGCGATATCAGTTGGCTCTCCTTTAACTACCGGGTGTTGCAGGAAGCCAAAGACCCTTCTGTGCCCTTGTTTGAAAGGATCAAATTCTTGGCAATTTATAGCTCCAACCTTGACGAGTTCTTCCGGGTGCGCATGGCCAACCACCGCAACCTGATACGCATAGGCAAGAAAACCCAAAAAGTACTCGACATCAGCCCCAAGCAAACCGTGAGGGCCATTCAGCGCATCGTGAACAAGCAGCAGGACGAGATTGCCCATATCTTTTCCAAGCAAATCATTCCAGAACTGCGCAAACATCGGATTTTTATCAAACGCAGGTTGGATTTGAATGAAGAGGAAAAAGACTTCGTAGAAACATACTTCCACGACCACATGTTGCCCTTCGTGCAGCCCGTATTATTGGTCAAAGACAAGATACGCCCCTTTTTGAACAACGCCCAGTTGTACCTCTCCATACAGATGCGGGACAAGCTCAAACCCGATGGCCCCGACGACTACGCATTGGTCAAGATTCCTTCCGATCACTTGCCGCGTTTCATTGAATTGCCTAGTTCATCAGGGGAACACAATATTATTATCCTCGATGATATTGTACGTCATTCCGTCAGTTGGATGTTTCCCGGCTATGATATCCTCGATACCTTTTCTTTGAAACTAACCCGAGATGCAGAGCTGTATATTGACGATGAGTTTTCGGGTGATTTGATTGCCAAAATTCGGACTAGCTTGGCGAAACGCCACGTAGGCCCTGCCTCCCGATTCGTTTATGATGCAGAGATTCCGAGCGACTTTCTAAGTTTTCTCAAAGATGTGTTCAATTTAGAGAAGTATGATACCCTGAAGGAAGGTCGCTATCACAACAACTTCGACTTTTTTCAATTCCCCGACTTTGGGTTGACCCACCTCAAGAACCCAGAGATGCCGCCTTTGGCCTACCGTCCGCTGGAACAGACGCATGATTTTTTTGGTTCCATAGCAGAGAGAGACCACCTCATACACGTGCCTTACCAGTCTTATGATTCGGTGATCCGTTTTTTTGAAGAAGCTGCGGAAGATCCACACGTCACCCATATCAAAATCGTACAATACCGGGTAGCTAAAAAGTCGCGCGTCATGCAAGCCCTCATGCGGGCAGTGGAATTAGGTAAGCAAGTGTCGGTATTCATTGAGGTGAAAGCACGATTCGATGAAGAAGCGAACTTACGCTGGGGGGAAAAGTTAGAAAAAGCTGGTGTCACTGTCCACTATAGTTTTCCAGGGGTAAAGGTACATTCCAAATTAGCATTGGTAAGGCGAGTAGAAAATGGGAAACCTTTGCTATATGCTTATCTGTCAACAGGGAATTTTCATGAAGTAACAGCCAAGGTGTATGCCGATTTTGGTTTGTTCACTTCCGATGAGCGCCTCGTCAATGAGGTAGCACGGGTGTTTTCGTACTTGGAAACCGCTAAGTTGCCTGAACAGCCTTTTCAACACCTCTTAGTGGGAAAATTCAACCTGCGGCAAGGGCTTTACGACAAAATCGATTACGAAATAAAGCAAGCCAAAGCGGGCAAGGATGCTTGGATGATATTGAAAATGAACAGCCTGCAAGATGTAGGTATGATCGCAAAGCTGTACGAAGCCAGTAAGGCGGGGGTGAACATAAAATTGATTGTGAGGGGAATATGCTGTTTGGTGCCCGGTAAAAAAGGATGGAGTGAAAATATTCAGGCAGTGAGCATCGTAGATCGTTTTTTAGAACACGCCCGAGTGTTTGTGTTTTGCCACGGAGGCGAGGAGCAACTCTATCTCTCTTCCGCTGACTGGATGGAAAGAAACCTCACTTACCGCATCGAAACTACTTTTCCTGTTTATGACCCCAAGTTGAAGGCAGAAATTATGGAAACCCTTCAACTGCAATGGGCCGACAATGTGAAAGCTCGTATTCTTAGCGAAGATCTTGCCAATCAATACCATCGTACCAAAAGCGATTTGGCCATTCGTTCGCAGGTGGAAACGTATTACACCATCAAACGGAAAGGGGAAGAAGGGGCGTAAAAACAAAAAAGCAGCTCCGAAATTCGGAACTGCTTATGTTCGAGCGGATGACCAGGTTCGAACCGGCGACCTCAACCTTGGCAAGGTTGCGCTCTACCAACTGAGCTACATCCGCGTCTGCTGGCTGCTCAGCCATATTGCCTTATTGCTAAAGCGATGCAAATATACATACATGAAATCCGTTTGTGCAAGTTTTTTTGCGAAAAAAAACTAATATTTTTTCAATAAAATCTTAACAACTTGATTATCAAAGCAGTGAAGCATTGATAAAATTTCACTTGGAAATGATGGATAATGTTTTATTTCGCGGATGATTTTCCGTGGAATGTTCATCGCTGCCGGATGGCCTTCCTTTTTAGCGAGCGATGCGGTGTTGATAGAGTGTGTTGTTTTTTTACTGTATTGATAATCAGTATTTTAAAAGTAAAATGGTGTTTTATTTTGTAAAACCATCCATTGTGCTGAATAAATTAAAGTGATGCCAATAGGAAATGACCTCGCGCAGGCGAAAACATTACTGGAACAGGGGCAATTAGTGGCTATACCTACCGAAACGGTGTATGGATTAGCGGGCAATGCTTGGGACGAACAAGCGGTGTTGCGTATTTTTGAAACCAAGAACCGTCCTACCTTCGATCCGCTTATTGTACACACCTGTGCGGTGGAACGCATAGCAGCGTTTGCACATGTACACGAGGTAGCGGAACGGCTTTTTGAAGCATTTTCACCAGGGCCATTGACAGTTTTGTTGGAAAAAAAAGCATCCATCCCGGATTTGGTAACGTCGGGTTTGAGTAGGGTAGCAGTACGGATTCCTCGCCATCCTCTTACCTTGTCGTTATTGGAACAGCTAGATTTTCCGTTAGCTGCTCCGAGTGCCAACCCCTTTGGCTACATCAGTCCTACGACGGCCGCTCATGTAGCGGATCAATTAGGTAATAAAATTCCCTACATTTTAGATGGAGGTGCCTGCGGGGTAGGGGTGGAGTCCACCATTGTAGGGGTGGATGAAGGTCAGGTAACTATCTATAGATTAGGAGGGTTGAGTGTAGAAGAAATAGCCGCTGTAGCGGGCAACGTAGTGGTGCAGGTCAATCAGTCTTCTAATCCGGCGGCACCGGGTATGCTGAAATCGCACTACGCGCCACGCAAACCTTTGTTGTTAGGTTCAATTGAATCGTTGTTGGCCCAACAACCTAGCACAGTTAGCATTGGCATCCTCAGTTTTCAAGACGACTACACGCATGACCCGCGAGTGGTGGCGCAGGAGATCCTTTCCCCTTCCGGGGATACACGAGAGGCAGCACGTCGCTTGTTTGCTGCTATGCGTACCTTAGACGTGTCCGCGGCTACTGTTATGTTGGCCGCTCCTTTGCCTGAAATAGGCTTGGGTCGTGCTATCAACGATCGTTTAGCACGTGCAGCGGTCAGGGAGTGAGTAGGCCGTAGTAAACTAACGTGAATTATGAATAACAAATCGAACAGTGAACACGCAAATAATTGATAGTCAGTCAGATGTTTTCTGTGTGAGGGATAAAAGCGGACGTGCCGACTGCAAGGAGGTACTGGAGCGGATAGCCCGACCCCTGACCACGAGCGGAGTCGAGTGGCAGGGGGCACACCCTAACCTGTTGATTTTTAATTTTTTACCTTTGTCTGTTATCCATCATTCACGTTAAACTAGTGTTTGGGTGGGAAGAAAATGAAAACCTTGGGGTGAAAAATCAGGAACTATCGTGAAATTTGACCAAATGGTTTTAGGGCCACCCCCATTGAGGTTGCTCCTAAAACCATCTCCCAATTATCGCCATGTAGGCTGGCTTTCTCAATATTTCAAGGCACCCAGCCCTGCCTTCCAAAGGAGTTCATTCAGGGCGGGTAGGTCTTTTTGCAGTAGTGGGTCGCTGGCAGCTTTCAGCGATTGCCAACGCGCATCCAACTCCTGCCGCCGTTTGCGGGAAGCATCGGCAATACGCGGTATATCGCTCTCCGACTGATTGATGAGGAAGAGGTAATCGGCGGTGAATCCGTTCACGTAGTTTTCCACATCATCGTATGCTTTCGATAAGCGTTGCACCATCAGGGCATCCCATTCCTTTAGGGCTGTCAGCGTGGCTTTGCTGCGAGCCAACAGTTCCGTGTTGTTCGCTGGCAGTTCTTGTAGGATAGCTTCCAATTGGTCGGATGTTTTTTTGAGGGTGTTCACCCTTTCGTGCATAGCATCCAGGGTGGCCGTCATTTCGCTGATATAAACATCATAAGCTGCGTAATCAATATCTGCTGGATACAAGGGGTTGGGCAACACGGTGGCCGTGGTGCGCCATTGTTGGTCGCCACGCGATAACGTCAGGGTATATTCGCCAGGTGGCACCTTATGCCCTCTGTACGCACCTTCGATATACACACCTGGAACACCTGATCGGCTGGCGTGCCGCATATCCCACACGAAGCGGTTCAGCCCTGCCTGAGCTGGTAATACGGCCGCTGGTGAAGGGCCACCGTCCCATGATGCCGCCCCACTGTCTTCGGATGAAAAGCGGCGTATTTCCTTACCTGTGGCATCTGTGATGGACAACGTCAGCGGTTCATTATCGTCGTTTCCTGGCAATTCATAATAGACAACGATCCCATTGGCTGGATTCACACCTCTCAGCGGGTGGGTGCCATCAAATCCCTCGTCCGTACTATTGAGTTCACTGTAGTGGTTCGACAAAATAGCGGGTTCGGGCTGGTATAAACGATAGGCCGGTTGCCCGTTGGGGGCGTATTGGTGCAGTAGGGCGATTTCGTCTAATATCCAATACCCACGGCCGGCAGTCGCTAAAATCAGGTCGCCGTGGCTTACCATCATATCCGTTATCGGCACTACGGGTAGGTTGAGCTGCAAAGGCTGCCATTGAGCACCCTCATTCCAAGACACATAAACGCCTGTTTCTGTGCCTGCGTACAATAACCCCTTGCGAGCCGGATCTTCGCGTATTACACGGGTATAGGCACCATAAGGAATGCCACTGCTGATATTTTTCCAGGTTTTGCCATAGTCGCGTGTCACATAAAGAGCGGGTGTATGGTCGTTGAACTTATAACGAGTCGTAGCAATATAGGCCGTGGCGGGGTCGAAGGGAGATACTTCAATGGCATTCACCAAACATGCTGCCATGCCTGCGGGCGTGACGTTCGTCCAGTTGGCGCCCCCGTTTTTCGTAAGATAAACCAAACCGTCATCGCTACCTGTCCAAATAACACCTGCCTCATGGGGCGATTCTACCACATAGCTAATCGTACCGTAGTTTTCAGCCCCCACAGCTTCGTTGGTGTATGGGCCACCCCCTTTGCCTTGCTTATCTGGCTCGTTGCGCGTCAGATCGGGAGAGATTTCTTTCCAAGTCTGTCCCATGTCGCTTGTACGTAACAGCTTTTGGGCAGCGTGGTAAAAAATACGGGTATCATGTGGCGAACACACAATAGGGGCATTCCAATTATAGCGGTAAAACATATCTTTTGCGTCCAACGCCAAGTATTGAATGGGGGCCGACATGATGTTGGTGCCTGCTTGTGCACGAGTATCCATCACCTCGATAGTGCCAAGATAACTACCGCCCATTACATAGCGTGGATCATCGGGGTCGAAAGCTAAGAACGCGCTTTCACCACCTGCCGAGGCTTCCCAGCTATTGAAATTAATACCACTACTGTACAATTCCATAGCAGCTATGCGCACCGAGGTATTGTCTTGTTGGCCACCGTAGAGATGGTAGGGAAAGAGGTTGTCCACGTTCACCCTATACATTTGGGCGGTGGGCATATTGGCCTGTGTGGACCAGCTTTCGCCCCTGTTGAAGGTAATACCAGCTCCGCCGTCATCGGCCAATACCATATTGCGGGGGTTATCGGGGTTGATCCACAGGTCGTGGTAGTCGCCGTGTGGGCCAGACATCAATTCCCAAGTGCGGCCTCCATCAATGGATTTGAGCAGGTCGGCACTGAGTACATAGACCAGGTTTTCGTTTTGTGGGTCGGCAAAGACTTCAATGTAGTACCAAGCACGCTGAATCAAGCGGTGGTCATCGCTGATGCGCGTCCAGTTGCCGCCGCCATCGTAAGAAACAAAAAGCCCCCCTTTCTCCTGATTGGAATCGCTTTCCACTAAGGCATAGACTTTGTCGGGGCTACTTTGGCAAACAGAAACAGCCATTTTGCCCAATTCTGCGGGCAGGCCTTCCTGTATTTTATCCCATGTTTCTCCGCCATCCGTCGATTTGTAAAGACCACTGCCCGGGCCACCACTGATGACTTTCCAAGGTTTGCGGCCGTGTTCCCACATCGTGGCATACAGGATGTGGGGCGTGCTGCGTACCAAATCAAGCTCGGCGCAGCCTGTGTTTTCATCTACATAAAGCACCTGTTTCCAAGTAGCGCCTCCATCCGTTGATTTATAGATGCCGCGCTCTTTCGATGGGCCGTACAGCGCTCCTTGCGCTGCCACAAAAACCGTGTTGGGGTCGTTGGGATGTACTATGATTCGGGCGATATGTTGTGTTTTCTCCAAACCCGTTGGTTGCCAAGTTTTGCCACCATCTACTGATTTATAAACACCATCGCCATAGGAGGTCATTACGCCACGAGGCGCATGCTCGCCCATGCCACAATATACGATGTACGGATGGGAAGGGGACACCGCCACAGCGCCTACCGACCCTGTTTTAAAAAAGTCGTCGGAGATGTTGTGCCAATATTGGCCAGCATCCTCCGTTTTCCACAAGCCGCCGCCCGTAGTGCCCATAAAATAGGTAAGCGGGTCGCCCGGCACACCAGACACCGCCACCGACCTGCCGCCCCGAAATGGCCCCACGTGTCGCCACTTCATCGGTTGGAAATAATCAGCTGTTTGCGCCAACAACACGGTGGTCAATAGGGAAACTAAGCCCATGAATAACATCCGTTTCATACAATTCCATTTTAGAGGGGTGAAGCTATGAATTTTTTGAAAAAAATAGCAGGGCAATAGTAAGTGTGTGTGACAAATTGAACAAATTAGTAAACACGTTATTGATTGTATTGATTTTCGTTATTTCGGGTGTCTATAATTTTTTTATAAAAAAATGTGTCAACTTTATTTTATTAAAAAAAAACGCTTATTTTTGCACTCATAGCAGTGGATTGACAACCTACCTGCACATCATAGGCATATAACTCTGGCTTTGTCACCAGAGCATTCGGGCGATGCGCGAGCCATTTTTTCTTCCGCTTGCGTCATCCATGGTAAAGGTTGCTGGGGTCTTGTAAAAGACCATGATTGACTGGCGTGTGGGTACTGTCACCACACGGCAGAGGAAAGCCTTTTGTCCGTACTGAAAAACGGGCTGTTGAGGCATGGCGAACCGGACGAGTAGGGTGTTTATCCACAAGGGGCAGCTATACCTTTTTCCGACGTACATACCCTTCTACTACGCACCACCGTCTTTCTTTCTTCACTTTGTTGATTAAACGTGAATTATGGATAATAGACTAAGGTAAGAAGTTGAAAATCAAAGCTTTGAGGTGTGCCCCTGCAAAACAGGGGTCAGGCTATCCGCTCCAGTACCTCCTTGCAGTCGGCACGTCCGCTGCTATCCTTCACCCCGGAAAACATCTGACTGTCTATCAATTGTTTATGTCTTTAGTGTTCGATTTATTATCCATAATTCACGTTGATTAACCTAAAATATCGCATCATTCCCTCAAATTGTACAATTAATTTTTTTCCGTCTCTTAACACCATAATTACTGAAAATTTGGCCAAGATAAAGAGGTAAATCATAGAAGCATAACTTATTGATTTTGAGTGAAACTACAAGCCATGACGAAGCCCTATTTTACGCCGGAAAAGCAATTACTTTGGGTTGGTAGCGTGATATTTTACTCAACTACTTGAAAGCCGATACTTACTAGTTCTTATTGAAATGAAACAAGCAGAAATAATAGTCAACGAAATAACAACACACCCACAATGAAACGAAGACTAATAAACATAATCCTGCTTCTACTGACGAGTAGTTCTATATTTGGGCAAACTGATTTTTTCCGTATGCTCGCCGATTCGACGTTGACGCTTACGAAACAAGACGTGGTATATGACCCATCCTATTTCCAACTAGACTACCCCAACGGAGACGTTCCTGCTGATAAAGGGGTTTGCACCGATGTGGTGATAAGAGCATACCGAAAACTTGGCATTGACTTGCAAAGGGAAGTGCACGAAGACATGAGCGCTGCCTTTCACGCTTACCCGAAAAATTGGGGGCTGTCGCGACCTGATAAAAACATTGACCACAGGCGGGTGCCGAACCTTATGGTGTTTTTTGAAAGACACGGAACTTCACTTTCCGTCACAAGGAACTCCCCCGACTATAAGCCAGGGGACATTGTTTGTTGGAACTTAGGGGGCGGAATCACCCATATTGGAATCGTCTCAAACAAAAAATCAAGCATTGGCGAAAGACCTTTGATTATCCACAACATCGGCAGTGGACAAGTGTTGGAAGATATGCTATTCGACTATAAAATAATTGGGCACTATCGATATAAAAAATAAGAGTAACTACTTAGGTAGTACCAAATTCCGGCTAAAAAAAGCTAATATGAAAAAATAGATTCAGCATTTGTCAAGCTATTTCAGGCACTCACACATCAAAAATCACACATCATCAGTTAAGGTATTTAGCTACAATAGGTAAGCGCCGCCCCATGCCAAAGGCTTTGTTGCTGACCCTCAGCACGGGCGCCGTTTGGTAGCGTTTGAACTCGTTGATATTCACCAAACGCAGGATGCGGCGCACCAATGTCTCATCGAAGCCCTGCGCGATGATTTCCTTGGGGCCTTGGCGTTTTTCGATGTATTGAAAAAGCACCTCGTCCAAAATGTCGTAATCAGGTAGGCTATCGCTGTCTTTTTGGTCAGGTCGCAGCTCGGCGGATGGGGGCTTGGTGATGATAGATTCGGGTATTACCTCTCCGTCTTTGTTCATGAAGCGAGCCAGCTCAAACACCTCGGTTTTGTAGAGGTCACCTATCACGCTCAGCCCACCGCACATATCGCCGTACAGCGTGCCGTAGCCCACCGCTATTTCGCTTTTATTGGACGTATTGAGCAAAATAGGGCCAAATTTATTGCTGAACGCCATCAGTAGCATCCCCCGTATGCGCGCCTGAAGGTTCTCCTCCGTGATGTTGAAGGTAGTGCCCCAAAAATGCGGCACCAAGGCTTGCTCATAAGCTTTATATACTTGCTCAATAGGCACGATGTCGTACTGTATGCCTAAGTTTTCGGCCAACTGGCGAGCGTCGTTCACGGAGTGGTCGCTGCTGTATTGCGAAGGCATTAGCAAGCACCGCACGTTATCGGCACCCAATGCACGAGCAGCTAATACGGCCACCACTGCCGAGTCTATCCCTCCAGAAAGCCCCAAAATAGTACGCTGGAAGCCAAGTTTGCCGAAATAGTCGCGCAGACCCATCACCAGCGCGTCGTGTATAAGGGTCATTTTGTCGCGCGGTTGTTCTCCTCGCATACCTTGGCCATGCCGCACCGCTTCCAAGTCGTAGGTGCGCACCGCTTCCTCAAAATAAGGCAACTCCTCAAACACTTCTCCATCGGGCGTGAGCACCAAGGAGCCACCGTCGAAGATGATTTCCGTTTGCGCCCCCACCATATTGGCATAAAACAGGGGGATATGATATTTCGCCACATTGGCCTGTAGTACCGACACCCTATCGGCAGCATGGTCGAACGAAAAAGGCGAGGCCGATACATTCAGGATAAAATCGGGCTGTTGCGCCATCATCTCGTCCATGGGGCACACCTTGTACAAGGGGTTTTCATTGCCCACATTCCACAAATCTTCGCAAATGGTCAGTGCGATGCGCTGCCCTTTGTACTCCACAATATTCCATTCGTGAGCCGGTTCAAAATAGCGGTACTCATCGAAAATATCGTAGGTGGGCAACAAGGTTTTGTGTTGCACGGCCAGCACTTCTCCATCGGCCAAGAAATAGCAAGAATTGTAGAGGTCTTTGCCTTCCACTACCGGATTCACACTCACCGACCCCAGCACAATGGCAATCCCATTCGATGCGTCCTTCAGGGCTTCCACCACGCCTTCTGCTTGGCGAATAAAGTCGCTAAACTCCAAAAAATCGCGGGGCGGGTAGCCTACCGTAGCTAATTCGGGCAGCAAAACAATATCCGCGCCCTGTTCCTTAGCAGTGTCAACAGCGGTGCGGATGCGCTCCAGGTTCCCGGCAAAGTTGCCGATGTGTACTTTGATTTGTGCAATGGCTATTTTCATGTTGCAAAGTAACGTAGGTTATTCCAAAACAACAAGCATTTGATAAGATAGTTTAAAAACAAAACTAACTATTTTTTTACCCATACCTTTTGGTAGCAACGAACTCCTGAAAAAAGGAAAAGTCCCGTACCTGAGGAGATGATGGCGGCCCTCGGCGGAGCACGAGGCCGCGCTATCCGCTCACCCGCTTGGGGCGGGATTCGCTGCTATCGCTGCCGCACGGCCTCGTGCCTCGGCCCGGGCTCACGCGCAAGCGCGTTCGCACTCACAGGCGTTGGCGTAGCGGACAAGGGGGCGGACGGAACCCCACCAGCAACCATCGGGCGCTGGTGGGATGGAGGGAGCACCCGGCCTCGGCTCTGCCGAGGTGGCCCATGAAAAAAAAACTATTGCACGGCAAATAGTCTGTTTTCCATTGCATGTTGGCTGCGCCATTGTACGACATACACTTAATTTTTTCACAACACGATTCCTTCTTTCTCAACGATGTCAAACCCAGGAATGGACTCCAATCCAGGGACTTCTTCGGGATAGACGCCCGCCACCGTGGCCTTGAGGTCGATGAAAGCTGCTTCGACGGCAGACAGCACGAGTGCTACATCAATCTCGGCGGTTTCATGGAATCGCTGGTCGGTAATGCGGAAAGGGGGGCGGGCAATGACCTGCATGACTAAGCTCATCAGCGCGTAGTCAAAACAGAGGGTAAAGTGTTTTTCTACTGGTTTTTCAAGTGTTTCGGTCTGCGAGAGGGCATCGGCAGCACTCAGTTTGTAGGCTTGAATAAGCCCCGAAGCCCCTAGCAAGGTACCACCAAAATAGCGGACGACCACCACCAGCGTATTCGTGACCCCATGACTGTCGATTTGCCCCAGAATGGGCCGGCCTGCGGTGCCGCTGGGTTCGCCATCATCGTTGGCGCGGTAGTTGTACTGATCCAACCCTAGGCGGTAGGCGTAGCAGTGATGGCGAGCCTTGGGGTGTTCTTTTTTGACTTGCAGCAAACATTCAGCTACCTCCTCGGCAGCCGAAACTGGAAAGGCATAGGCAATGAATTTACTGCCCCTGTCTTTGAACTCCCCCGTGGCGGGGGCGGCTATGGTACGGTAGTAATCAGGCAAATCCATGGGGTAAATGTCTGAAAAAATGTTGTCATTAACGTGAATTATGGATAAGAGACGGGAAAAAAATAACTAATCCCATTTTTGGCTTGGCTTTATGCACTAAGCGTAGGAATACTTGCACAAAGCGTGTGCATAAAGCCAAGCCTTCAGAAAAAATGGGATCAGTTATTTCCGTCAAATTACTAATGTTTTTTCTTCATCTTTTTGGGTACGAGATATTCGCTTTTCCAAGCTTTTAGTTGGGCGTGGAGTTCCGCTGTTTTCTCTGGCATGTCAGCAGCTAAATCGTGCTGTTCGCTGGGGTCATTTTTGAGGTTGTACAGTTCCACCCTGTTTTCTTCAAAGAACTCCAATAGCTTCCAGTCGCCACTGCGGATGGTGCTGGTTTTGGGGTCTCCTGTGCTGTGGGGTCTTGCCTTGCGGGAATGCCAGAAGACGGTTCGGTCGGCCCAGGTTTCCTTCCCTGCTACTACGTTTTTGAAGCTTTTACCGTCTATGCCTTCTACGTTTTTGCCAATAGTCATATCTAAAAGGGTAGGGAAAATGTCCATACCTAGTACAATGGAGGTAGGCTCAGCGCGGGGTTCAATATGGCCTTCCCAGTGAAGCAGCAGGGGCACGCGAATTCCCCCTTCGTATTGCCAGCCCTTGCCAGCCCGCAAAGGCCAGTTGGAAGTGGCCAAAAGGCGGTTGCGTTCACCATCATTCGACAGGCCGCCGTGGTCGGACGAGAACACGATAATGGTATTGTCGGTAATACCCAATTCATCGAGCAATGCCAACAGTCTTCCTACGTTTTCATCCACATTTTCCACCATGCCGGCATAGTCTGCCTGATCTTGGCGCATTTTACGCCGACCCGTACCTTCTGGTAGATATTCTGGGGTATCGCCATAGTCGTAGGCATCAATTTCCCGCTGGTTGCGCTCCTTATCTTCGGGCTTAGCTTCCAAAGGGGTGTACCGCGTAGAAAGCCAATATGGCCATGAATGGCTGTTCGCGGTCGCACTGGCGAATGTAGTCCATTGTGGCATTGGTGAGTACATCTGCTAAATAGTCGCCGGGTTTTGCGTAGGCTTCTACATCGGGCATGGGCGATTTTTCACCTGTTTGATTTCCTCTGGTATTGAAAGGATAGAAGTGGCTGCCCGTTCCACCTGTTTGTCCGGCTGCGAAGGAATAGTCGAAACCGAATTTAACGGGGGTATTGGTGCTGTCGCCGAGATGCCACTTGCCGATATAGCCCAACTGGTAACCAGCCTTGTCAAACTGCCGAATCATGTTCTGGTTGTGTGGAATAGCCACTAAGTTGCCGTGGTCTTCGTTGACGGGGTAAGTCCCTGTCATCATACCATAACGCGAAGGGGTACAGCGGGGGTAGTTGCTGTAAGCTTGTTCGAAACGAATGGATGATTGGGCGAGTTGGTCAATATGAGGGGTTTGGTAGATAGCCGACCCCGTATGGCTGAGGTCGTGATACCCCAAGTCATCGGTATGGATGAACAGGATGTTGGGTAGCTGTTTTTGCGCCTGTGATACTACCATTGCTGACCATAAGAAAACCGCTAAAAATAGGAAGCGAAAGACTTTTGTCATAGGATAGAAAATTGATTGGATGAATATTAGCGATGCGAACCGATGCCTTTGAATACTTGCCCGTGCAAGCTGACCGGAGTGCTTGGCATCGGTGCTGCCGATACGGAGCGAGATATTGTCCCCTGAATGCGGGAGGGAACAAGGCGGGAGGGTGGCGACCCCGCCCTGCGGTCAGCAAGGCAGGGATGCGCCCACATATTAACGATTGGCTACTTGTTTGTCCAAGTGTGCCTTTAGTTTTTGCTGCATATTGGCAACCACAGGGGCATAAGCCTTATCAATGGCGAGGTTTATACTCTCCTGCGGGTCTTTTTCATAGTCGTATAGCTCTACGCCTACCAAGTTGGCAGCATCATAGGGCTTCGTGCTATGGTAGTCGTTGGTGTGCCATTCGGTATAGCGGTATCGGTCAGTACGGATGGAATAGCCCATCGTTTTCTTTTGGCGGGGGTAGGCACTCATGGCGTAATCTTTCTCCACGGTAGTGGTGGCATCACTGTCGAGGAGGGGCAGTAGTGAGATACCCTGCGTCTGGGACGAGGGCGCAACGCCAGTGATAGCAAACAGAGTGGGGAACACATCCAAAAGTTCCACAGGCTGGGAAATTTGGCTGCCAGCAGCAACACCGGGGCCTGCAAACATAAGCGGAATGCGAGTGGCCTGCTCAAAATTGGAGTGCTTGCACCAAAGGGTATGGTCTCCGAGGTGGAAGCCGTGGTCGCCCCATAGGACAATGGCGGTATTATCGGTTAGGCCGAGGCGATCCAATTCGTCGAGCAGCTTACCGATTTGCGCATCAATATAGGATACACAGGCCATGTATCCGTGGATCAGCTCGCGTTGCTTGGCTTCGTCCAGGGGTTGCCCCAATTTAGCATCGTCGTCGATGTCGGTGAAGGCACGGAGCTCCCCAAAGGTATGGTAGGCAATCTGCGGAGTACCGGAGGCTAAGGTCTGCTGCGGGTCTAACTGTATGTCCTCCCGTTGGTAGAGATCCCAGTACTTTTTGGGTGCCACAAAAGGTAGGTGAGGCTTTTGGTAGCCGACAGCGAGGAAGAAAGGTTTGTCGCCTTTTTTCAACTGACGCATCAGGTTGAGTGCCGATTTGGTATAAAGGCCGTCAAGATAAGCCTCGTCGGATGCCTCTATGCATTCTGTACTCGGCTTACATTGCTCCATCGCATAGTTGCGTTGTTTGCCGGGGCCTTTAATCCCTTTAGCTTTGGCTTCTTCAATAAGCTCATTGACGCGGCTTTTGGTTTCCGGGGCTTGGTAGAAGCTGAATGCAGGTTCGCCAAAAGCGGGGTCGAAGTTCTTGGGCTGCTTGTGAGGAATACTCCATGACTTACCATCATGGCCTTCCGCTGCGGAACCCTTGTGGTAAATTTTGCCGACGGCTGCCGTTTCATACCCTTGCGAGATGAGGTATTCCGGCATGGAAATCAACTCGGGGTTGGATTTGCGGAAATCGGTGTGCAAATCCCACACCCGCGTCACATCGGGGTAAGTTCCGGTCATGATGCTAGCGCGGGATGGGCCGCAAACAGCCTGTTGCACATGGGCGTTGGTAAAGGTAGCACCCATGGCAGCCAGACGGTCGAAATTGGGGGTATGCATTTGTGCACACCCGTAATTGGATAGGAGCGGTTTCAAGTCATCCACCGCGATGAAGAGAATGTTTTTCTTGCCATCATTTTGCCCTAAGGTGACAACCTGAAGGGTTACGAATAGCAAAAGCGAAAAAATATATCTCATTGTGTAGTTTATTTATTGTTGATGATGTCTCTGACGTTTTCTGCGTTTTCAGAGGTTGTAATATTGCCAAAATCGGTTGTAGTGATTTCCCTCAGCACATCCAATGGGCGGTTGTTGCCGTAGAAAATTCGCAGTTCGGTGAGTTCTCGCTGTAGTTCAGCTTTCACATCCGCGTAGGCGGGGTCATCGATAACGTTGTTCATCTGCTGGGGGTCTTTTTCATTGTCGTATAGTTCCCATTTGTCGATGTTGAAGTAGAAGTGAGCCAGTGTATAACGCTGTGTGCGTATGCCGTAGTGTGGCTGCACATGATGCCAGAACGGGAACTCGTAGTAGTGATAGTACATGGATTGCCGCCACTTGCGAGGTGTTTTACCCAATAGCATAGGCAGAAAACTTTTGCCCTGCATAGGTTCGTTGGTTTTGATGCCAGCAACTGCCAGTAGGGTAGGAGCGAAATCCACATTGGTAATAATATCTTCATTGACGGCACCTGCTTTTACCATAGCAGGGAATCGCACCATGAAAGGCATCCGCAGAGACTCTTCATAAATGAATCGCTTGTCGAAAAATCCATGGTCGCCGAGGTAGAATCCCTGGTCGGAAGTGAGCACAATGAGTGTGTTTTCAGCCAAGCCATTTTCGTCCAAGTATTGCAATACCCTGCCGATGTTGTCATCCACGGATTTCACACAGGCCAAATAGTCCTTGATGTAAGTCTGGTAGCGCCATTTGCGTCCTTCTTCGGCGGTCATGCCTTCGGGCTGTACAATTTCGCCGGGCTTAGCACCATAGAAATCCCAAGCTACTTTATCGCGCCCTTTCAGTCCATCGGGGGGCGTCATTTTCATGTCGCGGTTACTGAAGAACTCCATCGTCATTTCTGTATCTCCGGCGGTGAGTTCGCGACCTTTGTAGTCATCGTTGAAGGTAGCAGGGTAGGGCATTTCTATGTCCTCCCATAGTTTTCGTATTTGCCATCAGGTTCCCACGGACGGTGGGGCTTTGTATTGAAGTACCATCATGAAGGGAGCGTCCTGTTGACGTTCCTTTTGTAGCCATTCCAATGCAAAATCGGTGGTGAGGTTGGTAGCGTATCCCTTTTCCCTTTTGGTTTTGCCGTTGTGGTTGTACAGCGGATCCCAATAGGTACCTTGTTGTCCAGCGTTGGCGTGGAATTTATATTCGTTGAAGCCCACAGGTTCGGTGCCCAAATGCCATTTTCCGAAAGGGCAGTTTGGTAGCCGTTTTGTTGAAATTCCTGAGGAAAGTCCACTGGGTAGAGTCGAATTGCCCGCCGCCCTCGTTTTTGTAAAACCCGTTCTGGTGGCTGTATTTACCAGTCAAGATAGCCGCTCGGCTGGGGCCGCAGATAGCATTAGTACACAGCACATCTTGGAAGAGCATACCCTCTTGTGCCAGCCTGTCGATATGAGGCGTGGGAGCTATGTCTTTGTAGATGCCGCCGTAAGCACTGATGGCCTGTGTAGTCAGGTCGTCGGCCATGATGTAGATAATGTTGGGGCTAGTGGCCTTTTTTTTGGCCGCTCCCGACGGGCTGAAAGCCGTGAGTAGCGTCAGTACCAACACCATTCCTAAGGCAAGGGCGAGGAAATTTCCAAACAGGTTTTTCATATCATCAAGGTTTGAATGTCAACGTTTTGGTAAGTGTCAATTGGGTTGTCTTGAGGTGCTTGTTGTCGGAACTATTGCCTACCATAATGGTAAACGTACCAGCTTCTGTGGCATAGTCCATGCTGCGGGTATAGAAAGCCAAATCTTGGGCTTCCAGCTCAAAAGTTACTTGCTGCGATTGGCCGGCGCCAACGTCACCCGCTGGTAGCCTTTCAGCTCTTTTACAGGTCGTGTGACGGAGCCAATGTCGTCCCGCACATACATTTGCACTACTTCCGTACCTGCTACTTTTCCTGTATTCGTGACGGTAGCTGAAACAAACACCCTTCCATCCCCATCCCAAGACGAGGATGAAAGTTGTGGTGCTGTACATTCAAAAGTAGTGTAGCTCAGGCCAAAGCCGAAGGGGTACAACGGCGTTTTGGCAATATCGTGGTACTTATGTTTATAAGTCGAAGGCTTGTGGTTGTAAACCATCTGCAACTGCCCCACGCTGCGGGATGGTTACAGGCAGTTTGCCGCTGGGGTTTACTTCGCCGAACATCACTTCTGCTATTGCTTGTCCGCCGAAACTGCCCGGTTCCCAGCTATTCAGGATGGCGTTGGCTTTGTCTTGCAGCCAAGGTTCAGCAATGGGGCTACCGCTCACATACACCACTACTATCGGCTTGCCAGTGGCGTGTACGGCCCGCGCCAATGCCAGTTGCTTGCCGGATAGCTATAGCGTGGCTCGGTCTATATTTTCTCCTATGGTTTTCTTTGGCCAAACATGGCGGAAGGCATTTTCTCCCAACACCAGCACACATACATCGCTTTGTGCTGCCATGCTGGCTGCCGCTTCTATTTGGGTGTCGGTTATTTCTTTGGAGTATTCACCTACATCATACCAGTCCACGTTGTAGCCGTAGCGAGTACCCACCGTTTGCAAGCCTTCCAGTACAGTCACAAGGCGGTCTTCGGGTTGTGGCGATGCCCAGTCGCCAAGGGTGGTCATATTGTTGGCATTAGGCCCACTACAAACATGGTTTTGTTGCCGCCCGATGCTAAAGGCAGCAAGCCATCGTTTTTGAGCATAACTACGCCTTGGCGAGCACTTTCCTAATGCAATAGCCTGGTGGGCGGGTGAAAATACGGTTTGGTCAATGGCCGAGGTTTCAACAAAAGGATTCTCAAACAGCCCCAACCTGAATTTGGTTTCCAGAATAAGGGCACAGGCTTCTTCCACCCGCTCCAGGCTCAGTTTTCCTTCTTCTACTAATTGCTTCACATAGTCGGCAAAGAGCGGCCGTGCATGTGCATGTCCAGACCGCATCTACCGATAAGTAAGTGGCTTCTTTAAAGTTCTCCGCTACATAGTGTATAGAGTGTATGCGCTCCACGTCGTTCCAGTCGCTCACATAGAAACCATTGAACCCCCAACGATTGCGCAACGTCCGTCATCAAAAATTTATCCATGTGGCAAGGTATGCCGTTTACCTCATTGTGGGCAGCCATCACGCTGAATACATTGGCTTCTTCAATGGCACGGCGGTAAGGCGGTAAATACACATCGAATAGTGTGCGTTCGCTTACATCGGTGGGGGCGGAGTTCAAGCCGTTCACCGATTCACTGCCTGCTATCAAGTGTTTGGCACAAGCAATTACTTTGTCGGTGCCGGTGAAGTCATCGGTCTGCATACCTCTGATGGTAGCCACCCCCATATTGCCAACAAGGTAGGGGTCTTCTCCAAAGGTCTCCCCGCTGCGCCCCCAGCGTGGGTCGCGTAGCACATCTATGTTGGGGGTAAATGCCCAGTGCGAACCCGTGGCACGCATTTCCAAGGCTGTTTGCCGCCCTATCTCATAAGCCATGCTGTCGTTCCAACTGGCTGCCAACGTGATGGGGCTGGGGTAAATCGTGGCACCATGATACAGGCCATTGCCGTGTATCGCATCTATACCTATCAACAGCGGTATTTGCAAACGCGACTGCTGCGCCAACTGCTGTAGGTGGTTTGCTTCCTCGGCAGTTACAACATGCAGAAAGGAACCAATTTTACCTTCCGAAGCCAACTGCGCTACATCATCGCTGTGCAAATTCGTGTAGAAGCGCTGGCATCGCTCTTGCGCATCTGCTCCACGGTCAGGTCGCCTTCAGCCTGCTTCATGTGCTCCAAACCTACGTATTGGCACATTTGGGCTATTTTTCCTCCAGCGTCATGCGGCTCATCAAGTCGCTCACGCGGTCTTCCACGGATGCCTTGGGATTTTTGTACAGTGGTTTTTTACTACTTTGTGCCACGGCTGGTGCTATCAGCAGCAGTAGCAGTAATGGTAAAATAGAAGATATGAAAAGGTTGCGTTGCATGTTGGTCATAAAAAGTTACAAATCAATACGATTATTTCAGGCTATGCGCCCCCCCGTGTTGCACCGGGGCCGGGTCTTCCGCATCCTGCCGGTTGAGGCCGGCAGGACACTTCACCCCCTGGTCGTGCTCACTTCGTTGCGCCGTCCTCCGCGCTACCGCGCTTCGGACTCCTAATACCCGGGATTTTGGTCATCTGGCCCTAATGCTTGGTTACCGGAAATTTCATCCAACGGGATGGGTAACAGCATATTTTTGGTATTATCGGGATATACAAAATCCGTACTGGGGTCAAAATTGGGGTGGTTGTTGTGCGGAATAATTACCTCATTCAATAGGTAGTCGTAGCCACGGCGGCGTGTGTCGAACCATTCATGTACTTCTCCGAGCAACTCGTAGAAACGCTCCTTCATGATACGCTGGCGAAATTCATCCTGCGTCATTCCCGACCAATCGGCGGGTTCTATGCTATCGCTCATGCCATCGCCATCAATATCCCTTGCTCTTGCCAATACTCGGTTGACGTATGGGTAAGCCGCATCAGGGCCGTTTAGCTCGTTTTCTATTTCCGCTAGCATCAGCAGCAGGTCGGCATAGCGGAAGAGGATGAAGTTGCGGGAAGAGGTAGTGCCATTGTACGTAGGGTCAAACCACTTGCGAATAAATGGATAGCCTTGCGCACCGGTAGTTCGTGTGGGGTAAATGGTCTGGGTAGTGCCGTTATTGCGTACGTATGAACCATACAGATACATAGCTTCTATCCGTGGATCATCGGGGTAGCGTGCTACGTGGTCGTCGAAGGTTTCCTTATTAGGGCGAATCCAGCCAAAGGTATTGGTGTTAGCGGGTACAAACATACTATTTTGTGGGGTGTACATACGGGGCATATCTGTGTTGCGAATACCGCCTGTATGGCCATACTGAATTTCAAAAATCGACTCCACAGTATTTTCATTACCCGGTTCAAACAACTCGGCATAAGTAGGTGTGAGGTCGTACAGTTGGGAGTTAAAAACCTCCATAGCTGTATTGCGTGCCAGTGTCCACAGTGCCATATCGTTGCCGGCTTCGCTTGCTAAGGTCAGATATACCTTGGCCAGGTATGCCTGAGCGGTAAGGGGGGTAGGGCGCTCCGAGCGATAGGTGCCTGGTGCAGGCAGCAGTGCTTTGGCGCGTTCCAAGTCGGCAATGACCAAATCATAGACTTCCTGCTTAGTAGCACGAGGCAAATGTAGGTCTTCATAGGTAGTAGGCTTCAAACGGATGGGTACACCACCGAACAAACGTACCAAGTCGAAGTAAGTCAATGCCCTGATAAAATAGGCTTGCCCCAACGCCGTTTCCTTGTTGTCGAAGTCGGCAGGAGTGCTTTCCAGGTTAGTAATGATGATGTTGGCTGTGTTTACCGTAGCGTACATGGCAGGCCAAAGCCGCGTGAGCCATGTGTTGATAGAGGTGGTATTAAGGCTTACTGCATCAATATTAGGGGCTTGGTTGGAACGTAGCTTACCAGAAAGCGGCATCAGCAACCCATGCCAAGAAGAACCATGGTAGCCAGGGTCGAAAAAGGCCGAATACATACCATTTACTGCCGACTCTATCCCTTCTTCCGAAGAAAATACTTGCTCCTCGCTATAAAAAGTTTCTGCTTTTTCGGTGAGGGCTTCTTGACAAGAGGGCAGCCACAGCAGGACTGCTAAAAAGGGCAAAATGGCCCGGAAAATATATTGGCGTGTCATATCCTGATAATTTTGATGGGGAGTTAAAACGCAGCGTTCAACCCGAAGGTGAAAGTGCGCTGGTTAGGGAAAGCATTAAAGTCGATGCCCCGGCGGGTGGGGTCGAAGGAGAAGCTATCAACTTCGGGGTCGAACCCAGAGTAGTTGGTCAACAACCATAAGTTTTGACCTGATACGTAGAACTTGATGCTTTCAACACCATTGATTACACCAGCGGGAAGGGAGTATCCCAAGCTCACAAAGCTAAGGCGTAAGAAACTGCCGTCCTCCACCATGCGGTCGGTGAAATCGCCGGGATTGATGTATCCGATGCGTGGGTAAGTACCACTTGGGTTATTCTCCGACCATGCGTTGAAATAGGCCTCCGAGCGCACGTTTTCGCTGGTGTTGCCTGCCGCAAATGCCTCGCGAGAGAGGTTGCCATTCGCAAGATCAAAGTCATAGATGCCATTGAAGAACATACTCATTGAGAACCGATTGTAGGCCAAGTCGGTGCCGAATCCAAAGTTGAATTTGGGGTTGGGGTCACCGAGTATGGTAAGGTCGGCTTCATTGATATTACCATCTCCGTTCTGATCTACGTAGTAAACATCACCGAGTTGAACGGTGGTGTTTTGGTAGGTAGGTGCTGCGGCCAAATCATCGGCATTGGAAATGATGCCGTTGGTCTGGTATCCCCAGAAGAGGGCGGCGGGTCGTCCTTCAATGAAGATATTGGCAGGTACTTTAAACTGGTTGCCGCCTGATACTTGCCCACCGAGGAAGGCTACCAAGTTTTCGGTGCCGAACTGGGAAGGTGGCAGCCCTAGGCTGGTAATCTCGTTGCGGTTGAAGGAAATATTGGCACGCACATCCCAAGTGAGTTTTTTATTTTCCATCAAGTGGGCATTCACGCCGATTTCCAACCCTTTATTGATAAGGTCGCCTTGGTTGGCGGTAAAGGATGTAAAGCCAACAGATGGCCAATGCTTAGTTGTTGAAGTAGGTCGAAGGTGCGCTTGTGGTACACATCCAATGTAGCGGTGAAGCGGTCGTTGAGGAAGCCTAGGTCAACACCTGCGTTAACTTGGCGGGTTGTTTCCCATATCAGTGATGGGTTGGCCAAGTTGGTAGGGATGATAGCGGTGATGCCGTTGCCATCAGCATCCGAAAGCAGGTTGGCCGTAGCACCGAAACGCGCCAGTGTTTGGTAGGGCTGTATAGCTTGGCTACCTGTGTATCCAAATCCCAAGCGGAGTTTAGCATCGCTGAGCAGGTTCTGGTCGGCCATGAATCGTTCGTTGATGGCTTTCCATGCAAAGGCAAAGGCTGGGAAGTAGGAGAATTTGTTTTCTTTGCTGAACTTGGTGGTACCGTCGGCACGGAAAGAGGCTGTCAGCAGGTAGCGGTCTTTGTAAACGTAGTTCAAACGACCTAAGTAGGAAACAAGTGCTTCTTCCGCAATTTGAAACCGTAGCGGCTCGAAAACCTGACCGAAAGAGATACCATCATAGCGCAAGTCTTTGTTGGAAAAATCGGAGGCAGAGAAGGATGATTGCTCCACATGAGTAGCATCCCAAATAGCACCAACCGTACCGTTGATGCGGTGTCCTTTGCGGAAACGCTTATTGAACATAAGGGTATTGTCCACATTGTAGCGGGTGCGGTCTAAGGTACTGATACCGGCTTC
Source organism: Saprospiraceae bacterium (assembly GCA_041392765.1). Lineage (GTDB taxonomy): Bacteria > Bacteroidota > Bacteroidia > Chitinophagales > Saprospiraceae > Lewinella. The sequence continues at coordinate 39,384 of JAWKLL010000037.1, forward strand.
GCCATTGGACAATCTACCCCTGAAAAGAGTAGTGCCGTACCAGATTTGGCGCTGCTTGGCGCGGTAGTCCACACCGGTCTGGAAACGATAGGTGAAGACATCCGATATTTTATAGTCCACTTTTACCGACCCCAACGTACGTAGTTCCTTGGCATCATCATCGTAGTCGAGTATCCAAGCGCGTGGCCCATCCGACAAATTGTCGAAATCGTCGGCTACGTTGTTATCTACGAAATTCAGGAGGGGAGCAGCTTGCACCACTTGGCGAACCAAACTGTTGTTGGTGCCGCCGAGGTTTTCAGACCCCTTACTGCTGCGGTTGAAGTTGTAGGCAGCAGAAATACGTGTTTGGATGGTAATTCTATCCGTGAGGTCGTTGGTATAGTTGAAGAGTAGGTCGCCTATCTGGGCATTGGCACGAGGCACTACACCGTCATTTTTCAGAAAACCAGCAGCAATGTAGTACTTGTTTTTTTCAGTGCCGCCACTTACCGTTAAGCGGTGGTTTTGGCTAAAGGATTCGCGGAAGATATCTTCATACCAGTTGATAGGGGTAAGCCTTTCAATAGTAGCAGCATTGGCTTCCATAAAGTCTGCATCCTGCTCGAAGAGGGCGATGGAGCCATCGGCGTAGGTGTAGAATTTTGGGGAGAACCCTTGCAAGGCATCCGCATCATTTTGGTAATTGACGTAATCATTGGTGTTGAGGACATCGTACAGGCGCACAACGTTACCTCTGCGAACGTAGGTGTTGTAGTTTACCTTAGGCTTTCCTGCCGAACCTTGTTTTGTGGTGATGAGGATGACCCCGTTGGCACCGCGTGAACCATAAATGGCAGTGGCGGAAGCATCCTTCAGAATTTCGATGCTCTCGATGTCCTGTGGATTTAAGCCTGTGAGGCCGTTTTGGGGAGAAAGGTAGGTGTTTCCTCCCGATAAGGGGTCGGCGGTATCCTCAGTAGAGGAATTGACGATGATACCGTCAATAACATACAATGGTTCGTTGTCTCCCCGGAGGCTGTTGGCACCCCGAATGCGGATGGATGAGGGCGAACCAGGCTCGGCACTGTTCGACTGTACGAGTACCCCCGTAGCACGACCCTGCAAATAGCCTTGGAAACTATTGAATTGGTTAACCTGCTCCGTAGTGGGCTTCAAAGAAGCTACGGCTCCCGTGATGTCGCTTTTTTGTACGCTACCGTAGCCTATCACTACTACCTTATCTAATACTTGTGCATCGGATTCCATCACAACGTCTATGACGGTGCGGGTGCCTACGGTTTCCTCTACTTTTTTGTAGCCCGTATAGGTGAATATCAATACAGCATCTTTGTCGCTGACGTTAAGTTCGTACATGCCGTCCACATCGGTGGCGGTGCCGTTGGAGGTGCCATCTATCAACACCGTTGCGCCGATGAGGGGCAACCCATCGGTATCGACTACCGTGCCTTTGACGGTTTGTTGTGCTAATGCGCTACTGCAAGCAAGCAATAGTGACAAAAACAATGGGAGGGAAAATCTTTTCATAGTTTGGCATACTTGATTCTGCTGCCAAGGTACGCCTGCTTACTTTATAGGGAAGTTTGATAACTATCACAAATGGTTTATTTATCGTCTTATATGCATTTTGACAAGTGCTTAGGGACGGGAAAAAAATAAGTGATCCCATTTTTAGCTTGGCTTTATGCACTAAGGGACGGGATAAAAATAAACTGTTCAATTTTTCCGAATCAAAAATTGAACAGTTTATTTCCGTCAAATTACTAAGCGTAGGAATACTTGCACAAAGCGTGTTCATAAAGACATGACTTCAGAAAAAATGGGATCAGTTATTTCCGTCAAATTACTTATCGCTAATTCCCCGTAGTGTTGCCTAACTTTTGTAAAAACTCGCTGGGCGACTGCCCAAATTGTTTTTTAAAGGAGGTGCTAAAATACTTGGGGTTGGAAAACCCACATTGGTAAGCGACTTCCTTGATTTGTTGACCACTTTCCGTTAGTAGTTTACGTGCATACTTCAAACGGATATGGATGATGAAGTCTTGGGGCGACATATCAATCAAATTTTTTAATTTCATATACAAGGAGGTACGGCTCATGGAGGCTTCTTTGCAAAGTTCCTGTACGGAGAGGTTTTCGTTGCCGATGTTTTGCAGCACAAAATTTTCGAGCTGCCCGATAAATTCGGCATCGCGGCTGCTGCGGAATTGCTCAGCGGTTTCCATTTCTACCTGATTGCGGTAACGTTGGCGCATTTTGCGTTGCCAGTTCAGGAGATTGGCAATTTTAGCGAGTAAGAGCGGGAAGTTGATGGGTTTTTCCAAATATTCGGCAATACCACTTTCCAAACTTTCTAACTTTTGAGCGGGCGTTTGCAAAACGGAAAGCATAATGATAGGCACGTGGTTGAAATCGATGTTGTCTTGCAATTTTCGCGCCATCGTCAGTCCGTCCATTTCAGGCATGATGAGGTCGGTGATGATGAGGTCGGGGAATACTTCTGCGGCTTTTTCCAAGCCTTCTTTACCGTTGGAGGCGGTTTCTATTTGGAAATACCCTTGTAGTCGTTCGGCCAAAGTTTGCCGCAGGTCGTCATTGTCTTCGACAATGAGTAGTGTTACATCTTGAAATAAATCCAACTGCGCATCATCCAATGGTAAGGAGGTTGTGTCGGCTACGGCTGCTTTGCTATCGTATTGTGCTATTTGGTCTTTGAGTATCACTTCGAAGGTAGTGCCTTGGCCTTCTATGCTGTTGAAGCCGATGCTGCCCTGGTCTTTTTCTACCAAGTTTTTCACCATCATCAATCCCAGTCCTGTACCAGGTAGTTGACTATTGACGACATTTCTGGCTCGATAGTATTGCTTGAGGATGTACTTTTGCTGGTCTTTGGGGATTCCCATGCCATTGTCAATGACTTGGAGCGACATTTTTTCATCGCCTTTGGTATCCATTTTTACTGTAATGCGGCCACCTTCTTTGGAATATTTGACGGCGTTGGAAACTAAGTTGAAGATGATTTTATCGAAAATTTCGGTGTTGTAATGGAAGTGCCTATCATCCCAACCAGATATGATTTCTAATTGGATGTGCCGTTCTTCCATCAAGGGCGAAAAGCTGCGAAGGAGTTTTTCGATGTAGGGTTCGGGCAGGAAGGCTTTGATGTGGCCGGGAGCGGCAACGTCGGCGGTGGCTTTGTGGAAGTTGAGCAATTGCTCAAAAAGCGAGTTCAACCGCCTAATAGTTGTACGAATCCTTTTATCGTCGGCAGCATCGCCAGTAATTTGTTCCAAATTAGCCAATAGAATAGTCAGCGGGGTTTTTAGTTCATGGGTGATGTTGTTGAAAAAGGCAATTTGCTGCTCCGCGTTCCGCTTGTTGATGATGATGCTACCGAGGCGAAAACCAGCAATCAATAGCCCTACGCCCAACACACCATATATTAGGTAGGCCAATGGGCTATTCCACCAAGGTGGGGAAATGAAGATGGGCAATCGGCGTTCTTCCCCCCATTGACCATCGCGGTTCATGGCTTTGACCCGCAGCACGTAGTTGCCGGGAGGGATATTGGTGAAATTCGTTTGGTTTTCTGTGCTCGGAGTGCTACACGTATCGTTGAACCCATCAAGCATCCAACTGTATTTTACTTTGCCTGGGGCTGGTTGAAGAATGCCTGAAAATTTGATAGTGAAAGCATTTTGGGCATACCGCAAATGCAATTCGTTGATGACGTTGATATGCCCTTGGGTAATATCCTCATCAGGTTCTACCTTTCGATTGAAAAGTCTAAATTCTTCGAATACAATGGTGGGTGCCGAAGCTACCTGCTGGATACGGGCAGGGTCGAATAGTACGATTCCTTGTACACCGCCAAACATCAGCTCGCCACTCGAGAGTTTGGTATAACTACCGTAGTTGAATTCAGTACTGTTTAATCCATCGGTTTTATCATAAATAGTGATAGACGGATGCGCACTTCCGAGCGGTATTCGCGCCAAGCCTCTTGCTGTACCCAACCAAATTATGGAATCGTTTTGTCGTAGGATGCTTTGTACCATATCGGAAGGAAGGCCATCTTCTTTATCGATAATTTGGATGCTGTCGGTAGCTCGGTCAAAAAGTAGTAACCCGGCACCATTGGTGGCCAAGGCAAGTCTTCCGTCGTTGAGTTCGCATAAGCCGTTGATGGTGGAGTAGGCCAAGCCGTTAATTATGGGGTTAAGTGCTTGAATAGGTGCTGCGGTAGCGTTGTCCACTAACGTAATGCCCATTCGACCCGACATGGCAATAGTGCCATCTCGTAATTGCCGGATGTGTTTTACTTCCTGCACGGGGTAGGTGGTGACGGTACCATCGGTATGTAGGCAGTGTACGAGGGCATTGATACCTCCCAACCATATACGCCCTTCGCGATCTTTATGTACGGCATATACTTTGTCAATGTTAACACGCCTGTCTGTTGCCGCCTCTGGCCCGTAGTAGGTAGCATCAAAGTTGGTTTTGCGTATGCGGTAAGTACCAAAATTATAAGTGCCCGCCCAAATGTAGTCCCCGTCTTCTTCCAGCGCCATGATGATGGGGTTTTCTACAAGATTGCCACCTGCGTTGAATTGCCGAATATGTTGCCAGGTTTGGGCATTTCTGTTCCAGATACTGATACCGGCTTTGGTGCCAAACCAAATATTTCCAGCATCATCTTCCAGCATGGCGCGGGTAAATGGGTGGCTGATGCTATTGCGGGTATTAATAATGTGATTGATTTGCCGGAACTGGTTTTTGTACGGGTTAATGATGTTGATCCCTCCTCCGTAGGTTGCAACCCACAAGATACCGTCCTTGTCTTCGAGTAGGTCATAAATGCCGTTGCTGGAAATGGAGTGGGGGGCATCCACATCGTTGGTAGCGCGTTTTTGCAGTTGGCCTTGAGCATTCAACCAAATCAACCCCGCGCCATCAGTGGCTACAATCATGCTCCCGTCTTTCTGGGGCAGCATGTCCATCATTGGGCTGCGATCGGATGTGCGATAGACGAGTGTAGCCTGTTGTAAATCCAATGAAACCTTGTAAATACCTGATGAACGCGTGCCAACGAATAGCTGACCATTGTGCAAGCAAAGTGTTTTTACTTCGTCATTCACTAAATTTGGCAACGGATTATACGTTTTAGAAGGAAGATGCAAAATGCCCAAGCCTTCGCGCGTACCCACTAATAGTCTGTCGGCATCGAGTGGGAGCAACACATTCGTCTCCTTTGTAGCATGGTAGCATTGAAGTTTTGCACTCGTTGTATTGTATTGCCAAATGCCATTAAAAGCTCCTATCCAGATTTGCTGATTCCTATCCTCCAAAAGGGTGTTGACATCCGTGGGGTAGCGGTCTTCGCTACTTTCGACCGTTTCAAAGGCATCTTCTCGTGGGTTGTAAAGGGCGATTCCGTTGGCACCTGCTATCCACAATCTTCCGGCACTGTCGTGTAAAATTTGTTCGATACGGTGCGGCATACCCTCTGGCAAGCCTCGGTAGGTGTTGTAGCTATAAGATTCCCGTCCGTTGAAGCGCACTACACCATCTTCGGTAGCAGCCCATATATTGCCCACGCGATCTTGTGTTAATTGATAGACGATGCTTTGGTAAAAACCTTGCTCGCCGCTGAGTTGCTCAAAGCGGATGTCGGTTTGTGCCTGCACTGTCGTTACCGTGAACAGGCAACTTAGTAATATGGATGTGTAGCAATGTCTCAATCCCTGCATTTGGGAAACTTTAGTATTCAGTTTTAATAGAGTTGGTGATATGGAGACGATATGGGCGCAAAAATTCCCACTTGTCCCTACTCTTCGTTGCTGAATTAGTCACTTAGCTTAGGCTAAGCTCCTACTCCACCGCCTCGATTAGTGCCAACTGGGCTGTTTTTTCCCATCATAGCCCCCCATATCACCAACTCTAATGGATGTATGGACTATCATCGACAAATATAATCAATTGGATGATGAAGAAACCTTTTTTGATAAATTCCTTACTGCCTTGTATGTCAAAATAACTAACATTGCAGGCATGAAGACATTACAATTCACAAAATGGCTTGGGTTAGTCGCCGTGATTTATACGGCGGTATCCTGTAGCACAACTCCTCAAGATACCTCCGATGGCAATACGCCTGAGGGTATGGTAATGATTCCTGCCGGCACCTTCTTGATGGGGGGCAAATCCTCACAGGCAGACCCCGATGAATACCCGCGCAGGCAAGTGCAAGTGGATGGCTTTTGGATGGATGTCCATGAAGTGACCAATGCTCAATTCAAAATTTTCGTAGAGGCCACAGGCTATGTGACGGTTGCTGAGCGTGATATTGATTGGGAAGAGATGTCGAAAACATTGCCTGCCGGAACGCCTCGTCCACCGGATAGTGTGTTGCAAGCGGGTTCTTTGGTGTTTACGCCTACCCAAGGGCCTGTAAACCTGGATGATGTATCGCAGTGGTGGACGTGGACAATTGGTGCCAACTGGCGGCATCCGGAAGGGCCAGACAGCGATATTGAAGACCGCATGAATTTTCCCGTGGTACACATTTCTTGGATAGATGCACAGGCTTATGCGCAGTGGGCCGGTAAACGGCTTCCCACCGAGGCGGAATGGGAATGGGCCGCAATGGGAGGCTTGGAGGATCCTAAATACCCTTGGGGCAATGAACCAGCGGCTTCGGCGGCGGAGAAGGCCAATTTTTGGCAGGGCCCCTTTCCTTACCATAATGAAATGGGCGATGGCTTTTACGCTGCTGCACCCGTTCAATCTTTTCCACCCAACGGCTATGGTCTATACGATATGGCAGGCAATGTATGGGAATGGACACAGGATAAATACCATTTCCAGACCTATAGCCACAGCCGAACTGATAACATATTACAAAACCCACAAGGTACTGATGAGTCCTTCGATCCGGAAGAACCTAATATGCCCAAGCGGTCGATGCGGGGCGGCTCCTTCCTTTGCAGCGATAGTTACTGCTCTGGTTACCGGGTAGCAAGGCGGATGAAGTCCAGCGAAGATTCTGCTTTTAACCACACAGGGTTTCGGTGTGTGAAAGATAGGGAGCAAACGGGAAAAAATAAGGATAATTAAGTGGTAGCTTAATGGATGAGTGAGGCGACGTGTTAAATATTGATATACAGAGCCTTAAATAGTTTTCATAATTTATTTTTATAAATAGCTGATTGTTAGTGTTTTGTAGTTTTCAAGGAACGCTTGTGTTTTCTTGTATATTCATTGTATATGTATGAAGTCGATATATTAGATGTAGTTTTTGTTGATAGAGGGGAAGATAATTTACTGTTAATGCGCTTGGTCGAAATAATGATTTGTTTTAAAGTGCGCTTGCTTGGGAGGAATGAAAGTGCATGTCCATTGCCATTGACAGGATAAAGCCTCTAATTGTAATATAATTTTCCATTATGCCAATAGATCAAATATGTTACCACCTCTAGCTTGCACAATATTGCTTGTGACGTTGTTAGGGGCTTTAGTTTACTATTGGCTCTTTGAACGGAGGAAATTCATAAATGAAATCACTGCGCTCCGGCAAAAAATCGGATACAAGATCAGGGCGATAACTTGCCGTCGTTGACTGTTCATGAGATTGCATCCAACAGTGAAACGGTCTTGAACAGGGAATTGATTGAGCAAAGACTCGGTCTCAGAATTGGCGAGTCATCATGGCTCATATTGAGCACATTGTCACACAACCCCAGCATTAGTAACAAGGAAATTGCAAATGAGGTTAATTTGAGTGTTGAAGGCGTAAGTTCCTCGCTAAGAAGAATGTATAGCACGTTTGGCATTGGGTCGGCCTCGTCTAATAAGAAAGTGGCACTTCTCTTGGAGGCGATTCGGTTGTCTCAAGATGAACCAGAAAATAACTAATTCACCTTTTTTCTTCACGGTTTTCCGTGCAATATGACTTTGGTAACGGTATTTGAACAGCTCATATACACGAGTTTGATATTTCACTTACTATTTTTACGAGGTTGTACAAAATGTGTTTTTTACGGGTGTGTGAATACTTGTAGAAAATACATCCAAGGCAGCCATTACTAATACAAAAGATGACCAACCACTTTAAGTCTCGTACTTCAGTCTATAATCTTTTGAGCGTCTTGCTCATGTTGTGCATGCCATTTGGGATGTATGCCCTATCTTCTTCAACGTTTTTCGATGTCCTTAACAAAAGGAGCAAAAAAAATAGGAAGAGCATGATTTCGTATCCCTATACTACCCACACAAGGGCAACTACAAGTAGCAAGGTATTTCATCTTTTTGTTTTCAATGTTTTTGGCTAATTTATCCTTTGCCCAAGTTTTTATTCAAACCCACAATGATGCGACAATAGGGCTTGACAGGAAAGCTTTTCTTGGAGTGGGTAATACTTCAGCTCACAGCGAGGGGCTACCATCACGATTTCACGCTGCCGACAAGCACACCGGCCTTGTGAACGTATTACAGGCATTAATGTGGTTATCAATATTACAAACTACACCAATCCGGGTGCTCCTTGTCCCCATCCAACACTCTATTACAATCTATATTATGGCTGTGGCACATATAGTGGAGGTGCCACCTGTGCGCCGGGGACTAATTTGATAGCAGAGCCTAATGTTGCTCACTGGTATAAGTCCTCCTCCTTTCAATTTTGAAATCCTTTAGGCAGCCCTCTCAACCCAAGGATTGTACCCGATTTTGGAGGCAATTTTAGTGTGGATATCATACCTGTTCAAATCACTGGTTGCAATCCGATTACTAGTGGGCAGATAAGTTACCAATATACCATAACGGTTACGGTAACCGTCGAAGACGTACCTCCTGTCCCGCCAACGGCAATATTCAATATCACCGATACCTATTGCGCAGGAGAAACAACCGATGTACTACCGAATATGTCCGATAACGGCTTAACATTGGGTACTTGGTCGCCAACGGTAATCCAACAACATGACCAGCGGCATACACATGGACACCCGCCTCTGATGAATGTGCTGCGTCTTACATACTGCCTGTGACCATTAATCCAGCGTCAGCACCAACATTTACCATCACCGATACGTACTGCACAGGTGAAACAACGGATGCCCTGCCTAATATGTCCGATAACGGTTATTCGGGAACGTGGTTTCCAGCAGCCATCAGCAATACGACCAGCCGTTCTACACTTGGACACCCGATGTAGGAGAGTGCGCGACTCCCTTCACGCTGGACGTAACCATTTCTCCTAGCGATACGCCCATTTTTAGTATCAACGATACGTACTGCTCAGGTGAAACAACGGATGCCCTGCCTAATATATCCGATAACGGTTATTCGGGAACGTGGTTTCCAGCAACCATCAGCAATACGACCAGCCGTTCCTATACATGGGTACCCGATGCGGGAGAGTGTGCGACTCTCTTCACGCTGGACGTAACCATTTCCCCTAATGATACCCATTTTTAGTATCAACGATACCTATTACTGGGAGAAACAACGGATGCCTGCCAAATATATCCGATAACGGTTATTCGGGAACGTGGTTTCCATCAACCATTAGCAATACGACTAGTCGTTCCTACACTTGGACACCCGATGTAGGAGAGTGTACGACTCCCTCACGCTGGACGTAACCATTTCCCCTAATGATACGCCCATTTTTAGTATCAACGATACCTATTGCATAGGAGAGACAACGGATGCCCTACCTTTTATGTCCGATAACGGCTACTATGGAACGTGGTTTCCATCAACCATCAGCAATACGACTAGTCGTTCCTATGCTTGGACACCCGATGTAGGAAGTGTACGACTCCCTTTACGCTGGACGTAACCATTTCCCCTAATGATACGCCCATTTTTAGTATCAACGATACGTACTGCTCAGGTGAAACAACGGATGCCCTGCCAAATATGTCAGATAACGGCTACTTTGGTACTTGGTCGCCAGCGGTGATTAACAATATGACCAGTGGTTCCTATCTTATGGACACCCGATGCGGGGAGTGCGCGACTCCCTTTACGCTGGATGTAACCATTTCCTCTGCCGATACGCCCATTTTCAGTATCACCGACACCTATTGCACAGGAGAGACAACGGATGCCCTGCCAAATATGTCAGATAACGGCTACTTTGGTACTTGGTCGCCAGCGGTGATCAACAATATGACTAGTGGTTCTATCATGGACACCCCGATGCAGGGAGTGTACTACCTCTTTCACGCTGAATGTGGCAATACATAGCATTCCTACTTTGGCCATCAATGGGTTGAGCTGCGCGGCAGGTTCTCGACTTATTCAGTTGATTTTACAGCCAGTGGCGGAGTTGTAACCAGCACATTAGGAACAGTGGGCATCAACAGCATCACGGGGATTCCTGGGACAAAACGTGACTATTTCGGTCACAAATCCCGCTAATAATAACTGTATAGCCATACAAACGGTGAGTGCCCCTGATTGTGATTGCACCACCGCCCCAACGACCGTACAACCTTGCGACGACGAAATCCCTGCACCACGGGCGATGTACAAACTATTTTGAACTTGGATGGCTCCATCTGCATTCCCTGTATGGGTATGCCCTTGGATTGCAATACAGGTACAACTTCTGTATTACCATGCGATGATGGCAATCCCGCTACCATCAATGATATGCAGGCCGTATTGGACTGCGATGAAACTCGGTATGCGTACCTTGTATGGGTACATTGGTGGATTGTAACACAGGTACAACCAGTGTTCTTCCCTGTGACGACGGCAACGCCTGCACGGTGAATGATATGCAAACGGTACTGGATGCCGATGGCACGATCTGCGTTCCCTGTATGGGTACGCCCTTGGATACAATACAGGTACAACTTCCGTATTGCCGTGCGATGACGGCAACCCGCTACCATCAACGTATGCAGACCGTGGACTGCGATGGCTCGGTATGCGTGCCTTGTATGGGTACGCCTGTGGATTGTGGAACGGGCGCGACGAGCGTTCTTCCTGCGACGACGGCAACGCCTGCGGTGAACGATATGCAAACAGTACTGGATGCGGACGGCACCATCTGCGTTCCCTGTATGGGACACCCTTGGATTGCAATACAGGTACAACTTCCGTATTGCCGTGCGATGATGGCAACCCCGCTACCATCAATGATATGCAGACTGTATTGGACTGCGATGGCTCGGTATGCGTGCCTTGTATGGGTACATTGGTGGATTGTAACACAGGTACAACCAGTGTTCTTCCCTGTGACGACGGCAATGCCTGCACGGTGAACGATATGCAAACGGTACTGGATGCCGACGGCACCATCGCGTTCCCTGTATGGGTACGCCCTTGGATACAATACAGGTACAACTTCTGTATTACCTTGCGACGACAGCAACCCCGCTACCATCAATGATATGCAGACCGTATTGGACTGCGATGGCTCGGTATGCGTGCCTTGTATGGGTACCCGTGGATTGCGGAACAGGCGCGACGAGCGTTCTTCCTTGTGACGACGGCAACGCCTGCACGGTGAATGATATGCAAACGGTACTGGATGCCGATGGCACGATCTGCGTTCCCTGTATGGGTACGCCCTTGGATGCAATACAGGTACAACTTCCGTATTGCCGTGCGATGACAGCAACCCCGCTACCATCAACGATATGCAGACCGTATTGGACTGCGATGGCTCGTGCGTGCCTTGTATGGGTACGCCTGTGGTTGTGGAACGGGCGCGACGAGCGTTCTTCCCTGCGACGACGGCAACGCCTGCACGGTGAACGATATGCAAACAGTACTGGATGCGGACGGCACCATCTGCGTTCCCTGTATGGGTACGCCCTTGGATTGCAATACAGGTACAACTTCCGTATTGCCGTGCGATGACAACCCCGCTACCATCAACGATATGCAGACCGTATTGGACTGCGATGGCTCGGTATGTGTGCCTTGTATGGGTACAGCCGTAGATTGTGGAACGGGAGCGACGAGCGTTCTTCCCTGTGACGACGGCAATGCCTGCACGGTGAACGATATGCAAACAGTACTGGATGCGGACGACACCATTTGCGTTCCCTGTATGGGGACACCCTTGGATTACAATACGGGTACAACTTCTATATTACCTTGCGACGACGGCAACCCTGCTACTATCAACGATATGCAGACCGTATTGGATTGCGATGGCTCGTATGCGTGCCTTGTATGGGTACACCCGTAGATTGTGGAACAGGCGCGACAAGCGTTCTTCCCTGCGACGACGGCAACGCCTGCACGGTGAATGATATGCAAACGGTACTGGATGCGGACGGCACCATTTGCGTTCCCTGTATGGGTACACCCTTGGATTGCAATGGTGATTTTGTAACTGTTACTGTTTGCCAAACGGTAAATGAAGCCCTTATTGGTCAAGATAGAAATGATTGGTCTCATGCCAACTTACCAATTGTGAACGAAGGGTATTTACACAATTTCACTGTTCCTGATTTACCCTGCTTTTCAGGTGTGACAACATTTACAGAAGTGGGAATAACGATTAATATTGCTGATATTACGGTAGATAATGCGTGTAATGGAATACCGATTTATGGCAATGTACTCTTGAACTGTGGGTTGACTCCACCTGGTGTTTGTCCTATTATTCAGGATGTGTTGTCTCCCGGCTGCGGTACTTTTGGTGTAGGTGCTACGATGCCAGGTGTATATACATTGCAATTATCCAGACTGTAACAGTATTAGGTAAAATGATATAATTGGTGTAGATATCATACCAACCACCGACTATTCGGCAGGTTGCCCCTCAGATGTGCCGCTATTTCGGGTGGATTAGTATCTGTGTCGTATGAAATCTGTATAACATACACTTATGTTCCTGCCAGTTGTGCGGAGACAGTGACGTTGCCATGTGATGACGGCAACCCTTGTGCCATCAATGACCAAGTAGTGGTAGAAGCTTGTGACAACACGGTTATATGCGTTCCGTGCGCTGGTACACCTATACCTTGTGAGGAGGGGCAGACATCAATACTACCTTGTGATGATGGCAACCCTTGTACTATCAATGATATGCAAACGGTATTGGATTATGACGGCACCATCTGCGTTCCTTGTATGGGCACGCCGTTGGATTGTAATACAGGCACGACCTCCGTATTACCTTGCGACGACGGCAACCCCGCTACTATCAATGATGTGCAAACGGTATTGGATTGTGATGGCTCGGTATGTGTGCCTTGTATGGGTACACCCGTGGATTGCGGAACGGGCGCGACGAGTATTGTCCCTTGCGACGATGGCAATGCCTGCACGGTGAACGATATGCAAACGGTGTTGGATGCAGACGGCACCATCTGCGTTCCTTGTATGGGTACGCCCTTGGATTGCATTACGGTACAGCTTCTGTATTACCTTGCGATGACGGCAATCCCGCTACCACTAATGATGTGCAAACGGTACTGGACTGCGATGGCTCGGTATGTGTACCGTGCTTGGGTACACAATGTAATATATTTGTTGACTTAGGTAACGATGTTACCATTCAAATAGGAGATGGTATCCAGTTGAATTTCAGCACCAATGCTATTGTTGACACCATCATTTGGTCTCCATTGGAGGGATTGTCTTGTGGCGATTGTCCGGCTCCCTTTGCACGCCCTACCACCCGCAGTACCTACCGGGTGACGCTAGTGGACGAAGAAGGCTGTATAGTCAACGACGATATTGTAATATCGGTGGATCAATCGCGGAATGTCTATATCCCCAATGTTTTTCGCCCAATGGGGATGGGGTGAACGATGAATTCCGTATCTTCGCTGATGCTAAGGTACAAACCATTCGCAGTTTGAAAATATTCGACCGCTGGGGTGGAAACCTATTTAGTATTTCCGACATGACTCCCGATTCCGCCGATGCGGCTTGGGACGGCAGGCATCGCGGGCAGTACGTAAGTGCGGGTGTCTATATTTATTTTGCAGAGATTGAATTTTTGACGGCCATATTGAGACGATGATTGGGGAAGTGGTGATTGTGCGGTAGGTAATGGTATGGAATGCCCCGACGCAACATGCAAGTGGAGGTTTGACGCTACTCAACTCGCAATCAACAAGTTATTGTTGATGTTTTTTCGCCAGAGGAAATAAAAGCGAAACCAAATACTGATTTTGCTTACCTTTGTGGACAATATAGACGACCTAATTTCCCATGCCTTTTAGCGTGGGTACATACTTGAATTGCAACCTAATTTTTTTTAACAAATTGTAATCTTATGTTTATGAACAGTACCCTTTTCCGGGGATGGCTGGGCGTGACGGGCTTATTGCTCATTCCGCTGCTCGGTTTTTCCCAAAACCTGCTACAAGGCGGGAATCCCCTCGTCTTGCAGGCTTGTGCCGACTTTGGCGACGGCGACACCTTCACAGATAGTGGTGGTTCTGACGGCGACTACGGCAACGATGAAAACTTGGCCATCACATTTTGCGCCGAAGCAGGTGAGACCATCACCTTTACCTTCACCGCGTTTGATGTAGAAGGCGAGTTCCTCCACTAGTTGTTATGATAACTTAACGGTATCCGGTGCGGTGGCAGGTAATGCAACTTATTCCGGTGATAACTCTGACGGAGGCGCAGGTCTCTCATGTACGGATGCCACAGATACAAATGGTGATCCAACATTAGAGGTATTTTACTTCAGCAGTGGGCGGATGCTTGACTTTTGAGTTCTCTTCGGATGATTCTGCAACCCAATCGGGCTGGGAAGCTAACATATCTACCTCAAATGGTTGTGCTGGCAATGGTGTTGAGATTACTCCGCTACCCCCTAGCTTAGTTGTTTACACAGCCTGTGTCGATTTTGAAACAGGTGCTACTTTCACGGATTCGGGCGGCCGGCCGAAGTTACGCTATCAATGAAAACAGCACCACCCAAATCTGTGCAGCGGCAGGAGAGACGGTGACGGTTACCTTTACTGCGTTTGATGCAGAGGCGAGTTCCTCCACTAGTTGTTATGATAACTTAACGGTATCCGGTGCGGTGGCAGGTAATGCAACTTATTCCGGTGATGACTCTGACGGAGGCGCAGGTCTCTCATGTACGGATGCCACAGATACAAATGGTGATCCAACATTAGGGCCTTTTACTTCAGCAGTGGGCGGATGTCTGACCTTTGAGTTCTCTTCGGATGGTTCTGTAACCCGATCGGGCTGGATAGCAGATGTTACAACATCGGCTGCTTGTCCTGTCCCTACCGTGGATATCACCATTTGTGGTGATTTTTCATGCGAAACTGGGTATGAGGCAGCAGCGTATGGTTATTGACGGCATGGGTGTTGTCAATTTAACGACCAACGCAGGTGGTGATGTCTGGTGCGCTACGCTCAGCCTGACTCCTAGCGATGAGATTACTATTTCTTCCAGTATTCAATCCCCGGTGATGCACCTGCGGAAAATCTTACTGCACTGGTCGGTGAAACCTGTGTGAATGCGGGTGGTACGCGCCGCGTTTACACCGTACCTGCCTCAGCAGAAACGGTAACTTACGCGCAGGAATCTTGTGAAGCTACGCCAGATTGTGGCACGCCCACGCCCACGGAACCTACAGTAGCGGCTCCTACACCTCATTGCAATCAAGCAGATGTTATCTCCCTGTTCAGCGACGCTTATACAGACGTAGCTGTGGATACTTGGCTAACAGGATGGTCAGGTGCCTCAGGTGGCGGCATCGTACCCATTGCAGGCAATGATACGCGTCTGTACACGAACGTTGACTTTCTTGGTGAGCCATAATGGGGAACGCGATTGATGCATCCGGGATGACCTACTTCAACGTTGATATATGGGCGTCAAATATGACTACCTTCAGGGTTAAATTGGTTGACAATAGTGGCCCCAGACGGAAGGCGAAATTGCTTTCACGCCAACTCAATTGGGGTGGACTTTTACTATTCCATTGGCCGACTTTGCCAATCCAGCCTTGGTAACTGGCCAAACCTTGCAGAATACGTCAAGTATTTTTCCAGTTGATCTTCTCTGGGTTGCCAACGGGCAGCGGATCCTTCTACGTTGACAACATCTACTTCTCTTCGAGTGCTTGCCCTACGGCTGCACCCGAGCCTACTTGCGATGCTGCTAACGTGATCTCCCTATACAGCAATAGCTACACGGATGTGCCAGTTGATACCTGGTTAACACCATGGTCTCCAGGAGCTACCGTACTGACCGATTTACAGCTTGCTGGGAATGATACGAAGTTCTATGAAAATGTAGATTTTCTTGGCATCGAAATGTTCGGCACCCCCATTGACGCATCTGCAATGACTACCTTTAACGTGGATGTTTGGACGTCAAATATGACTACCTTCAGAGTCAAATTGGTCGAGTTTAGCGGGAATACTTTTGTGAGTGAAGGTGAAATCGCTTTAACTCCAACACAGTTTGGTTGGAATACTTTTGCCATACCAATGGCTAATTTTTCTGACCCCACTAGGGTGACAAATCCAGCGTTTACGCTTGGTGGTACCTCCGAACTTTCACAGTTAATTTTTTCTGGCTTACCCACCGGTAGCGGATCATTTTATCTCGACAATGTCTTCTTCTCCACTTGCGAAGTAGTGGCCCCCTTGGTTGATGTCACCTTCTGCGTGGACTACACCTGTGTGGCTGACTTGACAGGCTTCGCTGCCCAGCAGATCAATTTCGATGGTGGCACCCTCAGTGGTTTCCAACCACTGGTCGATATGGGCAACAATATCTGGTGTGGCACCTTTGCCCTTCCTGTTGGGGAAACTGTACGCTACAGCTTCTTCTATGCCGCAGCCGAAGGTGCAGGAGGTCTTGAAGATTTAACTGGCTTAGCTTGCGAAAACAACGGCAGACGTACTTACACTGTGACGGACGAGACGACTCAGTCGCTGACTTTTGCCTGGGAATCTTGTGACCAAGCAGCCGATTGCGGCCCTACTGGCCCTGCCGAACCCGCACCTGTACCTACCTGTGCGACGGATGCGGTTATCTCCTTGTTCAGCAATGCTTACACCAACGTACCCGTGAGTACTTTCCTCACACCTTGGTCAGCATCACCTGTCTCGGTGACGGATGTGCAGATTGCAGGCGACGATGTCAAATTCTACCAAAACGTTACCTTCTTAGGTATCGAAACAACAGGAGCGAACCTGATTGACGCGTCATTGATGACCACGTTCAATATTAGCTTCTGGTCTGCAAATGCTACGCAGTTCCGCCTCAAGTTGGTGGACTTTGGTGCCGATGGCAACTTCGGTGGTGGCGACGACACCGAACATGAACTGGCATTCAGTAACCCTGCTATGGGAGAGTGGATTACTTATGA
>JAWKLL010000038.1:0-53308 GCA_041392765.1 Saprospiraceae bacterium
TGGGCAGGCGCAGCTACCCGCGTTTTGGAACACGTTTACTATCAACAGTCTTACTTTCATTGCTAATATACTAGTATTCGAGCCTGCCTCGCTTGGAAAAGCACTAAAAAGTCGATTTTTTGACAATTTTAGTGGCGGGCTTACTCCTTCACGACTTTACTAACAAACAACCTCCTACCATCCTTCGTCGCACCTTCGCATAGGTTTTAACAAATTATCATATTTTATCCGATTTCTTCGGCTAAGAAAATGCTGGATTTATTTTTTTCCATACTAAAGGACGCGCCGTGCATACTTTACTATCAAATAGTATGTCGCACGGCGCGTGTTAGCGGGCTTACCTTCTTCACCTATGCTTGACCATCGTCACGTGGGCCGTGTCGATGTAAACGCCAGGGGACTCCAAGTGCCAGAAGAGAAATGTCAAGCTGACGCTATCGGGTACGTAGGTCTTGCAGATGATGTCGGAATAGATGAGGCCATCGTCATAGCACAGGTGGCTGCCGTGTCCCAGTATAAACTCCGTATCCGACCGCTGGTAGTTCACGTTGATGCCGATGTTCTGCATAGGGGGAACGTCCATAAAAAGAGAAAACTCGCCGTTTTCACGGATATTAAAAATGAGCGTATCTAAGCAAAAATTGTCTTCTACGATTCCCACATACAGGTCATGACCGATAACGCCTACTCCGCCCACGCGATAATAATTGGGCTTCCAAAGGCATTCTCCGTCCACGCAGTCCTCGTTGTCACTACAAGCACACACTTCAGGCTTGTCCTTACAGTAAAACAAGAGGGTGGACAACATTAACAAAAGGAAAAATACGATGGTGTTTTTCATGGTTTTTTGGTTTTGAGGCGGTGGTACAAAACCCACTGCCCTTGGAGTGAAAGATTGTTGTTTAATAGCGGCTAGTATCAGGGATTACCCACCGCCAGCCAACTACAAATGTTGGGTTCTCTGTCAAACAATATATGGTTCTTTGACAAATTTAGTGGTCGTACTGGGCTAGCGATCTCGGCAAAAGGCCGAGACAAGTTGTGCAGCAGTGGCAGCTTTTAGCTGACAGACCCGGGTTTACCGGGGCCGATCTAGGCTCAGCCTAGAGAGCTGCGAAACGTAGCGACCCGAAGGGTAGCCTCCACTAAAAAAGTCAAAGAACCCAATATATTTGTGTTTGTTCAAAGTAAAAAAACGGCACGCTGCTGATAGGTGTTATGGAAAGAACCCCTTGGGTACTGTTCCTTGTTTTTTGTGCTATCAGAGGTTGTTTATGCTGCACAAAAGCAAAGGTGAAGAAAAAAAAACTGATTATAAAAATTTTATCAAAATTTTAACGCTTAGAATCGGGCGTTGTCGAAAGCATAGCAAGTCACTAGGAGATACTGAGCATAGCACCACTAAAGCGAAAAATCCACCGTGCCTTTTATAGCAAAGGTAGTGCTTCGGGATGCTCATTGTAAGTAAGGCGGAAGACAGCATCTATGCGAATGAATTTAAAAATATTCTCTACGCCTACAGCGGCTTCCATGTAGGGACGAGAGCGGGGCACAATGAATCCTAAGCCCCCCACTGTTATTTTTCATTGAAAACGTTGAGGGTATTGTGTGCCAGATTAGCACGGCTCATGCTACCCATATAGGCTTTAAAACTGACGACCTCCCTCCATTTTAGCTTTTGCAAAAGAGGATCTTATTAAAAAAATAGCCATCGAAATGGTGTTCAAATTGGAGGCTTGCGTATAAGTCGGCAGCAAACTCAAAACGGCTCATCGCGTTGAAGGTGGTGAACGCCTGGCCAAAGGTTTCATTCCCGTTAGGTACATTGAGTAATAAAAAAGGTGCTTCGCCAAAAGTTTTTCCGGCACGAAGCAGGAAGCGCGTCCATCCCATAGCACGCACATTGAACCAATACCGCATATAAAAGTCCACCTTGTGATAAGCATACTGGCTGCCCAGTACATCTTTCAGCCCTGCGGTATAATTGAATAATAACACAGGATACGGCCCGGCAATAGGTTGGCGTCTAAACGCAAATTCAAGGTACTCTTCTTTGTAAGCAAAGCGGAATCCGAGTGAAAGTTCCGCACTTGTAATGGTAGTATCCACTACGGGAGGGTCTCCCAATCGGGGAATATAAGCGTAATTGAACCCTTCGCCGTTCTCAAAAACTTGCCCATAAGGGTCTATTCGTTTGTGTTCGGCCTTGGTGATAATAGCCCAATAGTTGGGAAAAAATCTTTCACTGCGGATGCTAAACTGCTGTACATCCATCAATTTTTGAACAATATCGCGCCGCCTCAGCAGTGCCGCTCCGAAGATGCTTGTATTAATGTCATCAGCATTAGGGATGTTTACATCGGTATCATGCGTATAGGAAGCTTCCCATAAACTTCGGGGATTTCGGTTGGCCAAATAGGTGATAGTAGCATTTTGGTACAGCCGCTGGCTACGCGTACCGTAGTTCAGGTAGCCACCTAAGCGTAGCTTTTTATGAAAAGCATCGGTGGTGCGAATACCTAAACGAAAGCTATTGCCGTCAATGACATTCCCTCCGAGCAAATAACCATAAGGCCCTATTTCTACTTTTTTGATGTGTAAATATCCGTTCACCAGCGTATAGAGAATTTCGGAGTAGGTTTTATAGGCAGGTACACGTTGAATGCTGTCCATCATACTGTAGATGACGGCCTCGTTTTTGGTTAGCTTTTCGTGTCGTTTTTGGGCCCACACCGAGTCGGGGAGTTCTTTCAGGTGGAAATCCATACCAACCGCACGGGTATCCGCAGGCCATTGTATTTGTTGACCAAAACGATAGTCTCGGAAGGAATGGGTGACGCGACCAATGATACCAGGGGCGTTTTCCACTGCTGTGAATTCGATGAACGAGTTTTTGCGCATCGGTAGCCAAAAGGCTTCTTTTGGGTCATATACAAAGGTTTCGCTGAGCCTTATTCCTGCCACAAAATTAATATTTACGTCCTCCGACATAGCCATCTCGTAGCGTGCAAGCGCCGGGTCATCCTTAGCCACCCAACAGAAACCTTCGAAGGTGTTTTCCTGTTTGCGCTTGGGTTTGAACTTGATGCGGTAAGCTAATTTGCCATCCAAGGAGAGGCTGTCGTAGAGATAATAATGGTAGTAAGCTGGCCCGCTTCTACCAAAAGGGCTAGGAAAAGCCTTGTCCACAATCGTGATGAATTCATCATAAGCCTGATATTGGATATGCAGCCGATCGATGAAATTAACAATGGTGTTGTTTCGGATACCGCTTGCTTTTTGCCCTTTGACAACCTGAAAGTTAATGTGCTGATCTTTCGACACAAATACATCCACCAACTCCTCCCCTATGTAGGTAGGCAAAAAAGGCGCCGCCTCGGAAGTAGAATCTATGTTTTCAAAAATGAAAGCAAACGGCTCCATGACCTTGTTGTCCTTCAGTTTGCCGTCAATGTTTTTAAGGTCAAGCTCGGTTTTATTGTATTGTTCAAAGGCAAAATCGCCGTATTTATCAATGCGGAGTTGCTCCCGTCGGGCAATCATCTCGCGGATGATAGGCATGGAGGGTCTTCTCCTGCTATCAACACGACTTCCTGTATATCGACGGTGCTACTTGTTAGGAAAAAATTGATTTCCTGCTCGGCGGGTGATGCGGCTATGGCTTTGTATTGCAATTCGTACCCGATGGCAGATACTGCTATCCCTTGGGTTTCAGCGGGAAGAAGCAACTCATAATATCCATCCAAGTCGGTGGATATGCCCTGAGTAGGGTCGTCTGGGTTGTAAACGTTGCAAAAAGGGATGCCTTCTTGGGTCGTTTTATCCAACACCTTGCCTGTTACGCGGATGGTCTGGCCTGCAAGCACTCCCACGAAAGCAAAATATAACAGCCCCCCAGCAGGAACCGCATTGGATAGTGTGTCATTTGGTTTTTTTTAAAAAAACTGCCATCTGTACATAACTGCTATTCGGTTACTACAATACAAGAAGACACCATTATTTATCAATGAGTTGCCTGCCTTGAAAAAGCACTCCGAACTATTTCTTAGACCTACTCTTATTCATAAAACGACGAATGGCAAATATTGTGTATTTTTGTCCATACCTGTTGCATCCATATCAAATATATTGCGCAATCATGCCAGACCAACACACACAGTTCTTCCCGCCAGATACAGGTATCGGTCTATTCAAGCATCCGCCGGGATGGATGCTGCGATGGGGGATAGGTATGGTAGCCGTTACCTTTGCCGTTTTGCTGGTCGCTTCCGCATTTATCCAATACCCGCAAACTACCCGTATAGCCGTCACATTAGACAGTTCGGCACCTTATTTGCAGATTGTCAGCCCACAAGACGGTGTTTTTTCCAAATGGTTGGTTGCCTCCGCTACCGAGGTAGTAGCAGGAATGCCGTTAGCCTTGTTACGATCTAGCACCGACTGGCAGGAAATACAAGACCTCAAGCAATTATTATTATCCCCGCCCGATGAATGGCGTTTGAAAGATACGTCCTTACCTACATTTTCTCACCTAGGCGAAGTTGCCCCGCTTTATGTAAATCTTCGAAATGCTCACGAAAGATACCAATGGCTTCGGGATCAAAGAAACGCCCCGCTGTTGGCACCTTTGGCAACACAAATGCAGCAAACCAGACAAATAGCCGCTGACTTACAGCAGCAGCAGGAACTCCAACAGGAAGAGCTACAAATAGCCAACCGCAATGCTGAGCAATACCGCGCGCTACTAAGTAAAGGTACCGCTAGTCAATTAGAAGCAGATGCTGCCTACTCCCGATTGATTGCTGCTGTACAAAAAAACAAGGACCTACAGATTGCTG
The DNA here is from genome assembly GCA_041392765.1 of Saprospiraceae bacterium. GTDB lineage: Bacteria > Bacteroidota > Bacteroidia > Chitinophagales > Saprospiraceae > Lewinella. Next base: position 4,839 of record JAWKLL010000038.1, read on the forward strand.
TCACTCAAAATGAACGGTCGGCAGGGATGCTGCAAGAGCGTATCTCCGGCATTCTTCAGGAGACTCGGCAAGAAACCTTAGCGGCGGAACAGCAAGTGCGAATATGGGTTAGCGAGTTACAAAAAGCTATCCAAGTTTGGGAAGAGCAGTATGTTATCAAAGCACCTGCCGATGGGCAAGTGCAGTTTGATTTTCAAATAACCCCTGGTCAATTACTAACCTCACGCCAGCCATTAGCGAGCCTCATACCCACCCAAGGTGAGCGCATCTATACCGCTCAAGGATGGATCAATGGAGCAGACTATGGCCCTATTCAGTACAATGATAGTGCGTTGGTTCGGGTACACGCTTTCCCTTTCAGGGAGTACGGACAACTGAGTGCCCGTGTGGTATATTTGGGTCTCACTCCCTCCCCCCAAAGTAATGCGTACCCCGTAGTCTTAGCATTTACACAAGACTTGGTGACTACGACAGGGGACACCATTCCATTTCGTCAACAACTCCCCGCCGAAGCCCTTATCATTGGCCCCGAGAAAAGCCTTTTACGCAGGCTTGTAAATCAACTCTTTACAGAAAAAAAACAATAAACATTTTTCACCTTTCAAAAAAGGTGTATCTTTGCGCCCTCGTAGGAATAATTATTCTCAATAAAACATTTTTACAATGTTCGCAATCGTAACCATAGCTGGTCAACAGTTTAAAGTTGAGGAGGGTCAGGAGATCTTCGTCCACCAGCTAGAAGCAAGCGAGGGTGACCAACTTTCGTTCGATCAGGTACTGCTGATCAACAAAGGCGGCAACACCTCTGTAGGCACGCCGGTACTGAACGCCAAAGTAAGCGCTACCGTATTGGGTAATCAAAAAGGCGATAAAGTAATCGTCTTCAAGAAGAAACGCCGTAAAGGGTATCGCGTGAAAAATGGCCACCGCCAGCATTTCACCAAAATCAAAATTGACAGCATCGCCGGCTAATTCGGCGGCATCATTGTTCAACTCAAAAAGCATTCGAACATGGCACACAAAAAAGGTGTAGGTAGTACCGACAATGGCCGCGATAGTAAAAGTAAACGGCTTGGTGTTAAACTCTTTGGAGGCCAGCAGGCTATAGCTGGTAATATTATTGTTCGTCAGCGTGGCACGAAGTTCCACCCTGGTGAAAACGTTTACATGGGCAGAGACTTCACGCTGCATGCTCAGGTGGATGGCACAGTAGCTTTCCGCAAGCGCCGTGCAGACCGCACTTACGTGAGCATCATCCCTGCTGGTGCAGAGGTAGTGGCAGCTCCTGCTGCTAAAGTTAGCAAAGCGGCTGCTCCTAAAGCTGCGCCCGTTGTAGTGGAAAAAGCTATTGCAGAAGCACCCGCTGCGGAAATGCGCACGGTAGCAGCACCTGCCCCTAAAGCTTCGGCAGAGAAAATCACGCTTCCTAGCGGTAAATCTATCAAGCAAGACGATCTTAAAATCGTGGAAGGTATCGAGTATAAAATTGAAGGCTTACTCAACGATGCTGGCATTGTCACTTGGGAAGACTTGGCAAATGCCCCTGTCGATAAAGTGCAGGCTATCCTCGACGAAGCAGGTCCTCGTTACCGTATGCACGACCCTAACACTTGGGCAAAACAAGCTCGCTTGGCTGCCGATGGTAACTGGGAAGAACTAGAAGCTTACCAAGATCACCTCGACGGTGGTCGTGAGCCAGATGCTGAGTAAGTGTAATCACTAATCTTAGTAAGTTATACGGCTTATGATATGAAAAAAGCCTTTGAGAGGATCTCAAAGGCTTTTTTCTTTAGGTTTCCTATCTTGGTGTTGGAAATGAAATATATCAGATCCTTATTACACCTCATCACTGAATGAAAGCTATCTCATCGCTTTTTTATCTTATTTTATCGAATTTGCTTGTCAATATGAATGAATTGGCTCACTTTTATCTGTAATAACTACACCCATTGTGTTACTAACCGCTGGGATTAATCATTTTCGTAACATCAACACAATACCAATGAAACAACTTTCTTTGTTACTGGCACTTACATTTGGTTTTTTAGTTGGCCACGCCCAAGATAAAACCACGGATGTAAATGTGGACGAGATCATCGCTACCTATTTTGAAAACATAGGGGGGGCTGAAAAACTGAGTAGCCTCAAAAACACGCGTATGGAAGGTAAGATGACCCAAATGGGTATGGAATTTAACGGCGTTGTCATTCAGGCAGCACCCAATAAGCAGCGTATAGAAGTGGACGTGCAAGGAATGCAAATCGTTCAGGCTTATGATGGCGAAACAGCTTGGTGGATTAATCCTTTCATGGGAGGCACCGATCCACAACCTATGCCCGCTGAGATGGCAGAAGAAATGACAAAGCAGAAATTTGAAAGCGAATTACTCAACTATAAGGATAAAGGACATACCCTTGAGTATATTTCCGATCAGGAGGTAGATGGTGTAAAGTGTCATGAACTCAAACTTACCAAAAAGGACGGTACCGAAGAGTTCTATTACTTCGACCCCGAGTACATGATCCCCATTATGCAAAAAGCATTCGTTCAGAACGGCCCGTCTAAAGGACAGGCTGCGGAAACGTATATGAGCGATTATACAGAAGTAAATGGGCTTATGTTCCCCATGCACATTGAAACGCGCGTAGGAGGCGTTGCACAATTCGTCCTCTCCATCACCAAAGTTGAGATGGATGTTGAATTGGACGATCATATTTTTGCCCTTCCTGAAGCTACGGACGGCAAAGATTAATAGCTTGTCTAAAATTTGTTCTCGATAGTTATCAGGACAGAAAATTGAGGAAACTTTAGACATACTCTTTGGGGTGAAATAAACTGTTCAACTTTTTTCGAATCAAAAGTTGAGCAGTTTATTTTTTTGCCCCTTGAGGCTTTTTATAGTATTGCCACGTAAAATGAACTACTTGACTTGCTATATGCTTACTTGTGAACTAAGAGTATGTCTAAAATTTTCTCAATTGGCTGCAAGCGGTAAATATCGTCCTGCCCAGCGTTGAAAATGCTCGCCGATGCTTCTGGCATCGACTGTGCTTTTCGCCTTGGTCAGAACAATATTTGCTCACTTTCGCTCAACCAGAAAAATTTAGACATACTCTAATTCACAATCCGTTGATTGGATAATTGTACTTTTGTGGAAAAATCGTCAATACTTATGAATACGGTACTTACACCCGCCGCTGTGAGCGCGTTGATCCGCAGCCGCAAGTCTGTTTTTCCTGCTATGTATGATGGCAACCAACCTATCGACAAGGCTATCATTGAGGAAATGCTAGAAAACGCTAACTGGGCACCCACCCACAAGAAAACGGAGCCTTGGCGTTTCCGCGTCATCCGTGGCGAGGCATTGAAAGAACTAGCGCAAGCAATGGGTGAAGCATATACGCGCATCACTCCTAGCGAAAAGTTTTCAGAGCAGGCGCACAAGAAATTCACCACCAATCCTACCAAGCCCAATACCATCATCGCTATTATTCTGAAGCGGGATGCTGAAGAATCGCTACCGCTGTGGGAGGAAGAAGCCGCTTTGGCTATGGCTGTTCAAAATATGTGGCTCACGGCTACCGCCTACGGGCTGGGTAGTTTTTGGTCTTCGCCCGGAGTGACAAAACATATTGGCGAATTTCTGCAATTAGAAGAAGGTGAAAGTTGTTATGGATTATTTTACTTATCACACTACCATTCACCCGAAGTAGTTCGCGAGCGGGGTGCCATTGCTGATAAAGTGAAATGGATGGAATAATAAAATGCTTCCATCACGAGTAGTTTTACTTATTCTGATACTAAAAAAACACCCCTTCCAATTTGTTGAAAGGGGTATTTTTTTACAAGTTCTTTGACCCAAAAAACGTAAAAGCAACACCTCTAACTTTCCCTCAAGGCACGGCGCAGTATCTTTCCTACGTTCGTTTTGGGCAATTCGTCGCGGAAGGCAACAGATTTAGGCACCTTGTAGCCCGTGAGGTTCTCTCGGCAGTGGGCAATGATTTCCTTTTCTGTGAGTGATTTGTCTTTTTTGACCACAAAAATTTTCACCACTTCACCCGATTTATCGTCGGGTATGCCAATGGCGGCCACTTCAGCCACCTTAGGGTGCATGGCCACCACGTCTTCAATTTCATTGGGGTAAACATTGAAGCCAGAAACGAGGATCATATCCTTCTTCCGATCCACTATTTTGATAAAACCATCAGCATCCATAATACCCATGTCTCCTGTACAAAGCCACCCATCTTGGATGGTATTGGCGGATTCTTCAGGACGGTTGTAGTAACCTTTCATCACTTGTGGTCCACGACATTGAATTTCACCTACTTCCCCCACTGGGCAGCGTCCCTTTTCTTCATCCCATATACGTACGTCGGTGGAAGAAACAGGCAAACCAATGGTACCGATCCGCGCACGTCCATCGAGCGGGTTGACAGCAATAACGGGGCTGGCTTCTGTCATACCATATCCTTCCGCTAGGATACTGCCAGTGGTCTGCTGCCAGCGTTCGACCACGGAACGCTGCAAAGCCATTGCACCTCCTACTACTATTTTAAGCGAAGAAAAGTCGATCGTCTTGAACTCAGGATTATTCAGCAAGGCATTAAACAAGGTGTTGACCCCCGTCATCAGGCTGATGGGGTAGTCTTTCATGGCCTGAATCACGGAATTGATGTCGCGTGCGTTTGTCACCAATACATTCAGGGAGCCAATGCTGGCTAGTCCCATGCAGTTGACGGTGAACGCAAAAATATGGTACAGCGGCAAAGGACATAAGCAGATTTCTTCTTTCTCTCGTAATTGGGGCATCATCCAGGCGCGTATTTGCATCATATTGGCCACCAAGTTGTAATTGGTGAGCATAGCTCCCTTAGACACGCCCGTAGTGCCACCCGTGTATTGAAGTGCCACCACATCGTCGGGGTGAGCAGTGAACGTGGGTAAACTGAATTTACGCCCTTGTGTGAGGGCTTCGGAGAAAGAAACGGTATTGGGAATCTGGTACTTAGGCACCATGCGCTTGATATTGCGCACCACAAAGTTGACAACCATCTTCTTGGGAAAGCCCAGCATTTCGCCTATACTAGTGGTAATGACGGTAGTGATGGAAGTTTCTTTAATGATACTAGCTAAGTTGGCCGCGAAGTTTTCCGCAATAACAATGGCTTTTACCCCTGCATCATTGAATTGGTGCTGCATTTCTCGGGGTGTGTAAAGTGGATTGGTGTTGACCACCACAAAACCAGCGCGGAAAGCGGCATATAATGCAATAGGATATTGCAATAAATTGGGCATCATCAGTGCCACTTTATCGCCGGGTTGCAGCCCACGAGAGTGGAGGTAAGCCCCGAAATGGCGCGAGTAATCATCGATTTGCTTAAAAGTCAATTCCTTGCCCATGCAAGAAAATGCTTTTTGAGAAGCGTATTTAGCAAACATCTCCTCCAACACACTGACCACCGAAGGGTAAGTCTGCGGGTCGATATTGGCAGGAACGCCTTTGGGGTAATGCTTCAGCCAAGGGTGCTGCTCACTCATACATTATTGTTTTTCATTGTTATCCTCCTGATGTTATCCATAACCCCATCAGGTTGACAACCGTAAAATATGGTTGAGGAGTAAGTAAATATTGATAGACTCGACTCCTCTTCTCAAAAAACTTATTCTTCGTACATAGCCTCGATTTCCTTGGCAAATTTTTCCAAGATAACGCGGCGCTTGAGTTTCATGGTAGGGGTGAGTTCAGCATCGGTACCATCTGTTCTCACGGCATCCCATACCACTGGTAGAAGGGTGAATTTTTTAATCTGCTCAATTTTATTGAACGATGGATTGAGTTTATCAAAAATTCCCTGATAGCATTGCAATACTTTGGGGTGCCGAACGGCATCTTCCAACGAATGGAAAGGGATGTTGTGTTCCTCACAGTAGTCGCGCAAGGCTTCTTCAGCAGGTACCACCAAAGCGGAAACGAATTTGCGCTTATCTCCTACCACCATGATTTGTTCAATGAGGAAGTCCTCTTTGCAAAGGCTCTCGATGGGAGCAGGTGCTACATATTTACCGCCGCTGGTCTTGAGCAGTTCTTTTTTGCGGTCGGTAATTTTGAGGAATTGATCGCCTTGGCTGTTCGTCACCCAAGTACCCACATCGCCTGTGCGAAACCAACGTTCGCCGTTGATTTCCTCTATCACTTCAGCGGTGGCTTCTGGTTTGTTATAATAGCCCATCATGATGTTAGGGCCTTTTGCCAAAATCTCCCCCTCGCCCGGGCGGTAGTCACCATGTGTATCTATTTTTATTTCCACATCGGAAAACAATTGGCCTACAGTGCCCATAATAGCTCCTCCGGGTTGATACCGGTTCAGTGTCAAACCAGGAGACGTTTCTGTGAGGCCATAAGCCTCGCGTATAGGGATTCCTGCTGCTGAAAACACCCGCATAATCTTGACAGGGCAAGGCGCTGCACCCGTTAGGATTCCTTTGATGTTCCCCCCCAAAGCTGCTCGCCATTTACTGAAAATTAGTTTATCAGCAATGGCCCATTTGAACCCTGTCTGTGGGGCATCATAATCGTAGGTATCAGTAAGACGAAGCGCCCAAAAGAAGAGGAATTTTTTCAAGCCCGTCAACTCCAAGCCCTTGTTGTATATTTTTTCATACACTTTTTCCAATAAACGGGGTACGGTGGTGAAAAAATGGGGTTTGATAGCTTGTAGGTCGCCATCTTCACCGCCAAGGTTATCCGTGCCTGTAAAGGTAATACTCACACTATGGTAAACGAAAGCATAAGAGGCTGCTCGTTCAAAAATATGGCATAAGGGCAAAAAGCTGAGTACACGGCTTCCTGCTTCTATCGGAAGATAGGAACGCACCCCTTTAACATTGCTGACAATATTATCGTGGGAAAGCATAACCCCCTTGGGGTTGCCCGTAGTGCCACTGGTGTAAATAATGGTGGCCAATTCATCGGAGTGTATCGCCTGCTTGCGGCGTTCCACCTCGTCTTGTCCTTCATCGGAGAAAATATCTTCCCAATAAGGAAGTCCTTCGGAGTGGTCGAAGGTGTAAATATTTTCCAGCGTAGGCACATTGGGCTGGGCTTTGGCCACCTTTGCATATAGGTCACCCATACCTGCAAAACAGAGTTTCACCCCGGCATCATTGAAAATATACTCGTACTCCGCGGGGCTAATGGTAGGGTAAACAGGCACATTGATAGCACCAATTTGTTGAAACCTATATCCATGATGGCCACTCGAGGCAGTTTTATACACAACGAGGGCTATTTTGTCGCCGGGTTGTACCCTAAGGCGATGAGCCCTCGGCTCACTGCGTTGGCTTTTTCAATAATCTCTCTGTGCTGTAGTATTGCCACTTACCCTCCGCGTTCTTCCCGCCGATAGCGTGATCCAATGGGTGGTTCATGGCTTGGTAATAGATAAAGTCGAACAATCTTGTTGGCTCCATTGAAATTGGTTTTTCCTTTTTACGGTATTGTAAATACTGCTGCCTTGTTTCAATTAAATATTCTTGCAAGGTAACAGCAATATTAATTCAGGTCGTAAAAAAAGAAAGTTTTAGTAAAAATTTGGATTTTACGACATCCAACCTTCTTTTTACCCTTTTTAGTATTTTTTCAAAGGAAGTGAAGCTATGTCCAGCTTTATCCCCATTCTATGTACGATTGTGGGAAGTGGGTGGGAATGGAGGAATGGTCTAATACATCATCGTCGGTAGCTAAAAAAACGTAACAAAGCGGGATTTTGGTGTAAATCTGCATAGGCTCGAAGGGTGTGCAAGGCAGCTAAATACTCCCTTTTGAAAAGATAGGGCCGTTTTTTTGTCCAGGTATAAAATTGTCCAATGCCTCTGCTGTCTAATGTCAAATCGGGTGTAATGGAAGGGTTGAATAGCCAAGTAGGACAACCAAACCGCGCACTGAGATAACGCGCATAGAATCCACCTAAGGAGGTGCCGATAGCCAACAAGGATGCACCCGCCTCTTGGGCAATATCGGCCAATATCGCTATTACTTCCTCTGGGTTGGGGGGTAGGTCGGGAGCCAGCACGTTTGCCTGTGGGAATTGTCTTCGCAAAGCATCCGCTTTCCAGCCTTCGCCATCGCTATTGAACCCGTGGATATAGAGGATGGTGGACATCGTATCTCTTGTGTCAGGACTATTTTTTTCCACCTCTTACCCGTTTTAGGCTCATCGCTTTAATCATCCAATTGGGCAGTGGTTTTAGAGGGTCTCTTTTTGTGAGGTCAATACCCAGCCCTATCGATTTCAACAACGGTACTTTATGGGTTTCCACAAACTCAATGAGGGTACCATCTGCGTCTTCTAAGTAGCCCCAATGACCTTGGGTGTCTCCCATATCAAAAGCACCATCGCTGAGTACTTTGAAGGGAAAGCCTTTTTCCGCACATTCCGCTGTGAGTTTCTTCATATTTCTAATATCGAAGCACAAATGAATGAAACCGGTATCCCCCCAGTAGCGATTGGCGAAAATATGAGGAGTTGACTCATCAAGGCACTGAATAAGTTCGATTTGACTATCGCCGAGGAGCTTACTAAACCCGCCTACTCTCTGTGCTGAATGGGTGAGTAATACCCTGCGAAAATTACGTCTCCCACCAGGTAATTCCCACAAATCTTCAAACTGGCCAGAGCGGTCGTAGAGTACTTTGTCGTATCCCAGCACACCCGCATATAGTGCCAACGACCGATCAATATCTGATACGCCAATGAGGCAACCAAAAACACCTCCCGTATCGTGCCCACTTTTTGTGTACCAAGAATTGAACTCCTTGATACGGAGCACATTTCCGAATGGATCTTTTAAATGGAAACTTTTGGCCTGATCGGGTTCCAATTGGATAGGTGTAACTATTTTCTCGCCTCGCTGTTGAAGTCGCTGATAAGATTGATGTATGTCTCGCGATTTTACAAAAGCACTAAAAATGCCTCTGTCCCCAACTTCAATTTGACGGGGAGGATCAACAGGGGTTCTTTCGAGGTATTGCCAATGTTCATAACCACTTCCTCCTTGCATATTCATAGCCAGGATAGCCTTTTTGCGACGGGGCTGCCCTCCCATCTAGGGTGCCATATAAGTAGCTACGTTATCATCTTCAAACACAGAAACATCAGAGCCTAACCTTGAAGCATACCATTCAAAGGCAGCGTCTGCATCGCGTACGCCAATACCAATTTGCTGGATACCGTAAATCAGTTTATCTTTCATGAAATGAATATATGCAGAATGAAATCAAAAAGTAAATACGACAGAAAGGCTACCGATAAAATGCTAAAAAAGCATCCCGAAGAACGCGCCACAGAAATGCCAATCCGCTCAATTACTTTGCCAATATGACAAAGATAGTTCTTTGGGTTGAAAAATATGGATGTAGTAGTAAATAATCTATGAGGCAGTTAATAGAGGTTATGTAGGAGAATTTTGTATACGCTGAGATTGTTCATTAAGGCGTACCACTAATTTATTCTACCTTTGTATGCTGTTTACTAATCAAATAGTTTATGCTTGCCTCACCTCCTGCGCAAAAAGGAGAACCGCTGTTGACAGCGATATTCAAGCCTTTATAAACAATGAAAACGGCAATTCGCCACGAAGCTTTATGTGACTATTGTTGTTTGGAGTAGTCCTTGTTTCAGGAATAATCCTGGAATAGCAGTAGGAGAATTGCCAGGTGTTATCGAAACGCCTGATGGTGAAATCGTCCTATCCCCAGAGCGGCAAACAAAGCGGGATCAGAACTCGAAGAAATTGATAATGCGGTACAATATGCGCTCATTGCGACAATTGACGGGGAATATCCTGCCTCTCTTGCCCATTTGGGCTGAATGTTATATATTTGTACAAAGGTAATGTCTGGAAGTATGGAGTAACCCGCAAAGGAGAAGCCGAGCGATACCCTGAGGAAATTACGGCGCACCCAATTTGTTATTTCTTCCAATGTTTTATGGTACTTTCAGCGAGTGCCTTAAACAGGAGAAGGTTTTGATCTACAACTACCCGCTCCTGCCAGAAGCCACCGCTAGGGAAGTAATTTTGGCACGACCACCAGGAAATAAATATGACACTTAGTCAAGAACATATAGCAATAGCGGATACCCAGAATAATAAGCGTGAACAACACCTGTTCATCTCTGGTCGGATATGGCACGAACTATATCCAAAGGCAGATCCGGGGCTATTCCTGAGGGTATTACCTCAAGAAATAGACCTTAGCGATTACGGCAGTGGCATCACCGACTTCTATTTCACCTTCGTTATTATAAAAAACCTCACCCCCAATTTTTCTAATTGGGTTGGTAGCGATTATTATCCCAAAAAAGCGAGTGTTGATATCGGCATTCGAGTGCCTTATCAGGAAGTTGTAGAAGGCGATAAAAGAGCCGTCATTAAACTCATGGAAAAGGCACTACTTGAAGGTATCGACTCCATCGCCAGACACGAGGAGAAATTTATAGCTCCCTTCGACTACAAAGCCTTCAAAACCGATGTCGAAGCTATCTTTGAAAATCCTGACTGGTATATTGAGGACTTAGCCATTTGACATAAAAGTATATCTAACCTATTTTCATGAAAACAATCATCACTTTTTCACTGTGCTTATTGAGTACGGCATTATTAGCGCAGTGGGCTGGAACCTATAACGGCACCTTAAACGAAGACCAGATCACACTCACACTTCAACAGCAGGGTAGTAGCGTTTCAGGAACCCTTAGCGACAGCTACCAATCTTTCATCGTGCAAGGGCAGGCAACGGGCAACCAGCTGCTGGTACTGCCATAGAACAATCGCTGGGGAATAACCGCCGAGTTGTCTGCTATACAGCAACAAAATCATCTTGAAGGGAGTCTGACCTTTAATATCTACGGGGAAGTAGCCACCATTCCTTTTGCCGTGGATCGCGTAGGCGCTACGGCCACCCAGCCTACAGTGGTCAACCGTATTCCTTTCCCTGCTAATGCTTCTTTTCCAGCCTCATTATCTGGGCGTTGGACTAAAAACGAAACCTACAATTCGGGCTATGGCGATAATTTCATGGGCGCAAATTTCAGCCAATCGCTAGTTTTCCTTCCTGATGGCACACTTTCTGAAGGGGGAAGCAATGCATCTATGAGTGGCGGCTACTATGGTCAAAGCCAGGGTAATGGAACTGGGCCGATCGACGGCATCGGCTGGTATGCAGTAGGCAATCAATTGTATCTCCTCATACAGGATAGTGGCCAGTGGCAAACCGCCCATCTCGGAAAATGGTATGTGGAAAACAACCATCTGCTCATCACCGGTACTAATGGTGAAAAACTTTTGCTAAGCCGCTGATTAGTTCTTGCTATACTACTGAATAATAAAGGGTTTTCGCTGCAATTCTAAACTAGGCCCGTCCTACGCGCTCAGGGTATCGTGAATTTTGGTTACTTTCACGACGGACATAAATTTGAGACGTAGTATGATACATCGCTTATCGCTTTTATTGATTGGAAGCCTGTGCTTAGTTTCCGTGCTGGTCGCCCAGCGACAGCCGCTGACTTATTACTTGCCAGATATAACTTACGATGCATCCATCCCCACCCCCGAAGACTACTTGGGGTGGCAGATAGGTGAATGGCATGTGAGCCACGATCTTCAATTGGGATACATCCGGCTGCTAGCCAACTTGTCGCCGAGAATGACGCTGACAGAATACGCCCGCACCCATGAACAACGCCCCCTCATTTACCTGACAGTAACCAGCCCTGCCAATCACAACAGGCTGCCTGAACTAAAATCCAAGCACCTTGCCCTCAGCGATCCCGACCGTTCCGGCAGGTGGGCTCGATGATAACCCTATGGTATTGTATCAAGGATACAGCATTCACGGCAACGAACCCAGTGGTGGTAATGCCGCTATGTTGATGGCTTACTATTTAGCGGCGGGTCAAGGTGCGGAAATTGAACAACTGCTACAAAACACCATCATCCTTTTCGACCCCTGCTACAACCCGGATGGTTTCAACCGATTTAGCATAAAAGCAACATCCAGCAAAAACCAGCATTTAACCGCCGACCCTCAAGATAGGGAATACAGGGAAGCATGGCCGGTGGCCGTGCCAATCACTATTGGTTCGACTTGAACCGCGATTGGCTACCCGTTCAGCATCCAGAAGGCAGAGGCCGTATCGTCACTTTCCATGATTGGAAACCCAACGTGCTAACCGACCACCACGAGATGGGCACCCATTCTACTTTTTTCTTCATGCCCGGCGAGCCTTCTCGCGTGCATCCCATCACACCTTGGCGCAACCAAGAACTAACGGAAGAAATAGCCAAGTTCCACGCGGCTGAATTAGATATATTGGTTCGTTGTATTATTCCAAGGAAGGGTACGATGACTACTACTATGGCAAGGGTTCTACCTACCCAGATGTGAATGGTTGTATCGGTATTCTGTTTGAACAAGCCAGTTCAAGAGGGCATGTACAAGAATCCGATGTGGCTTACTGACATTTCCTTTTACCATTCGGAATCAGGTAAAAACCTCAATCAGTACCTACAAAGCTGTGGTGACGTTGCGGCAGGACATCCTTTCCTTTCAGCGAGACTTTTACACATCTGCCCGAAAAGAAGCACAAGCGGAAAGCCGATACGGTTACGTATTTGGCGACGACGGTGACAAAAGCCGCACCCGCCATCTCCTTGATATTTTGCTGGAACACCAAGTAGAGGTGTACCCGCTTACTTCGGATGTAAAAGCCAATGGCACTACTTTCAAGGCTGGACAAAGCTACGCAGTGCCTTTGCGGCAAAACCAATACCGATTTGTAAAAGGTATTTTCGACCCCATCAAGGAGTTCAAGGATAACATCTTTACGACATCCTACATGGACGCTGCCTATGGCGTTCAACTTACCTTATGCTACGCTGAACAATGCGCCTTCTGTAAGGCAAGCGTTACAATCCTTGCCCGATGTGGCAGTTGAGGCACCTGCTACGGCCAACTACGCCTACCTGTTCACTTGGGAAGATTTTTATGCGCCACGCTTAGCGTATTACCTCATGGATCAAGGATTGCGACTCAAAGTAACGACCGAGCCTTCCCAAATAGCAGGACGCATTACCCAGCGGGTACCGTATTTGTCAGCGTACAAAATCAGGACGGTTTTACCGCCGAAGCCGTACACAACGCCGTTGCACAGGGCGCGAAACTATCGAACGTTCCTGTTTACGGGGTATCAACGGGGTTGAGTACAGAAGGCTCTGATATGGGAAGCCGTAAGTACCATACATTATCTAAACCATCAGTGGCACTCTTGGTAGGCAATGGGGTAACCAGCTATGAAGCTGGTACCAATTGGCATTTGTTGGATGTGCGATACCAAATACCCGTCACAAAATTGGATGTCACGGATATGGGACGCCACGACTTAGCACGCTACAATGTCATTATCATGCCCAATGGGCGTTATAGCTTTTCTGCATCAGAAACCGATAAGCTACGCCAATGGGTAAGCAAGGGCGGAGTGCTCATTGCTCAAAAAAGTGCCAACCGCTGGTGCGCTGCTAATGGGTTGGCGCAACTCACAGAGCGCAAACCTGCCGCAGACAGCCACCACAACCGGCCTTATGGCAGCTTGGAGGCCGACTCCGGTGGACGTGTACTGGGAGGAGCTATTTTTGAAGCTTCTGCCGATCTTACCCACCCTTTGCTGTATGGTTGTAGCCGTACTGATATGGCAGTCTTTATGAAAGACAATTTGTTTTATGAACCCGCCCAAAACGCCTACGCCACTCCTTTGCGATTTACCGCTTCGCCCTACTTGAGTGGATATGTTCACAGTAGTAGTTTAGCTGCTATCAAGGAATCGGCAGCTATTGTTGTGAGCGGTAAAGGAAGCGGCACGGTGGTGTCTATGGCTTTTGAACCTGCTTTCAGGGCTTTTTGGTTTGGCACCAGCAAGCTATTAGGCAACGCGGTGTTTTTTGGACACACGATTGAGTCTGGAGGCAAAGAAATGGTGAAATAAATTTGTTGACAATCTTTTATTTACGAAAAATAAACGTACCTTTGCCGTCCGAATTTCAACAGGAAACAATACTACCATGAAGAAAGATATTCATCCAAGTTCTTACCGCAGGGTTATTTTCCGCGATATATCGGTGGATAAATCCTGGTTGGGCTACTCATGTGCGCCTACCCGCGACACAGAGGCATGGGAAGATGGCAAAGAATATCCGCTGATCAAGTTGGAAATTTCCAACGAGTCTCACCCGTTCTTTACGGGCAAGATGAAGTTTGTGGATACAGCGGGTCGAATTGACAAATTCAACAAGAAATTTGCCAAATTCTCGCAGAAATAGTCAACCATCGGTTACTTTTTCTCAAAAAAAAGTCTCGACCAGTATAGCTGTTTGAGACTTTTTTATTTTTACGCATCAAAAGAATCGTAGTTCCTATGCAGCACCTCATCCTGTTCGACAATGAAACCCGGGATCATCTCCTTCCGCTCACCTACACGCGTCCAGTGGGGGCACTACGGGTAGGCATACTTACCATACAGGAAAAATGGGCGCGTGTTTTTCAGTCGCCTTGTTCTTTTTTAACGCAAGACTATCTGAGCGACAAATACGAGATGGCCTACGGAGAAGACAATCTCATCATCAACGGCGCATTGCTACCGACACCCCAAGTGGTGCGCTTGGTTCGCCAACTCGATTTCAGCGAAGCCATACTACTGAATGGAGAACTATTGGCTGCCAGACTGACAGGCAAACAGATAGAACAACTGATTCGTGATGAAGACTTCGGCGAATTAACGGGTTTTGAAGCCAAGGATACCGATATACAGAAGCTGAACGCGGTATATGATATTTTCCAACTGAACGACAGAGCCATTAGGGACGATTTTGAGCGGATGACTACTGGCAGACAGTCTGCCCCGCTTTCGCATACCAACACCCTTATTGGGCCAATAGACCAGCTTTTTATTGAACCCGGTGTAGAAATAGAAGGTGCTACCATCAACACTAAAACAGGCCCTGTTTATATAGGCCGTAATGCGTTGGTAATGGAAGGATGCTTGGTGCGCGGCCCATTAGCTATGTGCGAAGAATCCATCTTGAAAATGGGTGCTAAAATATACGGCCCCACCACACTTGGCCCTGGCTGTAAGGTAGGAGGAGAAGTAAATAATGTAGTTTTTCAAGCCAACGCCAACAAAGGACACGATGGTTATTTAGGCAATTCTGTCATCGGTGAATGGTGCAATCTGGGAGCCGACACCAATTGCTCCAACCTCAAAAATACCTACGAAGAGGTAAAACTCTGGAACTACCCCAAGGGCGGTTTCGCCAAAACGGGGTTGCAATTTTGCGGCCTCATCATGGGCGATCACAGCAAAGCTGCCATTAACACCATGTTCAACACGGGCACAGTGGTAGGCGTATGTGCTAATATTTTTGGCTCCGGGTTTCCACGCAATTTTATCCCCTCCTTCGCCTGGGGAGGTACGCATGGCTTTACTACTTTCCGCACCAGCAAAGCAGTAGAAATGGCCGAACGGGTAATGGAACGCCGCAATACCCCACTTACGGTACAAGATCGGTTGATCCTTTTGCGTGTATTTGAGGACACCGCCCGATACCGAGCTTGGGAAAAAGAGGGCGAAAGCTAAGGATGAATTACTAAATCTCACCCACCCCACCAACCAAAAGTGCGAAGAATAGCCAGTATGACAACTGCTACTAACAGGCGGTAAGCCCACGCATTAGCACGCGGGTCGGTGGCAGCATAACGGGCGGTCAGATAGCCGCCAGCCATTTGCCCTACCCCCATAAGCAAGCCGATTTTCCAATCTATCATGCCCTGCCACGCAAAAATAACCACGGCGGTAATCGTATAAACAGCCACTACTACGCCCTTCACCGCATTGCTATCGGTAAGGTTGTAGTGCGCTACCAACACCATAGCCGCCAAGAAAAAAATCCCCATCCCCATTTGAATAAACCCTCCATAGAAACCTAATGCTAAAAAAACAGGAACACTCACCCATAGGGGTAAACTGCGCACATCCGAACTTTCCCGTAACCAACGTTTAGGTTTTACTAAAATAACAAACAACATCAGTACTAACAAAACCCGGAAAACCGCCATAAACCCTTCGTTACTAACATGCACCGCAGCATAAATGCCTGCTAATGCGCCGATAGATGTAAGTAAAATGTACGGTCCACTCTGACGCAGATCGAGGCGGCCTTTTTGGTAAAAGCCCCACGTACCCGCAGCACTTTGCATGGCAATCCCCACCCGATTGGTAGCATTCGCTACGTTGCCAGGCAACCCCAATAGCTCCGTCAATATGGTGAGTGTAATGGCCGATCCATTACCTGCCAAGGTGTTGATGACACCGGCTACAAATGCTCCTACTAATGCGATCAAATATATCATAGCCTCCTTAGTAATTTGACGGAAATAACTGATCCCATTTTTTCTGAAGGCTTGTCTTTATGCACACGCTTTGTGCAAGTATTCCTACGCTTAGTGCATAACGCCAAGCCAAAAATGGGATCACTTATTTTTTTCCCGTCCCTTATTTCCTAGATGCGAAGAAACAACCTTTTTCCTTAGTCTTTGAACACGGCCTTAAAAAGAAAGAAGTTTCAAAAAACATTGAAAATTTTGCAACCGTAGTTTTGTACATTTGTTGCCTAAGGGACGGGGAGCATGGGTAAATATGCTGCTTATACGCTTTCAGCTTATCCATTAATTAACGTAAATAACGTGAATGATGGAAAATAAATCGAGCAGTAAACACGCAAACAATTGATAGTCAGTCAGATGTTTTCCGTGTGAGGGATAAAAGCGGACGTATCGGCTCAGCCGATACTGGAGCGGATAGCCCGACCCCTGCTTTGCAGGGGGCACACCCTAACCTGTTGATTTTTAATTTATTACCTTTGGCTTTTATCCGTAATTTACGTTAAATAAGTACTCAACTTACAGCCATGCGTACCGACGATCTTTTGCAAAGGGCTTTAAATTTGGAATTCCTGACAGCAGAGGAAGGAGTATTCCTACTCGAAAATGCCACCACTGCCGAACTGATGTACACGGGGCATCAGATGCGCAAGCACCATGTGCCCAACGACGTGGTTACTTGGATTATTGACCGCAATTCCAATACGACCAATGTGTGTATTGCCAATTGCAAGTTTTGCAATTTTTATCGCAGGCCCGGTCATGAAGAGGCGTATATTACTACCCTAGAAGAATACAAGCAGAAAATTGAAGAAACCTTTGCTTTAGGAGGGGAACAACTACTGCTACAAGGTGGCCACCACCCCGATCTGGGCTTGGATTATTATGTAAAGCTATTTCGCGAGTTGAAATCTCTTTACCCCAATCTAAAGCTACATGCCTTGGGGCCTCCGGAGATTGCCCATATTGCCAAGCTGGAGCAAGCCAGCCATTCCGAAGTATTGCAGGCATTGAAAGAGGCTGGGCTGGACAGCCTACCCGGTGCAGGGGCGGAAATCCTCAGCGATCGGGTGCGTCGCCTTATTTCTAAAGGTAAATGTGGAGGCGAAGAGTGGTTGGATGTCATGCGAGCAGCTCACCAACTGCGTATTACCACCAGTGCTACCATGATGTTTGGACACATAGAAACCAACCATGAGCGCATGGATCACTTCGTGCGCATGAGAGCCGTGCAGGCTGAAAAACCCGCTGATGCCAAAGGTTTTTTAGCGTTCATTCCTTGGCCGTTCCAAGATGAGGATACGATACTCAAAAAAATCAAACGCGCACGGAATGCCGTCACAGGGGATGAATACATCCGTATGATCGCCCTTAGCCGAATCATGCTGCCTAATATCATCAACGTACAGGCCAGTTGGCTTACCGTAGGCAAACGAGTGGGGCAGTTGTGCCTCCATGCAGGAGCCAACGATTTTGGTTCCATTATGATCGAAGAGAATGTCGTATCTGCGGCAGGTGCGCGTTTTCGATTCACCGCGAATGGCATCCAAGAAGCCATACGCGAAGCAGGATACCGCCCTCAACTTCGCGATCAGCAATACAATTACCGCGAGTTGCCTGCGCAAATTCAACAGCAAGAATTGGATCGGGCCGCTATGATTGTGGACTAATCCTCTTAGTAATTTGACGGAAATAAACTGTTCAATTTTTTTAGGCGATTCGCAAAAATTGAACAGTTTATTTTTATCCCGTCCCTTAGATTAGCAAAAAATAGCTTGGCACTTCCTTTTCGTTGCTTTGGCATAATCAGTACTAGTATTTGCGAATTTTGTATATTTGACCATCCCAAAATCGAATTTTTATGAGAGCATGTACTATGCTGGTGGTTTTGTTATGGATGAGTAATTTCACCGTCTCCTACGCGCAAAAGCAACAAGGCGGTACGCCCCTTGGGTTACAGGCTGAAAATATTGTGGGCAGCAACGCTGCTACAGCTTGGCGTCTGAACCGCATTCCCGAAGTGGTTTTACCCAATATCAATACCGAGAAATACTTAGCAGAGGATGCTCGCACAGGAGGCAACCGCTTTGCAGCACCTATCCACGTGGATATTGATGTGGAAAATAATGGCAACTGGACGTTGCTGGAAACAAGCAGTGAACAGGTATGGCAGCTGCAGATTACGGTGGCTAACGCCCATGGGTTGCTCATTTTCTACGAAGACTTTATGCTGCCCGAAGGGGCTTCGCTTTTTGTATATTCTCCTACTACTAGGCAGGTACTGGGGGCTTATACCCGAGAAAGCCAAGGGCGTAGCGATAGCTTTATGACAGGTATCATAGCTGGCAACTCCGCTGTATTAGAATACCACGCACCTATCGATAACTTCGAAGCCCCTTTCCACATCTGGCGGGTAGATGCCGTTTATCGAGCCGATGCGCTAGAAAAAGACCTACTTAGTTTCGGGTTCGGTGCATCTGATCCCTGTTTCGACAATGTAGCTTGCCCTGCGGGTAGTGCCTGGGAAGCGGAGCGAAACGCGGTGGCTCGTATCATTGTTATCGTGGAAGAAGGATCTGGTTATTGCAGTGGCACCCTTCTCAATAATACGGCTCAAGATGGTCGACTGCTCTTCCTCTCCGCTTTCCATTGCATGGATGGCTATACCCCCCTGTACGACCTATGGCGATTTGATTTTTACTACAGAAGCGATACCTGCGAAAATCCGATGGAAGAACCTGAATACAGGGCTGTACTCGGCTGTGATTCGCTGGCGGGAAGAAGAGCGATGGACTTCCTCCTCTTGGATTTACACCCTGAAACAACCCTCAATATGGAATTCCATTTCGCAGGCTGGGATCGCAGTAGTGCCTCACCTCAGGGTGGTGCTGTTTTATCCCATCCGTTAGGCGATATTCAGAAAATATGTCTGTTCGACACCCCTGCCACCGTTTTTCAAAATTCTATTGTTTGGAGTAACGATGTTACTACGCCCCCCAACCAGCATTTTAGGGTCACCTATAGTGATGGTACTATCCAGCCCGGGTCTTCGGGTGGTGCGCTTTTTAATCAAGAACACCGAGTAGTCGCCCAACTCCAAGGCAGTACAGGCACTACCACCTGCGATGCTACGGTTGGCTTTTTCGGACGTATCTTTCAAGCATGGGAAGGCCAGTGGCCTTCTGGCAGGCTTAAAGACTGGCTCGACCCTTTGGGGACAGATACGCTTTTTATCGATGCTTTTTCTGGCCAACGCACGCTGCTAGTGACAACCGATGACGACGAACCAGTGGCGAACGTGGATGTATCGTTTTTCGTGGACAATGCCTTGGTGGGTACTGCTACTACCACTGTAGATGGTAGGGTGACACTGCCCAGTGGTTTGCCGAGTGAAGGGCAGTTGAGGCTTGACTTTACTAAAAATGATGCCTTCACCAATGGTGTTACCACAGCCGATCTCATACGCATACAGCGCTATGTGTTGGGTACGGATACCATTGATCCCTTTAAAATATTAGCCAGCGATGTAAACTTGAGCAACTCCCTTTCTACCCTCGATATGATCCGCATTCGGAAATTGATTCTTAATATCGACCCCGATTTTGGCAATAACGCAGCGGCATCTTGGCAGTTTTTTCCAACTAATATGATTATCAACGACACCCAACACCCCTGGCCTATTTCGGGTAACCGCACCAATAGTTACAATTTCCAATTATTACCGGGCATACGGCTGCCTAATTTTTATGCGGTAAAATCGGGAGATGCTAATGGAAGCGCGGAAACGCAATAGATAAAGGACGGAAAAAAAATCCCGCTACGGAAAGGTAGCGGGAAGGCGATAATCCTGCTGGACGTTAGTCCTTGCTTAATGATGACTTTAGGTGTCCTAGGGATGCTTTGGTAGGAATGCCAAAATGTAAGCGCGTTTTTGCGGCCATCCGCCACAAAATACCCCTGTAAGAGTATGTCAAAATTCCCTCAATTGGCTACAAGCGGCAAATTTTGCCCTGTTCTTCGTTACAAATGCTCGACGATGCTTCCTGCATCGACTGCGCTTGTGCCTTGAACAGAACAAAATTTGATCGCTTTCGCTCAATCAGGAAAATTTAGGCATACTCTAAGTGTTGGACATTGCAATAATCCATTTTTTAGTTTTTTAGTTCCAGCCTTAGCATTTT
The DNA here is from genome assembly GCA_041392765.1 of Saprospiraceae bacterium. GTDB lineage: Bacteria > Bacteroidota > Bacteroidia > Chitinophagales > Saprospiraceae > Lewinella. Next base: position 25,515 of record JAWKLL010000038.1, read on the forward strand.
GACGGAAATAACTGATCCCATTTTTTCTGAAGGCTTGTCTTTATGCACACGCTTTGTGCAAGTATTCCTACGCTTAGTGCATAAAGCCAAGCCAAAAATGGGATCACTTATTTTTTCCCGTCTCTTATCGATAAATCCTAGTAAATAAACGATGGGCTGTGTTTTGGGGGCTGTTTTTGATGTTTGACTTGTCGGGATGGTGCATTTTTTGTTTCTTGTTGACGGAAACACAGAATTAAAAGTCAGATGCAAGGAAAACCATTCCTCACCCTTATTCCTCTTCTACTGGCAGGCGGGCTGTTCATACTGACGACTGCCTGTGGATGGGAAAGTCCTTTCCCTGAAAAGGTACACCAACCCGTGCCGAAGATGCTCCAGCTTGGGCACGAGAAGCTATTTGGTATCAAATCATGGTGGAGCGATTCAGGAATGGAGATGCCTCCAATGACCCTCGCCCTGAAGATATGGAATGGGCCTACCCTGGCTTCGTCCCTGAGGGCTGGGCCATCACCCCTTGGTCGCACGATTGGTATGCTCCAGATCCTTATTTTGCTGCCCTTGACACGGCCCTTGATTCGCAAGGGTATCCCTTGGAACGGTTTGAGCAAAAAGCACAACTGCGCCGATATGGTGGTGACCTACAAGGTGTTATTGACCAGTTGGACTACTTAGATTCACTTGGTGTAACTGCCGTATATTTCAATCCGCTTAATGATGCACCCTCCCTACATAAATACGATCCTCGTTATTGGCATCACATCGACCGCAATTTCGGGCCCGACCCAGCTGGCGATCGGATTAAAATGCAACAAGAACAATCTGCCGATCCTGCCTCTTGGGTCACAACGACTGCCGATAGTCTCTTTATCCAACTGATCGATCTTATGCACCAACGCGGCATGAGGCTCATTATGGATTATTCTTGGAATCATACAGGAGCTGGATTCTGGGCATTGGATGACCTTCGCGCCAAGCAAAATTTATCCCCTTACGTGGATTGGTACTGGCTTTCTTCTTTTGATAATCCTGCTACCCCCGAAAACGAATTCGCCTGGAAAGGTTGGATGGGTGTACCCTCTCTGCCAGAAATTCGAGAGACCGTGACACCTGAGGAGCATCACCTTGTTAAGGCTTATGAAGGCGACTTATACAGTGAATCCGTCAAACAGCATATCTTCGCCGTCACCCGCCGCTGGATGGATCCCAATGGAGACGGAGACCCTTCAGACGGGGTAGATGGCTTTCGATTAGATGTGGCAGGTGAGCTTCCCTTGGGATTCTGGCGGGAATACCGCCAAGTCGTACGCAACCTCAATCCTGATGCCTATCTCATAGGTGAAATTTGGTGGGAGGAATGGCCTGACAAACTCCTTGATCCTGCCCCCTTCTTACAAGGCGATGTATTTGATGCCGTGATGAATTATCGATGGTATCGCGCTGCTCGCCATTATTTCAATCAGTCACCAGACGAGCTTTCTACTCCTAGTTTTATCGACAGCTTGCAACGGTACGCGGAAGGTATGCGCCCCATCAGCCATTACAGCATGATGAATGTAGCAGCCAGCCATGATGCTCCGCGTTTGGCGACTTCCTTGTTCAATAAAAACAAGTATAAGTTTCAAACCAACCCATCCGACAATGCGGCATATCTTATCCACAAGCCTGATACCACCACTTGGCAAACCCAGCAAATGCTGCTGATTCACCAATTTACCTATATCGGTGCCCCCCACATCTGGGCGGGTGATGAAATGGGTATGTGGGGTAGTGACGACCCTTCCACCCGCAAGCCCCTGATTTGGCCAGATATCACCTTCGACCCTGAGAAGGCGCACCCGCTTGGGCTGCAACGCCCGGTGGACACCGTAGCCTTCGATGCTGCCAAGTTCCGCTTTTATCAACAGTTGGTGCGTTTGCGCAAAGCTCATCCTGTGTTGTCGCATGGGGGTATTGAATTCATAGAAATGCCCGAGGCGCACAACCTATTGGTTTACCGTCGTTATGATGGCAAAGACGAGGTGTTTGTCCTCTTTAATACAGGTGAGCTGCCCCGTACGGTAACATTGAAATCGATTTGGGCTAACCCCTTCCGGGAGGTGGTGCAAAGCATTCCTGTGGTGCAAACAGATAAAAACATTCAAATAGAACTGCCTCCAAGAACAGGAGCCATTTTAGTTACCGATAAAAAATAAATAGCGATATGTTCACCATTCATTCGGACGATTTTGGGGCATTCAAACGTTACACGCTCTCCCACGAGACACATCCCTTGCGCAGGACTTTCGTGCCAGAACGCGGTGGGTGTATGCTAAGCTTACAAATGGAAGGACAGGAACTCCTCGATGGCTACCAGACTCCCATAGAATTGGATCTCAACAACTGGGGCAAAAGCGGGTTTTTATATCCCTTTCCCAACCGCCTGCGGGATGGACGGTTTACATGGAATGGAACTACCTACCAATTTCCCCTCAACGATACCACCCATCAAAATGCACTCCACGGATTTGGGATGCAGCGACCGCTTGAATTAGTTGAAGCCGACATGCACGCACAGCATGCGGTGGTGCGCATGGAAGGGCAATACACTGGTGATTTACCCTACTACCCCTGGCCTTTCACTTTTTTCCTTACCTATCGGCTCTTTGCCCCCGGGCAATGCTGGGTGGAAATGGGCGTTCGCAACGACGGGGATACCTCTATTCCTATCGGTTTGGGGTGGCATCCCTATTTCCAACTAGCTGATACCGCCGCTGAATGTGAACTGTGTTTGCCACCTGTGGATATGGTGGGTATTGATGCACGTATGATACCTACGGGCAAGCGGTATCCTTTCACGGATTTTGCAGAAAGTAAAAAAATCGGCGCTACTATATTAGATAACTGCTTTGCGTTGGCTGGCACCCATGCCGAGGTGTCGGTGTTACTCAAAGGTACCAAGGGCAGCATCCGGTACTGGCAAGAATCAGGCGCTGGACAGTTTTCCTTTCTCCAAGTGTTTACCCCGCCCTACGGCACATCCATTGCACTAGAGCCGATGACCTGCAACGTGGATGCTTTCAACAACAAAGAAGGGCTGTGGGTATTAGCACCCGGCCAGTTTGCGCAGGCCAAGGCCGGTGTACAGTGGGTAGCTGAGGTGTAGGTTGCTACATCGTGTAGGGCTATTTCTTAATTCGATAAACATTACGAAAACGGGTATCATCCAACATGAAAAGGGAACAACACGAGGCTGCCATACGGACAAAAATATTGCGTGTAGCTCGCAAGCTATTTCTTACCCAAGGCTATCAAGAAACGACTATCCGTCAGATTCAGACGGCTGCGGGGGTGAAGACGGGTACCATTTACCATTTTTATGACAACAAGGAAGCTATTTTCGCGGAGATTGTGATCGAAGCATTCTACAGGGTGTTGGTGCGCACACAGGAGTTGAGTCAAGCTAACAAGCTGCTGCATTTGGCCACTGAAATTGCATGGCATATCTATACCATGATACACAACCCCGCGTCTATTGCTTTGTACCTTACGGCCTACAATTCTCCGCAGGTGGCAGGACAATTGTTCCGCGATCAGCAGCAACGTAGCCACGATCTTTTTAGCGAGCGTTTCCCTCATTTAAACACCGAGGATCATGCGTTTTTTGCCTTAGCTGCCAGAGGGTTGATGCAATCAGTCACCATCCATATCATGCAGCAACCCGTAGATGACCCCGGTGCTATTATCTCGCGTATTGTACATACGCTACTTCGTATGCCCGGTATTCCAGAAAAAGAGATAGCTGCGACGCTTCTCGAGCTACAAGCCACAGAAGTAGAAACCGCTGTATTAGAGACCATGGCGCGTACGCGTCTGATTTAGGGATTAACAACTATTGCAATCAACGGTTTGAGTTACTCCTTGTTTCTGGAGTCAATCCAAATGGTGACTGGGCCATCATTGATTAGGCTTACCTTCATATCGGCACCGAAAGTACCTGTACCTATGACTTTACCCGTTGTTTTTGCCAATTCAGCTACAAATTGTTCGTACAGAGGAATAGCCACATCCGGGCGAGCTGCGCGGGTAAACCCGGGACGATTACCCTTTTTGGTACTGGCATGCAACGTGAACTGGCTCACAACCAGCAACTCACCATCTATGTCTTGTACAGAAAGGTTCATCTTACCTTCTTCGTCGCTAAAAATGCGCATCTGCACAATTTTATTACAAAGCCAATGAATGTCCTCCACATTGTCTGCTTCTTCTATCCCTAAAAGAATGAGTAAACCCTGCCCAATAGCAGATTTCACCACTTCATCAATCGTGACCGATGCTTCACTTACCCGTTGTAGCAATACTCGCATATTAGAAAAAACTTTATTTTCGTACTGCAATATCTAAAAATAGAATGGAAGTACAATATCGCACCGCAGAAACGGAAAAAGACTTAGATGCTTTGTGGGAACTTTGGCAGGAAGTCGTTGGCCAAAAAGAATATTTCCCCTACGATGCCTCCTATGATCGGGCTTATATATCATCGGTATGGATCAACCGAGAGCATTGCTGTGTGGTAGCCGAATCAGCTGGAAAAATCGTGGGTGGCTACATTCTTCGCCCCAACCAACCGGGTTATGGCAACCATATAGCCAATGCGGCCTACATGGTTGCAGCCACACATCGGGGGCAGGGTATTGGTAAAGCAATGGGGCTACATTCTGTGCAAATGGCTCGTAGTTTAGGTTATTTGGCCATGCAGTTCAACTTGGTCGTTAGCACGAATGAAAGTGCTGTACGCGCATGGATAGCTAGTGGTTTTCGTATTCTGTGTACCATTCCAGATGCCTTCCGACACCACAAACATGGGTTGGTCGATGCTCATATTATGTATCTAAAGCTGTGATGGAGTCATCTAATATTTAGAATATATCTACGACTGCATCGGCTTAGTCGATGGCAGATAGCTGAAATCTATTGCATGTTAGCTTTGTGTCGATTTCGTGATACACCTTGTATAGATCAAATTTGGCTCGCTATCGCTCATAAGTATGGAAAAAAATAAATTCAGCATTTTCTGAGTCAAATAAATCGGATAAAACGCTTTAAATGAACCGCTTATTCATTCGATTATCTTTGACAAATTCTGAATCTATTTTTTCTTACCCCTCTACGATGACGGTAATCCCGTCATCGTAAAGATCATCACGAATAGTGCCACGGTCTCCACAATACCAATAACCATAATATATTTGGCGGTGTCATTAGCTCCAGCCGCGATTGCATCGCAAGCACGCGCCCCTACTTTGCCCTGAAATATAGCAGATCCGGCCATGGCGGCTCCTGCGAGCAACCCAATAATAAGTTGCCAGAGGTAAGAGTCTGGTGGAAGATTAGCGTCCGCAATAGCGTTTTTGAGGATCATCCCGTATATTACTTGTGAAAGGGGAGCACCTGCAAAAATAAGCAGACTGGCAGCGGCTGTTTCACCGTTGATAATCATTTTTTTCCACGCGCCTATTGCTGCCATTCCAGCAATTCCTGTGCCGATGGCTGACCCAATCGCTGCCGCAGTAAGCGACATACCCATGTCGCCGAGACCTGTAACCGTAGTAAGAAGCATTATGTCAGTTGTCATGGTTTGTTTATTTTAACATTAGTAATTTGACGGAAATTAATTGAACAACTTTTTCTAAAAGATTCGCAAATATTTTCACACAATTTTTCACGATAGCTATCGTGATCAATTGTGTGAAAATTTTTCTGAATCAAAAGTTGTGCAATTAATTTTTTTCCCGTCCCTTATTATCCGCAAGGACATTGTTTTTATGATGTAATACAAATGGTTGGTAGGGTTTGCCCGTGAATTGTATGCCTAAGTGGCCTGCAAATTCCAACATATTAAGGCGTATGCCGTGTACCATTACGGCCATTAAGGCCAGTATGACGTTCAATCCATGCCCAAGAAACAGTGCCAAAACCGCCCCTATCATCTGCCACGGCGATGGGTCGGCATCTGCTGGGAATGCCATATTATTAAAACTGGAGGCTACTACACCTGTGGCCATGCCTACGGCAAATAATCGCACATAAGACACCACGTCGGAAAAGCCATTGATAAGGCTTAGCGGAAGGTTCGCTAATGATAGCCCCATACTCTTTAAGAAATTGCGATCTTCCATAGAGAAGGATATGGCCAATATCAACCCTGCGACGAACAGCCCAATACTCCATTCAGGCATAGGGATACCCAGTACTAGTTCTTCTACTAAAAAAAACAACCCCCAAATGAGCAATATCCAGCCCAACTCACTGAGTGCCTTGAGGGTGTTAATGAATAATACGCCCCGTATTGCGTGTGCCACAGATAGGTGTATGGCACCTATCAAAAAAGACAAGTGCATCATAAAGGGTACGTTATTCGTGTTAAAGGTGGATATTTTCTCTATGGCTAATGTCTTCAATGCAGGAATGGCCGCTATTTGTTCAGACCCAAAGTAAGTACCCGTGATAATTCCCCAAGCGACTGTTGCACCACCAAGTACATAAATTAAAACCCGCAATGGAGGGGTAAGTTTGCTGCCGAACCATACGGCTGATAGTAAAAACAACATACCGTAACCCGCGTCGCCAATAAGCATGGCAAAAAACAAGGCGAAGGCGATAAGAAAAAAGACCGAAATATCTACCTCGCGATACCCTGGCACAACGCCCACGAATTGCAAAACCGGGTTGATGATATTTACCCATGCGGGGTTGCGTATATACACGGGTACTTCGCGTTCTGGGCTTGGTTCTTGCAGCAAGTAGCCCCACCCTTGCTTATGCGCAGCCGTTTTTACTTTATCAGCGGCTTCGGCAGGTACGAATCCCCGCAGATAACTTATTTTACTTTCCACCCGCCCCATTCCCGCGAGGGCTGTTCTAATCCTCCATTGCTCTTTCCAATATGCTAAGTAAGCCTTCAATTGCTCTTCGTTCAATGCCATATCTGCCAAGTAAACATCGGTTTCTCGGTACTGGCGTTTTTTTCGCGCCAACGTTTTCAACACATCGGAATTCGATAGTCGGGGTATGGTGTCTTCCCGGAGGGGCAATACTTCTTCGGGGTCTTTCGTAAATAAAGCTACGGGGATAACGCCTTTCCTATCGGTGAACATGACGACGTTTTCCTGCTGCGGTAAACGGGCTATTTCCGAACGATCCGCCTGGTAAAGTTTCACAAAGACACCTTTGTTCCTGAGGTCATGGATATCCCCTACTTTTATATTTTCACCCCATCGTTGATACCACTGCCATTGCTGTTCTAGCTGGGTTATTTGCTCCTTGCATTTCTGTTTGTAATTTTCTGCCTGTAGAACAACATCAATAATACGAGCGGGATCACCAGATTTATAAGGTTCTGAAGAGGTTCTGCCTTCATTTATGCCCTTGTGCTGTGTCAGCAATGCCAATGCTTGCTCAGCTACCTTTATTCGTTCAACACACCTGTCAACAGATTCTCCCGTAGGGGATTGAATGGCCTCAAGTTGCACCACGCCCAATGCCCCCAACTCTTGCAAAGCATCTTCCGACTTGGTCGCGGGTACGAAAAGCAGTAACTCTTTCATCGAAACAATCATAGGCTTCTGCTTTTTTTCTTTTTCACTAATTTGGCACACCCTATTGACAACCGTTCTACATCTCCTAGGAATATTTGAATGCGTCGAATATTATCAATTGCCTCAGGAATGAATACTTCTTTTAAAGCGTTTTTCATACGCCGAGCTTCCGATAGTTCTTCCTCAAGCTTCTCTAGTGCCTTCAACTGCACGGAGAAAATAGCACTTCGCTCCCTTTGTTCGCGTATAGCTTCCACTGCCGCATCTACCCAAAGGGGCGTAGCTACGGGGTCAATCTCTACCGCTACAAACTCAATGGCCTCAAATTCTTCTACCCGCACACCTACAATTTCCTTTTCGCGGGTATGTATGTGGGCGATTTGCACCCACTGCTCTACTGATACACCCGGCTCTGCTAATACCCCTATCCACTGGCTTACGAGGTGTTCTGTTTGAGTTATATCCTCCTGTAATCGCATCACATCCGCTTCTATCTGAAGCACTATATTGGCCAACTGCTGCTCTTTCATTTCGAAAATGAGCAGTGCTTCACGGTACGCTGTCAAGGATGTTTTTAAAGCCGCCAGCGTATTCTTATTCATCAATATTCTATCCGTCATAAGCTGTCGGTTGAGGTCAATCGCTTAAAAACATCCATCCCCCGCAGGGAGTCGAAACTCCACAATCGTTGGAGTATCATCAATTTAAGTTTATACACCACCAAAGCATCCCAATCTGCATAGTGGCCTATCGCAAGTTCTTCCAATTTGTCCCATTGCAATCGAAGCAATTGCATTTCTTCTTGTAACGGGGAGCCTGGCGTGATGATTCTTGGCAAGGATTGGTTAGCACCTTGTTGCTGATTTGCCCTTCGTGCTAATCGCAGGGTAGCTATTTGTTGTCGTAAAGTTGCATCAAAGTGCGAAAACTGGGCTATCCGTCCTAGTGCTGGCAGCTGGAAAATGGGTTGATGAATGTGTTCAAGACGAATACTTTGGAATAGCATACTTTTTTCTGCCGACAGGTATTTGCTGGCTTCCGTTTCAAGTATCTGCATGGGATCGGCATGTTCTGTGTCCACAGATGCATATTGAGCCAACAGGTCGATTACCTGTTTATCCGTTGCAACTTGCCAACGCAAGTATGGCAAGCTACTCATCAAGTATTCTAGATTTCCATTCCACCCCATTGTTTATAATATTTGTTCCCACTTTTTAGCCAGCAAAGGACGCAGTGCTTCCGTAATAGCCTCAGGGGTAATGTCATATCGCCACCCTTCTTCGGTTTTTCTAATCTGAAAATGAGCCTCCTCAAGCTTTCCTGCTTTCACCTTAATAGATGATGCCTCCTCTTTTAGTTGATGGCGCAAATGAGCCAGCAAATCTGTCAGTTGCTCATCTGGTAGCTGTATTTCCGCATCTTTGCCCACATTTTCCAATATGGGTACGATGACGGCTCGTATCAAGTCGGGCGTTAAAGACTTACGCACTTCCTTCTCCAATACCGTTTGCAGCAAATCGAACAACTCTTGTTGCAGGCCTACTTTTAGGTCGCGTGCGGCTTGCCGTAGTGCTGTCTCTCCCGCTTGCAATCTACTTTCCGCTGCTGCTTCAGCGTCTTTCAGCAATTGTTGTTTTCGTTGCTGGGCAGCGGCCTCCAATGCTTGCGCTTGTTCGTGAGCCTTCGCCAAAATTTTTGCTGCTTCATTTTCTGCTGCTTCAATCGCTTCAGTTTTTAAAGCGGTAATCAGTTGATTGAGGTCTTTATCTGCCATAGTTGTCATGCTCGTTTTTAACGGTTAAATCAAAATAGAAGTTGCTGCTTTCGAACCCCATGCGCTACGCAGTATCGTGTTCACGTTTCAATATTTTGAAACCGTTTTTTTGAGGCCAATATGTTTGTATCATTTGCGATGTTATCCCTACCTCTTCGGGTCTAAAATGGTTGGCAAGTATTTCCCAACACAAATCCAAGGCATCTTCCAAATCCAAATATCGGAAAGGATCCATCAACTCGCGGCGAAATGTCTTGCGATAGGCCAGCAATCTAAGGGAGTAATCATCTCGCACCGACCCAAATTTTTGCGCTTTCACCCGCTCCTCTGCTTCCGAAAGCAGCCTTGCCATCGCATTCATAATGCTGCGGTGATCAGGGCGGGTTTTGTTGTTAACTTGTTGCTTGAGTCGGCTCAATGAGCCAAAAAGCTCCAAAAGCCCGTCTTTCATAAAAAACTGCCCCTCGGTGATATAGCCCGTGTTATCTGGTACTGGGTGGGTCACATCATCCATCGTTGTCACGCCAAGGATTGTTACACTTCCGGCACCTTCAATGTCCGCTGCTTTTTCGTACCGAGCAGCCAACTGGGAATACAGGTCTCCTGGGTAGCCTTGGTTGGCAGGTATTTGATCCTGGGCATTAGCAATCTGCCGCAGATAGTCCGACCATTGGGTCATATCGGACAATAACACTAGCACGTTTTTGCCTTGTACCGCAAAGCGTTCTGCTACCGCTAACGCCAAGTCGGGCACCATCAACCCTTCCACTATGGAGTCGCGGTGGGTATGTACAAACATGATCGTCCGTTGGCGGTTGCCGGCGGCCTCTATGCGTTCCCGAAAATAATGGTACTCGTCATATTTAAGACCTACCCCTCCAATAATAATAATATCAACATCTGTTTGGGTGGCTATATTGGCCAGCAATCGGTTGTATGGCTCTCCTGCGCGAGCAAAAACCGGAATTTTTTGCGACCGAACCAAGGTGTTGAAAATATCAATCATAGGCACGCCCGTCCGAACCATTTCTTTGGGCACAAGCCGCCTAACAGGGTTGAGAGAAGGGCCTGCTATCCTGATCATATTATCCATCAATTCGGGGCCTCCATCAAGGGGTTTGCCATTGCCTGAAAAAATCCTACCCAACATGTTTTCTGAAAATGCAACTTGCATTGGGCGACCCAGAAAACGCACCTGACAATTGGATGCTAAGCCAAACCCGCCACCGAATAGCTGTAGGCTTACCATTTCCCCATCGATGGCAATAACTTGTGCCAATGATTGTTGCCCATTGGGATAGGTAATCGTTGCGAGTTCCTTGTTATGTACACCCTTCGCGCGGATGCTTACGATGGCTCGGCCAATGGCATCTATATGCTCATACGTTTTCCGAATCATGTTCGCCTTGTTTTATCAGATTTAAGATCACTTTCGATTGTTTTTCAAATCTTTCATCGTCTATAGGAAGCATATTCCAGTCTATAAATGCTTGACGCAGATAATTGAAATGTGTCCGTATTTCCTGCTTTCCTTTAATCGCCACAGGCGATTGGACAATCCGCCAAGCCATATCAAACATCATGCGCAATCGAGAAGGGGATGTCACCCCGTCCACCTCATGGAAAGCATCTTGTTGGAGGAATACGGCATCAAACAATTCAGCTTGTTGGTATCGTATGTATGTTTCATCTGTTACCCCTTTTTCTCCCATTAAAATAATATTGGAAGCAATTACCTTTCCATCAGCAAGGAGTTCTTTAGCTTTAGCTACTTCGCGTTCATCCAGCAGGGAAGGGTACTGTGAGGTGCTTTCTATGCGGTCGATAGCTGGATATTTTCGGGCATCAGACAAGGCGCGGGATAGTCCCCAAAAAGCCCCTGTACACAAGAGTGTTGCCTGTGTGACGGGTTCGTCAAAGTTGCCACCAGCAGGTGAAACCGTACCCACGATACTCAGCGACCCTCGGCTACCGTCTGGTAATACTTCATTGCCAGCACGGTCGTAGAATGCCGCTATCAACGTGGAAATATACATGGGAAATGCCTCTGGCCCTGGGATTTCTTCTTTACGCCCAGATGTCTCGCGCAATGCCTGTGCCCATCTAGAAGTCGAATCGGCCAACATCAATACATTTAGCCCCTGTTTTCGATAGTATTCGCCTACTGAAACGGCTATATAAACAGACGCTTCCCTGGCAGCCACTGGCATGGAGGATGTATTGCCAACTATATAGGTGCGATCCATGAGAGAGTTCCCCGTGCGTGGATCCACCAAGGCGGGAAACTCTTTAAACACTTCTACTGCTTCGCCCGCTCTTTCCCCACATGCAGCAACGATGACCACATCAGCTGCCGAATACTTCGCTAGCGCATGTTGCATGACTGTTTTACCGGCACCAAAATGCAGGATTACAGGCGGTGCCTCCGTATGCAATAGGAAACAGTGCATCGAAGATACGAACCCCGGTTGGTAGTGTTTCCTTAGGCACAACCCGCTGGTGAAAAGGCATGGATTGTTTCACCGGCCAATCAAAACACAATGACAAGGGCGTTATTTTTCCTGCCGAATCTTTAATGGTGGCAATGGTTTGGGTAATCCTATAATCGCCCGCTGGTGCGATGTGCTCAATGGTGTACTGCCCCGTAAGATCGAATGGTATGAAAATCTTGTGTACAAATAGTTTTTCAGGTACGGTTCCCAATACATCTCCACCTGTTACACTTGCCCCCGCATCAAGGTGAGGAGTAAAATGCCATAAAGCTTGGGTGTCTAAAGGATTGACAATCATCCCTCTTTCCAAAAACATCTCCGTTTTAGCCAGTTCGTACAATGGGTTTTGCAGCCCATCCGTCACTGAACCCAAAATACCTGGCCCTAACTTGACGGTAAGGGGCTTGCCTGAGAACAAAACAGGGTCGCCTGCTTTCACCCAAGTAGTATCTTCAAAAACCTGTAGGTAAACCTCGCGGCCTTTTTTCACCTCTATCACCTCACTCTTCAGGCTTCTCCCGTCTTCTATTTGCACGTAAGCTACCTCGCCATTTGCCACTGCACCATCCTCGTAGTGTACGCCTACCAAAGATTCGTTTACACTTATTACCTTGCCGATAGTATCCTTCATGAATGTAGTCTTTTAATTTTGTAGCATCGAAAACTGGCTGGTTTTTACCTTAATATGGGGAAAAAATAGGTTCAGAATTTTCGTAGTCAAAGAAGTCGGATCAAACGCTTTAAATGAACCGCTTATTCATCCGATTTCTTTGACAAATTCTGAATCTATTTTTTCTTATCCCTTACAATCAATGTGGGAATATCATCATTAACCGAGAGTAGCCGTTCTGTTACACTGCCTACTATCAGGGCATCAATGGGGGAAAGCCCTCTGGCACCCACCGCGATCATGTCCGCCTGTATTTCCAATGCATAGTCTAATATGTAAAGCCCTGCACGAGTGATAATCTCCTTCTCCTGTAAAACCACACGCAGGTTGCTGTAATGGTTATTATAGGGTGCAATAAAAGCCGACAACTCCTTCTCCTTCTCTTCTCTAACAAGGGTTTGATATGATTTTGACACAGCAAATTCTGGCATATCAAACAGATGCAAACACACAATTTCGGGGCTACCTTTCAGTTGAAGCCCTATTTGCAGGGCAACTTCCAATGCTTTTTGGGAGTGGGGAGAAAAATCTACAGGCACGAGTATCTTTTGCATCGACAACCTACTGTTCTGTGGTATGATGAGTGCATTCGACGAAAGCATACCTGCCAGTTTTCGAGGCAATATTCCATGGCCGCCTTCCCCCTTTTTTTGGCCTATCAGCATAAGGTCGGCATCCAGTTCTTTGGCATACCCTAATAAACCAGTCAGTGGGTCGCCTATTCTTACCACATGGGACAGTGAAATATGTGATGGTGCTGTAAAATTGCGATTGATCTTCTCGTCCATCTGCTGGAGCAGTTGAGCTTTTCGAGCTTCCTGCTGGCTGGCAAGTGCTTGTTGCTCTGTGAAAAGATGGCTGAAAAGGGCATAGGAAGGTAACTGATGTACAAACGCAATAGCCTCTACAGGAAGTATATCCGCCAAAAATGCATATACCGCAACAGTAGCTCGTCGGTCTGTTTCATTTCCAAACCCACTAATGCCTGCTTCACATAGAAAGGGTTGTAAAGCGGTAAAAGTATGGGTTGCATCGTTATGATGGTTATTACTGTTCATGCTTCCTATTTTTTACACGTACCAAAAGTACGGGATTTTTTACCATCATGAAAGGATTGGAAGGTATGATTCACGGCTATCTTAGTTTGATAAAAAACAGCACGCTAACTCTTTTCGTAATAAGTGTAATTAGCCCATTCATGCTCTACCCTAACTTTATCAGATGAATGCTTATGCACAAATTTCTCATTCTTGTAACATAAATAATATGATTACTATCATTAAAAATAGTGACTCTTGTCAATAAAAACTAAGTCACACTGTCGGTAACTTTGAAGTGAGCCAATAAAATACCTGAATGATGAAAACAATTTTGATACCCACAGATTTTTCAGCAAATGCACGCAATGCGTTGGATTATGTAGTACAGCTATCTCGTTTTTTAGGCTGCAGACTTATCTTGTTGCATACCTTTTCAACGCATCGGCGGGGAGACATGCTGATTTCTTTAGAGGATCGCATGAGAAGGGATGCCGAAGATAGTATGAACCAGCTTGGTAAACATATTCCTGAAGACATTCACTGGGAATATAAAATAATGGTTGGTGATACGGTAGATACGATAGTAGATCAGGCGAAGCATTGTCATGCCGATTTGATAGTAATGGGTACCAAAGGAGCTAGTGGTTGGGAGGAGGTATTCATAGGCAGCGTAACAGGCGGTGTAATGAAAGCCGTGAACATACCCCTGTTGGCCATTCCTGCGGGTTTCACGTACGAACCAATAGAAAAAATAGTTTTGGCTATGACTAATTTAAAGGTCAGTGCCCCTGAAGAAGTCTTCCGGCCTTTGAAAACACTTGCGGAAAAAAGCAAGGCGAGTATCCAAGTTTACCATCATGACCAGCTAAATAATGAGTTGCCGGAAGAAGTGGTAGAGGTCATAGAATGGCTAGGGGACGTACAAGTAAACCTCACCTTCGAGCAAGATGAAGAGGAAGTAAACAAAAATATTAGTGATTTCGTAGAAGCTACAGCTGCTGATATGTTATGTATGGTTCGCCGCAACCGTAGTAATATTGGCTTCTTTGAGCGCATTTTTAGAGACAGCGTTACACTGAATCAAGTGTTCCACTGCGAGGTGCCTTTACTCATCTTGCACGCAGATTAAATTATTAAGGTTGGTGATACTTTTTGTATTGCAAGATGCATGGGAAAGAATGGTAGTTACACTTCCTGGAACGCAAGGTAGGAGATAACAACTGACGGTAATAATTTACCGGAAATAACCTACCCAACGTTTGATTCGCAAATATTATCATACAATTGACAGCCCCTAATCAGCCGTTCGCTCCCTCAGCAAAGCCTCCTCCTCTAATCGTTCTTTTACAATACTATCTACTGCTTGTTGTAGGCGGCCATCGCGACCTGTCGTGCAAAGGCTGTCCCATACTGGCCGCAAGCTATCCAATTGTACGCGGTATAGGGTGTCGATTTGCGCCCGTTCAGCGGGAGTAAGGCGCAGGTTGACCCCCGGTTGATTCCCACCACAGGCCGTAAGCAAGAAGGTGGTCATTCCTATTGTTAGTAAACGATATAGCATCAGCGGTCGTTTAGATCAATGACTTTTCGTTTCAATTCAAAATGCTGGCCGAGATAAACTTTCCGTACAATCTCATCGGCTGCCAATTCCTCCGCCGATGCCTGCTTTTAGGATGGCTTCCTCAAACATGAGGTAAGCCCGGTCGGTAATGGAGAGCGTTTCCTGCACATTGTGGTCGGTGATAAGAATACCAATGTTTTTGGTCTTTAACTTAGCTACGATGTATTGAATATCCTCCACCGCAATGGGATCGATACCCGCAAACGGCTCATCCAACAGGATAAATTTAGGATTTGTCGCTAATGCGCGGGCAATTTCCATTACGACAGCGTTCGCCACCAGATAGGGTATCGCCAAAGGACTTGCGTACGCTTTTTCCAAGCGGAACTCGTCGATGAGTGCCTCCAACTTTTCCGTTTGTTCTTCTTTGCTTAGCGAGGTCATTTCCAGCACAGCACGGATATTGTCCTCTACACTCAATTTGCGAAAAACCGAGGGTTCCTGGAGCAATAACCAATACCCCTGCGTGCCCATTGGTACATGGGCAGGTCGGTAATGACTTCGTCATTTAGATGAACGCTTACCTTGGTTTGAGTTTGATCAAACTACCGTCATATAAAGTAGTTGTTTTACCTGCACCATTAGGCCCCGGCAAACCGACGATTTCGCTTGGTGCACTTCTATGGATACATCGCGCACCACTTCTCGCCGGCCCGTATATTTTTACTAAGTTTTCGCTGCGTAATATCATGCTGTTTGAAATCAATATACTCCACTTTGCGCAAGAAGCATACCTACAGATCACTCAAACAATCAGATTGCGTATTTTCTTTCACTAATGGAGCGGGTTTGTCCTGTGAAGAGATCAGCTATTAAGACGGCTGGCTGCTCGTATTGAAGGAAAAATCGAGGTTTACAAAAACTCCACCAAGCCTTCGATAAATTCGGAAAGGAAAATTAAGCCCTCCCCCCACGATAAGCCCGTAGTTAATACGGCGCACGCCCAATAGCGTGTTTCCAGAAGTAATAGACATTGAGGGGGTATATACTAGCAAAAGTAGGGTAAGTATCCGTAAATCGTTCATACTCATCGAGGTTGGTGTCGATGGTATAATCCCCTCGCACCCCAAAGAGGAAATAGGAGTCGGCAGCACCCAATTGAGCCATGTATTTTTTCATGCCTAATGAAAGGCTAAGGTTATAGAACTCAAACTTCTGAGGTGGCACTGAGGATACATTCGCATTAAAAGGATTCCCCCAAAGCGTGCGACGGATCGCACTGCCTTTTTGGTGATACCCTACCTGCATAAAAACAGTCGAGCGGGATTGGGAAGAAGCAACACCTTCCACGGAAAGTATGCCATGATAACCGATAAGAGGTGCTCTGTCGAAAGTATTCCACTGTTGGGTCATGCCTCCCTTGATGCCGTAAAATGTACCCTGCGCCTGTAAGGCAGGCAATGCAACAGCCAATAAGGCGAACAGTAATATACGTTGTATCATGATGCGATGTTTTTTTGAACTTGTCTAGGAATTCCTGCATGAGCGAAAATTAGCTATTTTGAGTGAAAACGAGGCGGCAATCCCGATAGCTATCGGGAGAAGTTACGCAGCGCGTAATGATTCCCGATAGCTATCGGGATTTGCCAACGAAGTGTGCGCTCAAAAGAGAAATTTGCAGCCATGTGAGGAGTTTCTAGACAAGTTTTTTATTAGGAATCAAGAAACAGTAGCCATTTTGCCTGGGTTAACACAAAAATCAACGAACCGCCTAACGATCCGTTGGGTGGGGCGCATGAGTTCTACCATACCCATGTGTCCTACTTTAGGCAACCAATGAACGCTGGCAATAGCGGGCAATGCTAATTGATCGATACTTGCTTCATAAGGCACCGCTTCGTCTTCTGCCCCGACAATGAATAACACAGGGGCTTCCAACTCGGATAGTATGTGGCTACGGTCGGGGCGGTTAGCCATAGCGTACAAACCACCTACGATGCCTGCTGCTGGATAGCGAGCGGCCCGATGAATGAATTTATCTACATCGAAAGGGTGACTTTGGGCGTAAGCAGGGGCAAATAGCTTCGGAATCAGTTGCTTGACAAATAACTGATGCCCGTGCTTGTTGATGAACTCCACTTGTTTGAGCCGTGCCGCCTTCTTTTCTGGCTTGTCCACAAAAGGATGAGAATGGAACAAGCCCAGCCCTTTAAGCCGTTGCGGTTGCTGCGCGGCCATAGCCAACGCCACATACCCACCCATCGAGTGGCCAATAACAACCGCTTCTTCCATTTTTCGGGCATCCATAACAGCAAAAACAGCTTGTGCGTAATAGTCCACCGAAGGAGTTTCAGCCAGCTGCGAGCGTCCAAACCCGGGCAAATCAATGGCCAATACGCGGTGTTGTTCTTCCAATAAGTCTTGTTTGAAATCGTCCCACATACGGCTATCCTCGCAAAAACCGTGGAGAAGTACCACTGGAGTACCCTTGCCTTCTAAGGTGTAGCACAGTTTGATGCCGTCAAAAACTAGTGATTTCATACGCCCTTTGTCGGTTATTTTTCACACAAGTATAGAATATGGCTGTAAAAGTAACGGCTTTTCTTATCTTTGGCAGTAGCTTTACCTATATTTCTTCATGGCGGACTTCGCACAGATGGCAAAACGCTTTTCCAGAATAGAACAACTGGAGCATGAATTACACCTGAGGCAACTACAGGTGAACAGGCTGCTTACGCTCACACAGTCCATTAACAACAATGTAAAGGCAGAGGATTTGTACAATATGTACCACTCCTTTCTCTCCTTTGAATTGGGGGTGAAAAAAATGGCCTTGTACGTAAAAGGGTTGAAGGTTGAAGGGTGGATGCGTGCTACCCATCATGGCCTTACCAAAGCACAGCTCCAGTACGACATCACCCCCGAGCTGGGTGCCTACAAGGAACTTGTCAATTTAGATGCCAACGAGCACCCCTTCCTCAGTGCTTTCGAACTCGTAATTCCTGTTTTACACAAGGAAGAGCCTATTGCCTATGTTTTCATCGGAGGCTTCGGGGAAGAAGACGATATGTATGAAAAAGTGCAATTCATCACCACGATCACCAACATCGTGGCAGTGGCCATTGAGAATAAGCGTTTGTTCAAACAGCAATTAGAGCAAGAACGGCTGCGCCGCGAAATGGAACTGGCTGCTGAAATGCAACGCGCCCTTATTCCTGCAGCGCTGCCTGCGACGGATTGCTATGAATTGGCTAGCATTTACCAGCCTCATTTTGGCGTTGGGGGTGATTATTATGATTACTTGGAATTTTCGGATGGCAAATTGGCTTTTTGTATAGGGGATATTTCCGGCAAAGGAGTAGCCGCAGCGCTCCTCATGGCCAATTTTCAAGCCAACTTCAACACACTCATCAATAAGCGAACACCTTTGGATGAGTTCATCGTAGATCTCAACACCTCTGTCAATCGCATCACAGGTGGCGAGCGGTTCATTACGTTTTTCGTGGCTGAATTCGACCGTTATAAACGCGTGCTACGGTACGTGAATGCGGGGCACAATCCGCCTATTCTGGCTTGCCCCCATCGCACCTTGTTGCTGAAGGATGGCTGCACCATTCTTGGTTCTTTCAAAGAGCTACCAGAGATACAAGTAGGCGAGGTGGAACTGCACGAGCCTACCCTCCTACTTACCTATACCGATGGGTTGATAGACTTGCGCAATTCCAAAGGTGACTAT
Source organism: Saprospiraceae bacterium (assembly GCA_041392765.1). Taxonomy (GTDB): domain Bacteria; phylum Bacteroidota; class Bacteroidia; order Chitinophagales; family Saprospiraceae; genus Lewinella. The sequence continues at coordinate 44,362 of JAWKLL010000038.1, forward strand.
TTCGATGAGGATATGCTCAAGGTCTTTGTGCAACAAAACCACACCCTTTCCGCTCAGGCGTTCAACGACGCTTTGCACAATCGATTGAACGATTTCAAGGAAGAAGAAGCTTATCCGGATGATTTCACCGTTCTCACGGCCAAGTTTTTTCCTACCCGGCTTCCTTGTTAACGGCCTGTTAAGCCAACAATAGTTATTTGCACCAATTAGATTTTCAGGGGATATTAGCAGTATGCAAAACAATGTAATAAGATGGGTCGTCATCATGGGCACGTTTGCCATTATCGGCATTCTTGCTACTCAGTCCTATTGGGTAATGACTACTTGGAATATGAACGAGGACGAGTTCAACCAAAAAGTAAATGTAGCCCTCTTAAAGTTGCCGAATCCTTGGCGGAAATCAATGAGGTGCCACTGCCTGGCCGGGATATTATCAAACAACGTACCTCCAACTATTGGATCGTAAACATGGAGGTGGAGATTGATGAATATGTATTAGAACACCTACTGCACAAAGAACTGGAAGCCTTAGCGCTGAACATCGACTTTGAATATGCCGTCTTCGATTGTCATAGTGATGAAATGGTCTATGGCGGCTATTGCAGTTTCACCCCCGATGGAGAAAGAGCACATGCAGAACTCGGTAATTTACCCAAAGACAAGGAGTTTACCTACTACTTCGGCGTGAAGTTCCCCGGCTTTCAAAGTTTTCTATTAGATAAGATGCAGTTGGTCGTCTTCCTATCTGTTATATTATTGGTGACGGTGCTTTTTTTCGCATACGCTCTTTGGGTAATTTTACGACAACGGCAGTTATCTGAAATGCAGAAGGACTTCATCAACAATATGACACATGAGTTTAAAACGCCGCTCTCGACGATTCGCATTGCCGCTGGTGTTTTCCTCAAAGACCCCGACACCAAAAACAACAAACGCCTGCAACGCTATGCCAATATCATTTTGGAACAAAATGAACGGCTCAATAACCAAGTGGAAAAAGTGCTACAAATAGCCCGTATAGAAAAAGGCAATCTGGATCTCAAGCGTGAAATTACCAACTTGGCAGATGTACTCACCCCCGTCCTAGAGGGTACGCGTATGCGCATAGAAGAACAAGGGGGGCAGTTGTTAGCCGACACACTGATAGGTGAAAATATCTACCTGTCGGCGGATCGACTACATTTGACCAATATTTTATACAACCTATTAGACAATGCCATCAAGTACAGCAAACAACAGCCTGTCATTCAGGTGGCAGCAGGTACAGACGCACAGCACATCTGGCTAAAAATAGAAGACAACGGCATTGGTATTGAGCCAGCCCTGTTGAAAAGGGTTTTCGATAAATTTTACCGTGTCCCCACAGGCAATGTACACAACGTAAAAGGCTTCGGCTTGGGGCTGTACTACGTGAAGCGCGTGTGTCAGGCACATCGTTGGCAAGTGCGTATGGAAAGCCTGCCCGGCCAAGGTACTACCGTATGGCTAACGCTTGGCAAGCTCGTCCCCCCTCCCGAGCAGGACACTACTCCCGAACTTACTTTGATAACCGAATTGACCAAAAACTAACCAACACCCCATGAAACAAGCACATGTGCTATATGTAGAAGACGACGAAAGCCTCGGGTTTGTCACCCAAGATCATTTAGAAATGCAAGGTTATACCGTCACTCATTGCGCGGATGGAAAAGCCGCCATGGAAGCCTTTGAGGCCAATGCTTTCGATTTATGCCTACTCGATGTCATGCTACCAGAAATGGATGGCTTTGCTTTGGCCACCTGGATACGGGAAAAAAACAAGGAAGTACCCATTATTTTTCTCACCGCTAAATCCTTGAAGGATGATAAACTACAAGGCTTGCGCCTCGGTGCCGACGACTACATCACCAAGCCCTTTAGTATAGAAGAATTGATGCTCAAAATCGAAGTGTTTTTGCGCCGGTCGCGCCCTGGCCAACCCGAGCTTAATACCGATTTTTCGTTAGGTCAATATCTCTTCAACTACAAAAACCTAGAGCTTAAAAATGGAGAGGAGGTGCGAAGACTCACCCAAAAAGAAGCTGATTTGCTGCGGTATTTTATCCGCCACAAAAACGAGGTCGTCAAACGCTCGGCCATTTTGGAGGAAATCTGGGGGCAAGACGATTATTTCCTCGGCAGGAGTTTGGATGTGTTTATCTCTCGAATCCGCAAGTATTTGCAGGAAGATAAATCCATCAAGATTGAAAACGTCCACGGTGTGGGCTTTTGTTTTCAAATCACTTTGGGATAAGAAAAAACAGATTCAGCATTTGTCAAAGACAATCAGATGAATAAGCGGTTCAATTAAAGCGTCTTATCCAATTTCTTTGACTACGAAAATGCTGAATCTGTTTTTTTTTTTGTCCCTTACATAAACGCCATGTCGGAACTTGCTAAAAAATTGGTTGGTAGCTGTCGAACAGCGTTGAGTTGTCGGACAGTTGCGACTAATGAAATTGTTTTCATCAAAAGCAAGCGTTATCTTTGCCATCTAAGGGACGGGAAAAAAATAAGTGATCCCATTTTTGGCTTGACTTTATGCACTAAGCGTAGGAATACTTGCACAAAGCGTGTGCATAAAGGCAAGCCTTCAGAAAAAATGGGATCAGTTATTTCCGTCAAATTACTAAGACAACCGAATATGGAGCTTACCTTGAGACAAAACCTGTTTTGGGATACAGATATAGCAAGCATTGACTTGCAAAAACACAAAGCTTCCGTCATTGAGCGCATTGCAACGCGCGGGCGTTGGGAGGAGTTTCAGGCGATGCTGTTGTATTATGGCAAGCCAACCGTGAAGGATGTTTTACTCAATGCCCGCTGGTTGGACAAGCGAACCTTGTCCTTTTGCAGTACCATTTTCGACACCGCTGTAACTGAATTCAGATGCTACAAACTCGCACAGTCGAACCCGAAACATTGGGATTATTGAGGTCGTTGATGTCTTTAGGGGCATTGAGACACTTCTATCTGGTAGGCGGCACTTCGCTAGCCTTGCAACTGGGGCATCGCTTTTCTATTGATCTCGATTTGTTTACTGTTGAACCGTTCGACAAATTAGAATTGATGGAACTGCTAAACACGCATTTCGATGACGTTTCTCTCGAATCTGAAGGCTCAAGCATGTTGACTACCAACATCAATCAAGTAAAAGTTGATTTTGTAAAAATGGGCTATCCTATTCTTTTTCCTCCACTTGAAATTGAAGGGGTTCGGATGCTCAATATTCAGGACATCGCACCCATGAAACTCAAAGCCATTGCCCAACGCGGCAGTAAAAAGGATTTTTACGATATATATTTCCTGCTTAACTTCCTGCCGCTTCCGGAAATGTTGCGCCTGTTTTCCGAAAAATTCAAACAACAGGAAATTTTTCATATCATCAAAAGCCTCACTTATTTCGAGGACGCAGAGCAATACGCTGACCCGAAGGTTTTTGACGCGAAGGTCACTTGGGAAAAGGTAAAGAGTAGTGTTTTTAAAGCGGTGCAGCAACTGGCATGATGGATAGAAATCGAACAACTCAAAGTTCTCCGTCAGTTGCGACGATATCCATATTCCCCAATCTTCCCTATCTTGCCCACCCTAAACAAAACATGATGCCGAACACCACAGACATTCCCTTACCTGATATGCTGCACATCCCCGGCGGCCTGGCAGCACTCGGCAGCGATGGCGCGCTGAACGTGAATTTACCCGACTTCTACCTAGCGCGTACCCCCATCACCAACGCCCAGTATATGGCATTTGTGGCGACCACAGGGCTGCACGCGCCTCAATCCTTGGTGTATCCATTCGACCATCCCGACCACCCCGTAGTGAGCATCAGTTGGCACGATGCCGTGGCGTATTGCGCTTGGCTGAGCCAGCAAACGGGTTTAGCTTACCGCTTGCCCAGCGAGGCAGAATGGGAGTACGCTGCACGCGGCGGCCAGCGCAGCCAGGGCTTCCCGTATGCAGGCAGCCACCGACTGCAAGAAGTGGGCTGGTACAAAGTGAACAGCAACGGCACCACCCAGCCCGTGGGGCTAAAAACCGCCAACGAACTGATCCTGCACGACATGAGCGGCAACGTGTGGGAATGGTGCGCAGATCATTGGCATGGGAAGTTTGGACTCGAACCCATGCCACAAGATACGCCGCCAAATGGCGCTCCGTGGCTATCGGACACCAAGGAGAAAAACGCTCGCCGAGTGGTTCGTGGCGGGTCTTGGTTCAACTATGACGTCAGCTGTCGAGTGTCCTACCGCGACTACATCCATGCCGATGACAGGGACTTCAATGTCGGTTTTCGGCCTGCCCGGTACTAACCCTTTTGCTTTTTACCCTTTTACCCTTTTTTATGGGGGATGGGTTGTTTTCCGCGAAGCGGACGATTTTTTTTGAAAAAATTTTGCAACAGCCAATGGCTTATAAACATAGACGATAACATGCCCATAGCTACCCTACTGTCTGACCTGTTCGGTGTGAAATTTCAGCAGCAGCCCGATATGGCCGCGCTGAAGCAGTTTCACGCGCCCAATGCCTATTGCTGCAATGCGGCGGGCGATGTGGTGGGCATCTGTGCCACCAAAGTGGCGGTAGCGGAGGTATTGTTCCCGGCCATACCCAGCCTCCAATACCTGAATGTGGGTGGCAATGAGGCGCTAAAGACGTGGACGTTCAAAGCCCCGCTGCCCGCATTGGCGCATTTCGACATTAGCGATAGTGGCTTGGACGGTGTCTTCCAGTTGCCCCAAGGTTTCGATAGCCTGACGTGGCTGGATGCTGCCCGCAACGGACTCACGGAGTTTGTGCTGCAGGGAAATGTGCCCCTGCTGGCGCACCTAGACCTGAGCGGCAACCAGTTGCGGGAGTTTTCCATCCGGCTATTTGAAGTACCCAAGTTGGAACGCCTGTTCCTCAATAACAACCCGCTTATCAGCCCACCGTTAGAAATCGTTGAGCAGGGCAATGCGGCTATTCTACGTCACTTCGAGGAATTGGAGGCGACAAAAGCGGAAGACATTCGCCCACTGAATGAGGCAAAACTGATTATCATAGGCCAGCCGCGTGCGGGCAAGACGAGTTTGCGGTATAAATTGCGAGACACGGAGCGGATAATGCCCAAAGAAGAAGAAAGCACTAGGGGAATAGATGTGGAGCAAGAGGTCTTTTCCTATACGGACGGGGAGAGCAAGACCCAAGAATTCAAATACCATATTTGGGATTTTGGTGGCCAACAAATCTATCATGCTACTCACCGCTTCTTCTTGACGAAGCGTACCATCTATGTAGCCGTTGTGGATACCGATGTAAACGACAAGCAAAATGATTTAGACTATTGGCTGCACATGATAGAGCTAATGGGGGACGGCAGTCCGGTGATTTTGGTGCAAAACCAAAAAAATGACCGCAGCATTGACATATCGGATGCCTTGCGCAACCGTTTCCGAGGCATCTTGGTAGCGAAAGACTATGAGCTTAATTTTGACCGCCTGCGAAAGAAGGACAACAGCAAGTTTGATGCGGGTAGATTAAGGGATTTTCAAAACTTCAAAAAAGACATCCACCGTCTGTTCGAACAACAGGTACCCATACCCATGACCCCGGCCAAAAGTAATACGCGGGAAGCATTGGAGCGGTTGAGCAAGGAAAAGCCCTTGGTGGAAATGGCGGAATATCGAAGTGCCTGCATCGAAAACGGACTCAATGACCCTTTGGCACAGATGGACTTATTGCGCACTTTGCACAACCTCGGCATTTGCCTTTGGTATGAAGGGTACGACTTTCTGGATCGGATCGTCATCCTCCAAAATCGGTGGGCTACCGATGCTGTCTTCAAAGTACTGGATAACGAAACGGTCAAGAAGAACAAAGGGCATTTCCTTCGTGAGGAACTTAATCAAATCTGGACGGCAGCGGAATACCAAGACCGTGTCAGCGAGTTGGTGGCTTTGATGAAGCAGTTCAAACTTTGCTATCAAATAGGGCAAACAGATGCGTACATCGCTCCACAGTTGCTCGATAAAAACCCTCCGAAAGACTTTTCTCGTGCCGATATCCAAGGCAGTGTGCGGATGGTGATAGAGTATGAATTTATGCCAAGAGGTATTATGACCCAGTTTATCGTAGCCATGCACCGCCAAATATCAGGTGGTCAACGCCATGTTTGGGAAACAGGATTCGCCATCGAATCTCAAAATGGCCTTACTGCACGGGGCATGGCCGAAGAAAGCTACGATAGCCGCAAGTTGGAATTATGGGCTAAAGGTTCGGGGGCTGCCCTACTACTACAACAAATGCTGGGCGAACTGGAGAAAATCCACGATACATTCCACCAACGACTGCGTTACAATAAGCTGATACCTTGCAATTGTGCGCATTGCAGTGCTCCTACTGCTTCGCGAATCAAAGAATTCGAGTACGATGAAATCTTGCTGGAAATGTACCAAAACCGACAATCGGGTATCCGTTGTTCCTACGGCAACACAACGGTTTCGTTTAGTCAGTTGTTAGGGGAACTCGGGTTTACTTCCGAACAAATGGAGCGCGATTTTCGGAAAAACGAACGAAGGGGAGAAGAACGCATTGAAATTAATGTAAATTTACCACCACCAAGCAAACCTAGTAGTGACGAGGATAAACCGTTACCACAAACTGATAAAACTCCGCGTATGAAAAACATTAAATGGATCTGGCCTGTACTGATTTTGATCGTACTGTTTGTATTTTTCTCTTTGGCAAAACCCGGCAGCAAGGTGAATATTCCTGGCTGGCTCGAAGCAGAGCAGGGAGGGACACCGCCTACCACGCTTCCTGAACCTTCAGCACCTAGCCATTATACCATTCAAGTCCCCATCAAAATCAATGGACAAGTCCCCGACCCAGCACAAATTGGCTATATGCGTCCCCAACATGCGCCCACTTTGACGGCAGAACTTACAAGCGGAGGTTTATTTACCTTCAGGGGACTGGAAATACCCAAAGACAAGCTGCTGATATTCGAGCTATTCTATAAAAATGGCCATTCGGCAGGATTGGCTCAAGCACAGTTTGTAGAAGCCAATAGCAATGGGGTTTCAGTTTTGACTACAGTACAATTTCACGGCACACTAGACAAGAAGCGCAACCAATATATCAATATCACAGTTGCCCCTGAATTCAAAGTGCAGAACAGCAATACCGTAGGGGACGGAAATACAACTTCGCAGCAATAGACGGTATGTTGCACGATAGGGGGTGTGAAAAAGCGGCATGAAGTGCCGCGAAACTATTATTGCTGGCTGTAACTATAGTGGTTTTTGAAAATCCTGTCTATCTTGGCCATATAAACAAACACCATGTCGGAACTGCACGAAACGTTGGCACTTGAAGACGACCCCATCCGCAAAGTCCGCTATACAGAGCAGTTGCGGGTGGCAGAGGAGGAGCTGGCGGCGCTGCGAACGAAATTAGGATAAGTAGGGGAGAAGGCTGAACTTGCCCGATAGTTACCTGGGGTGATTGCAAAAAGGCTAATGTCGCCGCATGATATTGGACGGCGTTTACGAGCCTACAAAAGGACTTATGTGTGGACACATCTCGTCAACCTGTTGGTTAACAAAGATGCGTCTTTGGTAATTGCTGTAAACAAACGTTTCTTCATAACTACGCGAGATTGCGTTTTCAAGACCACTTGCGTATTATATGCCACCCCTTTTGGGGTTTTATTTGCTTGTATTACAGTTTATTACAATCAGTTCACCCCTTCGGGGTTTGGCTTAAAAAGTCGATATACCCTTCTAAATAAATCCCGAAGGGATGGCAATATTGTAAAGTTCCATCATATCGAATAGCCTTGAACCCCGAAGGGGTGATATATAGTAGGATATTTATCCAACATTCACGTTATTTTTACCGCCCGAAATATTTGCATTTGACACCATCCGCAGCATATCGTCAGGTTATTGCCCAATCACCGGAGCAATACCCCATTTTTCACCAACCTTGGTGGTTGGATATTGCCTGTGACGGTAGTCATCGTTGGCAAGGATTAGTCACTCACCAGCTCCACAAGGGGATTCCTGCTATTATGCCTCTGCCCCTCTTGCCCATGAAGCGTATACTGCCCGCCATCCGCAAACCTTTACTTACTCCTTATGGGGGCCCTTGGTGGGCAGGTATCGCACAAATCGCTTCCCAAGAGCAGTTCCATTTAGCAGATCAACTTTGGCCGGATTTAGTGGCGCAGTTGCCACCCGTTTTTTACCTACACCAGACGTTCCGACCGGAACTATCTCAGGCATTACCCTTTCATCAAGTTGGATACCGTTTGTTATCGCGCTATACCTTCCGATTAGCATCTGACACCCTCCACTTCAACCGCAACAACCAGCGATTGCTAAAAAAAGCCCGTCATCTTTCCATCACCACTTCCGATGACCCCGATTTACTGTGGAAGATGTTAGCAGATACGTTTGCTGAAAAACGCCAACCCATGCCCATCCCTCAAAAGCTCATGCAGCAACTTTTCTTTGCCGCTCACGAGCGAGGACAGTCGATATTGCGAGTCTGCCGTCATGAATCGGGGACAGCATTGGCCGCTATATGGATATTGTGGGATCAGCAAGCGGTATATCTGCTCAGTAATGCTGTCACTGCGGAAGGACGCAGCCTGGGGGCTTATCCATTTTTGGTGGCAGATTTAGTAGCAAATCCACCCGTTCCTCACTTGCCTATTGACCTGTGCGGCACCATGCTGCCCGAAGTAGCCCGTATGAATGTAGGCTTAGGTGCAGATAGCCACCTTTGTGTAGAAATTGAGAAGGGATGGCGCGTTTTCAGTTGAAATAAGAGTATGTCTAAATTTTTCTGATTGAGCGAAAGTAATTAAATTTTGTTCTGACCAAGGCAGACCACGAAGTAGACGCGAAGCGAAAGCGCAGTCGATGCCGGAAGCATCGGC
>JAWKLL010000039.1:0-51867 GCA_041392765.1 Saprospiraceae bacterium
GAAGAGTGTGAGTACGTCGCCGTCCACGACACCGTTGTCCCATACCCTGATGCGGATACGGTTGCTTTTTACTTGGAGTACGCGGTCTATTTTTACGCTTCTGCCGGTTTCTGCAATGTAAGGCTGTTGGGTAGGAGGTAGTGCGTTGACGGTATTCGGTGTGGTATAATGTGGGATGGGTCTGAATAGCTGTACTTTGCCAGGGGCGCAAGCACCATTTGCACGTGTTTTATGTTCCAAAAATCCTCCCCAATTCCCGCTAATCGCATGGTCAACGGGGCTGGTAGCCAAAGCAAGCTCGCCCGATTTGATGCACCATTTCCATTGGGCAACCGATTTTTGACGCACACCCGTTTCCTCAAAACGGATGCCATGTTCGGTAGGTTGCCATAGGAGGTCGTGAGTTGCTTCTCCGCCTGCTTCTTCACTGACGATGCGGGAAGTGCCGGTACCGTCTGCGGCTAAAATCCATTCGTAGTAAAATCCATAGTCGCGGTCGGATTGCGATAAGTGACCTGTCCAGCGGCCAGCGTAAGAGAAGGGTAGGGGACTTCCTTCTTTATACAGTGCCACAGCGCCCGGTCGGCAGCCCTTGGCCGTCCAATTTCCGATAAGCGAGGTAGATTGCAGTTGTAAAGTCAGGTATTTCAGGCACCAACTTGGGGTATTAGGCGAAAGCTGTTCTACTTCCTGCAAAACTAAAAGCGAACCATCCCACTTGCCGGATAGCAAAAAACGGGCTTGTGATACGCCATCGGCAGCAGTAGAAACGGCTTCTCCGCTTACGGCTGGCCCATCTTGCTGCAATGTCAGTTCGTAAGCGAAGGTATCTGTGCCCTCGTGTTGCCAAAGCGTACCTTTCCATACCCCGGTTAAGTGCTGTGCTGCCAGAGGAAGTCCCCCCCCTATTGACATCAAGCAACCTATCACACCTATTATTCGCCACATAGAGCATTATTTTAGTGAATAACGTACAAAAAAGATACTCATTGCCCCCCGAAAATGGGGTTGCGCTTCTTTTGTTGCACGCTTACCTTTGTCATACCAAAATAACACACCACAACACTATTGATGAAGGATTTACAAGGGGGACATCTCACTAAACTTGTTTAGTGGATGCCAAATACAGAGAGACCCAGCCTTGGTAGGTTGGGTTTTTTTCTTTTTAAAACGGTGTTGGAGAAGTAGTCGCATACGAATAGAGAAAGTAGGACTAACAAGACAGTGACCGGGTGAGGGACGGGAATGGTGGCGGCCGATCAGGCCGACAGTGCCGATGAGGCTTCCGAAGTCGGCACCAAAGCCATGGACGCCCCGACCGCTGCCTGCCATGCAACGAAGTGGAGGGGAAGGCAGTGGGCACCCCCTTCTATAAAAAGTAAATGGTATATCATACCAACTCCTTCCTTTTCCCTACCTTTAACCCACAATCTCCACCAATTTTTCCGTCATGCCAACCCAATATACTACCATCCGTGTCATCTTTTGGTTCGCTTGTTGGGTGGGCGATGGCGGTACCTACAGGGCTGCTGGCCACGCATATTGTGGGCGGCGAGATGGGCTACACCTGCCTCGGGGAATGATGCTTATGAAATACGACTGACGGTTTATCGCGATTGCTTCACGGCAATCCTAATGCCTATTTTGACGACCTGGCTTCCATTGGGGTGTTTGATGTGAATAATCTTTTACTGCAAGAAATACGGGTGGAATTGATGCAAGACGATACGCTATCGCTTGTGCTCAACAACGAGTGCTCGTTATTCCGCCTGATGTGTGCGTGCATACGACTACCTACCGCACGACGGTGACATTTGCCACCCCGCCCGGGTGGATACCAACTGGCTTACCAGCGTTGCTGTCGCAATCAAACCATCGCCAATATTATCAACCCGCTGGCGACGGGGGCTACTTTTGGTGTGACGATTTCAGAAAGAGCCTTGTTGAGTGCAATAGCAGCCCGGAGTTTTTGCAGTGGGGCCACCGCTCTATATTTGTGCCAATGAGCCTATCTTCTTCGACCAATCGGCTTTCGATGCGGATGGAGATAGTGTCGTCTATCGGCTTTGTACGCTCTTTGCAAGGCTACCACTACTGACCCTATGCCTCAGCCTCCCAATAATCCTCCCCATGCCGAGGTGGTTGGAATGCGCCACCATACGGCTTGGCGAATATGCTGAATGGGCTGCCGGGAGAAGCGCCGCTGCAACAACGAAGTGACGGGTCTGCTAACAGGTACACCCAATACGGTGGGGCAGTTTGTAGGCATCTGCTGAGGAATACCGCAATGGGGAGCTGATTTCCACGTTACGCCGCGATTTTCAATACAAATGTAGGCTTGTACTGATAACGGCAGCTTTTCAAGCACCGGAGATTCAATGTGATGGGCTGAGGTGAGTTTCACTAACCAAAGTACTGGCAGCAATAGCTTTCAGTGGGTTTTTGGGTCGATAGATAATCCCGTGGGTACTTCACAAGAGACAAAACCCTGTATTTACCTTTTCCGGAAACAGGCACCTACGAGGTCAGCTAGTGGTGGCACCCGGTTCGCCTCGTCAGGATATTTATACTACTTCCGTGACTTTATTACCACAAGTCTTCAGCCGCTTTTTGCCATTGATACCCTCAGTTGTGGCGATAGCTTGGTGCTGCAACTGCAAGACCTGTCCATAGATACGCTTTCTACCATTAGTTCTTGGCAATGGACGCTGAATGGTGCATTATTTAGCCAAGAAGCTTCGCCCGTTTTGGTGATTGATGCGCCGGGTGATTATCAAATCGGCTTATCGGTGACGGCGGAAAGTGGATGCCAACAGGCCACCTTTAGCATCGTTGAAGATGTGTTGTTCATTAGCGAAAACCTGCCAGCCGATACTTTGCGGATATGCCCGGGAGCGGGCGTGTACCTCAATCCCGCCTACCAGCCGCAATACGGTTACAGTTGGTCGCCGGAGGAGGGTTTGTCAGACCCTGCGTTTCCGAATCCCTTTGCGAGTCCCGATACCAGCACCACCTACACCCTGCTGCTGACGGATCCGGAACACGGCTGCACCGCTCATCGGCAAATTCATGTAGCTGTAAATCCACCGCTGACGGCTGCGGTCACTCCCGATACGACCACCTGCGAACCCATCATTACGCTCAGTGCTATGAGTAGTACGGCAACGCGGTATTTGTGGTCTTCACAACCCGATTTTAGCGAGATAGTATCCATTGAAAATACGCTGACGGTACACCAGCCGGGTATTTACTTGGTATCTTCCAGTTGCTTGATGATGCGGGTTGCACCTTTAGACACGGTAACGGTGCAAAACCATGCGGTGGAAATTCTCTTACCATTTCAAGATACCATTGTGTGTTTGGGCGATACGGTCACGTGGCAGCTTGCTAGCGGCGATACAACGGATATGTTATCGGTACAATGGTCACCGGATGCTTTGCTCGTCACAGGGCAAGGTACTTGGCAGCCGTGGGTACAAAGCGGCTCTCCACGCCGGGTATGCAGTGGATTCAGGTGTTTGCTACCAACCAGCATGGGTGCAGCATGACGGATAGTTTGCTTATTATCACGGTAGATACAACCCAGTCGGATGTCCAACTTTCTTTATGTGCAGTGTAGTGGTTTTTCCAGGCAGTTCAATCTATCGGCAGCGGATGCAGCGGCGTGGCAGTGGCACTTTGGCGACCCCGCACAGCCTAACGCAACCGCCACAGGGGCTTCCGTGAGCCATACTTATTCACAGCCGGGGTGTACCAAGTTGTCGCTACCTTGCCGAGTTTTTGCCGTGTGCTGATACGCTACAATTATCGGTGACAGTTTTGCTTTAAGGCACGGTAATGCCTGGGGTTTATCTCGGGAGTTGATAGACTGTCAGAGGCTGCAACGGTGCTGCTTACCGATGTCAGTGCCGCTACGACGGCTCTCGTGGAGTGGATGTGGTGGGTCAATGGTGTGCTGGCAGGGCAGGAGGAACGTTGCAGTTGCAGTCCGATACATCCATTGTTCGGCAGCAGCACTACTAACAACGGCAGCCAATGGGTGTATGGATACCGTTTTTCAGGAGCTGCCAATCCCATTGCCGCCCCTGCCCGAAGCTCGTTTGTGGATGGTTCGCCCGAGCAACCCGTTGCGTTATTTCCCGAGGCCAATGAAACATTTTCTTACGCTTGGTCGCCGGGGGAATGGCTCAATGATAGCACCCTCAACCCCATTGCAATAGTAGCTGAAGATGTCGTTTTTGGGGGGTCACTATTACGGATACTTCAACGGGGTGCGTTCCGGCCAGCGACGTGGAAGTAGCCAAATCCTGCCCCTTTTTTCTTACACCTTTCCGTTGAAGATTTGGTCACTTGCTTGCCATCATGGACGCTTGTGGTAGAAAGCCCTGGCGCAACCGCCGTCTTGTGGGATGATAATGCTGATTTTAGCAGCCCATTAGGAAATACACCCATACTGAACATAGATACACAGCCTGATGGGGTTTATTATGTGCAGCTCACTTCCGAAGACGGGTGTGTACTCACGATTCTGGTATAGTAGATGGACGGGTTTTGAAGTAGCGTTGCCACCTTTGCAATGGATTTGTGCAGGCGATAACATCTCTTACCGCTACACTATCGGTAGCGGATGGGGAAGCATACACCTTATATCCTGGTCGCCTCAGGCGACTATCACGGGAGATGCTTCGGGTCAGTCGTGGCAGGTAGCACCTGATGCAACCACTACTTACAGCCTGCTGGTCGTTCATGCCAGTATTACCGCTAGCGCGACTCACCGAAATCGGCGTTTTCACTATTCCACCTTTTGTACAGGTTATCCCCATGCTGGACACCTTTGGCATTGTGCGCAGACCTGTGTTACCGAAGACCCCCAATTTACCTACCAAATGTCGCTGGAAGCGACGCTCAGCAACACCACTGTATCTAACCCCGAAGCCTGCCCTGAAACGACAACCACCTACACCGTCACGGTGACGGATGCATCGGGCTTTCGTATGAATACGGCGGAAGCAACGCTGTCGTATTCACCCTCCTTGTACCGATCCGTATATTTTTGTAAATACCCAACGCCTTCACACCCAACGCAGATGGACTCAACGACCGCTGGGAGGTAGCAGGCAACGTTATTGAATCCTTTCATCTCATCGTTTACAACCGCTGGGGCGAACAGGTATATGAGTCCTTTAGCCAGTTTGCTCGGGACGGCATCGCTCAACGGAGCGCCTTTAGCAGCTGATGTATATGGATATTATCTCGAGGTAGGGTGTTACGACGGCAAATCGGTTTGCTCACAAGGGTAATGTGTCTTTATTGGTGTTGAAGCTGTATGATGAGGGCAGCCCACGATGAGCCGCTGCGGCCGGGCCATCCACTCACCCGCTTGGGGCGGGATTCGTTCCTATCCCTTGCTGCTTGGCCTCGTGCCTTACCAGCTCATGCGCAAGCGCATTCGCACCCTTCGATTGTGTATAAATTTGCTGCTTGTAGCCGATTGAGAGAATTTTAGACACACGCTTATACTTCCTCCACCACCACGTTCTCGCCGTCCACGGCGATGGCCAAACGCAGGACATCCGTCACCCTCAGGCGGCGAGTTCAGTATCGTATTGCTGGGACAGCATTTGAGTGCGTGGGCGGCATGGATGCAATCTTCGAGTGTTTCTTTACTACCGATAGCCGGTGTTTTTAATTCCATCACAATACCTTTCAGTGAAGGGTTTTTAGGATGAGACAGATGTCGTAGCGTCCATATCCGCTTTCGCGATTGGATCGATGTGATAAGTAGTGTCTAATCGAGCTAAAAGACCCAATAAAAGGCATGGTAGAAATGCTCGGCACGTCCTGTGGCGGTATCGTAGAAACTGGCTACCCGTGTCACAAAATCAGACAAATAGACGGAAAAGGTAGCTACTTGTCCAGCAAGCAGCGCATCCAGTAAAGCATCATTGAAGGAACGCCCCAAGTCTTCATTGAACCAGGCCATGAGCGTATCCTCGTAGGCTAATTTTACCTCCCTGTTGGGAATGGAAAGTTGTCGGATGATACGGTCGCCTTGCCTGTATTCACCGACTACGCGCAAGTATCCAGCAAAATACATGAGGCTAACAACAGCATCAGGCGTGGTCTCCAAGCCACGGAAGGTGAGGAATTCGTCCACATAAATATCAATAGCTTCCCCCCGTAGCAGCTTTTCCAATTTGTCTTTTATCCCTGCTTGCTGGTCAAAAAACAAGCGTTTGAGCAGGTCGTGGCCGCCAGTGTTTACCCAGTAGGCTTTAGTGCTGGTTCTAAAGCGAAGGCATAGTTCAGTATCGACCAAGGGTTGTAAACGGGTTTATTGCCATAGCGGTAGCCGTCGTACCAGCGCACTTCGTCCATCTGTAAGCCCATTGAGGTCGCGGTATTTTCAATAAGTCCTTCACTTTCGCTTCCGTAAAGCCGAATTTGTCGCAAAAGGACTTGCTTCCAGCCCGCCTCAGAGATGAAGTTGTTTAGCCCGCTAAAGAGGCTCTCCCTTGGCTACGCGGAGGATGCCTGTGAGTACGCTTTGAAGAGTACTTCGTCGTTGTCCCGAAGGCGCCGCTTAATAACGGACGCATGAATTCAACGGCTTCATCATAGTAACTCCGGAGCCATGCGGTTATGAGTGGCGAGTCATACTCGTCTATTAACACTATTACGCCTGTGTTGTAGTGGTTGTGTAAAAGCTGGGTCAGTTCCCTGGAGGCTGTCCAAGTAGAGATGTTCGCGTGGCCGCCTGTTTAGTGCTTCGCGCATCAAAACCATTTTTCGGTCGTATTCAGATTAATCTCCGCACTTCGATGTCTGTAACACTTGTGCGGCCACAAAAGCCGCCCTATGCTTAGTACACCAGACTTTCGTAGTCTTTTCCTTCACATCTTTGAATGAAAGTGTGATGACAGGATGCTTACCTTTGGTATAGCGTCATCATTTCCTCGTCTTGGGATACCGCCATCCCATTGAAAAGGTATCGTATTCGCCCCCGCAGTCGAAGAAGTAGCGGAGCATCGTTGTTGAGCGTCTTGCCGAAGCGCCGTGGGCGGCAGTAGAGTTGCACTTTAGCGCCATCCACCACAGCACGTACCAAAGCGGTTTTATCCACGTAGTACATATTTTGCTCAATAACCCCTTTGAAGTCTGGATGAACCCAGTGGTGTGCGTTTTGGCATGGTTTGTTTGTTTTGACAAAGATAAGGGTTTTTAGACAGAAGTTAACAAGGTACTGCTGTGTCGGGAATCAATGTTCTGACAAATTCTGAATCTATTTTTTTCTTATCCCCTATTGTTTCATCAGGGTTGTCGTTCCCGTATAGGCTCCTGACCGAACTTGTAACAGATAGATACCTGCGGGGCAACTGCGACATATCCACTTGGTGTTGACTGCCTGTGATGGCGGTGGCCGAGGTGTGCATGGCTGCCCGTTGGCACTCAATAACTGTACCCATAGTGGGGTCGTTACTTCCTTACCAATCGCAATGGTCAAAACATCAAGTACAGGTTGTAGCCATACTGTTGCCACCTCGTCGGTTAGGTGAATCGTTGCGGTAGCCATATAGAGACCACAAAGAAACCACTGATGCCCTCGCCACATTCGTTGGATGCAATAACGCGCCAATAATGTTGACCATCCGGTAGCGGAGTGCCAGTACTTGCAGTGGTTGCTTGCCGATGATTAGGTTGCTGAAGGAATCATCGCTGCCACTTGTAGCCTATAGCCCGTGCTGCCTGCTACAGCCTGCCAACTAAAGTAACAGGAGCCGCTGCTCTAACAACGCACCGTTGGTTGGTGAGGAAAGTGCCGGAGGTGTGGGAGCCGACAATGCCGAAATGGAAGTATTGGCGGAATTGCTGTAGTCTGCTCCCTGAACAGAAAAAAGTGAGGGTGTAATTACCGGGGTACACCAAATCAATTAGCCCTGGCAACGGAAAGCACGCCCGTACCCGCATCATAGTTCGTTAGAAGCGAACGTTGCGCCCGAGTAGCAACCACTTCCAAGACTGATTCTCTCCAAAGCCAGCACCTATTGCCAAGCGAGCTGTTACCTCATCTGCAATGCACCCACGCAGTTGAGGGGTGAGTATGGAAACGCTCACATCGGGCAGGGTGGTAAACTGCTGATAGCCGTAGCGATTCCTTCGCCGCACACTCCCAAAGGAGTCACTTGCCAGTAATACGCAGTGGCATACTGCAAACCCGATGTATTGCCCGGAAGTGGTGCTTACTTGCTGTGACAGGATAGATTAACTCATATCGGATATTAGCCGATACTACCAATTGATAGGCTGGCACCCGCTACCGCACTCCATTGTAAGGTGGTGACAAGTGCTTGGTCAATAGCCATGTTGGCTGGCGATGTTGCTACAGGAGAGATATGGGTGTTGCTACTTGCAACACAAACTATCGCCTCATACGACACGATTCCATCAATGAAGCCAAGATTGAAGCCACCAGTTTCGAAAGTCCGCTGATTACGACTTCTACTACACTACCAGGTGCAGCCGGATTCGTACTCTGAATTGGGTAGTATGACCTAGCGGTAGCCCAGTTGCCGACAAAGCCACATCTGCGGCAAATCCCGCCCCGATGGTTAGTGTCAAGGTGGCTTTCGCCGAGGTAAGCCGCCAAACTTTGCACGGAAGTTGTGATAGAAGGTACAGAAGGTATGATGGTGCAAATATCCAGTTCCTAGCTTTGTAGTAAACCTCCATCTGCATTCGCATTATCAGTGATGCTCAATGTCCAAATGCCGGAAGCATTTTCACCGATAAAAGTACTGAACGGATTTACGGGTTGGAATGTACCGCTAATGGCTGGGGGTGTATCGGAACAACTATTGGCAAAGTCCAAGGAGGTAGCTGTGCCAAATCGGAAAAATCTACATTTAGCCCTTCTCGATCGCAGTTTGGGTTGTTAAAAGGGTAATTGTCGTTCTGAAAGCCTTACGAAGTGAGTACCGCACTCAAATCACCTACCCAAGTGTGGTCAGTAGTCAGGTTGTGCAAGCTAATGTCAGCATGATGATGCCTGGTTGCGTGATCTCCAAAGTGGATACTGTCACCGCGTTTTATCCGAAGCAATAGCGCCTTCAGTGGCAGCAGTGGCGTCAAGTTGCAACTGATAGCAGCTGTTGCAAAAGAAAACACCTCCGACCATTCACCGTTACCACATTCGTTGTGAGCGCGTACCCGCCAATAATAGGATGTTTGGGACAACAATCCAGTAATCGTATCCTGCTGTTGAAATGCCTGTTTCTGACACCACAGTACTACTACCCGACACCAACGACACTTGCAGGTCATACACCGTAGTACCTGCAATCGATGCCCAGCTCAGGGCGGTGGTGGTGGTTACATCCGAACTCATATTGGCAGGCAACTGTAAAAGCGGGGAACTAGGTACTCCATTAGCGAGTACAATTACTAATTCCTGAGTGGTAGTGTTAGCACCATCCGTTCCTACGAGGACAAAAGTATAGGTGCCAGCAGCTACGTTTCCGGTGCCACTCACGACCATCTGTGTGCTTCCCCCGGAGATACGGTTGATTGGTCGAAAGATGCCATCAATCCAGTAGGAAGACCTGTTACAGAAAGCTGTACATTACCACCAAAGTTTTCACTAACAGCAATGGTATAGCTCGCTACATCAGGCGCAATGTGGTGATTGTATGGCAGGGTCGGCTTTGGGCAAAGTAACTACATTGCAACCGGGTGCGCCCATCAATGACCAATACTCCCGTATCGTCGGGATCTAACCAGTTTTTGAGACGGTTATTATTTCCCCTCCTCCTTCCCATAAGTATGGAACCAGCCGGTAGCTATCATACGAATTATTACTACAACTGGCCGCGCCACCATGTAGTTTACTTCCACCACTCGTTTGTCGCTATTGAAATAGGAGAACTCACGAGCCTCCTTCCCGTAGTGCCAATGTCCCAGTCGGCAATTACTAAATGGGTTCCACTGTACGCGTGCTACCACCGCCCCAACTACCGGTGGTGCCATCAAATTCGAAACTGATGCGTTTTTCATCTGTACTAGGTGGTGAATGCCAATGATTGTATCCTGTTCTAAGTTGTCGGTTGCATCCCAACCTGCGAAGAATGCATTAGCTGTTGTGATACGGGGTCGTCGAGTTCTACTAACGTCATATCGGAATAATTGCAAGAAGCCCGGTGAATGGCTCCCGAATTAAAATCGGTGAGAACGCCATCGCCTCCTACTTCCCCACTTGAGGGGTGTGCCGGTATTGTCGGCAAAACGCTGTTGAAGTAGTTCCAGTGTTACTAAACTAGGTGCATTACCCGCCGTAATGCCACAGTGGTTAGCGGTCATAAAGAGGCGTACAGTCTTGCGGGCGTTGTTTACTAAGAAACCTGTACAGAAAGTGTTGCCATTTAAACCAATAACCGCTACCGATTGAATGATGTCACGATATCGATCTACACGCCCGAACTATCAAGCTTTGCCACAGATGACATCTAAGTTGCAACTGCCTGATAGTACTGCCGCCGCATGGCTAAAGCCAAGAAAGTCGTGGTTGACGGCAGATAAATGAAGTTGGAGTTGCGCACGTGCAGCGATGGGACGGAAACTTCAAGTACCAGATCATCACCAGGATAATGGGTGTCCACAGTTGTTCGTGTTCTTCATTGTCGGCGGGTGAAGCGGGCCTTGTACGACACGCCTATCGGGGGAATAAATCATCAATTTCCCGCCGTCGGGTAGATAGAAACGGTCAAAACCAAAGTTGAGCGACTTGGCACCAGGCGAAGGAACGCGAAGCGTCCATATAGCGCGATCGCCTTTCGTGCGCCAAACACCGTGGGTTGCTGTAGAGACATCTACATCGAAGCTGTGTGCAAATCGTGGTGCAATACCTGGCGCACGGCGAGCCATTTCGGCGGCAATGAGTTGTTCATTATCCAAGGGGGGCAAATCGAGTTGGTCTATTTGTTTACCCTGCATGCCAATAGGCGTGGATTGTCCATGCAATGCGAAAACAGACAACAGTAAAGAAAGCCCGGTAAGAAGGGCAATAACTTTTGAATACATTTGTACTGGTTTGATGACAATATATATCGGCAAAATTTGGGTCATAAGGTTTACTTTTCCTCGTCTCAAGCAGTCGAACCCGTTGCTGAAATGAAGCCAAATGTAAGGCTATTAATTGAAAAATCAGGCAAAGCCAAACTATCGATTAGTCATTTGGATTACCAGAACTCAATCTGAATGGCTAATTACACCTGGCACCTATTCACTTGATGATTATTTCCCTGATATTGCGGTACAGTATTTGAGTGGTCCGGTTTTATCACCTGAAAACCATGCCTATTCCCAAGGTACATTGACTATTATGACTCACGATACTATCACCAAACGGATAGAAGGCAAATTTGAGTTTGAAGGAGAAGATTCTCAGGGAACAACTTCTTCTATCACAGCTGGTTACTTTGATGTAAAGTATTAAAACGCTAAGGACTGTCTGCACCCCCACACCATCCCGATAGCTGTCGGAACTCCCTACCGACTGTCCGGCGCAGACAGTTCCCTTGAACGACCGGACCGCTATACTGCCCTCTTTCGGCTATAAGGGAACATCGCTTTTTGCCCCTTAAATCGCCACACTGCCGCAAGGAGCAAAAAAGCAATTTCCCATATAGTTACCACAAAAACCTAATGCAAAAATACAGGATAAAAGATTTAGAAAATAAGATGCCAATGGTTTATTCGATACTAGCAAAAAAAGCAACAGCTAATGATGTATATAACCAAAAAAATGAAATTGTAATTTTTTTGCACCAATCACTTGACATCTTGCTGAAATTTCCCTATTTTTGGAAATATGTTCCTTAACCGTGCGGGGTAGGTATGCAAGCTACCTTGTGCATAAAACCTTTCCCTATGATACAGTTCATCGTCAATCTATTACAATGGCAAGAAGTACCCACACCCGACCGCGAGCCGCCGGAAATCCCTACAACGATTGAAGGGAAAGATGTTTTTGGGCAAGCATTGTTATCTTATCATGCCTCTTTAAATGGACAAGAGGCGGTATGGGTGAAAAAATTGGTGCCTCTTTTACTCAAGGCGGGATGCAACTCCAAACCACCTTCGGATTGGAAACACTTACTATCAAATGGTAAGTGGCATCATTCTTCTCTGATGCTTCAGCAGCTTGCGCATGAGTGGTGGGGCATCTTGCAAGGAGCCGTTACGGCACACGCCAACGGTACAACCATCTCTTTAAGTCACGCCAACTTGCCCATGGCAAGAGCTATTATTTGGCTTCAGTTACACCTTCATCATGTTTCAGTAGTACCAGATGTGCTCGATTGTATGCAACAGTGTATGCACAAGTGGCCAGAAGTGGACAAAGTGCAAGTCGAGTTAGCTCGCTCGGCAGCGGCTATGTTGGTGATCCAGCCTTGGTTTATCAGTTGGAAAGAAGAAATCCTCTACCATTATCCATCATTGATGCTGGGTGGCTGCGGCAGGGTTTTTAAACAGACTTGGCAGGAGTTGGCAGCTTGAATGATAGCCTTGGAGGCAGATGGTCAATACTGCAAAATAACAACTTATTATTTACAAGCACTTTAAAAACATTTTTTTGTAAATTTGCTCAAACTTCATAACTTCGCACCTCCTGCTGGATACCATGCACCTAGCAGGGTGGCATAGCCTTAGCATCATTAAGATTTCAGCCACGAAGTATAGAATATCATCGAGCGAATGAGTCAGACAAACAATCCCGAGGAGGAAAAAACATCATCAGGCGAACAGGATAATGTGATTACGTTGAAGGGTATGTACCAGGATTATTTCTTGGACTACGCCAGCTATGTTATCCTTGAGCGGGCGGTGCCTGCTGTGATGGATGGCTTGAAACCTGTACAAAGACGCATCCTGCATGCCATGAAGCAGATGGATGATGGTCGATATCACAAGGTAGCCAATATCATTGGCCAAACCATGCAGTACCACCCCCACGGTGATGCCGCCATCGGCGATGCCTTGGTGAATTTGGGGCAAAAAGATCTGCTAATTGACCCACAGGGCAACTGGGGCGATGTACGCACCGGCGATAGTGCTGCCGCTTCCCGATACATAGAAGCACGACTGACTAAATTCGCCCTCGAGGTAGCTTTCAACCCGCAGACTACCGTATGGCAGTTGTCTTACGATGGTCGTAAAAAAGAGCCTATTCACCTACCCATGAAGTTTCCTTTGGTCTTGAGCCAAGGAGCGGAAGGTATTGCCGTGGGGTTGAGCACCAAAATTCTTCCCCATAATTTCAATGAACTCATCAAGGCTTCCATTAAGATTTTGCAGGGGAAATCCGTCAAGATTTACCCCGACTTCGATACGGGCGGCTTGGTTGATGTATCTGATTATCAGGGGGGTAAACGCGGTGGTAAAGTCAAAGTGCGCTGCCGAATCGACAAGGTGGATAACAAAAACCTCGTCATCCGCGAACTGCCTTTTGGTATCACCACAGGAGGGCTGATTGAATCCATCGTCAAAGCCAATGATAAGGGCAAAATCAAGATTAAAAAAGTCACAGATAACACGGCTGCCGAAGTAGAAATCGCCATCGAATTAGCCCCGGGTGTCTCCCCAGACCTAACCATCGATGCGCTCTACGCCTTTTCTTCCTGTGAGTTGTCTATTTCTCCCAACGCTTGTGTCATCATTGAGGATAAACCCCACTTCCTGACCGTGGAGGAAATCCTCCGCATTTCCACCGAACATACGCGGGAACTGCTGCGGATGGAGTTGGAAATACAGAAGAAGGAATTGGAGGAAAAGCTCCATTTTGCTAGCTTGGAGAAAATCTTCATCGAAAAACGCATCTACCGCGATATTGAAGAATGTGAGTCTTGGGAAGAAGTACTTACGACCATTGATAAGGGGTTGCGCCAATACGTTTCCGTGCTCAAGGTGAAAAACTACAACCCGGCGACAACCGCTTGCCTTTATTGAGGGACATTACGGAAGACGACATCACCCGCCTGACGGAAATTAAGATCAAGCGTATTTCTAAGTACAATACCTTCAAGGCCGATGAACTAATTGCTAGGTTAGAAGAGGAACTGACACAGGTGAAGCACCATTTGGCCAACCTGACGGAGTACGCCATCGCCTATTTTGAACACCTGCTCGCCAAGTACGGCAAGGGGCAGGAGCGCAAAACCGAAATTACTACCTTCGATCGTGTAGAACCTGCTCAAGTGGTGGTCAATAACGCCAAACTCTACGCCAACTATAAAGAAGGATTTATCGGCATGGGGCTGAAAAAGGATGATTTCGTCACAGATTGCTCAGACATTGACGATATTATCGTATTCCGCCGAGATGGTAAGTTTTTGGTGACGCGCATTGCCGATAAAACCTTTGTAGGCAAAGACATCATCCACGTGGATGTGTGGAAGAAAAACGACGAGCGCACCACCTATAATATGGTGTATTTGGATGCCAAAACCGGGCGAGCAATGATCAAGCGCTTCAACGTGACGGCCATCACCCGCGACAAGGAGTACGATCTCACCACGGAACACACCCTGAATAAGGTTCTGTATTTTAGTGCTAACCCCAATGGGGAAGCGGAGATCATCAGTGTGCAATTAGTGCAGAGTGCCAAGGCTCGCATCAAAGGCTTTGATCAGGATTTTGCCGATATTGCTATCAAAGGTCGTGCCTCCAAAGGCAATATCCTCACCCGCTACGGGGTGCGTAAAATTACGTTGAAAGAAGCTGGAAAGTCCACCCTGGGTGCCATGCGTTTTTGGATGGACGAGGTGAGCGGCAGGCTGAATACCGATGAGCGAGGCATCTATCTTGGTGCCTTCGACACAGGCGACCAATTACTGGCCATTTACACCGATGGCAGCTACGAACTCATTGACATGGATGCCTCTCGCAAGTTTGAACCCAACAATCTCTTCTTTATTGGAAAATACAAGAAGGATATGGTGGTCAACGCTATTTACTTCGAAGGTGAACGCAAGTGGACGATGGTCAAACGTTTCCAAATTGAAACCAGCACCACGGGGCAGAAATTCCAGTTTATCACAGAACACGCCCAATCCAAGCTATTGTATGCCGATGCCGCTAAAGATTCAGTGGTGCAGTACAGCTACCGCACCAAGGAAGGCAAGGTGGAAAAAGAGGTGGATTTGCCGGAATTTATCGACGTAAAAGGCTGGAAATCTATCGGCAATAAATTAGAAGAGGCGAAGGTGACGGTAGCCAAAAAACAACCAGAACGCGAGGAGAAGCCCCAACCAACCCCGAAGGAGGCTGCCCCCACAGATAAACTTTCCCCAGGCGACACCATCGAGTTCGACGTAGAGGAAAACGGACAGACGAAGTTGTTTTGATCGTGCTGGTAGCTTTCGGAAGAGGGGGGAGTGTATTTCATGACAACGGGTTGTGGTTGCTTTTTGATGTTATAATGTCAGGCTCGCTCTTATCAATTCAACCACAACATTCACGAAAAACACCGCGCAATAGCAGAACAATCTGCCGTTAGATAGCCATTCGGGTAAGAAAATTCAAAAAATTGGCTACCTTCGCTTCCGTTCACGACAAATGCAATAGACATTACTATATATATGTCTGATGCGTTTGGCCATGAGTTGCACCCATTCATATTATGAAAGCATACCACGAACTGCTCCGCCACATATTAGACAGCGGTGTTCAGAAGGGAGATCGTACGGGTACAGGCACATTGAGTGTGTTTGGGTATCAGTTCCGTTTCGACTTGTCGGAAGGCTTTCCTTTGCTGACCACTAAGCAGGTGCATTTCAAGAGCATCGTTCACGAGTTGCTGTGGTTTCTGGCAGGTGATACCAATATCGCCTATTTGGTGCGCAACGGGGTCAACATCTGGAATGAATGGCCTTACCAGCACTATTTAGAAGCAACTGGGCTTGCTGACAACCTACTGCGCTACAGCCCTGAATGGAAGGAAGGACTCAAAAATTTCATCGCACAGATACGCAACGACGACCAGTTCGCTCAGCAATGGGGCGAATTAGGATCTGTCTATGGGCAGCAGTGGCGCAATTTCGATGGGGTGGATCAAATAGCCGAGGTCGTGGATGCTATCCGTAATAACCCCGATTCTCGTCGGCACATCGTATCTGCTTGGAATCCACCAGATATTCCCAGCATGGCCAAAGCGGGTTTGCCACCCTGCCATACCTTGTTTCAGTTTTATGTAGCCGAGGGGCGTTTGTCTTGCCAGTTGTACCAGCGCTCGGCTGATGTATTCTTGGGCGTACCTTTTAATATTGCGAGCTATGCCCTCCTCACGCAGATGGTGGCACAGGTTTGTGGATTGGCACCCGGTGATTTTGTACATACCTTCGGCGATGCCCATTTGTACAATAATCACATAGCGCAAACCTACGAGCAATTAAGCCGCGAACCTTATCCGTTGCCTGTATTAAAACTGAATCCGGAAGTGAAAGATATTTTTGCTTTCCGATTCGATGATATTCAGTTGGAAAACTACCAATGCCATCCGCCTATTCGGGCGCAGGTGGCTGTTTAATTGTGTTTACTATTTAGAGTTAATCTAAATAACGAGCATCTTTAACATTTCATTTGTTAAAGAATTGTCACAAAATTATCTTTGCGCCAATTTCAGTCTAACTGGAGTTGTCGTGTTGAATAGAAAATGTAATAAAGGTCAATACCAATGACGCATAAGTCTTTGACACACCGCCTTTTAATGGTTTTTGTGCTGCTTTTGGGAGTATGCTCTTCCTATGCACAGGACGTGGAGGCCGGTAAATCGCTTTTTAAAGCCAATTGTGCCGCGTGCCACGCAGGCGACATGAAAACCAACCTAACGGGGCCTGCTCTCGGCGGGGCAGAAGAACGTTGGGCGGATTATGGAGGCAATGAAGCCCTCTATTCTTGGATTCGCAATTCTCAAGCAATGGTCGCATCCGGTGATAATGCCCGTGCTACCGAGCTTTGGAATCAGTGGGGTCCTACCGTGATGAACTCCTTCCTCAATCTTTCCGATGACGATATTGCCAATATGCTGGCTTATATCAATGCCGTTTACAGCGGGGAATACGGAAAGGCCGCCGGGGATGCAGACGTAGTAGCTGCGGAACCAGTTGAGAAGAACAATACCCCTTTGTTCATAGGTTTAGCCTTGGTGTTGGCGCTCTTAGCCGTTATCTTGGCGCGCATTGTGGCCAACCTGAACTACATGGTGAAGGTAAAGGAAACAGGAGTAGATGCACCCCGCCAAACCCTGATGGAAACTCTTACCAGCCGAGGTGTTATCACTTTCTTGGTATTTGCCTTAGTGGTATTGGGGGGCTATACTACGGTCAACAATGCTATCATGTTGGGTCGTCAGCAAGGGTATGAACCCGAGCAGCCTATCAAGTTTTCGCACAAAACACACGCGGGTATCCAGCAAATCGATTGCCAGTATTGCCACGACGGTGCTCGCCGTTCCAAGCACTCGGTCATTCCTGCTGCCAATACTTGTATGAATTGCCATAAGGCCATTAAGAAAGGCTCTACTTATGGTACCGCTGAAATCACTAAGATTTACGCTTCCATTGGTTACGATCCCTCTACTGATAAATATATCGACGGTTACGAAGAGCTTTCCAACGAGGAAATCTTAGATGTCTATCGCAAGTGGATTGAATCCAGCAATGCCGGTGATGTAGAAATCGACGAGTTGGAAATAATGATACAAGAGCAGTTGGAAGGTATCGAAACTTCCCTTACGGGCGAAGGCGACGATAAAATTGCTGGCCCTATCGAGTGGGTACGCATCCACAACCTCCCCGACCACGCTTACTTCAACCACGCACAACACGTATCCGTAGGCAAATTGGAATGTCAGGCTTGCCACGGACCAGTGGAAGAAATGGAAAAGGTATATCAGTACTCTCCACTTTCTATGGGCTGGTGTGTAAACTGCCACCGCCAAACGGAAGTGAAGTTTGCGGACAACCCTTACTACGAGTCTTATGAGAAATATCATAAGGAATTGCAGTCTGGTAGCCGCACAAAGGTAACCGTGGAAGACATAGGCGGTCTGGAATGTCAGAAGTGCCACTATTAATTAGAGTTTGACAAATCAGCATAATGAAGAACCATAAGCAAAACGTCTGGATAGGTACGGAGCAACTCAACAACAACCCTGAGTTGACCCAGGCGGAACAGTCTGAATTTGTAGAAATGCCAGCAGTAGGTGGTGACTTGGAATTTCACACGGAATCCAACCGCCGCGACTTCCTCAAATTCCTTGGTTTTGGCATTGGTGCCGCCACAATTGCAGCTTGCGACATTCCTGTTCGCAAAGCCATACCTTATGTGGTTAAGCCCGATACCATCGTGCCCGGGGTGGCTACCTACTACGCTTCTTCTTTTGTACAAGGCGGCGACTACTGCCCTGTTTTGGTGAAAACACGTGAAGGCCGCCCGATCAAGGTCGAAGGCAACAGCCTTTCCCCCATCACCAAAGGTGGTACTAGTGCTCGCGCCCAAGCCTGCGTACTTTCCCTGTACGATACAAGCCGCTTCGACGGGCCTCGTCAGGTAGCTAATGGTAGTTTCCGCACGGCTATGACTTGGAAGGAACTCGATGGTGCTATTGCGAAAAAGCTGAACGCTAATTCCAACGTTCGCATCGTAGCAAATACAATCCTCAGCCCAACCACCAAGCAAGCTATTGCTGATTTTACGGCGGCTTTCCCTAAAACGGAGGTAGTCATGTACGATTCCGTTTCTGCTTCTGCCTTGTTGCAGGCCAATGAAGCCAGCTTCGGATACCGCGCCGTTCCTGAATATCGCTTCGACAATGCCAAAGTAATCGTCGGTATCGACTGCGATTTCCTCGGTAGTTGGGTTTCTCCCATTGAGTTTGCCCGCCAATACGTGGACGGACGCAAAGTGAATGGCAAGAACACCAAGATGTCGCGTCACATTCAGGTGGAAAGCTACATGAGCCTCACAGGTTCTAATGCCGACAACCGCGTACCCGTGAAGCCTTCTGAACTAGGTGCTGTTATCGTTGCTCTTTACAACGCAGTTGCTAAGGCCAATGGCGGTTCATTGGTTGCTGGCCCTAAATTGGAAGCTGAAAAGCTGGCGAAAGTCAACAAAATAGCACAGGAATTGCAAGCTGCTAAAGGAGCTTCCCTCGTGGTGTCTGCTTCCAACAATATGGGCGAACAGGTCTTAGTAAATGCCATCAACAATATGTTGGGCAACTACGGCCACACCCTCAACTTCGACCGTCCGCTGATGACTCGCCAAGGTGATGATAAAGCGGCTGGCCGTTTAGTGAGCGATATGAAAAAAGGAGCAGTGGACGCTATCATCGTAATGGATGGTGCTAACCCTGCGTACAATATGCCGGGCGCTGCTGCTTTCCGCGATGCTATGGCTAAAGTAGGATTGAAAATTAGTATGGGAGGCACACCCAACGAAACGAGTGTGCTTTGCGATTACGTAGCTCCTACCCACCATTTCTTGGAAAGTTGGGGCGATGCCGAGCCTAAAGCGGGTTCTTACTCCCTGATTCAACCTACGATTGCACCCATCTTCGCTTCTGTAGGTCGCCAAGGCACCCGCCAAGCGGAGGAAAGTTTGTTGCGTTGGGCGAATAGCCCTGCGTTGGCAACCGATGCCGAGCAACCTTTCTTAGGTTATCTTCAAAAGCACTGGGAAAACACAGTTTTTGCGGCACAGGTACGTTTCATTTCTTTCCAAAAGTTCTGGGATGCTGCTTTGCACGATGGTATCATTGAGTTACCTGTGGAAACGAGTGTGCCAGTAGCCTTTGCGGGCGATGTGGCTGCTGCAGCTGCTAAAGTTCGCAAGCCTGCTGCCACGGAAATGGAAATCACCTTCTTTGAAACCGTCAATATGGGCGGTGGTGAATACGCCAGCAATCCATGGTTGCAGGAAATGCCAGACCCTATCACACGTTGTGTTTGGGGCAACTACTTGGCCATCCCTGTTACTTGGGACGGTGGCAATAGCTGGTCGGCCTATAAAGGGCTGAACGAGTGGGAATTCAAAGGCAAAGCCGACCAAGTGAATCTGGCCGTTGGAGGCACAGAGCAGAAAGTTACCTGTGTTCGCCAATTTGGCCAACCAGCGGGCACTACTGCCTTAGCATTAGGATATGGTCGCACCATGACGGGTATCGCCGGACGGGCACTAGGTAATGCTATCGGTACCAACGTATATGACTGGTTGAAAACGGATGCTGACGGAAATGTACAATACTACGCTACGGATGTTGCTATTTCGGATGTTGTTTCCGTAGAACATGAATTTGCTTGCGTTCAGTATCACCACACAATGGGGGTAACCGCTCGCAAAGACGGTGAAGTTGTAAAAGATGAGGCCACAGGCTTGCCGCTGAATGTGGACGAGAAAACAGTGATGACCTTGGGCGAAGGTTTCCAAGGTGGTCTTACCAAGCGTTCCATCATTTACCAAGGCAACGTGAAGGAACTGGCTGAATTGGAGCATCACATCGCAGAGCGCCGTGCTGAGGCACAACACCTCAACTCCAAGACGCTTTACCCTTACGAGCAATACAGTGAAGACCTTTATAGCCAAGGGCATCACTGGACAATGCACGTTGACCTGAACGCTTGTATCGGGTGCGGTGCTTGTCAAGTGGCTTGTTTGGCTGAAAATAACGTGCCTGTCGTAGGCAAGCTCGAGGTACACCGCCACCATGAAATGACTTGGCTGCGTATCGACCGCTACTTCTACGGCGACTACGAAAACCCCAAGGCTGTTTACCAGCCTATGATGTGCCAGCATTGCGACAACGCACCCTGCGAGAACGTCTGCCCAGTGGCTGCTACCAACCACAGCTCGGAAGGTTTGAACCAAATGACCTACAACCGCTGTATCGGTACCCGTTACTGTGCCAATAACTGTCCTTACAAGGTGCGCCGCTTCAACTGGTTAGACTACACCACGGCTGACCTCTTTGGCGCCAATGAGCCAACATTGAGTGGCGAAGAAGTACCATTTGGCGCTGACAACCTCACGCGTCTGGTCTTGAATCCTGACGTAACGGTTCGTTCACGGGGTGTCATCGAGAAGTGTAGCTTCTGTGTGCAGCGTATCCAGCAAGGTAAGCTTACCGCTAAGTATGAAGGCCGCAAATTAGACGATGCCGACGTACGCACCGCCTGCCAAACAGCTTGCCCAACAGGAGCCATCGTGTTCGGCGACCGCAATAATCCGAAAGGGGATGTGGCGGCTCGCTTGGAAAATCCGTTGAACTACCTCGTATTAGAGGAAATCAACGTACAGTCCAGCGTATTCTACGCGGCACGTGTCAACAACAGTAACGAAGAATTGGAAGCATAAACGGAATCAGCCTCACGGCTTTGTCCATAAAGTATAATATTTCAACATGAGCGCAGTTGTATCGCACATTCGGGAGCCTTTAGTTCATGGTGGTAAAACCTACCATCAGATTTCTGAAGACCTCTGTTCGCCCACAGAACGCACGCCAAGCATGACCTGGGTGATTGCATTCATCATCGCAGTGACAGGCCTTGGCTTGTATGTTTTCACTGTGTTTTGGACTATCTGGATCGGTATCGGTTCATGGGATTTGAACCGCACGATCGGTTGGAGTTGGGACATTACCAACTTCGTTTGGTGGGTTGGTATCGGTCACGCGGGTACCCTGATCTCTGCCATCTTGTTGCTGTTTCGTCAGCGTTGGCGCACGGGGGTAAACCGAGCAGCAGAAGCCATGACGATCTTTGCGGTAATTTGTGCGGGGCAGTTCCCGCTGATCCACATGGGGCGTCTGTGGTTGGGCTTTTTCATCTTCCCATACCCCAACACGCGTGGACCGCTTTGGGTAAACTTCAACTCGCCTCTGTTGTGGGACGTATTTGCGATCTCCACGTATTTCACGGTGTCTTTGTTGTTCTGGTACACTGGTTTGGTACCTGACTTCGCCACCGTACGCGACCGTGCTAAGGGGCTTCGCCGCAAGATTTACAATAGCCTTTCTTTTGGTTGGACGGGTTCGGCCAAGCACTGGCAGCGTTGGGAGAGTTTGTCGCTCATCCTCGCTGGTTTGGCTACGCCGCTGGTACTTTCCGTTCACACCATCGTATCTTTCGACTTTGCCACTTCCGTAATTCCGGGTTGGCATACCACTATCTTTCCTCCGTACTTCGTTGCGGGAGCGATCTTCTCTGGTTTCGCCATGGTGCAAACCTTGATGATTATGACTCGTAAGATTTTGAATCTACAGGAATACATTACCATTGGCCATATTGAGAGTATGAACAAGGTAATCCTGCTGACTGGTACGATTGTAGGTGTGGCTTACCTTACGGAATTGTTCATTGCGTGGTATTCAGGTTATATCTACGAACAGTTCGCTTTCTATAACAGGGTATTAGGCCCTTACTGGTGGTCTTACGTGGGTATGATGTCTTGTAACGTGTTGTCGCCTCAGTTGTTCTGGAGCAAGAAACTGCGTCGTAGCATCTTCGTGACATTCTTCATGTCTATCTTCGTAAACATCGGTATGTGGTTCGAGCGCTTTGTGATCATTGCTACCACGCTTGCCCGCGATTACCTGCCTTCAAGCTGGAGCTACTATGTTCCTACTTGGGTAGAGATCGGTATCTTCATCGGTAGCCTTGGTTTGTTCTTCACCTTGTACTTGCTTTTCGTACGTGTAGCACCAGTGGTTGCAATTGCAGAAATCAAGAGTATCCTCAAGGTGGCGGGCGATCAGTATGGTGGTGAAAATGCCAAGCATAGCCATGCTCATGCAGAACATGATCATCATTAGTCTGAACCTTAATTGTTAATGCCAATAATCAGCTTATTATGAGCGATATCAATAAAGAAGTTCTATACGGTTTGTACGACGATGAGCAAGTGCTCCTCAAGGCCGTCAAGAAGGCAGGAGAAGAACACTTAGACATCATGGACGTTTTCACGCCATTCCCTGTACACGGGCTTGATCCGTTGTTGGGCTTGTCCGAGAGCCGTTTGCACATAGCAGGGTTCATCTACGGGATGATCGGTACGTTAACGGCCTTCCTGTTTATGACATGGGTGTTCACCCGCGACTGGCCCATCATCTTTGGTGGTAAACCTTACTGGTCAGTACCTGCATTCATTCCGATTACATTCGAGTTGACGGTACTTTTTGCCTCCATAGGCATGGTCGTCAGCTTCTACACCGTCTGCGGTTTGTGGCAAGGCAAAGTCAACACGACTTTGGATGATCGCATCACGGACGATAAGTTCTGTATTGCGTTCCAAACCAATGGCGCTTCCGCAGAAGAAGTGGACAAGTTGAAAAGCTTCCTCACCAGCACGGGTGCCAGCGAGGTTAACAACAAGGTGATCTAATTACAAAAACAAGCAGAAAGCTATTTCTGATGAATAATATCAAGCTAATCATCGTTGCTTTTTCGGTAGCTGTATTGATGAATGCATGCAGCCCCGCTGAAAAAGATTTCCCCGGTTCCGAATATATGCCGGATATGGGGCACTCCGTAGCTGTGGAAGCCAATGTGTATGACTACTACAGCTATAATACTTGGGATAAAGAGAGTACGGTAACCCTGCGCGATTTGGTTAAGTCGCCTGGTAAGCCTGTACAAGGAACAGTGCCACGTGGGTATGCAGGCATG
This sequence comes from Saprospiraceae bacterium, assembly GCA_041392765.1. Taxonomy (GTDB): domain Bacteria; phylum Bacteroidota; class Bacteroidia; order Chitinophagales; family Saprospiraceae; genus Lewinella. The sequence continues at coordinate 23,718 of JAWKLL010000039.1, forward strand.
GTAGTCGAGGGTATCGCCGTAACAGATGGTAGTGATAACCTCCAAAGTATGCGCATCACACCCAACGGATCGGCTCCCTACTATTATGTGGACACAGAGGAATCTCGTACTCAGGCTATTGCCGAGGTATTGGATAACCCTTTTCCTATCACAGCGTCAGGTATGGCACGCGGTAAAGAGTTGTACAACATTTATTGCGGTATTTGTCACGGTGAGAAAGCTAATGGTTTGGGCTATCTTTACGATACCGACCAAAACAAAAATGCTAAATACTTGGCAGCACCTGCCAACTTGGTCAACGAAGAGTTCAGCGCTGCCAGCAATGGCCGTTTCTACCATGCCATTATGTATGGCAAAAACGTAATGGGCGGCTACGCTGATAAGCTAAGTTTTGAAGAACGCTGGCAAGTAATTCACTACATTCGTTCGCTACAGGCGAAGGAAGCAGGAGCTACTTACAGCGAGGAAGCCAACACCTTCAATGCCGCTTTTGGTGTACCGGGTGCATCGCTACACCATGAGCAAGCAGCGATGATGGTGGAGGAAGCCACAGAAGGTACTCATCACACGGACGGTGAGCACGGCGGTCATTAAGTCTTAGTGGACTATTGTTGAAAAAAATTCGCATACGCACAAAATATACGCGATGAACCAATTTACGTTTGAGGCCAAAACCAAAAAAGTGCTGGGTGCCTTTATGGTGCTGGGGGCCATCTGTCTGGCGATTACAGCCATGGGAGACGATGACTACCTGTCCCGCACATGGTCTAATTATTTGCATAACTCGGTATTCTTTCTGGGTATCGGATTTATCGCTATTTTCGTTTTAACGGCCTTCACCACGGCTTATGCGGGCTGGCACTTAGTGCTTCAGCGGGTGTGGGAGGCTTTCTCGGCTTTCTTATTGCCGGGCTTGCTGCTTATGATAATAATGGTAGCAGGCGTAGTCCTTGACTGGAATCACCTTTATCACTGGGCGGATGCAGATTCTGTTGCCCATGATACAATACTCCAAGGCAAGCAAGGTTTCTTGAATAATACTTGGTATGGATTGGGTACCATTGTTATCGTGGGAGCATGGGCTTTTTTCGCTTCCCGCTTCCGGACACTATCCCAGCAGGAGGACGAGATGGGAACAGATGAATATGCCCAATACAAGCAGATCAAGAAATTATCGGCCATCTTTTTGCCTATCGCTGGTTTTACTAGTGCTGCAATGATTTGGCAGTGGGTGATGAGTATTGATGCTCACTGGTATTCTACGCTTTACGCTTGGTATGCTACGGCTTCGTGGTTTGTAGCCGCTATGGCATTGACGATCATGTTGCTTATTTGGCTCAAGTCCAAAGGTTATTACCAAAACGTGACGATGGAACATTTCCATGACCTTGGTAAGTTTCTATTTGCGTTCAGCGTTTTCTGGACTTATCTTTGGTTCAGCCAGTATATGCTTATATGGTATGCAAATAACGGGGAAGAGACCGTGTATTTCCACACTCGTATCCACGAGTATCCAGCGTTGTACTACGGAAACTTGCTGTTGAACTTCATACTGCCGTTTTTCATCTTGTTGCGCAATGATACCAAGCGCAAGTTCGGTACATTGTTCTTTGTGTCGCTGATCGTTTTCCTCGGACACTGGTTCGACTATTTCCAGATGATAAAGCCTGGGGTTGCCCACACGACACATGAGATTCACGCTATGCACGCTGGACACGGGGATACCCACTCGGATGCTGCTACCCTCGAACATGGCGATGCGCACCATGGCGAAGATGCTCATCATGAAGCTGCTGCTCATGGTGATGAACACCACGGCAGTTCCTTTGCGATGGGGACTACCTTCCCTGGGTTATTGGAGTTGGGTACGATGCTTGGTTTCTTAGCATTATTCCTATATGTGGTATTGAATCGCTTGAAAAAGTGAGCTTAATGCCAGCCAACCATCCTTTTGTACGTGAAAGTGAGCATCACCATACTTAATTATTTAGATTAATTCTAAACAAATTAAGTGCGTGAGCAAACCATATATTACCTTTGTTAAGGTATTGTATTTTGAAGCATCCATTCTAACGAATTAATAAATCATTGTAGCAAATGACTGCTTTATTTGCCATATTATCCATCATCCTGATAGCCATCATAGCTGTTCAGATCGGACGCGTTTCGGAACTGGCAGCAAGGATACGCGGCGAGGAGGATGCGCAGGAGAGAACTAACAGATCCACCAGCCGCTGGTTATTAATTTTCATGGTGTTGTTCCTGTTGGCCTGCATTGTGTCTGCTGTGTATTACAAAAACTATATGTTGGGCTACGGCCCCCATCAGGCAGCTTCCGAGCATGGCGGCAGTCTCGACAAGATGTTCAATATCACCTTGATAGTGACGGGCATCGTGTTTTTCATCACGCAGATCGCCTTGTTTTGGTTTTCTTACAAATACCGTGCTAGGAAAGGTGGAAAAGCACTTTATATTCCTCACGATAACAAGATCGAAATCATTTGGACGGCAGTACCTGCTGTGGTGATGACCTTCTTGGTAGTGGGTGGTTTGGATGCTTGGAACGACGTAATGGCGGATGTAGGTACGGATGAAGAGGTAATTGAAATAGAAGCGATGGGCTACCAGTTCGCATGGCAGCTTCGCTACCCTGGGCCTGACGGTAAATTAGGTTCTCGTGACTATAAATTGACTACAGGTACCAACCCTATCGGCCAAGATTGGACGGATGAGTCGAACCTCGATGACTTTCACCCTAGTGAGATCGTATTGCCTGTTGGCAAAAAGGTGCGGGTGCGCATTTTGGCACGAGACGTACTGCACGACTTTTATCTTCCACACTTCCGTGTAAAAATGGATGCTGTGCCTGGTATGCCGACTTACTTCGTTTTCACGCCTACAAAGACAACGGAGGAGTACCGTCAGGAATTAAAGAAATATGACGAATACAACGTACCTGATCCTAGCAGCCCAGAGAAGATGCTTTGGGAAACCTTTGAATACGAGTTGGCTTGCGCCGAACTTTGTGGCAAAGGACACTGGAGTATGCGCCGTTTAGTGAAGATTGTGTCTGAATCGGAGTATGAAGCCTGGTTGAAGACACAAAATTCTTACTATATGTCAGCTATTTACAAAACAGCTGATGATCCTTGGCCGATAGATGGCAAATTGCCTGCTATCGTTGCATCTACACGCAAGCAGGAGTTCACGGATCTTTTTGATACGGCTATGAAAGGTAACACCTTGGCAGAGCGTACGTTTGTGTTGAAATATGTTACCTTTGAAACAGGTTCTGCTCAGTTGACTGAAATATCTAAGAAGTACGAATTGGCCAATGTCATCGACGCGATGAAAGCTAATAGTGCTTTAGTCATAGGTTTGGGTGGACACACCGACAATACAGGTAGTGCCGATGCCAATATGACACTTTCTCAGGAACGAGCCAATGCAGTTATGGCTTACTTAGTAGCCAACGGCATCAGCGCGGACCGCCTCAAAGCAACAGGCTATGGCCAGAACCAACCCATTGCTGACAATGGCACGGAGAGTGGCCGAGCTGAAAACCGGAGAACAGAATTCACTATCTTGTCGGGAGGTACTCCTGCCGTATCGACAGTGAATGAAGCCGCTGCAACAGAATAAGGCATTAGTAAAAACTTTCAGATAAAGTAAAAACAGTAAAGAATGGCAACCGCAGTAGTACAACCCACTACCTTCGAGGAAAAGCTGATACAGGAGTACGGCTATGACGACCATTTCCATGAACACCATCATGGAGATAAGTATCAGTCCAGCTTTATTACTACCTATGTTTTCAGCCAAGATCACAAGATGATCGCCAAGCAGTTGCTGATCACGGGTATGATATGGGGATTGATAGGGGCGTTGATGTCTTTGGTATTCCGCTTACAGTTAGGCTTTCCAGAAGAAAGTTTGGCATGGCTGAAACCCGTGTTAGGCCAGTGGATAGAAGTAAACCCTGAAGGCGTGGGTAAACTCTCGCAGGAGTTCTACTATGCCTTGGTGACGATGCACGGAACGATTATCGTATTCTTCGTATTGACAGCTGGTTTGAGCGGTACGTTTAGTAACCTATTGATTCCGTTGATGCTGGGTGCAAGGGATATGGCCTCTCCGCTGCTGAATATGATGTCATATTGGTTTTTCTTTATGGCAGGGGTGGTTATGTTCATGTCTTTGTTCTTGAGTACGGGGCCATTTTCTGGTGGTTGGACGGCTTATCCGCCGCTGAGCATTTTGCCTGAAGCTTCTGCGGGTTCGGGAGCGGGTATGACGTTGTGGGCACTAAGCCTCGTGTTGTTTGTGGTTTCTGTACTGTTGGGTGGTATCAACTACATTACTACGGTATTGAACTTGCGCACGAAGGGGATGTCCATGTGGCGTATGCCATTGCCTATATGGTCATTCTTCATTACCGCTATCATCGGTTTGTTGTCCTTCCCTGTATTGGCATCAGCCTTTTTCTTGGTGGTATTTGACCGCGAATTAGGTACGAGCTTCTTCTTAAATGAGATATTCATCGGTGGCAAGGCGTTGGATCACGTTGGCGGTAGCCCCATTCTATACCAGCATTTGTTCTGGTTCTTGGGACACCCCGAGGTTTATATCATCATCCTTCCTGCGATGGGTCTGGTTTCTGAGGTGTTGTCTGTCAACGCCCGTAAGCCTATCTTTGGTTATAAAGCGATGGTTTTCTCTATTTTGGCCATTGCCTTCTTGTCATTCATCGTTTGGGCACACCACATGTTTATGTCTGGTGTTAACCCTTTTATCTCCAATTTCTTTGTTATTTTCACATTGATCATCGCAGTACCTTCTGCGGTGAAAGTGTTCAACTGGATTGCGACCTTGTACGGCGGTAATATCCGATTCAATTCGGCTATGCTTTTCGCTATTGGGTTTGTATCCATGTTCATATCAGGTGGTTTGACGGGTATCTTCTTAGGCAACTCTGCCATTGATATCCAGATGCACGACACCTACTTTGTAGTGGCGCACTTCCACATTGTGATGGGGGTTGCGGCCTTCTTTGGTATGTTTGCAGGTGTTTACCATTGGTTCCCAAAGATGTATGGCCGTTTCATGAACGAAACATTAGGAAAAATTCACTTCTGGGGTACGATGGTTTCTGCTTATGCAATCTTCTGGCCTATGCACTACATAGGAATGGCAGGTGTTCCACGCCGTTACTATGCCTTCGATATTTTCCAGTCTTTCTCGCACTTCGCGGAAATGAATAAGTTCATTACCATTGCTGCAATTTTGGCCTTCGGGTTTCAAGTGCTGTTTGTAATCAACTTCTTCTATAGCATCTGGAAAGGCAAGCGTTTGACAGTGCAGAATCCTTACGGTGCTACCACCTTGGAATGGACGACACCCGTTCGCCCTGGACACGGTAACTGGCCTGGGAAAATTCCTGCTGTACAGCGTTGGCCTTATGACTACGGTAAGGACGGTGAGGATTTCATTCCACAGATCGTTCCTTTGAAGGAAGGAGAACACGACGGTGGACACCATTAACAGGCATCGGATAAGCACGCATAATGCAAGAAAAAGTAACTGAGCATTCAGTAAAGACCACCAAAGGGTTGGTCTTACCACAGCGGGTTCAGGATTGGTTTATGCTGGTGAAATTTCGGCTGTCAGCGACGGTAGTTTTTTCATCGGTCATTGCTTACTTGATTGCTGCCAAAGGGAGCATCAGTGGGGTTTCGTTGGCTACGTTGGTTGCTGGAGGTTTCTTGGTGACGGGCGCGGCAAACGCACTCAATCAAGTGTTGGAAAAAGACTTCGACAGCTTGATGAAACGCACGGCGAACCGCCCCATAGCAGCCGGTAGGATGAAAGTATCCGAAGCTGTTTTGACAGCAGGGTTCATGAGTTTGATTGGCATCAGCCTGCTGGCGTTGTTCAACCCCTGGACGGCCTTTTTCGGCACGTTTGCTTTGGTAAGCTATGCTTTCGTCTATACACCGATGAAGCGAGTTTCACCGGGCGCAGTGACGATAGGTGCGATTCCTGGTGCATTGCCTACGTTGATAGGTTGTGTGGCAGCACAAGGAGAGTTGACATGGCTGGGGCTGACGTTGTTTGGTATACAATTTTGTTGGCAGTTTCCTCATTTCTGGTCTATTGCTTTTCTGGGGTATGAGGATTATGACAAAGCCGGATATAAACTTGTACCTCAAAAGGAGGGCGGTATTGATTTGAAAAAACTGGGACAGTTAGCATTGTTGTACGCTGCACTGCTCATTCCGTTAGGTTTAGTACCCGCTTGGTTGGGGGCTACAGGCTGGTGGTCGGCGATTACAGTAGCAGTTATTGGCGGTTTTTACACTTGGTTTGCTTGGAAATTCAGCGCACAACCAGCGCGAAAAACCGCCTTGAGCCTGATGTTTTTTTCTTTTGGCTACATACCTATCTCCTTGTTGTTGTACTGGGCAGATAAAATTGGTTAAAAAATGGACAATACGCTTATCATGCACGAAACAGGCCGTAACAAGATACACCCTAGGAAGTTCGCACTTTGGGTGGGCTGTGCGAGTATAGTGATGTTGTTTGCTGCACTGACAAGTGCCTATATGGTGCGCCAAGCATCAGGCAACTGGTTGGAGTTTCCACTGCCAGATATTTTCTTTGTCAACACAGGCATTATTGTCCTGAGTAGTGTAGCGTTGCAAGGTGCATATTTCTCGTTCAAAAGAGAGCGGGAAGCACTATACCGCTGGTTGTTGGTGGTAGGGTTGATGCTGGGGCTTGCCTTTGTTGTTTTTCAATATCAAGGCTGGCAACAATTGAACGAAATGGGGGTTCCCCTCAAACTCAATCCTAGTGGAGATTTCATTTATGCGATCTCTGGCCTACACTTGGCACACGTATTAGGGGGCATAGCGGCGATCATCATAGCGGTGATTATCGCTTTTTCAAGGCCGTTGAAAGTCACACAGGCGCGTAAATTGCGCTTCGAGATGACGTTGACTTATTGGCATTTTGTGGGAGGTTTATGGATTTACCTGATGGTATTCTGGACGCTTTCCCGTTCTTGATATACATAAGTACTGTTTTCCCGATTGCCATTGTGGATAAACAGATACAATTCGGCGCTGAGCCGGAAAAACCGAAATACAAACTTTAGACAAAACAAGCTGCAACAATGGCAGAACACGAGACTAACGTATTGGAGCATACCGACACTGCGGGCGCTTGGGATGGTGGCAAAGAGCCGTTCAAAGCCAGTTATGGTAAGCTGATGATGTGGTACTTCCTTCTTTCGGATGCCTTCACTTTTGCAGGGTTTCTGATTTCTTATGGTGCGTTGCGTTTCAGCAGCCCCACTTGGCCCGTACCCGACTTTGTATTCTCTACGGCACCTTTTGGCATACATGGTATGCCTTTGATTTTCGTAACCATCATGTCGTTTTTGCTGATCATCAGTTCAGTGACAATGGTGCGTGCGGTACAAGAAGGCCACAGGGAAAACAAGAATGGTGTTGTTTTCTGGATGCTATTGACCGTTTTAGGGGGTGCTGGATTCCTTAGCTGCCAAGCGTGGGAATGGACAAACCTGATTGGTACGGAACACATGACGGTGAGCCGCAACCCATTCGGCACTCACACCGAAAGCGGTATTTACTTAAACCCTGATGGTTCTGAATCGGATGAAGTGTTCGAGGCAGGAGAGACTTATTTGTTACACAAAGCGGGGGCTTCACATGGTGAAGAGGAGCACGCTTTTGAAGCAACGCCTGGTGAATACAAAGGCTATGTTGTTAATGAAGAAGGTTTCATCCAACGCAAGTTCAAGGTAACAGAAGGAGTTGACCCCGGTGCTGTAAAGGTACAGCCGGTTTGGCACAAAGCTTTCGGTGCTTTGTTCTTCTTTATCACTGGCTTCCACGGCTTCCACGTATTGTCGGGTGTGGTATTCTTGTTGATCATTCTGATCAATGCAGCCAGCGGCCTGTATGTGAAGCGCAAGAACGGATACGAGATGGTAGAAAAAATCGGCTTGTATTGGCACTTTGTGGATTTGGTGTGGGTATTCGTATTTTTGGTATTCTATCTACTGTAATACCCTTCATCCATTATAGAACTGTATAAAAACCATTGATCAATGGCGAGTCATAAAACATACGAAGAATCAATCCGCGACGTGTATAAGGGTTTGGCCTTGTTGGCGGTAGTCACGTTGATTGAAGTATTCATTTCTCTATTGGGTAAAGGCCATATTGGTGTTGACCTGAGCGGCTCTGGAATCGTGCTGGGCATCATTGCACTGGCATTGATCGGGCTGTCAATCTACAAAGCTTACTTTATCATCTACGAGTTCATGCACATGCGCTATGAGGTGAAGGGATTGGCATTGAGCGTACTACTTCCTACCTTACTGCTAGTTTGGGCTATTATTGCTTTTTTCCAAGAGGGCAATAGTTGGAAAGAACGTCGTGAAGATATTAAGAAAAGGGAAATGTCGGAACCTGTATCACCTCAAGGGGTATTGGAGGCCGATGTGTTCGTGCCAGAACTGGGGTAAGTAGTAACCTTCCTCTCTTACAAATAGGCGAAAACGAGCCATTCCACAATACTTGTGGGGTGGCTCGTTTGTATTTTGTAATTTGACGGAAATAAACTGTTCAATTTTTTTAGGCGATTCGCAAATATATTCACATAATTCCTTTTCAGTCAATTATTGAAAATTTTCCGAATCAAAAATTGAATAGTTTATTTTTATCCGCCCCTTTGGAATTTAAAATATCAGCCAACTATTGAGTAATTTTTTCTCCGACCCTTATCAATATTTACCCAGAACTTGATAAAAAACATCTTCCCCCTTACTTTTTATTATTATTGCGACATTAACTAATGTAAGGCGATCGTGAAAGGCAAACATCCCTGTACAAACTTTGCGAAAGAGGAAGATTTATTCCATGCTTTAGTATCCCTAAGGACAGATGCTATAGCGTGTTTGCAGTCGCGGGTGGAGGCTAGCGTGGTTCGATTTGCCCAACAGTACCAACTTTCCGCACAGGATGCGGAGGAAATACTGAACGATAGTACATGGATATTCTTGAAAAAAATAGGCGAAGGGGCTTATACTTATCAAGGAAATGCCTTGAGTACCTACTTGATTGAGATAGCCAAGCGGTTGATACTTAATAGAGCGGCACGACAGCGACGAGACCATCATGTAAAGGAAAAACTGCTGGAGAAAAAAGATGACTACGAGGTGGTACTAAGGCAGCAGAATGAATACGCGGCATTAGTACAACAGTTTTTGTCTCAACTAGATGAGAAATGCCAAAAAGTGATTACTCTTTTTTACATACAGGGGTATCCTGATGAGGAGGTAATCCAACAACAATTGACGGATTTCACCACAGTGGATTCCCTGAAGGTAAAACGCAGTGCGTGCAAGAAGAAGCTGATTGAAATTGCAAAAAAATGGAAAACATCGAAACCAGTATGAACCCAAACGAAAGAGAGGAATGGCCAGAAGAATTGGCCGAAGGGCTAAGGGCTTTGCAGATTAAAGAGGCCGTTAGAAAAGCAGCTGCACAACGAGTGCAACAGCAAAAAAACGGAGGAAAACCCTCTTGGTTTTGGATGCTAGGTATAGCTGCGGCAATTTTGTTGATAGTGTATTTGGCGCAGCCGACCGAGCAGGAAATAGTGGTTATACCTTCACAAGAGGATGTAATCTCGCCCCCTACACCACCAGTTGCCCCAATGCTGCCAGCGGAAGATGAGCAAGAACTACCTGATGAACCCACAGCGGTGCTTGATGATGAATCTGAACCCGTTGCCATGAATCATACGATGAGCAATAGCGTATTGGGTAAACCTATGCATGGAATGCCACGGGGGCAAATAAGGAGCAGGGCTGGTAATGATGAAAGCGAGCGGGAAGTCTTGCAGGCAAAGTACGACCAGATTTGGTTTACCCAATACCCCTTATTAAATTTGCCATTAACGCATACGCGGTATCGGGAAGTGGACAGCCTTTTGAAGCATACTCGCTATGCGTTGGCTTATGCTAAGCTCAATAGCTTGGAAAGGCGAATCGGTAGCAATGATACCTTGTTGTATTTGAGAGGGTACTCGCTGTTGGAAAAAGGAGAAGGCCAGGAGGCGTACCGCACTTTTGAAAACATTGTTGATATCCCTCCGCAATGGGAAGCGCAGATACAATGGTACAAAGGCTTAGCGTTACTGATAAGCGAAGACAAACCCGTGTTGAACGATATTATCAAGCAAATAGCTTCCCAACCCAACCATCTGTACTACCAACAGGCATTGAAAGTTGTTGCGACCCTAGAAAAATAGCTTGGATGCCGGCAGGGTAGGGGGGCAAAAGTGTTACTATGAGATACTTGTTTTTCCTACTGATGTGGTGGCCGTTGTATATGATGGCGCAGCCAGCAACTTATGACGAATATGTGGATGTTGTCGTTGATAGCCTTGTCAGACGATCTCGCAGTTTTTCCAATCAGCACAATCTAGATTCAGCTTTGGTATTTGCCGCACAGGCTACCCAAATGGCAGCCGATTGTTGTGGTAATCATTCGCTCTCTTACGCCAGTGCTTGCTTCAACGAAGGCAGGGCTAGGCATTTGGGCAATAAGTTCAATGAATCTATACCGTGGTATAGGGTGTCAATAGAAATCCGCCGCAAGCATTTGCCGGCTATGCACTACGATTTGAGCAAGAGTTTGAATAATTTGGCCATTGTTTATGACCTGTTGAAGCGATACGAGGAAGCGGAACCTCTGTATAAAGAGGCTTTGCAGATTAGGTTACATGCTAATAAAGGGGGTAAAGACTTGCGATATGCCGATGCGCTTGACAATTTGGCGGGTATGTACAGAAATATGGGGCGTTATGAGGATGCTGAGACGATGGGTAACGAAGCTATGGATATTCGTGCCCGTGAGGCTGGCAAAAATAGCGAAGCGTATGCCATCAGCTTGATTAATAGGGGCAATCTGTATTTATCTCTCAATGATGTCCAGAGCGCATTAACCTTTCACGAGCAGGCTATGCAGATCATGCAAAATATCGGAAAAGACAGCACGCAGAGATATATCACGCTCTTGAATAATACAGCTGTTGATTTGCAGGAGCTAGGTCAATACAAAGAAGCCAAAGTAATGTTTGAAAAAGCAGCTGCCATGCATGCGTCATTAGTAGGCTCCGCTGATATTGGGTATTGGGATATGCAGTGTAATATACTTCTCATGGATTATTGCCAAGGGGAGTACGCTGCTGCTGCGCTCCAGATGGAAGGGCTGTTGCAAGATATGATAACCCGCCCTAACGATTATTGGCTGCACAAAGGCATAGGAAGTCAGTATTTGGCCATGATTTACACAAAACAAAAACGGTACGAGGAAGCTTATCGGTTGTGCGAGCAGGCACTACATTATTTTGAAGGTCGGTTAGTGGTTTACCACGATAAGTACCGTTTTTTGCTGCGTCAGTTATACACATTAGGCAAGGTATTGAACCACGAAACCCAAGCTTACGCATATTTACAACAACTACGAGACAGTGAGGAGCAATGGCTTTCGCTCTCGCATGGGTTTATGACGGAAGTACAACTCAGCCGCATTGTGGAAGATGTTATGAACAGCCAGCACCTCTACCTTTCCCATGCAATGGATCAGCCATCAGTGGTTGGAGACTGTTTTGATGATGCGCTTAAATACAAAGGGTTGCTATTGGCATCAACTAGGGAGTTGAAAGAATTAGTAACTAAAGACACATCGCTATTAGTAACATTCAACACCTTGAAAGCCTCTAAAAGACATTTGGCGGCACAGTACACCCTTCCCATTGATGAGCAATCGGGGGTAGCTGAACTAGAAGCCACGGTAGCTGGATTGGAAGAATTAGTAAAGGCTACGGCAGATGAAACAACGTTTTGGGAAATGCCCAATTGGCAATCCATGCAAGCCCATCTTTCGCAGGACGAAGCTGCGGTGGAGTTCGTTTTTTTTGAGCCTACGGATTTGAAATCGGATAAAGAAGAGATATATGCGGCTTTGGTACTCTTATGGGAGGTGATATGCCCGTGATGATACCTTTGTTTGCGACATCTGCTTTAGAGGCACTTTGGAGTGGCAAGATGTAACGGTTGCCAAACACTTCAACAACCTTTATTCTGAAGAAGGCAGAGGAGCCGACTTGTACGAACTAGTATGGAAGCCTTTAGATGAGTACTTTTCCAATAAAGGCATACAGCATATTTATTATGCACCTGCGGGGCTGCTGTACAAAATGAATATACAGGCCATACCTCGACCCGATGGCCAATATATGGGTAAGTACTATCGAATGGTGGCACTCGGTTCTTGTCGGCAAATAATTCACCAAGATGTGCCAATTACGGAAAACAAGCGTGCTTTTGTGATGGGCATCGATTTTGGGGAAGGAGAATACCAAACGTTCACGGAAAGGGATGGTAATAGTATTGAAAAAAGTGTTGTGTTTCGCAATACATCCGCCCCCAACCGCAACCAGCCTTGGCAGTCATTAGAATGGACAGAAGCGGAAGTAATATTAGCAGAGGAGGCACTCAAGGATGCGGATTATGATACGAAATTGCTCATGGGTAAAGATGCTACTGAACAAGTATTTAAACAGCAAGGAACAAAAGCGGCTTCTCATGGCGTTATGCATGTAGCTTCGCATGGCTACTTTTTTTCAGCGCATCAAGAGCGTCATTCCGAGCAAGGTATCTTTTCCTCATCGCACAACCCATTGATTCGGTCGGGGTTGATATTAGCTAATGCTAATGAGGCTTGGATTAATGGCAGCTCGGCTTATACCAATGGTGAGGATGGTGTGTTGACTGCTTACGAGGTGAGTTTGATGGACTTTTCTGACACTCACTTGGTTATTTTGTCGGCCTGTGAATCTGGTTTGGGGGACATTCGTGGACACGAAAAAGGAGTCTATGGCTTGAGAAGGGCCTTTAAATTAGCTGGGGTCAAATACCTTATTATGACAATGTGGACAGTGGATGATTTCCACAGTAAATTTATGCGCCTGTTCTACGAAAACTGGTTGGATAAAAAATGGATGTTCCAACCGCTTTTCACCACCCAAGCCATCATGCAAGAAACCTACCAAAACCCTTACTGGTGGGCGGGTTTTCAGTTGTTTGAATAACATTTCTGTTTAACCATAATTATATAAACATGCCTGTTGACAAAAATTCAGTGGTCATAGACCCGCAAGATGTAAAAGTGGCCGACCCAGCCGTAGCGTTTATCGTACGCACCAGTACAAACGAACCTTTTGACTGCCCTGTAACAATCTTCCTGACGGTTACTTCTGCCAAGGAAGCTATGACAGTACCTTGGATATTACAGCCTGTTGTCGATGACCACCTGCACTGCTTGATGCCCTTTGGTGACAACCAGTGGGAGACAGAAAAAGGGGGAACCGTAGCCGTACAAATCAAAGTAAGGCTGAATAATGGTTCGAATCCAATCGCTCTGTTCAATTTTCCTGAGGTATTAGCGCAAGATGGGGAGTTTGTGATTACGGTTAAATAATCACATCAGGGCGTATTCCCGTAAGTGAGAATTTCATCCTTCATGAAGTGATTTTCGGCGGAGATAATTTTAATGATAAAGCCGAGGCATATTGATTACTCCTTCGAATCACTTTGTGGGGCGTATGGTTCCGAGTTAAATAATCTTCCCGCATCAATCCGTACAGTGCCAAATCGTGGTAGGTGCCTTCTTTGTAAAGATGCCCCCTGAGTAGTCCTTCTTGTTGCATACCGTTGTGTATCATCACCTTACCCGATGCGATGTTGGTGGTGATGTGGTGCGCATAGATACGGTGCAATTCTAACTGGCGAAAACCAAAATCAATCATGGCACTTGCTGCCTCGCTCATATAACCTTGATTCCAGTATGGGTGTCCTACCCAGTAGCCCATTTCGGCTCTGTTGTGAAGAATATTCAGGTGTAGCCCAATGCCGCCTATGAGATCCAGCGATTCCTTTAGTCGCAAGGCAAAAATATAACGGTCTCCAGTTTCAACTCCCTTCGAGGCCATTGCTATCCAGTCCTCGGCATTTTTTTGCTCATAAGGATAAGGCATCGTAGCCGTAGTTGCCGATATGCGTGCATCGCCTGCCAGCGTAACCAAGCGATCAATGTCCTTCTCTTCTGGCAAACTGAGCACCAATCTTTTCGTAGGAATTATATAGTTGCTTTGCGTAGCCATCATTATCATTTTTAGGAGTAAGGAAATACGTGTTGTTTACGTCTCAAACAACGAACCATTTCATGGCAAAACAATACACGATAGGTTGAAAGTTCCTTCACTTTGGTTCCATATCGGAGTGCCTTGCTAGTTTTACAAGTGCCAAGTTAGTGCATTGTAAGTAATTGACAAACAGTTTTTTATAATCAAATATTTGCCTAAAGCCATCGTATAATTACAAAATGAACAACAGTGGTTTCCAAAAAAAGTGGAAGAAAATCTCCAAATTTGCGAGGATAAACCAACAGTCTCTTTTTCGGAGGAGTGTATGCCCTTCATTTTCAACGAATAATTGTATGGCAAAATTGAACTTTGGCGGCGTGGAAGAAAACGTTGCGACCCGCGAGGAATTTCCATTGGAAAAAGCACAGTCGATACTCAAAGATGAGGTAATCGCCATCATCGGCTATGGGGTGCAAGGCCCCGGACAGGCCCTAAATCTGCGTGATAACGGATTCAACGTCATCGTTGGCCAGCGCTTTCCTTCTAAGTCTTGGGACAAAGCGATTGAAGATGGCTTTGTGCCGGGCGAAACCTTGTTTTCTATTGAAGAAGCAGCCGCCAGAGGAACTATCATCCAATATCTACTTTCGGATGCCGCTCAGATTGCTTTGTGGGAAACCATCAAAAAGCATCTGACACCTGGCAAAGCACTGTATTTCTCTCACGGATTCGGTATCACTTACCGCGACCGCACGGGCATTGTGCCTCCCGCTGATGTGGATGTGATTTTGGTAGCCCCTAAAGGTTCTGGTACCAGCTTGCGCCGTATGTTTGTACAAGGCCGCGGCCTCAACTCTTCCTTTGCTATCCATCAGGATGCCACAGGAAAAGCCCACGACCGTGTCGTAGCACTAGGTATCGGTATTGGCTCTGGTTATTTGTTTGAAACAACCTTCCAGAAGGAAGTTTACAGCGACCTTACCGGCGAACGCGGTACCCTCATGGGGGCTATTCAAGGTATTTTTGAAGCCCAGTACTCCGTGTTGCGCGAGCGTGGCCACTCTCCCAGCGAAGCGTTTAACGAAACGGTAGAAGAACTGACACAGAGCCTCATGCCTTTGGTAGCTGAAAACGGCATGGACTGGATGTATGCCAACTGCTCCACTACCGCTCAACGCGGTGCTTTGGATTGGAAGGACAAATTCAGAGATGCGGTACTGCCCGTGTTCAACGATTTATACGACAGCGTAGCTTCAGGAAACGAAGCACAACGCTCTATCGATTCCAACAGCCAGCCCGACTACCGCGTGAAATTGGAAGCGGAATTGTCGGAACTCCACAACAGCGAAATGTGGAAAGCAGGCCGTACCGTGCGGAGTTTGCGCCCAGAGAATCAGCCGGTTGACGCAGAATAAAGGCAGCTTTGCCATCTTGAATGCAAGGTCAGGTCAGGTATTAGGATGATGGGGGCTACCGGGTTACACCGGTACCGGGCTATTCGGTCGGCAGGCTCCCTACTATCCCTGCCCCTTCCGTATCGGCTGAGCCGATACGGCGTGCTCACGGCCTCGCCGTTCGCATCAACTAACCGCTAATCAAGATGGATAGAATTCGGAGAAATGTTCCAAAACAATAGCTTCAATACCTGCCTGATAAAAATGGTTCTTTGATAAAAATTGTGGCATTAATGGCCTAGCGATCTCGGCAAAAGGCCGAGACAAGTTGTGCAACAGTGGCCGCGATAGCGGACAGACAGCGACCGAAGGAAGCTGGCCGATCTAGGCTTAGCCTAGAGAGCTGTGGAACGTCGTCGGCATAGCCGAGATACAATAGCGCCCGTAGGGAGGCCCACCACAGGAATTGTCAAAGAGTCATAAATATCAAACGCCCCGTTGCTTTACTCTTCGGGGCGTTTGCTATCTTTGTACATAACCTCTATTGTAAGTAGCAATCATCATGGAAACAACGGTCGCTGGCACCAACGCTACACTCGTTAGTGTGGAAAACATCTACCAAGCCAAGGTAAGGCTCAAAGGCGTGGCGGACATTACCCCCATGCTGATGAACTATCGGCTGTCGGAGCACTACGACAGTACTATTTTCTTGAAAAGAGAAGATTTGCAGGTGGTGCGTTCCTACAAGATTCGTGGTGCCTACAACAATATGGCCACCATGACGGCGGAACAGCTCCGCAACGGCGTAGTATGTGCCAGTGCAGGCAACCACGCCCAAGGAGTAGCGATGGCCTGCCAAAAAATGCAGGTGCACGGCAAAATTTTTATGCCAGAAGTAACGCCCAAGCAAAAAGTAAGCAAAGTGGCGCTTTTTGGGAAAGACTTCGTGGAAATTGTCCTTGTAGGCGACACCTTCGACGATGCCAACGAACAGGCGCTCCGCTGCGTTGAAGAAGAGGGACGCGGATATGTACACCCTTTCAACGATCCTGCCACCATCGCCGGGCAAGGTACCGTTGGCGTAGAGATATTAGACAGCGCCACCGGCCCAATTGACTACATCATAGTACCCGTAGGCGGAGGTGGACTTTCGGCAGGGGTAGGCAGCTATGTGAAGCAGATCAGCCCCAGCACAAAAATCATTGGCGTAGAACCACTCGGTGCTCCTGCCATGTACGAAAGCCTGCAAGCTGGTAAGGTGGTGCGTTTGGACAAGATAGACTCTTTGTGGACGGAGCTGCCGTCAAGCAAGTAGGGCAGCATACCTTCCAAATCTGCCAGCAGGTACTCGACGACCTTAGATTAGTACCCGAAGGTAAAATTTGTAGCACCATCCTGCAATTGTACAACGAAGAAGGTTTGGTAGTAGAACCCGCCGGTGCCCTCACCTTAGCCGCCTTAGACCAACTGCGGGATACCATCAAGGGAAAAACAGTCGTGTGCATCGTCAGTGGTGGCAACAACGATATTACGCGTACCGAAGAGATCAAAGAAAGGGCTTTTTTATACGAGGGACTCAAGCACTACTTCCTAATCTCATTCCCTCAGCGGGCAGGTGCTTTGCGCGACTTCCTCAATCACGTACTCGGCCCTACTGACGATATCACTCACTTTGAATACACCAAAAAGCACAACCGCGAGTCGGGGCCAGCCCTAGTAGGTATAGAACTCCAGCGCAAAGAAGACTACTTAGCACTCATCGGACGCATGGAAGAACACGCCGTGAACTACCAATCGTTGAACGATAGCAAGATGCTTTTTGAGTTGTTGATTTGAGGGTGGGGGGCATTTGTTAAAAAAGGCTGATAAAAATAGTTATTTGAGTTGCTTCCATCTATCAATCAAGTGTTGAAATGCTTTCATAGGTTTCCTGCTATTTTTCTCTTCGACGAGGAAAAGCAACTTAGTAATAGCAACGGATGGTTCAATGATTTTTATCTCGACTAATTCGTTGAATAACCATAATAAGCCAAATGTCTGAATCCCAAGTTTTTCCGCTGTTCTGCGTAGCAGGCCATCACCTGTCAAGATACGTGCTCCTTGGAAACTCGCTAAACAAAGAACGGATTTGTCTGGTAGGGATAAACCTTTAGGGTAATCTACGTTCTGGAGTTGATTATAATCTATTTCTATGACATTTAAGTATCCTGCATTTTTCAATGCATCCAGTGCTATTTGCTGTATTGGTTCTAGTTCATCGAATACAAAGGCTGTTGTAACCAGCCTTAACCCAGCAGAGGGAATGGCATCCAACAGGTCTGCATGAAAAAGGTCAATAAAAATATTGGCATCCGTAACGTAAAGCTTCATTCAAAAGAATTTGATAGCTCCGCCCTAAATTCGGTCAAAGAGATGCCTTTGAGTTCTGCCGCTTTGGACATGGAAATCAATTCCTCTCCCAAGGCGCGATACAGCAATTGGTCGAAGCGAAAGGGTTTTTCAATATTTGGGCAGATTCCAGGTTCATCCTTTGCACCATAGGTACGGTTGAGTTGCGCGAAAAAAGTTCTAAGGTCGTAATCGCTGATGATGTCAAACCGTTTGAGTCGCATTAGGATGGCTCGGATGGATATGCCATAAGTTTCCTTAACATTGACTAACTCTTGCATGAAGATACGGTGGCGGTGTATGCTGCCAAAATGTTCATTGATGCGTTCTTGGGGCAATAGGAATGCCCCTGCGAAGGCATGACATAGTTTTTCTTCCACTTTTTTTTCGCAGTTATCAATGTTTAGTATCAGGTGTGCCAACTCGTGTAAGGCAGTAAACCGAAGACGATCGTACTTTACCTTGTCACTATTCGCATCAGGCACAAGTAATTGATGGTTGATAACAATGACGGGGATTCCTCCATCAGCCCAGGTGGATACACCATCAAATTCGGGAGTCTCGTTCAGTAGGATGACTTTAATGCCAATAGATTCCAACATTTCCAATACATTAAGTACAGGATCTGACCCTAAATTAAAGTGAATCCGTAGCTTCGAGGCGGCTTCCTCGGCATCTTGCTCTGAGGAGATGGGTATGTGCTGCAATGGGTTGGAAAAAGTTTGTTGCGCGTTCAGTATTTCTTCGAGTTCCAAGTATTTTTCCATGGCATCCCTCACTTTTTCAGTGAATGCGTCTTGCCATTTTTGGCCTAACTTACTACGTTTACGGAATTTCAATTCTCCCAATGCTACGTGGTGTTCTCTGAAAAAGTAATCGGGACGTACTTCAAGTGCCTTAGCTAAAGAGCGCAATACCTCCATGCTGGGATTGCGCACACCGCTTTCGTATTGTTGCAGTGCTTGTTTGCTTACGCCATTTTCCATTTTGGCTGCTAATGCTTCCAAAGTTAGCCCATTCATTATACGGGCAGATTTGAGACGTAGGGCGAAGCTTGACATAAGGAGGTTGTTGTTTTTTGTTCACAAATATATAAAGTTTTCCACAAAATGTGGATAATTTTATAAAATTATTTTGTATTGTCAACAAAAAGTACCTTATATTTGTACAACAAAAAAGCCGATGGTCATGCACTGACATCGGCCTGCGAGTTTCTTGTGTGGTAATTCGAAACTTTGCTGTGCAAACGTAAGCAAAACCTTCCGTCTGGCCAAACAGTGCATCGGGAAAGTCCATCCGAAGAATGGACAATTATATAACCGATAAACTTATTTGCCATGAGCAAAAAGAATTATCACGTGGTTCCCCGAGGTGGCAACTGGGCTGTAAAAGGAGCTGGCAATCAGCGCGCAACCCATTTGGTGAGTACCCAAGCGGAGGCTATTAAAATTGCGCGTGACTATGCTTGCAAGCAGGCTTCTGAGTTGTGTATTCATCGCCCGAATGGCCAAATTCGAGAGAAGTGGAGCTACGGCAACGATCCTCACCCGCCTAAAGGGTAAACTAGGAGAATGACCGGTTGCCAATTTTTTTTGGTGGCCGGTTGTTTTTAGCCAAAATCATCCGCATAAAAGTCATTGTAAATATCGCGCAGCGAACGCCCCTGATAAGACCAGTGAAGAGTAGGTTGTACATGGTAATCAATGCCTAGTAATTCACTGGTCAATTGCGTAAGAGATACTTGGCAGTAAGTGCGTCCACGTCTATACCTACTAATATTCGCACCTGTTTTACTTCGCGTAGCGATTGCCGAAGCTGGTAGTATCCTGATGCCCGAAAATATCCTACTAAGGCCTCGAAGTAGAAAATATCCAAATGCCGGACGATGCCCTCGAATTTAGAGAGCAGCGTGTTGCCTTCTTCATTGGTAAAAAATTTAGTGCTTGGCATTTGGAGCGTTTTGGATTTATAGCATACAAAGTAACGGAATTATTTACACTTTTCCAGCCTCAAAACCAACCGACCCCTTCTTGCTCACCAACCACTCCCACCAAGTAGGTTCAAGTTCAGGCAGTTCCACGCTTGAGTTGTGATAACAACCAGTTTTTTTTCGCCAACCTACTCGATTGTTGCCAAAAGGAAGTGCCTATAAATATTTGCTTCTAGCTAGCTTAACTGGTAAAAACAGTTATGTAATCTAAAGCACCACTAATCGCCCGTCTGCCAGTACAGATAATGGAGTGAATTGCTTGCCATCGTATTCACCGAATACCGCCACTTCATACCCGCCGCTGATAGCCAGCAACTTCCATGCGTTGTTGGTGGGGGAGGAGGTAATGCAGTACCCCTGGCGGTCGATAAGCAGAAAAACAGCAGCATCATTGTCATACCCTACTTTAATGTTTTCTACCCAAGCAGGAAAGGCCAATAACCAAGGTGACAATCCCAATGCTTCCGCATAATCCTGCCTTAGTTGTGCCCAATCAGGGGTGATAGCTTCGACTTGGTAGGGGTCGTTGGAGGGCTTGAATGTGGTAAATATTGCGCGAAACGCAGGCTGCCCCGGATAGTAAACCAATTGGCCATTCAATACGCTTCCTCCTGTGTAATGAGCCTCGAAGCCGGCGTTGCCGTAGGCGAAATCCAGAAGTAAGGCAAATTTTTTAGTTGTCTCACCTCTCAACCAAGTACGCCTGAATGTCAGCTTTTCTTCTACCCCTGTTGTCACACCCAAAACGAGCCAATTATCCGAGATGCCCGGCTGCCCTACGAGTTGTTCCTTGCGCACTGCCCAACCCGCTACTTGTAGCAACTCGCGTTTTTGGCCAGGAGTAAGCGTCTCCTTGCGTTGCCATGCTCGCACAAAAAGGTAAAGCAATCCTATCTCTTCAGCCACGGGGTCTAACCAGCCATCGCCTGTAATAGACGCTTTGGCTACGCGAATTCGGCGGGCTATGCTACCCAACTTAGCATCTACCATACGGCTGGCGATGATCTCCCACTCGTCAGGAACTGCTACGGCTTGTGCCAACCCCAAGCGCGCAATATGTTGCAACCAGCGGTCTAATTCTGCCACGCCTGCATCCATCAAAGCCAACCTTTTATCGGCTTGTCCACTATCGTTTTTGGGAATAGAAGGTTTAGAAATCTCGCTCTGATGCGTTAATGCAAAGGCCCATTCCGGTAGTGAATCTTCAACTTTCCAGGCCTCCTGTCGATTGAGGAACAGTAATACTAATGCTAAACTGTGATGGCAGGGTCTGCGCCGACTTTTACAGGTGCACCGAAAAAGGGGGGGAGTCAGGCGTACCACCGCTTTAGAAACATCTCCATATGCTGTTTCATAAGCACCCCACAGCCATTCACCATTGCCTGCTAAAGTAATCCATCGTTTAGAAAAAAATAATTTTCGCGCACGATCTAATGTACCTGCATCGGGTGCTAGTTTCAATAACTCTTCATAAGACCATGGCGATTGTATGGGCATGATGACGGTCTGTTTTATAGAGATAAAAGCGAAGTCACAACAAAGGACGGGAAAAATAAAATGTTCAATTTTTGATTCGAAAAATTTTCTGAACCACCTATCATGATTAAGAGTTGTCTAAAATTAGCTCGCTTTCGCTCAGTCAGGAATATTTAGACATTATCTAACTTTGTTGGATTAATCTGTTGGTTTCAATAAAGTTTTTCAAGAGTTGACTTAACAATGTGTTAACTGCTATATTTTTCTCTCCCAACCATCTCAATTCTTCTTCATTTAATGATAATTCACAAGCTAATTCAAACTTATTCTCATCAATCTTTTTAGGCATTTTTGTCCATTCTTCATGGTCGAAATCATCATCATAAGCCAAATCATTATCATCGTAGCTTATGAGGCTGTCGGGCACTTCAACTCCTTTTTTTCTTAGATGAAACGCCTTTACCGCATCTATGGGGCTGTTTATTTCCACATCATAGTATTCAATAGACTCCCCCTTTGAGATCATTGTTAACGCTTTCTCAATAGATATTAAGGTTTTTTTCATCGTTTATTTATGTTGTCTGTATAATCCTTCTTTTCTTGTTTGCTGGCTCTTCGTGCAGAGATTAATCGAAACACAGCTTTTCTCATTGTGTAAACAACAGAAAATAGGATGCCTAAAATGCTCCCCACTGTCTTCCATCTTCTTTCTCCATTGACATATTGGATATATTGAATTCGATTTTCATCATCAAAAATATCCGTGACATCATCGAATGACACCCCATGCTTTTCTAAATTACTAGCATTCTTATTTGGATCCCACTCGAATTTTTTATCCATAAAGCTAAAAGTCACAAAGTAAAAATACAGAATATATCTGTAATTGTTACACTTCTTTTTAAGTAAACGACAAAAATTATGCCTCCTCTTTAGAACGTTGCTCTTTATTTATCAGCCCCAATTTCTCTAAAGCGCGCTCGGAGGCCATTTGTTCGGCTGACTTTTTATTAAAATCGTCGGCTACGGCTACTTTTTCGCCATCGATGATAACGCCCACTTTGAAGCGGTCGCGTTTGTCCATTTTGTAGCGACTGATGAGTTTGTAGCTGACATTCTGCCCATTTTTCTGGCAATGTTCCAATAACTGGCTTTTGTAGTTATCGTCGTAGTGTTCCAATTCGTGAACGTCCACGAAGCGCCGCAACATACGGCGTATCACAAAACGCTTGGTGCCTTCATACCCCACCTCCAAATAGACAGCTCCTACTAAGGCTTCGACCGCATTTCCCAACATAGAACGGCTGATACGGGTATTGTTGAACTCATTGAGCAACATATCCACCTCCATGCTGTCTCCAATTTCGTTGAGGGAGTTTCGCTTCACGATTTTGGAACGCATCTTAGTCAGGAAACCTTCATCGGCATTGGGGTACTTTTGGAACAGGTATTCCGCTACGATAGTACCCAGTACAGCATCGCCCAAGTATTCCAACCTTTCGTTGTTTTGAAAAGCATAATCCTTATCGGACTGGGTGGACTTGTGGAAAAAAGCCTGTTTGAAAATACCTAAATTGGCGGGCGTAAAGCCAATAAGTTGGCGCAAACGCCTAGAAATATCCCGCTCGGAGGATATGTACCGATTGTAAAATCTTTTGATGGTGCGAAACACGTCAAGTGGCTTTTTATCCTCCTATTATTTAGCAATCGGATGATCGCTAAAGGCTGGAGGATTCAGGTACAACAATTGCCGAATCCAAGGTAAAGAAGAGAAGGCAATGAGATGTACCTGCAAGCCGCACGCAGTTTTTTGGTGACCCAACTTACTAAGGGACGGGATAAAAATAAACTGTTCAATTTTTGCGAATCGCCTAAAAAAAATTGAACAGTTTATTTCCGTCAAATTACTAAGTGTCAACAAAAAATCACGAGTTTGATCCGACTCGAGGGGGTGCTTCTTCTTAGAGTATGTCTAAATTTTTCTGATTGAGCGAAAGCGAGCAAAATTTGTTCTGTTCAAGGCGGAAAGCGCAGTCGATCTCGGCTGAGCCGAGACGGCGAGCATTTCTAACGCCGAGCAGGACAAAATTCGCTCCTAGCTATCGGGATAGCCAATTGAGGAAATTTTAGACATACTCTTATCCTTTAAAACGGCCAAAGACTGCGGCGGAATTATGGCCACCGAAGCCAAAAAGTATTATAAGTGCCACCTCAACCACTTTTTCCTGAGCCTCGTTGAAGGTCAGGTTAAGCCCTTTGTCGATCTCAGGGTCATCTGTGAAATGGTTGATGGTAGGCGGAATAAAGTTGTGTTGTATAGCCAATATGCAGGCGATGGCTTCAATGGCACCAGGTACCCCGAGTAAGTGCCCTGTCATGGACTTAGTGGAACTGATGTTCATCTTGTAGGCGGCCTCCCCAAATACTTGCTGGATGGCCTTCAACTCGGCTACATCGCCCAAAGGCGTAGAGGTGCCGTGCGTGTTGATGTAGTTTACATCAGATGTGTTGACACCTGCATATTTGAGGGCATCGCGCATGCAAGCACTGGCACCTAAGCCCTCAGGGTGTGGTGCCGTTATGTGGTAGGCATCCGACGTGGCGGCGTAACCTAACAATTCGGCATATATGGTAGCTCCCCTAGCTTGGGCGTGTTCCAATTCTTCCAATATGAGGCAACCTGCTCCTTCCCCTAGTACAAAACCATCACGGTCGGCATCATAAGGGCGGGAAGCTGTTGCAAAATCTTCGTTGCGGGTAGAAAGTGCTTTCATGGCGCCAAAACCACCAATACCTACTGCGGTTACTGCTGCTTCTGAACCACCGACAATCATCACATCCGAACGGCCTAAGCGTATGTCATCAGCCGCCGCCCCTAAAGCGTGCCCCGTAGAAGCACAAGCAGACACCGTGCCGTAGCTAGGGCCACGGAAGCCGTATTTCATAGAGATGTGCCCCGCCCCCATATTGCCAATCATTTTGGGAATCATGAAAGGGTTGTACCGGGGCGAATCGCTGGTCGCGTTATATACTATTTCTTCCTCCAAGGAACGAAGGCCGCCTATGCCACTAGCCCAAATGACCCCAGCGCGGGCGAGATCCAGCTTTTCAGTGTCAAGCCCAGCGTGTTGAAAAGCCTCGTCGGCAGCCACCAACGCGTAGATAGAGAATTTGTCTAATCTGCGTACCTCGCGCTTGTCAATGAAGGCTTCTGCATCAAAGTCTTTCAACTCACAAGCAAATTGGGTCTTGAAATTGGTAGCGTCGAAATACGTGATGATATTGGCACCGCTGATGCCGCTTTGCAAAGCGCGCAAGTAATCTGGTATAGAATTACCAATAGGTGTTAAGGCGCCTAATCCTGTTACAACCACTCTTCTCATAACATCTCATTGCGTAGGTGACGTAAAAAATGCAACCTGGATGATGGGCTACTGATTGACTGAAAACAGAAAGCCGTCCGAAATATAACCTGCCAGCAAATGAATTTCAGATGCGCGATGATTATTTTCCGGACGGCTGTTCGATGGAAGTTACTCCGAAACCTGTGATTCCAAATAAGAAACCGCATCGCCTACCGTTTGGATAAGTTCTGCTTTATCATCAGGTATAGAAATATCGAAAACTTTTTCGAATTCCATGATCAGTTCTACTGTATCCAAGGAGTCCGCTCCTAAGTCATTAGTAAAACTAGAGGTTAATAAAACCTCAGACTCGTCAACACCTAGTTTGTCAACGATGATTGCTTTGACTTTTGTTTCTATATTAGACATGGTCAATTCGCTTTAATGGTTCACGAATGTGGGTGCAAAGAAAAACAGAACCCACAGGATAAACAAGGTTTTTACCTTGTTTTTTTACCTTCCATAGCGTAAACAGTTAATTAACAGGTGTTTTGGGTGTTTTTTTAAGCTACTTTCTTTTGCCTTGTGTTGTGCATCGAGCACGGTTTTGCGTTTTTAGTGCCTTGTTTTTCACTTTTTAAGTAAAAAATATCAGTCATATTTTATTAATAATCAGAGATAAATCCACATCTTTGCTATAATTATTGTAAAAAGTACACTTACTTTTTTGTCCATTTTTGAAAAGCCGAACCAACGATGACTATCAACGATAAACAAAATACCAAGATCGTGGCCACTGTGGGGCCTGCTTGCAGTAGTTATGAAGGGCTGCTCCAGCTAGTACAAGCCGGAGTGGATGTTTTCCGCCTCAACTTTTCCCATGGAGAACATAGCGTTCACGGGGAGGTCATCAACCACATCACTTACATCAATGAGAAGTACGGTACACACGTTGGTATCTTGGCCGATTTGCAAGGCCCTAAACTTCGAGTAGGTAAGATTGAGAATAACGCCCTAGAGTTGGAAGAAGGGGATATTGTCACTTTCGTAAACGAGCCTTGTATGGGGACTAAAGAGCACATTTATATGAGCTACCCTGAGTTTGCGAAAGACGTGCAGGTAGGGGAAACCGTATTGGTGGACGATGGTAAACTCGTCTTTGAAGTAGTGGAAACCAATCAGGTGGACACGGTCAAGCTGAAAACGCTTTTTAAAGGGGTGCTATCCTCTAACAAGGGTGTGAATCTGCCCAATACCAAAATTTCATTGCCTTCTCTTACAGAAAAGGATTTAGCAGATTTAGCGTATATCTTGACACAGCCTGTCAACTGGATTGCCCTCTCTTTTGTCCGTTCTTCAAAGGATGTGAAAGATTTGCGCCAGCGACTTGATGCAGTAGGACACCCCGCTAAAATTATTGCAAAAATTGAAAAACCGGAGGCGGTGGAGAAGATCGATAAGATCATCAAAGCATCTAATGGTATCATGGTAGCACGCGGCGACTTGGGTATCGAAGTGCCTATGGAGCAACTGCCTATCATACAGAAAACAATCATCAAGAAGTGTATTCAACGTGCCCGCCCGGTCATTGTTGCTACGCAGATGATGGACAGTATGATTACCAACCCAAGCCCTACGCGAGCTGAAATTACGGATGTGGCCAATGCCGTACTCGATGGCACTGATGCGGTCATGCTGAGCGGGGAAACCTCCGTAGGCAGGCATCCCGTCAAGGTGGTAGAAGCCATGAATAAAATTATTGACGAAGCAGAGAAGTTCTATGCGCGGGAACACAACCGCCCCGTACCACCAGAGCAATCCCGTACCTTTATGTCGGATGTGGTTTGCTTCAATGCCGCCCGCACAGCGGAAGAAATTGGTGCTAAAGCTATATTGGGCATGACCAGTTCCGGCTACACGGCCTTTAAGGTGTCCAGCTTTAGGCCCAATGCGCACATCTTTATCTTTTCAGATAAGATGCACATGTTGGCTACCCTCAACCTTTGCTGGGGGGTAAGATGCTTCTATTACGATCGTTTCACTACAACGGATGAAACGATCCAAGATGTGGTGGAAATACTCAAGGCGCACAAAAGAGTGTCCCCGGGAGAAATCATTGTCAATACAGGCAGTATGCCGTTGCACCGTCGCCACCGTACGAATATGATGAAGGTGACAGTGGTGGAGTAAATCGCCAGTGGCGGTAGATAGGGTAGGCTGGGTTCATGGTAGCAATTACGGCTGTTTGTTGCATCCGATTTTTTGCAGTGTGAACCCAGCCTATGACTGATAGTGCTAGTAGGTATGACCCTCTACTCTTTCCTGCTTACGCTGATGCTAGAGTCTTCACCAAACGGTAAACCGCTGTGCTGCTCATACAGTTCTATGTAGCGTTGGTGTACCCCCGAAGGCATTGTTTTGCCATCAATTTTCAGTCGCTTGCTATCCAATTTGAAGGTAAAGTTATTGGCACTAGTTACCAAGCCATCTGCCTTTAATTGATGCCCAAGCCAGTTATCCTGCCGATCTGGTGCTCCTATGAATGTAAATCGGCGGCCTGGCTCGCCCATCATTTGCCTTTCTTCTATGAACATCCGCTGGCGATCCATATCAAGGTGTTGGCGATCTATTTCGGCTATTTGCATCTCAATATGCCGTTCGTGCTGTTCCATTTCGCGTGCTAACATTTCTTCCAGCACTTCTGCCTCTATACGCATAGAATCGCCCAAACGAAGTACTTTTATTTCCATTTGTTCCCCATCTGCTCCCTGAAAATGGTAACGGTGAGGTGCTCCCTCTGCCGACCATTCAAACCCTTGGTTGTTAGGATCACCTTCTGTTATATCCTCTACAATGACTTCTACCGTGCCATCGTCTTTTTGAATGGTCTGTACATTGCGCTTCTGTATTATCATGCGCGGAGGAGCAGGCGGTGCGGGTGCACCTGGTGCGGGTGGTGGTGGTGGCGGCATGGGGGCGTTAGTAGCACGCGGAGCAGGTGGTGGTGGCGGTGGTGGAGGCACTTCTCTCATCAATTCAGCAATACGAGCGTCGTATTGGCCGTGTTCTTCTTTGGGAATGAGCCTGCCATTGACTTTTAGCTCACGGATTTCACCATTCTCGACGGTTACATCCAGGGTTTCACCGTTTTCGTCCGTACTAATTTGGATAGTACCTTGTGGGAATGTATCCCTCGTCGGGAGAATCGGTGAAGCGTCCTGCAGGTCGTCGTAGGGATGCCCCGCATGCAGCGATACAGCCACTGCCAACAGCAGTAATAGGCTGGTAATAGCAAATTTTGATTTCATCTCTGT
>JAWKLL010000004.1:0-212571 GCA_041392765.1 Saprospiraceae bacterium
GTTTGGCCCAGTCGGATGGGGCCTGTTTGTATCTCATCCCCAACCAAGCGGTTGACGCGCTCAAAGAAGAACCACTGCATAGCGTTGGGGAATTGCACCACACCGCGCCCGTTTTCGGTGATGTGGTTGCCGCCGTGAATGTTCCAATACATGCGCGACTGCTCGCACTCTATGGCGTGGCTGCCGTCGCCGTTGATGTTGCTGGTGAGCCAGAATTTGAGGTTGCCTTGGTTCACGAAATCCCACTGGATGATGCGGGCGTTGGCGTCGCGGCTTTGGCCTTCCACGTTGAGGTAGCGCCCGCTGTGAACGACCTTGATGAATACGGAGCCGTCAGGTTGGTTCTCGACGACGAACTTGTGGTTGTCATTGGTGGAAAAATCCCACTGGACTAGCGCGGCACCGTTGTTTTTGTCAATGCCTGCTATGGCGAGGTACTTGCCGTTGGCGGTTTTGATGTAGTAAGTGCCGTTGGGCACGGTTGCCGATAGGTGAAGGCTTGCTAAAAAGAAAAGCGAGGCTAAAATGAAACCTCTGATAGAAGAGGGATGTGCATATTGCATAAAATAGGCATTTGGATTGTGAATAAAATGCAAGTGCAAAAATGTGCAACCCAAGCCTATTGGTGCAATATTCGGTTTTTGGATGGTTCATCCGAGTTTTTGGATGGAAGCAGTTTGATGGTCATTCGGGAATAATAGAGTTGGTGATATGGAGACGATATGGGGGCAAAAATTCCCACTTGACCCTACTCTTCGTTGCCGAAGTGGTCACTTAGCTTAGGCTAAGCTCCCACTCCGCCGCCTCAATTAGTGCCAACTGGGCTATTTTTTCCCATCATAGCCCCCCCATATCACCAACTCTAGTGTCGTTTGTAAACGTTTGTAAATACTTAGTCCCCCGCGCGCAGCCCGAAGGGCGAAGCGCGGCGCCGGGACGGCGCAACGCACAGGGGGCGTCGGGAGGAACGACCAAAGCACCCGGCGCCAAGGACGAAGGACGATGGCGGGGCGCACCCGTAGGAATGTCCAAAGTCCAATAATTGTATATTTCAAATCCCGAACCATCACGCATCCTGCATAACCGTTGCCAACCACTTTGCGGCAGTTGCTTCAGTCATACCTTTTCGGCGGGCGTAGTCAGCGACTTGGTCGGCTTGGATACCTTTGTTGACGGCGAAGTAAGTGGCTTGCGGATGAGCAAAATACCAACCGCTAACACTAGCAGCTGGATACATGGCGTAGCTTTCCGTTAGTCGCATACCCGTGTGCTGTTCTACCTCCAACAACGCCCACAGCAGCCCTTTCTCGGTATGTTCAGGACAAGCCGGGTAGCCTGGGGCAGGACGTATGCCGCGATACGCTTCTCCGATGAGGGCGGTATTATCCAAGGTTTCGTCCGTGGCATAGCCCCAAAGTTCCTTCCGCACTTTTTCGTGCATATATTCGGCTAAAGCTTCTGCCAAGCGGTCGGCTAATGATTTGAGAAGGATGGCGTTGTAGTCGTCGTGGGCGGCTTCAAAACGAGCTACATGTTCCTCAATACCGATGCCTGCCGTTACGGCAAAAGCACCCATATAGTCCGTAAGGGGACTATTGGCCGGGGCGATGTAATCAGCCAAACAAAGGTTCGGGCGACCTGCTGCCTTTCGCGCCTGCTGGCGCAGGTGATGCAACCTCATTCGTTCCGTAGTGCGCGTGGCATCTTCGTAAAGTACAATATCGTCTTCATCGCTATTAGCAGGGAACAGCCCTACTACGGCTTTCGCCTTCAGCCACTGCTCGTCGATAATGCGGCGCAGCATGGAGCGGGCATCGTTGAACAGCTTTTGGGCCTCCGTGCCGACTATCTCGTCTTGGAGAATGTCAGGGTATTTGCCAGCCAACTGCCAAGAAGAAAAGAAGGGAGTCCAGTCGATGTAATCAACTAAAACTTCCAAATCAATGGTGTCGAAAACATGTATTCCGGGGTGTGCAGGAACAGGAGGTGAATAGCTATTCCAATCCAATTGTAGTTTGTTGGCGCGTGCTTCGGCCAACGATAAATAAGACTTGTGGCTATTGCGCCCGGCGCGTTGCTCCCTGATCTGGGCGTAGGCTTGCCGGATATCTAAGAGGTAGTTGCTGCGTACATTTTCGTCTTCACCCAATAGGGCACTCGCTACGGCCACTGCTCGGGACGCATCGAGTACGTGGATCACCGGGCCGGTATAAGCGGGTTCAATTTTTACTGCCGTATGGGTGCGCGAGGTGGTCGCACCGCCTATTAATAGGGGAATAGAAAAGCCCAGCCTTTCCATTTCGGCGGCCACATGCACCATCTCATCCAAGCTGGGGGTAATGAGGCCGCTCAAGCCAATGATGTCCACCTGATGCTCTTGTGCTTGCTTGAGGATGGTAGCTGCCGGCACCATAACCCCCAGATCGATGATGTCGAAATTGTTGCAACCTAATACCACCCCCACAATGTTTTTGCCAATGTCGTGCACATCGCCTTTCACCGTAGCCAACAGGATTTTGCCTTTCGACTGCCGAGCATTGGCTGTTTTCTCGGCCTCAATATAAGGGGTGAGATATGCCACCGACTGTTTCATCACTCGGGCACTTTTTACCACCTGCGGCAGGAACATCTTTCCTGCCCCAAAAAGATCCCTACTACATTCATACCGTCCATCAAGGGCCTTCAATGACCGCAAAGGCCGCTCGTACTGCAACCGCGCTTCTTCAGTATCTTCAAGAATGTAGTCGGTGGTATGCCTTTACCAAAGCGTGCGTCAGGCGTTCTTGCAGGGTACCTGCCCGCCAAGCCATGTCTTTTTGAGTTCGCGTCCTCCCTCGTTTTCACACTTTCCGCAAACTCCGTCAGCCGTTCCGTAGCATCGGGGCGGCGGTTCAGAAGTACGTCTTCTACGTGAACAAGCAAGTCGGCGGGAATTTCTTCATAAACTTCTATCATACCTGCGTTCACGATGCCCATGTCATATACCGGCTGTGATAGCATGGTAGAGGAAGGCCGCGTGCATGGCTTCGCGTACTACATCGTTGCCCCGATAGGAGAAAGACACATTACTGACCCCACCGCTGATCTTAGCCAATGGGCATCGTTCTTTGATTTGGCGCGTGGCTTCTATGAAGTTGAGTGCGTAAGCATTGTGTTCCTCTATGCCCGTCGCTACGGCAAAAATATTGGGGTCGAAAATAATATCCTGCGGCAGAAAGCCTACTTTATTGACTAAAATATCATAAGCCCTGACACAAATATCCACTTTGCGCTCAACGGTTTCTGCCTGCCCTTGTTCGTCGAATGCCATTACCACCGCAGCAGCACCGTGGCAGCGCACAATCCTGCTTGCCGAATGAATTCCGTTTCGCCTTCCTTCAGCTGATGGAATTGACGATGCACTTTCCTTGTACTGTTTTCAGCCCCGCCTCAATAACCGCCCATTTGGAGGAATCGATCATGATGGGCAACTTCGCAATATCGGGTTCTGCCATCAATAAATTGAGGAAGGAGACCATGACATTCGCTGTCTAAAGACCTTCATCATATTCACGTCTATAACTTGGGCACCTCCTTCTACCTGATCGCGGGCTACGGAAAGTGCCTCGGCGTAATCTCCATTTTTTGATCAAGCGGGCGAATTTGCGGGATCCTGTTACGTTGGTGCGTTCGCCTACATTGACAAAGTTGGTTTCCGGGCGTATAATCAAGGGTTCCAAGCCACAAAGCATGGTATAGGGAGAGGCTATCGGCAACGTACGTGGTGACATACCCGCCACCGCTTGAGCCATGGCGGCAATATGGTCGGGGGTGGTGCCACAGCAGCCGCCGATGATATTGACAAAGCCATTAGCGGCAAAATCGCGAATATAAGCCTGCATTTCCTCGGCTCCTTGGTCATAAGCCCCAAACTCGTTGGGTAAACCGGCATTGGGATACGCGTGCACTGCGCACGAGGCGATACGGGACAGCGCATCCAAATGCGGGCGCATTTCTTCGGCACCTAAGGCGCAGTTCAGCCCCACGCACACAGGCCGGGCGTGCATGATAGAAATCCAGAAGGCTTCTACCGTTTGCCCCGAAAGGGTACGACCGCTAGCGTCTGTAATAGTACCAGAAATCATCACCGGCCAGCGTTGGTCGCGCTCCTCGAAGACACCTTCGATGGCAAATATCGCTGCTTTGGCGTTGAGGGTGTCAAAAATGGTTTCTACCAAGAGGATGTCGGCTCCTCCATCTAGAAGCCCGTTGACTTGTTCCGTGTAAGCCGCCACCACCTCATCGAACGTGACGGCGCGATAACCAGGGTCGTTGACATCAGGCGAGAGGGACAGCGTTTTGTTCAATGGCCCTATGGCACCTGCTACAAAACGGGGTTTATCGGGGGTTAGTACGGTGTATTTGTTGGCTGCTTTTTTGGCAATATCGGCAGCAGCTTTGTTTAGCTCATACACATGAGCCTGCATATCGTAGTCGGCCTGTGAAATAGAGGTAGCATTGAAGGTGTTCGTTTCTAGGATATCGGCTCCTGCTGCGAGGTATTCCTCGTGAATAGAAGCGATAATGTCGGGTTGAGTAAGACAAAGGATGTCGTTGTTGCCTTTGATATCGCTGTGCCAATCTGCAAAACGCTCGCCCCGATAATCTTCCTCTTTGAGTCGGTATCGTTGAATCATTGTCCCCATGGCACCATCCAACACCAAAATGCGCTCCTTCAATAATCCCTCAAAAATCGTCATACTAACATATTTTTTCAAGCTGCAAAGTAAATGGATGTTGCGAAGAAATGACCACCAAAAAACGCGTTTTTTACAAGTTTTGATGAGTTATCATAGCATAAACCAATGGGCGGAGCTATCCTTTGGGATGAAAAAAATATATTTTTTTTATATGTGTGTGTAACCTCAAGCACTTTCTCACGTATAAAGGGGGAATAATGTCTTGATTGAGAGCTTTGAGAGAAAAAATGAAGCGTCCGAGAAAACAAATCGTTAGTCGGGCGCTTCCTTGTTTTTGGTTACTATAAGTGGAATTATCGCCCCATGATACGCAAACAATCACTATGGCTCATCACAGCCTTGGTCGTCATTAGTGCGACAGCCTGCACCACCGATCATGCAACCGATCCTTTGGATGTATCACTCAGCAGAGCTATGACGAGGCTCAGCCCTGACGGTACGTTGGCGTACTACCAAGTACCTCACCATACCGATTTAGCTTCCATTCCCGCTGGTGTAGGCAATCCATTGACGGAAGAAAAAGTGGCATTAGGCAAGTTGTTGTTTTTTGAAACGGCTTTAGGAATAGATGCGGTTCACACCTCCGGTATGCAAACTTATTCCTGTGCCAGTTGCCACGTTCCCTCAGCAGGCTTCATGCCGGGGCGTATGCAGGGCATAGCAGATGGTGCCGTAGGATTCGGGAACAACGGAGAAGGGCGCGGCATGAGCAGCGATTACACGGAGCAATTGATTGACGCACAAGGCGCGAGGCCGCTCAGTATGATTGGCGTAGCGTATGTGAAAAACTCCATGTGGGCGGGCAGGTTTGGTGCCAACCATAACAATGTAGGCACTGAACACCTTTGGGGCGTATCAGACCCCGCTACGGAAGTGAACCATTCTGGATTAGATGGCCTGGAAGCACAGAACATAGAAGGCACGATTATCCATCGGATGAATGTGAATGACTACATTTTAGATACCTTGGGGTATCGCGCTTTATTTGATGACGCTTTCTATGATTGGCCCTCCAATGCTCGCTATGGCCGCGAAGCCATGAGTTTTGCCCTTTCAGCTTATATCCGCACGTTGATGCCTTATGAAGCACCCTACCAAGCATGGTTGCGCGGCAATGAATCCGCTATGAACGAATCCATGAAACGGGGAGCACTGTTGTTCTTTGGCAAAGCAGGATGTTATCGTTGCCACAACGGGCCAGCATTGAATGGCAACACTTTTCACGCGATAGGTGTAAACGACCTTTGTGATGTAGGCGGCTTGGCTACGGGCGAAAACGATGAACGAAACCTCGGCAGAGGCGGCTTCACCCTCCGCGATGAGGACATGTACGCTTTCAAGGTGCCGCAGCTCTACAACCTCAAAGATGGCGGCTTCTATTTCCACGGCAGCAGCCACACTTCTTTGCGCGATGTAGTAGAGTATTTCAATCAGGGTATCAAAGAAAATCCGCGCGTACCACAGGAGCGAATCTCTGCTTTCTTCCACCCGCTGCGCCTCACTGACGCTGAAGTGGACGACCTCACAGAGTTTATTACCCACGGACTTTACGACCCCAACCTCAAGCGCTACCAACCGGATGCCGTGCTTTCTGGTAACTGCTTTCCCAATAACGATCCTCAATCACAAGAAGATTTAGGTTGTAATTAAGAAGGGCATGCCCCTGTGGAATCTACGCTTCGCTATTCCACAGGGTCGGGTGCTTGCGGGCTTCGCTATTCGCTCGTCCCTCCCGTTGGTCGGGAGTTTCCCCCTCCAGCCCCCTCATGCGGGCTAACCCTGCTGCGCTGACAGGCTGACTATTTTGGCGGAAACAAGCGCTCAATCACTTTCGAGCGATGTGTAAAGATGCCATCGACCATGCGTTCTACAAACAACCAATTGGCGATTGTGCCTATGGGGCCATAAGGCACCTGATAGTGCAAAATATCCCTCATCAACGTACCACCATCTTGCTCCTGAAAGTGGTGCTGATGATGCCAAAGCGCATACGGGCCTACGCGCTGATCATCTATGAAAAAAGATTGATCCTCGATATGGGTGATCTCCGTGATCCAGTCCATCGGAATACCAGCGAAAGGGCTTACCTTGTATTGTACAATCATCCCCGCATACATCTCCTTTCCTGCCACAGGGCTGAGGATTTTGAAAGACATATTGTCAGGCGTGATTTCATTGAGGTTTTCTGGGCGTGAAAAGAAATGCCATACCTCCGCAATCGGCCGCGGAATCCAGCATACCCATTCTTTGCGTCTTGGTTCCATGTATTTTTTAGGCATATAAGGCAGAAAGCCGCTTTTTGTTCATCCCTATCAAAATGTTAAACTCGTAGAAAAAAATCTTGGATAGTTGCTTAATACATTCAAAAACCTTTATATTTGTACCATCATTACCGAAAGGTATTGATTTATCATTAATCCCAACAACTCCCATGATCGATTTAACACATCCTCTTCAGGCGTGTTTCAACGCCGTTATTTTCCTGAACCTCAGTTAGTATTTTATTTTTCCAACTCTTACGGTTGGCTAATATAGGCATTTCAGGATAGCAACTATCAAACTTCTTCACGGGACAAATGGGTTAATCTATGCAGGTGATGATCATCATGCCTGCGCAATGGTTTACATTACTGCTCATACAATGGGCATGTATATAAGATGCAAGTAGGTTTGTAAAGGGTTTCTCATACAGAGAATTTTCGTAGAGCGGGCATTTTGTCCGCTCTACTTTTTTGAGTCAAATTCAAATAAATTTCGTTGCTTAGAGACATAACAAGCGTTTTTTGCAAAAAGAGACGGGAAAAAAATAAGTGATCCCATTTTTGGCTTGGCTTTATGCACTAAGCGTAGGAATACTTGCACGAAGCGTGTGTATAAAGACGAGCCTTCAGAAAAAATGGGATCAGTTATTTCCGTCAAATTACTAAGCAACGTTTGTCCTGACGCTGGATGAAAAAACCTTTTTATATGCATTTCGTTTCTATTTTACCAGCTTAAACTGTAAACCTATGATTTCAGCCCTCAGCGATGAGCATTTCATGAAGCAAGCCTTGTACCAGGCTCAATTAGCAGCGGAGGCTGGCGAAGTGCCTGTGGGAGCTGTAGTAGTAGCTAATTCCCAGATCATAGCGCGGGGTTACAACCAAACTGAGCAGTTACACGATGTAACAGCACATGCGGAAATCATAGCCCTGACGGCTGCTTCCAACTACTTGGGGGGTAAGTATCTCACCGGGTGTACCCTCTACGTAACCCTTGAGCCTTGCGTGATGTGTGCGGGTGCCTTGGCGTGGGCGCAATTAGATAGACTCGTTTATGGTGCCCCGATGATAAGCGTGGCTTTATGCGCTTTGGTAAGGAATTGCTGCACCCCAAAACCAAAGTAGCTTACGGCATACTGCACGAATCGTGTAGTGCGATCATGCAGGATTTCTTTCAGCAAAAACGCTGATCCAACTTTTCTCCTTTTCTTTGCATCTGTTCAGTTATGAAAGCCAATTTGCAAATAGGTCGTATCGGGGGTATTCCGCTTCAGTTTCACTGGACGTTCGTGCTGGTGTTGCTTTGGTTGGTGTTCGATAGTTGGCAACCTAGCGCTGGCTTGGATTGGGGCAATTTTTTTTGGTTACTTTCTTGGGTGGCGTTGGTGTTTGTTGCGGTGTTGGCACACGAAATGGGGCATGCCTTCATGGGGAAGCG
Source organism: Saprospiraceae bacterium (assembly GCA_041392765.1). GTDB lineage: Bacteria > Bacteroidota > Bacteroidia > Chitinophagales > Saprospiraceae > Lewinella. The sequence goes on from JAWKLL010000004.1 coordinate 8,439, forward strand.
GATGGGGGTGCAAACAGAAAAGATTGTTCTCTATCCCATAGGAGGAGGTGCTTTCCTCAACGAAATACCTGAAGATACACGCAAAGAAATGTGGATAGCCCTGGCAGGGCCGGGTACAAATCTCCTTATAGCACTTGCAATGCTGCCGCTATTGTGGTGGGGCGACAGCCGTGCTGTGGATGTTTTATCAGCTTTTGTACACCCTACTGGCAACTATTTTCTGGCAGGGGTGAATCATACTACCTATCTACTAGCCGTTTTTTTTAGCCTTAATGTACTATTAGGGGTGTTCAATCTCCTGCCAGCTTTTCCCTTAGATGGAGGGCGTATTCTTCGTGCTGTGCTCAATCGGCACTACCCGCGTACACGCGCTACGATTATGGCCGCTAGCTGGGGTATTGGTTGGGCATTGCTATTATTGGCATTAGGTTTTTACCAGCAAGATGTTTTTTTTGCTTTGGGAGCATTGCTGATTTTAGCACTGGCGATGATGGAAATTCAGGTGCAATTAAGAAGACAACAGCCTGGAAGTCGCTACCGTGAAGGATGTTATGCAAACACAATTCCCTGTTTTTCAACTCCACATCGGATTGCGTCTCGCGGACTTACGGGTGGCCGTACCTTCTAACCCTAATACGCCTATATTACTTACCGATGCTTGGCGGCAACCACACGGCGTTACCTCTGCCGCTACTTTACATGATAAAGAACTAGATAATTACCTAGATGATGATATGCTATCCATTCTAGGACATGCGCAATGGGAGGGCATTCTTCCCAATGATACATTGCTGGTTGCTGCTGAAAAAGATGGAGCATACCAACCTTTCTGCATTTGTTGTGCTAGACCATTATGGCCGTATTCACGGGTTATTGCCGCTCTCCACGGTGGAAGAGATAATGCATGGAAAGTAGTATCGCTAAGAGTATGTCTAAAAATTTTGCGAACTGATTTTAGCTTCGCTGATCGTCGCAAGCTCCTCGGAGTTCAACGATTTGAGGTTGTGGCTAAAGCATCAAAACTGATTTTAGCAGCTTGTCTCGGCTCTGCCGAGGAGCTAAATGAAGTTTTTATGCTGACGCCACGTTCTAAACCACGAAGTAGACGCGAAGCGACCACGTAGTAGCGGCGAAGCCAATCCTTGGAAATCAGAAAGCACCAACCATTAGTTGGGTCTGATTTTGGAATATAGCCAAATTAAATTTTTAGACATACTCTAAATAATTACATCACTTCTGGTAGTCGAACAACCACCATTTGCAATGCCCAAACTACGGCTATTGCAGAAAGTGCATAGGTCCAATACAAAGAAGGAGTTCGAACGAAGCGGATAGCAACAGTAGCCACTGCCAGTATTATACAGACTACTAATAGTTGCCCTGCTTCTACCCCCACATTGAAACCTAATAACTGTCGGATCAAGTTCATTTCTTCCCCAGGAAAAAGCATGGCGCGAAAGGTGTTGGAAAACCCCAAACCGTGAATTAGTCCGTAAAGGAGCGTGGTAGCATACACTAATCGACTACGGGTTTGGCCAGCGGTGAAGATATTATACAGACCTGCCAAAACAATGGTAATAGGGATCACCAACTCAATCCAAGCTGCTGGTAACCGAAACCAATCCATACCCGCTATCAGCAAAGTGACACTATGTCCTAGGGTGAAAGCAGTCACCAATATGAGTACTTTTTTCCAATCTGAGAAGGTGTAAACGGCACAAAGCGCTATAAGAAAAAGAATATGGTCAAGCGCTGCCCAATCCACAATGTGGCGAAAGCCCATCTGGAAATAAAAAAAGAAATCGCTTTGCATACACGTTGTTGTTATAGGGCATCGGACATCCATTCTGGGATCGTTCCGATTATACATGCCCGGTTAGGGGGGCTAAGGTAAGTGCGTTTGGAGTTTTTTTTTCTTATCCCAGACAAAAAAAAACCGCTTCCTCCCCAGGAAGCGGTTCAAACTTGAGAAACGAGAACAATAAAACTAAGTAACTACTTAGGTTGTGCGATTTCGAGGCTAAAAAAAAGAAGATTTTTTCGACTGACAAAGCTCATTTGAGGAGTCATAGCAGCGCTATGGCGACGAGAATAGCTGCCGTCAGGTGGAAAAAGGGCTTTTTTTAGCCGGAATTTGGTACTAGCTAAGTAGTTACAAAATTAAATCGTAGGGTCATCCAATTGTTCCAAGTGGAAACGGTCGATGATTTCTAACAGTTGATTGGCATAGTTGGGTGATGGGCTATAGCCTGCTTTTTCCAAGCCACGCGCCCAAGCGCGATAGTCGTTACCCAAGGACAAAAGGTTGGGGAATTGATTGACAATGAGCAAGCTGTGTTCCCGCCAGTTACGCCAAGCAGATTCGTAGGTTTGGTTGCCCATGGGATTGCCAAAGTGATTATTATCGACTTTGGTGGCCATGCTTTGGCCAGCTTCGCTTTCCAAGATGGCCTGCGCCATTTTTACAGAAGCGGGTATGCCGTACTTTTGCATTTCTGCTTGTGCCACCTCGGTGAAACGCCCCATATAGTCAGCTATGGCGCCTTCATTCAGTTTGGTGGTAGCTGATTGGGATGATTTACTGCCCGACCCAAAACCCACCGCTTGTGCAAAACCCATGAGGTTCATGCCAGCATTATTGGCGTTGCTGCTTTCCGATGTGGTCGCATGGCCAAAGGGTGCTTTGAAATGAAGCGTGAATTGGATGTCCCGTTGCATCACATAAGTGAACAAAACAATAGCAACGGCCACTTTGAACAAAGGCACCGACCATTTCGCCCAAAAAGGATGGGTGGATGTGCCAAAAATGGCGTTTATCCCTTGGGGTACATGCGCCGGACGCTGCCTTCTGGAAACCAAATACCATAATTCGGCTACCACACGTTTGAGAAACATCCACAACCTCGACCACAGCAACGCCCAGTTGATGATCGAACCTGTGTACCCATCATATCCCGCCTGCATACTGTTTTTGTTTCCCGTGTTCCTGTTCGGAATCTGTTGTGTTAAATTTGATCTCATGGCTGATGGTTTAATAAAAACGATAAATTTGGCATCAAAGCGCTTGGACATAGTTAATTACACCTTTGTACTCGGCATCTTTTGCTTTCATCCTGCGTTAATCCCGATAGCTATCGGGACGTCGCAGCACCACTGCGCCTGCGTTTTTTGCCTTGGCTGAAAACAAAATCTACCAGATTGAAAAGTTGCATTAATTATATCCAATCACTTATTTGCCTTTAAAAAACAAACACTTTTTGTTGTTCTTCATGCAAATGTAATACACTTTTGTTTAAAGTTGCAAATATTTTTAAAACTTTTGTTTAAAATTTTTTCTATGCGCCTTATTCAGTTGACGGATTTGCACATTGCGGAGGCGGGTATAAGCCCCTACGATATTGATGTAAGAGGAAATTTTATCGAGGCTTTAGAACAGCTACGCACGATTTCATTTGATTTGCTTGTCATTAGTGGCGATTTATGTTACGATGTGGGAACGCTTTCCACTTATCAATACATCAAGGAAACGTTGGCAGATTATGGGTATCCATACACGGTCATTAAGGCAACCACGATGATGCAGCCATGATGAGGAAGTATTCGGTGAGGCAATTCCACCCTTTCACAAGGATTCGATCACGTTTGGCCAGTGGCAAAGGTAGCTCCGATCATCTTGCTCGATACCGGGCTGAAATATTTGAACGAAGGTCAATTGCAATTCTTAGCTAAAACGCTGGCTGCTCACGCCGCACCTATTTGTTTATTCATGCACCACCCGCCTATACCAATGGGCGTACCCTTTATGGATGAGCATCATGCCTTACAAGCAACCGATGCATTATTAGCCATATTAGCAGCCCATTCTTATCCAATCACCATATTTACAGGTCATTACCATGTGGATAAATCAGCTCGTTGGAAGCATGTGGATGTACATGTTACCCCCAGTTGTTTTTTTCAAATTGATTGGAGATCGCAAGCTTTTCAAGTAGATCATTACCGAAAAGCATACCGCGTTATCGACTGGGATGGAGAACGGCTTTTACATGGGTTGGTATATTTTTAGGTTGCTACTTTAAATCGCAAAAGTCCCTTCTTTGTGTCACCAGATGAGGCTTCCAACTCAAAGCCAGCGTCTTTGAATTGTTGGATAAGGGTTTCTCTTGTCATTAAAAAGGCGCATTGCCCATCTTTGACCTCATCGTTTTTTATAAAACTTTCATAAACACAAACCCTACCGTTAGGTAGTAATGCCTTGCGGATGGATGACAGCATAGACGACGGATCGCTGAAATGATGAACTGTGTGCCTCAATATAATACGGTCGAACCCTATGGGTAAACCAGTATCAGTTTCATTGCCAAGCACAAAATGCAAATTGTCCATTACAAGGGGAGCGCCATATAAAACCCAAGGTCGTTGCATGTATTCGAAGAGGGTGGAATTAATTTCGGTTGCCCAACATTCAACATCGGGATGAAACATGGCTAGTAATTTGGAAAAAGTACCATCCCCAGCACCAATTTCCGCTACTCGTTGCCCGGCTTTCAATTGGTAAAAATTCCATTCTGTGCAAAACTCATCTCGACGCTGAATCTCGTGCGGCGGGTAGCGATCAACTATTCCCAATGAGATTAAATCCAACAATAAATGCTGTTCAACAACGATGGCTAAATCCTTATTTTTTGGTTTTCGGGCTAATTTTTCTACGGTAGGATGTTTTGCAAAAAAACTACGAATTTGATCCCGATCTTTTCCCAAAATGGCAGCTTGCCGATAGAGATTGTCGAGGAAAAAGGAGAAATCAGTATAACTGTATTTTTGTTCCCACCAACCTTTGATGGTTTTATCATAGGTGGCTACGGAGGGTTGTTGGGTGACAACCTGCACAAAGCTATCCAATGCTTCCATCTTGGGGTGGTAGCAGGAGAAGGTGGTTACCTGGGCGTTGGTAGGAATAGTTGAAATCAACCAAGAGAGGCATCCAATAAGAAAGCACTTGAGGTGCATATCACTTACAATAAAATCCAAAATATACTAAATGCAAACGACCCGCTACAATCGTGCAGCGGGTCGTTTGACAAGCAGGGAAGCTAAATATTAGTTACCAAAACGGTAACCAACACCTAATTTGCCTTGGAACATGATGTCTGGCCAATCAACGGTGAATTCATCACCCTCAGCTTCAAATTTAGTATTATCAACCAAGGCGCGGCCTACACCGAAACCAATGTCAAACACAACACCGCCACGAGAAACAGCTTTGTAGCCAATACCTACACCTATACCAAGACGGGTTTGTGAGTATTCTGCATAAGATGTAGTTCCATCAGCTTTATAACTACGGCCGATGAAGCGTAGGAAGGCATCTGCGTAAAACTTGTCGGCACCATCATCTGGATTGAAATAGTACTTTCCAACAACAGTAACAGGAACGTTGCTCCACTTTAAGCTGGTAAAGTCATCCTTCCCACCACCATATCCAATGGTGCCTTCTACAGAAAATACATCTGATAAAACAAAGTCAGCACCTACACTCAGATCGCCAAATAGCAAACCTATAGGGTTGACAGTAACGTCAATCTGCGCAGTAGAACGCACAGAGAAGATAGCGACGAACGCTAAAGCTAAAAACAAAAATTTTGATTTCATAAAGGTGTAATTAGTTGATTAACCGTACAAAGTTAATTCTTTTCGTGGTGTCACCAAATCATTTGTGATTTTTTTAACTTTAAACTTAATAGTGTCAAAAAAACACAAAGATAATTCTTTTGCGCTTTAAGGCCTCGTCAAATTTCCTAAAGAAATCAAGTTGGCAAAGATGCGATAAGCACCCGGTACCCCCGCGGGCAATTCCCTGAACCAAGAATAGCCCGTATAGATGTAGTGCCCTTTGCCGTAAGGAGCTACCAACAGCCCTCCATCACGAGCGGGTTCATCGGGGTCATTACAGGACAATATGGGAGTAAATTCTGAAGCCCATTCGTTAGGGAAGTAGAGGCCTCGTTCTTGCACCCATCCATCAAAGTCCTTTGCGGTAATTTTGTTGGGGGTATTCATCACCGGGTGTTCAGGGGCGAGGATGCGCACGGGGGCTTCCTCAACGGTCACGCGATCGCGGCTAATTTTTAGCGGATAGGGTGCCAATTCATCATTGGGAATTTTGAGCCTTCCATTGGTATTATATTGTACAACCAGCGTGCCACCATTTTCCACGTATTGTAGTAGGGCAGGTTGGTAGTTGGGCATTCGTTCCAAGGTATTGTAAGCGCGTACCCCCATAATGACCGCATCGTATCGGCGCAAGTTTTCGGGATTTATATCACGGTCATCGAGCAAGGTGACTTTACAACCAATTTGTTCCAAGGCCTGTGGGATTTCGTCTCCGGCTCCCATGATATAACCGATATTTTGGGCATTGGTTTTTACGTCCAAACGCACCACTTTGGCGGTGGCATCCATGACCAAGGTCTGGGTAGGAATATGATCGTATTCAATCTTGATACGGTCGCGGAAATAGGTATTCCCGTCCACTTCTACCATTGGGGTGATGAAGTTTTCATCGGCTGTTGAGGACGGGTAGAGGGTGAACTTTAAACGAGTTTCCTGATCTTTTCGCTCCAAACTGAAGGGTTGTGAAGCAGGCTCCAAACGCCAATCATTAGGGTAGGCAAGTTTAACGACACCCTCCACATTGTTGCGTCCAGCCGTCACTTTTACGATTATATCCTGTGGGCGATCATCGGGAAAGATGTAAACTTGCTCTTCCAAACCACCAAAAACAGGAGGTGTAACTTCAAAAGGGCTGTATAATTCTCCTTTCACTGGATCGGTGGTTTTATAAACGATAGAACGTTCTACAGGAAAGGGTATCCACTGACGTGTTTTGGGGTTTTGTACTTCAATTTCAAACACTACTTTCAACATCGCAGGGGTCTCTGGCAGGCCCCTCAGTTGGAGGTCATCCACTACGTACATACCCAATGAAGCGCTTTTGTTGAGCCAGTAAGCATTGCTGAGAGGCAGATCGGAAGGAATAGTAAGGCTGTGTTGCCAGATGACATCCTTGTTGTTAGCCAAAAGGGTGTCTGTCGATAATGCCTCATCATTAGGTAAAAAACGGATGCCACGGATGCGCATGCCTACATCTGAGCGGTTGATTGCCTCCAGTTTAACGGTCACGGATTGCCCGGGGGTAGTGCTTTTATCATCAGCTACCGCTTCTGCAAAAAGCCCCGTGACACCTTCGATGATGCGATGAATTTCTTTCGTTTTGACACGCTTCCAATAGGAATCCGGCAACTGGTGAATCATTTCCTGTATAGCCAATAGTTCGGCTAAGCTGGCGGCGGGATTGTCGAATTGAAAGTTCTCAATGGCAGCTTGTACTGCTTTGCCAATGGGGGTGCCGCCTTGTACTCTACTCCACGTTGTGTTGATTCCTTCAAAAGGATCTACGCCACCCGATGGCATATCACCCTTTACAAGTTCCAGATATTCCATCATTTCGCCACGTGTGCCACTGGAACCGAAGCCTTGGCTTTTGTGTTGACTTCTGCTGTGTGCAGCAATTTCAGGAACGGATACACCTCTTTTGGGCAAATAGGTGCCACAATCCAAAGCAACCAGGTTCGATTTATCGGCGGCATCGAATGCTTCTTGGCTACCATAAAACCACCAGGAGGTATTGAAAAACAAGCGAGAAGGTTGCCAAGGTGCCACATGTTTGAGTTGCTCGGGATACACATTCTGTTGAGCTGTCAGGTCGAATGCTTCCACACCCAGTACCGCAGAAGCAGTATGATGCCCATGTGTACGCCCCGGAGATCGATGGTCGAAACGGTTGATAATAATATCTGGCTGAAATTGGCGAATAACCCATATTACATCTTCCATCACCTGGTCTCGATCCCATAGGTTGAAGGTTTCGTCAGGATGTTTGGAAAACCCAAAATCGTTGGCACGGGTGAAGAATTGCTGCCCGCCATCAATACGGCGTGCCGCCAATAATTCTTGAGTACGAATCACGCCGAGGTATTCCCGAATTTCCGGCCCTACTAGGTTCTGGCCACCATCGCCACGGGTAAGGGACAAGTAGGCGGTGTTGGCGTGCTTGACATTGGCCAACCAAGTTATCATACGGGTGTTTTCGTCATCCGGATGTGCTGCCAGATAGAGGGCAGACCCTAAGAAGTTGAGTTTTTGCAAGGCATCGTGCAACTCACCGGATGTCCATCTCTTTGGCGCTTGAGCAGTGGCGGAGGTTGCTAAAGACAGTGCTAGTAGCAGTAGAAAGTAGTAGATACGGTTCATAAAAAGCGAAGTATTTGGTATGCAAGGATACAAAATTAATAGATTCGTCCTATAAACACCCTAAAACTATCCGTAATTGATTCCTCAATTGAGTAAGTAATTATCTTCGTTCGTCAGCATCGCCAGCCATTCTTACGATCTTGGGTTGGAAAGTACCTACCACCTCTACGAGTTCCTGCTGATGCCCCATCACGGTATGTATGTCTTTGTATGCCTTGGGGGCTTCATCCAAACCGCCACCAATGAGGTGTACACCATGGTCTGCCAGTTGCTTTCGAACATCACTCATCGTTAGGTTTAGCTTGGCTGCCGAACGAGACATCTGCCGCCCGGCCCCGTGGGAGGCTGATTGCAGAGCGGCGTAATTGCCTTTGCCGCGAACAATAAAACCAGGAGCGGTCATAGAGCCGGGGATAATACCTAAGACACCTTTTCCTGCAGGGGTGGCACCTTTGCGGTGAACGATTACGCTTTTACCATCGGCTAATTGTTCTTTCCAAGCAAAATTGTGGTGATTTTCGATGCGAGCCACGGGTTTTTCTCCTAGTGCCTTCGACATGCGACGGTGGATATGATCGTGACAGGCGGAGGCATAATCGCCAGCTAGGTTCATGGCCATCCAATACTCATGCCCCGCTTCGGAATCCAATGTCAACCAAGCTAAATGTCGTGCTTCTTTAGGCAGCTTGCACCGTTTCATCGCCAGATCGGTATAGTGCTTGGCAATATTGGCTCCCATACCTCGCGATCCAGAATGTGACAACACCGCCAAGTATTCGCCCGTTGGTAAACCCCATTCATTGAAAGGATCGGAGAGGGTTGCGATACCAAATTCTACGAAATGGTTGCCAGAGCCAGAAGATCCGATTTGTTGCCAAGCACGGTCGCGGTTATCGCGCACGACTTTGATATATTTAAACTCCTCACGGCTGAAAACAGGGTCATCTAAAGGGTGGTCGAAGGTGTCGAAGCCAAAGCGGCTGTTTTCGGTAAGGAAATGGATAAAACGCTCGCGCTCGCCAGTCAGTTTTTGAACGGGAATATCGTACAAAGAAAGCGCCATGCGGCAACCAATATCCACGCCCACACCGTAGGGAATGACGCTGTTTTCAGTAGCCAGCACACCACCGATGGGCAATCCGTAACCGTGGTGCGCATCGGGCATCAGTGCTCCTTGCACTGTGACGGGCAGGCGCATTGCAGTGAACATCTGGTCTTTAGCAGCTACCTCGATGTGTTCATCACCAAAAACAGGGAACTCCATTGCATTTTTTGCCAACGTGTATTGCCCGCCTTCTGGTGTGATTGCTTGCTCACCGAGGAGTGCATTGGCAACGCGCTCCCAGCCTTCTACTTCGCGGAAAGCTTCGGGTTGTGCCAGCACGTTGGTCAACATACCCAGCACCCAATCCTGCGGCTGGCGCCGGAAGTGTTCATACGCTATATTGATAGCCAAACCAATGATTTTCCCCTCAGGGTAACCCAATTGGCGCAATTGCTTGCCTCGAAGTTTTAGCTTTGCCATGATGGTAATTCAAAAAGTGAGGATTGTAGTTGTTTGTTCTCAAATACAAAAAAATGAATAAACAAGTTCCTCGTGAATCGAAAATACGCATGCTTGCGAAATCGCTACAATAAAGTTACTACAACGGCAAAGATTGATTAGAAATATCTACCACTCACTGCTTTACCAACCACACTCCTCGCTCGTCATCTACGGATAACCAATAAGCACCGTTTGCTAAGAAACGAATATCTATTGAGGTGTCAGGCTGGTAGTACGTCGCAGGTAGAACGATTGTGCCAGAGGCATCCCGCAATGTGATGAAGCAGCTAGTATTTACCGATAAACTAAATTGCGATGAAGTAGGATTTGGATAAACGAGTAGTTCGTGAGGAGCTTCAAATACAGTGGTGATTATATTGCTCCAATAGGAAAGTCCATCGTGATCGTACTGCCGTAAGCGATAGTAGTGTATGCCTTTGCCGGGGGATGCATGACGGAACTGATAATGATTCGTGTTTGAAGAAATGCCAATTTGTCCGATTGGAAGGAAATGCTGGCCATCCCTGCTATGCTGAACTTCGAAATGGGCAGCATTATAAACCCAAGCTGTATGCCAACTAAGCCAAACATCACCATTTTTCCACGTCAACGATAAGGGTTGAAGATAGGATACGGGCAATGGTGCGTCGGCTGATTCATCGGCACCTATATCAACGGTGCCATGTTGCAAACGCGCTTCCCCGTCTAGGTCTTTCTCTCCACTATCTGGGATGAAGGAAGGGTTTCCTGCATTGTTGGCGGGGGAAATAGCTGTTATGTGGAAGTCACCATGCGAAGGGTCGGAGAAGTCAGGGTCGCCGAAAACGCCATGAGCTTCCTGTCCACTTCCTACTTGAAAACTGGCAAAAGTATTGTCGATATCACCGTTCCAATCCGTGATTATATTTCCTGCCCCTTGTGTGTGGAAATACAAGTTATAGTCTAAGATTAATCCCGTAGAGTTAAGGCGCGTCACAAGTAGTTTGGCTTGAGTGTTGGTGGCGTGGAAAATATTCTGGGTGATTAGGCAGTTCTCCGTGTATTCGACTAAAAGTTCTCCATCGCCGTTATTCGTAGTTACGTTTCCATAGAAAGTATTATTTCTAACGATGGAGTTGATGACTTTTCCGGTAACAGGATAGTTATATCCCCCAATACCCATGCCTGCTTCTTCATTGGCAAAGGCTACGTTATTGCGAAGTAAAATACCTGCTGCTGTTTTTCCTACTTGTTCGCATCCAATTTGAAAGCCTCGGCCACAACCCCATACGGTATTGTTTTCAATGATAATATTGTGGCTGCCATCGGCATATATACCGGCAGATACTGCATAATTACTAACGCAGTTGAAAACGATATTTTCGGCTACTCGTCCATTTCGAGCCATGTCATTACTGGGGTTCGAGCTGGTGCCGTAACCGCCGGCAAGGTCGATACCGATATTGGTGATGTCGTTTACCATATTGTTTACTACCTCGAACCCATCCACGTTTCCGTTTACAGTGAGGGCTTCACTGAAACCAGTTCGGCAATCGCGCACTGTGTTTCCCATAATCTTTACATCAGTGATCGCAACGCTCGGGTTGTCTCCATAGACAATCAGTGGATTGGCATTGGTACTGGCGTTTACCGTGGCACCCGGGTCAGTGGAAAAGTGGATGTTTTCGATCAAATTATCTATAATTTCAATATGCTGCGAGCCGTTCCTTACGGTAATAGCCGATGAAAAATTGCCCATAGCATTTTTAAACACCAGCCCTTGAATCCTTACGTATTGCACATTGTAAAGGGTGAGTAATACCGTTTGGGTATTGGTAGCACCTCCGTCTAATGTGACAACATCATTGCCAAATGGACGGATGGTAATAAAGTTTCCGGGGCTTCCATTCACGGCCTCCATCCAAACAGATTCTTGGTAGGTGCCAGACAATAAAAAAATGGTGGTACCTGGGCCCGCTTGCCAAATGGCGTGTTGTAGGGTAGCAAAAGGGGCGGCTAGTGTGCCAGCATTAGCATTGCTACCAGTAGTCGAAACATAGTAGTCGGTAGCTGAAAGGGTAGTAGCTAGCAGTATGGCAGCTAACAATAGAAAGAATGGGCTTTTCATGGAAATGGGTGTTGTTACATGGAGCAAGGTACATAAAAACCAGCATACCCCTCAGTGGTTTGCTACATCTTCTATAACTTTCCGCCAAATTACAAAGTAAGCTATGTTTCGATCCCTATTGTTTTGGTCGGTCATTGCGGCGGCCTTTATCGAGTAGGTACGGTGACAACGGCTGCTAGTGCAGGTAGTCGGTACGGGATGGGGTTGTTGTGGGCACTGTTGTTTTCGGTGTTGGCAACGATGGTTTTGCAGGAAGCAGCAGCGCGATTGCGTCTGGGGTAAGCCAGCAATGGGGGTTGTATTAGGAGCTGCCGAAGGGCGAAAGACTGCGCTGCGTTCGTTGTTGTTTGGGGCTGTTGCTTTAGGGTGTGGTGCCTATCAAGCTGGAAATTTGCTGGGTGCCATGGCTGGGTTGTCGCTTCTATGGGATGGAGGCGCGTATTGGCTATTACTATTGGTGGCATTAGCCGCTATACTGTTGTGGTCGGGCAGTACTCGACTTATTACCCGCAGTTTAGCTATCATTGTGGCGTTGATGGGTGTTGTTTTTTTTGCAGTTGGTGCGCGTGTAGAGGTTGCTGCTCACGCTTGGTGGCAAGGGTTGATGCCGCAGGTGCAATCGAATAATGTACTGTTAGTAATGGGCTTGATTGGTACCACCATTGTTCCTTACAACCTTTTTTTAGGCTCGGGCTTGAAGCATGCGCAAACTCTTGGTGAGATGCGGGCAGGGCTGCTTTTAGCTATTGTGATAGGAGGTGGCATTACGTTGGCTATTATGCTGACGGGGACTTCCTTGGCGGAGGAAACGTTTAGCTTTCCTGCCTTGGCAGCTGCCTTGGATCAGCGTTTTCCCGGATACGGGCGGTCGTTGTTAGGACTGGGGCTTTTTGCCGCTGGCTTCAGTAGTGCAATCACAGCGCCCTTGCTGCTGCTTGGCCGGACAGAGCCTTTTGGGACATGCGAAACCAGCATGGGAAGACAAGGGGCTTTATTTTCGACTGACTTGGGGCGTTGTGTTGTTGGCAGGGTTGATATTCGCTTGGACGAACGTACAACCCATTCCTGCCATCATCGCCACAGGCCGCCAACGGTGTCATCTTGCCGTTGGTAGCGGTGGTGCTAATTCGGATGGTGAATGACAAAAGTGTATTGCCAGAGCGCTACTTAAACACGCCATGGCTGAACGCAATCAGCGTGCTAATTGTGGGTGTCACGGTGTTTTTGGGAATCCATAACATAGGCGCGGCCTTGGGTAAGGTATCCTCTCCGGTTGTGGTTCCAGAACGAGGAAGCCCGCTGGCTCGTGGATGCGGTTATCGCTATTGCGGTGGTAGTATGGTTGGCCATGAGGCTTCCTTGGCGACCCAAACAATCTGCAAGATGATGGTGGAATCCCTGCTGCATCCTACTTTCGCCATTAATCCTTCTGGACGACCCAAGCTGGAACGAACGAGGTGTACGCCTGTACATCAAACGCGACGACCTATTGGCACCTGTTGCCAACGACCCATTGTGGTAATAAATGGCGAAAACTTCAATTCAATTTACAAAATTGGCAAAATACCACCACAGGTGCCCCCGCAAGTTGCTACATTTGGAGGTGCTTTTAGCAACCACATAGCAGCTTTGGCAAGCGCAAGCAAGCATATAGGCATACGCACAATAGGAATCATTCGAGGGGAACAGGTGACAAATCCAACATTAGAAACAGCTCTGGCCAATGGCATGCAATTATTGTTTGTTGATAGAAGTCGCTATCGAAAATGGACGCAGCAGCTTCATCAATACCCTGAACTTTGGCCGGAAGGACTGGCGGATATGTGTATTTATGAACAGGAAACGCGGTTAATACCAGAGGGGGCACCAATGGTCTCGCCCTACGGGGTTGTGCCCAATTAGCCGAGGAAATCGTGACGCAAGCCAAGTTTACTCCTGATTATATTGCCGTAGCCTGTGGAACGGGTGGAACGATGGCAGGTATGGTGGCGGGGTTGAAACACCAAAGCCACGTGATTGGCGTAAGTGTTTTGAAGGGGGATTTTATGACAAACGCCGTCCAAAATTTATTGGATAAGTACGCCCCTGATACGTTTACAAACTGGAGTATCTGGCATGAATATCATCAGGGTGGGTATGCTAAGATTACACCAGAACTGACGCGGTTTATCCAGCTTTTTTACGAGCAGCACGGTGTTTTATTAGACCCCATTTATACGGGGAAGCTGTTTTATGCTTTGTACGATCGCCTAGAAAAGGCGCAATTTGCACCCGGCAGTAGTGTGGTAGGTGTGCATACAGGCGGATTGCAGGCGTTTGGTTGCCGATTGTAGAAGCGCAAAAAAAAACAACCGATGCCCCACGTTTTCTGTCGGGGAGCATCGGTTGAAAAAAAGGTGATTTATTCTTTCACTACTTTGAATGTAGCCACCGCGTCACCTCTACGCAACTGTAGCTGATAGATACCACTAGGAAGTTGACTTACATCCAAGGTATGCGTATAATTGCCTTGGTTGATGTGGCCAGTTCTTCCTTGTGAACCAATTGCCCGAGTGAGTTGAGCAAGCTCAGTTCTAAGGAAGTTGGTTGCAAGAGTTGTGGTTTTACCTCTACGTTGGTAGTAGCTGGGTTGGGGAACAACTGAATGGAACCTACCTCTTCAATGTTTGGAATGTCGGTTATAGTGACAGTCACAGGTACCCGTTCAGAAGTACAAGCTATTTCAGGCGTTGTTACTGCCAGTTATAGAAGTAGTAATATAAGTGGCACCGTAGAATGAGTTAGTGATTGCTCCTACATCCCCAATAGGGTAGGGGTAGTTGACACCTGCATTATTGCGGAAAAGATTGTTTTCAGCACAGCGCAATGACAATTCTGTACCTACGGGCACTTCAAAGTTCAAGTCGATAGTTTGCAAGCCCATTTGGAGGTCAACAACGACTTGTGACAATAAGTTTTCTTGCCCATCAAATAGCTGTATAGTACGTGGTAAGGGGTTTCACCATCTGGTACCAATACATCGACGCTCAATATTGTGAAAGGTTCGTAAGCATCGAAATAGCTGTAAGCGCCTACGGCAGGCACGCCCCCTGCTCCATCGGTAGTGAGTTTACCCCTGCTTGTGTTCCGCCTCCAAAAGTGATAGCAGATTCCACATAAAAAGTGGTAGTCTCTTCCAAGGGGACTGTCATGAAATTATTACCAGTTCCGAGGTTTGTACCGCCAGTTTGCATGTCAAACCAAACCAGGTTGTCTCCAGTGGCGGTAATCACTGCAACCCCGTCGCTGTTGATGTCAATGTTTTCAACAACAGGCGCATCGACTTGATATACCTCAACAGTGATGCTTTCTTCTGCTGTTAACGCTTCGTCAGAACATTGCGCATCAACCACAACATTGTAGGTGCCGCTTTCCGCGACTTCAATGCTGAGGGTATTAGCACCATTCGACCATACAGGGTTTTGCCCATCTGGAATACGGAGGGTTACAGAAGAACCCGCACAAAATTCAAGGTCTCCTTCTACTTCGATAACTGGTGCTGTATCGGTAATACGGCTGATTATCACATTGTTGGCAATAGAGGCACAACCATCTTCATCGAACAATACGAGGCCATAAGTGCCAGGTTCTGATACTTCCAAAGAAGGATTGGTGTCACCAGTGGACCATAAGATAGACTCAAATCCTGCGGGAGCAGCTAATTGAGTTGTTTCACCTTCACATATTGCAGTAGTTCCCAATACTTCGATGGTAGCAGCGGGCAATGTACAGTTTGCTTCATAGAGGGTGTGGGTGCTGTTGATGTCGAGTGATTCATAGACGGTACGAAGCCCTGATGGCCATTTAACAACTACGCTGTCAATTGCGGTAGCTTCACCAAGACCAAAGTGAGTAGCAAGGCTACTCATAGGGCTAAAGCTTTGACCCGCACGTACCTCCCTGATCTGACGACCCCACGCACCATAAATCTCAATGCGGCATCCAATACCATTGCGATTGCTAATCAATCCTTGGGTGTTAAATTTCACCCAATTGTTGCCATTACCATTGTTGATCCACAAATTGCCTCCGTTGACAACATCAAGGAATCCATCGTTATTAAAATCACCGATACCTCCTTCGTCGAAAGAAAGGTCTTGCCCTGTGAAGGTCAAATCGCCATTGTTCAGGTAGAGGGAGTTGTTCAACTCCGAAAGGATATCTACAAAACCGTCATTGTTGAAATCGGCAGCGGCATTTTCCCACGCCCCGAGGTCACTCCCCGGAATACCGGTACTTTCGATGATATCGGTATAGTTGCCCAAGCCATCGTTCAACATAAAGCGGTTGGCAAAATCATGATTCACAATGAAGGCATCGAAATCGCCATCATTATCGAAATCCTCGAAAACGGTAGCCCAAGACTGTGCATTGTCGGCCATGTTGATTGCTTCGCCTACTTCAGTGAAGCTGCCATCTCCATTATTGCGGTACATGGCATTGGTACGAGCAGGGTTGCCAGGCTGGGCACCACCACGGCATTTGGTGATGTAGAGATCCCCCAATCCATCGTTGTTGTAATCAACCCAAATAGCCGCATAGTTACCCGGAAGGTTAACCGTATGTATCAGGTCTTGGTCTTCCACCATCGTGCCGAGTCCATCGACATTGCGATAGGGGTGGCTCAAGTCCACATCGTGGCAAACAAAGGCATCCAAGTCGCCGTCATTATCAATATCGAAAAAAGTAGAACGCTGAGAGAAAATATAATCCGACTGCATGTATTCCGTGTAGGAAGTTCCATCAGAATTAGCCATCACAAAAGAGACGGCACTTCCCCCTCCGAAAAGGAGGTCGTTGAAGCCATTGTCGTCCATATCACCAGCGCAGATACTCCAGTTGGGGGAGTTGCTGAAAGAGGCAGGGAAAAAAGTATTGCTAAATGTCCCATTCAACCGCTGGAAGTAAATACGGATTCCGTTGCTTTGCACACGTACGATATCATCCAAGTAGTCGCCGTTCATGTCCACTGCACAGTCGTTTGTACCGCTGCCTGCACCGGAGATTAAGTCACTTCGGTTGGTAAATGAAACGGGGTCGGGCTGTGCTATCAGGTAGTTAGTTCCTGTTAGGAACAGTATCATACCTGCGAGTAAAAGTCGTTGCATCATTAATTGTGTATGTTGGTTGTGAGATAATGTTATCGGGAAACCCATATACGTTTGGTAATGGATTGATTTCCTTTCTTTACATGTACGATAACCACGGTGTTGCTAGCATGGATGGTTAACTGGTGATAACCGGAGGAAAGTCGTTTTTGCTGCAAGACTTGTCCGGCAATATTATAAATGGTCATATCCGCGTCAACAGGTGTCTCAATGCCAATCTGTTGTCCTCCCAACCAGCGGATGTCGGCATCTAATGCGATGGGAACATCCCTGTTGGGTACTATGCCTGCAATTCCTATATTGGAAGCTCCCACCCGGACAGGGTGCGGTCTGCAGCCTGAAACATGGTGCGAAAACGTTCAATTTCAGGCGTGCTTACGCTAAACATTTCCACCATCCATTTTGGGGGCATAGATTGATAATAGACAGTGGCCGTTACCGTCAGGTCGCTCAGGTCGCCTTGAGTAGGAATATGGTAGTACACCACGTCCGTCCCAGAACCTTCCCCCGCTTTTGAGAATTGAAATCCGGGTCATTCAAAGCTGCGCCGCTGATGCAGGTGGTATCGTACACGGTATGGTCGGTACGAAAACCAAGCGGAGGAATGCGGTTATCTTTGAGGGTGTGGTCGGCTCGTGTGAGCACCGTAGTCACTTGGCCATTTACATCACCCAGTACTTGTTCGTAGATTTGCACTTCGTCTTCCCGTCTGATGACTCCGTAGTGGGGTTCATAATCTGCATTGTGCCCGATTACTTCGAAGGTTTCGTCATACGCACCAGAGTGGAAGATCGTATCTCCTGCTGCGTTTTCAACTAAGAGGCTGATGAAGGCTCTTCTGGCTGGATAGCCTGATGGGAACTTATGTCCAGCTTTGTTACGCAAGGTGACGGCCACAAAAGCCGTATCTTGAGTTCTGTCGAGGGTGTGCAAGTTGATATCTACCGATTTGCTTTGCAACATATTCGTAGTAGCACTGATGACGTTGGCAAAATCCATGGGTGTAGCAGAAATGCCGAGTGCTTCGGCATTGTCGCGCATCAACTGCAACATGTGCACATTAGCTCCTGCTAACTCGTGAAGGGCATATTGAGATCTAGGGGTGTTTCAAAACCGTTGGCTAAATAAAACTGCCCTTTAAGGGTAGGCATGTGGCAATTTTGGCAGTTGGTTTGGGTGGAGGGTAGTTGGAGTTGAGCCACTCGTGGTAGGTAGCTTGTTCTACAAACGTACCGCCTGTCAGGTTGCCTTCTAAGTCGATGGTTTCGGTGATAAGTGTATGGCAAGAGGCGCAAATACCACTCTCTTTGGTATGAGGACTGAATAGCGGTTCATACTGCGTAGCTTGTAGCATAGGGGAAGACAGGGGCGATTGAAAGGGGCCGTAAGCGATACGGTCTGTTTCAAAGTGCAGGTCACCGGAATGGGACGTGTCATTACCTTCGGGGGTCTGTTGGTGGCAAGCTAAGCAACTAACACCATCCAATGCTAAAGGATCGTCTGCCATTTCTGCTATACTGTAATGAGTGGCACCAGCATGGATAGCTGCGAAATGCCCTAAGGGCGCATGGCAAGCGGTACACTTATCCTCAATAATGGTTTGGTGTTGAGGATAAGTGAGTACCTCATGGCTCACTTTGGCTCGCCAGAAGGGATCTTTGGCAGAATTAGCCATCATAGTGGCACGCCAGTCATCTACTAGGTTGATGTCGGTGCCTTCCATATCCACATTGGCTACAAAGGCGGTATCAAAACCGTGGCAAGAAACACAAGCACCGGATCCCATAAACAACCCGTTGTAGGTACTGGGTAAGGTATCCATTAACAGCGTAAAGTACGCATATTCCGATTGGGTATGGAAAGTGTCACTATCTACGGTTGCCATAGAAATAGTCTTAGTGGAAAGAGTGATGACAACTACAGCAGCCATGACACCCCATATTCGCCATCCTGATCGATGATTTGCTAATGTAGATCGTTGCATAAACGGTTTGGAATCGTACAAAAACAATTAGCCTCATTTTAACTGTCTCTGTTAAAAAACGGGCTGTATTGTTTAAGTGCTTGACAATTTTTAAAAAACAAGATTTTACAAAATCTTTACAAAGCTACTGCTTTTTTGTAGGGAATATAAATTTTTTACGTCGTTTAGCTGACAGGAGGATAAAAGAGGTTTTGCCCTTTTTTGAAAAGGATGAAGGGCGTGCGTAGGTAGTGAAACTAATTGATTTTCTTATATTTGTATAGCTTGAAGGATTTATTTTTCAAAAACAGGAAAACACAGGTAAGTAGTTGATATGAAAGATTTTTTCCAACAGCGCATCCGCAGTTTCGGATATGCGCTACAAGGTATGGGTACGCTATTCGTTACCCAAGTACATGCACGTATCCACTTGGTAGCAACGGTTGCAGTGGTAGCTGCTGGGTGTTATTGGGAGGTTTCTCGCATAGATTGGTTGTTTTTGTGGGGTAGTATCATACTTGTTTGGGTGGCGGAGGCGTTGAATACAGCTATAGAGTTTTTAACCGATCTCGTTTCTCCCGATTATCATCCCTTGGCGGGAAAAGCGAAAGACACTGCCGCTGCTGCCGTGCTTATGGCTGCTATCGGTGCTATTGGCGTAGGGTGTATCGTTTTTTGGCCCTATCTCACAAAGTAAGCATCCTTACACCCTAGCTTGCATCCACAGGATACTACAACTTCAAAAGAACATATCATGCGACTATCACTTCTGGTGCTGTTATCAGTGCCGCTATTATTACAAGCTCAATGGCAAACAGGCTGGCGTTCCGACACTTACGCGGGTATCAACGCCACGTTCACCAATCCTGCCAACCCAGGGCGCACTCCCTACGCTTGGGATATCAATCTCGGAGAGGCCTCCTTTTTTGGTGCTAACAATTACGCTTACCTTCAAAATACATCCGTGGGGCGGCTACTTCGCGACCGCAACAACAACACGACTTTCCTATTTGCTCGCGATGTTCCTGCTGATTTGGAAAAACAGGACGGTCTATACGTCTATGATTTTTTGGAAAACAGCAGCTATTACGCCCACATTCATGCCAGTCTTATGGGGCCTTCAGCTTCTGTTCGCATCGCTCCACAAACGCGTATCGGTATTTTTACTCGTACACAAATGCGTCTGGATGCGGTGGGAATAGATAGCGATTTAGGTTTTTATCAATGGGAAAGCATTGCGAATGAACAACCTTTTACCGTGGATGAAACCCACATTGCAACCGCAGCATGGTCGGAAGTGGGGTTGAATCTTTCACAAGGTATTACCACGGCCTCTGGAACATTGATTATCGGTGCCACTGCGCGGCGTTTGTGGGGGCATCGGGCCGGTTATTTAGCCAGTAAAAAACCTTTTACACTCAGTAAACTACCTGCGGCTGTTGGCTTGGAAGGTTTGGATTTTGATATAGAAGGGGGCTTTACGAACAATGCTATTTCAGATAGTATTTATGTAGATTCTCCCGGTAGGGGCTTTGCTTTCGATTTGGGTTTTTTATACCAGATTGATTTAGGAGATGGGTTCTATCGTTGGGAACTGGGGGCTTCCCTTATCGACGCGGGTAATATCCGTTTTTTAGACGCTGAACGACACGCTTTTAATAATGCCAATTTTGCTCAGGTGCTTAACGATAATTATGAAAACCTTACGGTCGAAGATGGTGTAGAGGAGGTGGTAACACAATTCAGCAACGATGTATTGGGCAATGCGCAAGCCTCTCTCATCGAGGAAACATTTACGATGCGACTTCCTGCAACTATTGGCCTACAGGCTGCTTACCGTTTCAATGAGTGGGTAAAGGTGGAAGCAAACCTATTGGTAGGATTACCAAGCACACAGGCAGGCATGCAGCGAGCTACGCTTCTCGCTATTACTCCCCGTTTGGAACGGCATTGGTGGGGGCTGTCAGTGCCTGTTTCCTTGTATGCAGGTAAACAATTGCGAATGGGGCTAGCTGCTCGCTTAGGGCCTCTATTTATAGGTACCGACCACTTAGGGAGTTTTTTCAACGATAAACAGTTCACGGGGACCGATGTTTATATGGGAGTCAAGTTGCATCCTTGGGGGTTAAGCAACGGAAAAAGCAGCCGAACCACTACTTTTAAGTCAGGTAAGAAACGTGGTAAAACGGTGGAATGCTACAAATTTTGAACGCATGGAATCTTCTTGTGTCAATTTAGCGGGATGGCTTGTGGGATACTTTGCCCTCCATAGTCTCATGGCGGCTACGGCGGTAAAAGGTTGGTTGGGGCGGTGGCTTACGTCCCAGCAGCATCGGTTATTATTCAATACCTCTGCACTGCTCATGCTTGTACCAGTGGTGTATGCATACTATCAATGCCAGCAACCGCCACTTTGGCAATCTTCTTTGCTTCAACGCATTGTAGGAGCACTGCTCTTTGTATCAGGTGCAGCATTGCTGTGGCGTGCTTTTCGACCTTATGACACTGCTGCCTTCCTGGGGCTAAAAAAAGAGCATTATAACGAATTGGTTATACAAGGAATGGGGCGTTATATGCGTCATCCTTTGTATTCCGCTTCTTTTTTGTTATTATGGGGGTTGCCACTATGGTTGCCAACGCTGGCACATGGGCTGATAGCGGTGATAGGAAGTATTTATTTACTGATAGGTACTTACTGGGAAGAGCAAAAACTGTTGCGGGAGTTCGGTGCGGCTTACCAACAGTACAAGCGGGAAGTACCTCGGTTTTGGCCCATATTATTTAGAAAACAAAAAAAATGAAAACAGCAACGATACACGCGGGTGGCTTAGCAGCTATGCGCCTTGAGCAACGCCCTGTCAACGACCCTGCCCCACGCGAGATTCAGGTGCGCTGGCGTGCTACTTCCCTCAACTACCACGATTATTTGGTAGCAACAGGCGGCATACCCGTTGCCGACGGGCGGATACCTATGTCGGATGGAGCGGGAGAGGTCGTAGCGGTAGGTGCTGATGTGCACGAATGGAAAGTAGGAGATGCGGTAATGTCTCTTTTTTTTCCAAATTGGTTGGAGGGGCGCGCTACTTTTATGAAAATGATGGCCATATCAGGTGAAACCATCGACGGTTATGCTACGGAGGTTTCCAATATACTGGCTACAGCGGTGACGGCTATTCCTAATGGCTATTCATTGGCGGAGGCGGCCACGCTGCCTTGTGCGGCGCTTACCGCTTGGCGCGCATTGGTGGTAGAGGGCCGTATTCAGCCGGGCGATACGGTATTGATACAGGGTACGGGTGGGATGTCCATTTTTGCCTTGCAAATTGCGTTGTCAGCAGGTGCCAGCGTATTTGCTACTACTTCTTCAGATGAAAAAGCGGAACGGCTGTATGATTTGGGTGTTGCCAAAGTATTCAACTACCGACAGGATGCTCAATGGGGCAAGACGATCTACAAACAAACAGGCGGCATTCAACACATACTTGATGTAGGCGGTGGCACAACAATGGTACAAAGCATTGAAGCAGCAGCCATAGGTGGGCATATTGCCTCCATTGGCATACTAGGCAACGGACGAAAGGGAGAAATCACCTTTCCTAAACTGTTTTTCAAGCAGCTTCGTCTAACAGGACTCGCTGTAGGTAGCCGCGACATGCAAGAAGATATGATACGTTCCATCAACGCTTCCGGCTGGAAACCCGTGATGGATCGCAGTTTTACATTAGACACATTAGCGGATGCATTCCACTACCAAGCAACGGGGCAACATTTCGGTAAAATCACGGCTGTTTGGTAAGCCGATCCCACAACATTTCACGAAGCATACAGCCATCAAACCGTTTCTTCCTGCACGGCAGCGGGTAGGGTTTTCCACAGTAGGCGGATGTCTAGCCAAAGATTGTATTCTAATGCGTAGGTGATGTCCAATTGCTTGCGTTCTTCCTCACTCATATTGCCTTTGCCTCGTTTGCTGGTTTGCCAGAGTCCTGTGATGCCTGCCGGAGCAGCAAAGCGGAGTACTGCATCATCATCAGTTAGTTGTTCGGCTTCATACAAAGGCAGGGGCGGTTGCCCACTAAGGACATATCTCCTTTCAAAACGTTGATCAACTGGGGGAGTTCATCAATGCTGGTATTGCGTATAAACCGGCCTACGCGGGTAATGCGAGGGTCATTAGCCATTTTGAAAAACGTCCCAGCATTAGCGGCATCTTCTTGCCATTCTTCTTCAAAAAGATAGGCATCATCTTCTACCAGCACAGTATAGGCGGCATTGGCAGGTTTGCTGCGCAATACCTCTGCGGGCAGGTGGGTGTCTGTGTCTTGGGCGTATTGATTGTTGGCACGTAGCTTGTCCACCAAACTATCCGCATCTGAACGCATAGATCGGAACTTAATGAAGTCAAATATCTTGTACCCTTGACCTGCGCGTTTAGATACATAAAAAACAGGCCCTTTAGATTCCATTTTTATCAAAAGTGCCAATAATGCAAATAAAGGAGAAAGCAGCAGTAGCAAAAGCCCCGCACCTGCTATATCCATCACTCGCTTCCAAAGAGGGACATGCCAGCGCACGGTAAGTTCTTGATTCGGAGTAGCAGTTGGTGGCGATACCAGAGTTTTAATACGCCCACCCGCTACGGATTTGTCCGTTAGCAGCAATTGATAGTCTTTTACAGCAAATTTACGACACAACGTTTTCCACTTCATAGAAGGGTACTCGGATACAACCACAAAAGGTATCGCGGCCCATGTGGGGTGAGCCAACATACGAGTACGCAATTTTTTGAAAGCAGCCTCGGTTAGGTCGGATAATTCAAAAACGATCAATGAAGGAGAAGCATCCATGGCCGCTAGCAGTTCGTCCACTTCGGCTGTTACCCAAGATTGAATACCCCATTGTTTGAGGTATTTAGTGAGTATTTGATCCCGTAAGCTGAATGCGATGACCTTCGCTTCGTTGGTACGAACGGGAGGAGTGTTTAGTAGTGGTAGTGGTTTCATGCCTTCACATTATTAACCCTAAGATGATATTGCAGGCGTGCTTCTAATTCTTGGGGATTAAACGGCTTGGTGATATAGTCCACCGCGCCAGCATGAAGGCACTTGATTTTTTCTTGAGATTTGGAAACACTGGACAGCACAATAACAGGAATATCATGAAATAATACCGAGTTTTTCAGTTGCTTGAGCAACGCCAATCCATCGTATTCCGGCATATTCAAATCCAATAGGACGAGATCTGGAAAGAAACCACCATCCAAAACCGACCAAGCAGTCTGTCCATTATTGGCCGTTTGTACATCATAGTGTTTAGAAAAATAATGCGATAAGAAAGACCGCATCATATCGTTGTCATCAACGATGAGTAGTTGTTGTTTCATAGTGCGTTATTCATAGTGGGTCAAAAGTAGAAAGTAAGCTATTTAGGTACACGGATTTTTCGGTAAAAGGTTTCGTTTTTCGCATAAATGGTATCTTAGCGTCGGTAATCGGTCGGAGATGCCGCGCTGTTGTTAACCAGCTTGAAGTTGCCAGTCAACGTCGAAATAATACCAATTAACGAAAAACCAACGGATTAAGCGTGGACAATACCTAATATTGCGATGATTTCGGTGGGGTACGTATTTTCCATCTGTGAAAGAAAGTTTTTTCAACCCTTCAATCACGGCGTATGACCACCATTCACTTACACTATGAGCACACGCTGGATCACACAGTTGCCCAATCGCTTGAGTCGGATTACCAGTTCCGGGAAATACATTTCGGAGGTGGACGGGCTGCGCTTTATGGCTATTGTGCCTGTGCTGATCCAGCATTTAAGTGAACGCCTACAGCGCAATGCTACCACCGCTTGGTCGATACCTACTGATCAGGATGCCGTAGTATTTTGGGCCAGCCGAGGCACCGTGGGGGTGTTTATCTTTTTTGCTATATCTGGGTTTATTCTGGGCTTACCATTCGCTAAGTACTATCTGCAAGGTAGTAAAAAGGTAGGGCTGAAGGCTTATTTCTGGCGACGCATCACCCGTTTGGAGCCTCCTTATATGTTTTGGATGACAGTTTTTTTTGTGGCATTGCTGCTCAAAGGAGGCAGCAGTTTTTCGGAGTTGTGGCCACATTGGGGGGCTAGTTTGGGGTATATTCACAATGTGGTTTATCGTGATTATTCCGCCATTAATCCAGTTGCTTGGTCATTGGAGATTGAAATACAGTTCTATATCTTAGCTCCACTGCTGGCTTGGGGTGCTTTCCGTTGGCCCAGCAAATGGCTGCGCAGGACTATTATAGGAGCTGGAATCGTGGCAGTATTATGGGCGCAGCATTTTTTCGGATGGGTTGAGCTTCCATGGAAATTGACGCTTTTGTGGCAGTTACAGTACTTTTTAGTCGGGTTTCTCTTAGCGGAAATTTACCTGACGGAATGGCGGCATAAAGAGGCAGGCACTGGACAGCTTGCGCTAGATGGGGTAGCTATCCTCTCATTGGCGGGAATGGGGCTTACTTGGTCTGCTGACGTAGAAAAGCGGTTGCTCTTTGTAGTCTTCTTATTACTTTTCTTAATAGCAGGTTTCCGAGGGCGTTGGTTCACAAAATTCCTCCGCTATACGTGGGTGGCTGCCATTGGAGGTATGTGTTACACCATATATTTGATCCACCTACCGCTGCTGGAGGCTGTAGTGCCTTTTACGGCGCATTGGGGAGTAGGGAGTCATTTTGGTGTCAATCTGCTTTGGCAAATGCTATTAGTTTTTCCCATTGTATTGGCCGTTTCGGTAGTTGGATTCCTTTGGTTAGAAAAACCTTGTATGGATCCCCTGTGGCCGCAAAAACTAAGGGCATGGTTAAAAGGCAATCGCAATCAATCTAGCATGGTGAAACCCATATCACAAAAGGAGTATGAACATTCTTAAAACATACAGACTATTATTGTTCCTCTTGGTAGGGTGGTGTGGCGCGGCAATCGCGCAGGATGCACCTGTGGAGGCACTGCAATTGCGTCCTTTAGATGCACTTATTGCAGATGCATTGCTACACAGCCCCGTGCTGCAAATGGAACGCATTGATGCGGAATTGCTCCACAGCGAACTGACGCTTTTGAAAAAAGAATGGAGCCAGTACTTGGCACTGTCGGGTTCTTTCCAAGTTGGTAATGTGCAGTTTATTGACAACCTAAGTACGGGGAGCGGCCCGGATGTGCGTACGGTAACGCGGGAAAACATCTTTGCCGTAGCTGGTGTAACGGTGCGGTTGCCTCTCAGCGACTTCCTGACCAAAGCCGAACGCCGAAAGCAAATTGACTTACAATTGGAACAGGAACGATACGACTTGCGAAAAAAAGAAATGGAGATACGGGAGTTGGTCATTCGCCAATACAATGACCTGCAACGCTCGCTTCGGGAATTATCCATTCGCAATCAGGATTTAGGTTTTCACGAAATGGCAGCTCAGACCGCTGAACGCTATTTCCGGGAAGGTACCCTGAGTATTGAAGACTATACCAACACGTGGAGCAAACGCAATGAGTCGGCACTACGGGTAGAAAACGCTCGTATGGATGCTCAGTTGTTGTACCTGCTGCTCAAAGAAGTGGTAGGCGCAGAAATTACAATATAAATCGCCCATTTGATGAATCTTACTACTTTCCTCCAACTTATCTACCGCAACCTGCTCCTTTTGCTGGCAGGCGGGTTGCTGGCGGCTACGGCTGCTTGGTGGTTTGTTTCCCAACAAAAACAGGAATTCACCTCGGAGGCACTCCTAAGCACGGGCATTATTTCATCTGTCAGCATCAAAAATGCCGATGGTGGCAAAAGTGCCGACCGCGACTACGCTCAGAATGAATTGGAAAACTTGGTGAGTTTGGCCAATGCCCACAAAACGCGGGAAGAACTAGCCACTCGTTTGCTGGCTACCTACCTGCAAATGCCACAACCCGATGTTCGACTCATCAGCGAAGCTGAGTATAACGAATTGCATACAGCCGTATTCAAACCCGAAGTGAAAGCCCTGCGAGATAGCACCTTGGAGGGGACATTGGCGCGTATCATCCGGCAACGAGATGCCGCCACGCCCAACGAAGTGCAAAAACTCATCTTTTCAGAGAAAGGTTATTTCGGTATCGACCAATACGCCAAGAACCTGAAAGTTTACCGAAAAGGTACCAGCGATTTGCTACAATTTACCTACACTACTACCGACGCGGCTATTTGTCGCCACACGTTAGCCGTACTGCTAGATATTTTTATGGATAAACACGCTACCTTGAAAAAAGGCCAATCCTCGGAGGTGTCGGCCTATTTTGCGGAAGCTACCACGCAGTCAACCTAAAGTTGGAAGAAGCCGAAGCCCGTTTGCTACAATTCAGGGTGCAGAACAACATCATCAACTACGATGAGCAAACCCGTACCATCGCTATCCGAAAGGAAGATTTAGACGAGTTGAAGTTCAAAGAAAACATGAACCTACAAGGGGTAGCTGCTACTCGCACCAGAGTGGAGGCGGAATTGGGCAACCGCTCTACGCTCAGCGAAATCAACGAGGCCATGGTGACATTGCGCCAGGAATACAACTCGGTGTCGGGGCAGTTGTACAAAATGGAGCTAGCCGATAAGAATGCGGAACCGGGTTCCATAGCACGGCGCAAAGAATTGCAGGCACGTGCCGACGCACTGAAAGAACAAATGGCGCAATCCGCCCGCCAGCGATACAATTACGAGCAATCGCCCAAGGGGTTGCAAACAGGGCAACTATTGGAAGAATGGTTGGCAACGATTGTGGCAGAAGAACAGTCGCAAGCCAAATTAGGTGTGATTGCCGACCGACAGCAAGAGTTTGCCGATATTTACAGTCAGTATGCACCGTGGGGTTCTCAACTGACCGAGCTACAGCGAGCTATCAGCTTGGCAGAAGATGAATATTTGGAAAACCTGCACAGTTATAATCAGGCACTACTGCACCAACAACACGCTTTGATGTCATCCAATTTGGAGTTGATAGACAAACCTTTCCTCCCGGTGGAAAAACCGGATTTTAAGCGCTATCTGCTCATTGTATTGGCGTTTATAGGTGGTAGCGGTTTAGTATTGGCAACTTTGGTGGCGTTAATGTTGATTGATGATACCCTCAAGGACGACCGTGTAGTGACTGAAAAAACAGGGATGAACGTGGCTACCATCACGCCCAATATGGTGATGGGGGGGCGTTCAAAACATCGCTTGGCGCAAAAACAAGCCGCTCGCGACCAAGCTTTGGCTTTGCTTATCCAACAGATAAAAGTGGAAACCTTGCAAAAAGACCGTCAACCCAAGCTGGTTTTAGTGGCTAGTACCCGACGGGAAGAGGGTAAAACATGGATAGCGGATCAGGTAGCTGCACTGCTCAGAGAGGAAGATAACCGCGTATTGTACCTATACCCTGTGGAAGGCGGTGCACTCCCCGCTATAGGAAGGCAGGCGGATGACCTTGCCTATGAGGTGTCGAGCCGTATGCTGGATGCCGAGCAAATAGAGGATTTAGCGGTATTTGGCGATATGCCTGGCTATATAGAAGCATACCATTACGTCATATTGGAAATACCAGCGTTGCTGTCGGGGAAATATCCGCTTTCCTTATTGCGCCAGTTTGATTTGGGGCTGTTGGTGTGCCGTGCGACCCGCCACTGGGAAGCCGCCGACCAGCAAGCACTTCACACCTTGGAGCGAGCTACCCGCTGCCCGTTGCGCGTGGTATTGAATGGGGCTGGCATGGATGTGTTGGAGGATTTTATGGGCGAGTTATCGGAGCCTTTCTATGCACCATCGATGTCGAGAATAGCCAATGCGAAATCATCCCAGTATGACGCATAAAACGCATAACATACCCGGATTGCCACCAGTAGTTTGTGTGGGGTTTCCACGATGGGAAGGGAGTGATTACCTCAGTTCCACCGTGCAGTTGATGCAGGCATTGAGTGCTTATACCCCTGTGTTGTATGTGGACTATCCATTCACATGGAAGGATGTTTGGCAGGCACGCCGCCAGCATCGCAAGGATATACCCGTAGCGGCTATTTTAGATAATGAACAGCGGCTACAAACAAATGTGATGCCCCACGGTGGGCAAGTTCACCTGTTGCGATTACGTCCTTTTGTACCTGCCAATTTTTTTAAGAAGGACAGTTGGTATGATGCCGTCACGGCTTGGAATGCCCGACGCGCTATTCCCGTTATCCAACAAGCTATCCGGCAATTGGGGTGGGTGGCACCGGTGGTTATCAATGCCTTCAACCCGGCGTTAGGTCGCTATTTAGCTGGAAAATTAGGAGAATCGCGATTGGTGTATTATTGCTACGACGAAATCGGAGCGGCACCGTGGATTGGGCGACACGGGAGTCGGCATGAAGTGCTATTTTTACCCAAAGTGGATGAAGTGGTGGTAACTTCCAAGGGGTTGTTGGCGGCAAAGTCGGCCTTGAATGAACAGTGTACGCTGGTGCGCAACGGGGTGGATTTGCGGCTTTTTCAGCAAAAAGGCCCACGCCCTGACGATGTACCCTCCGGCAAAGTAGTAGGATATATCGGCTCGGTAGATAGTCGGTTGGATACCCTGCTTTTGGAGAAATTGGCCCATGCACTACCCTATGTATCCTTCGTATTTGTAGGGCGCATCATGGAGGAACGGTCGAGGGCATTGTTGGCGGCATTGCCGAACGTGAGGTTGTTAGGCAGCCGCCCTCCGGCGCAATTGGGCAGTTATTTAGGTGCTTTTGATGTCGGGTTGATACCTTTTGCATACACCCCTTTGACTGCTGGAATCTACCCGCTGAAAGTAAATGAATACTTATCACAAGGTATTCCAGTAGTGAGTACACGGTTTGCGGATATGAGCGACTTTGAGCAGGTATGCACCGTGGTGGACGACCACGAGGCTTTTATTCGAGCGGTTATGGCCTATCTTGAGCAAGATATGCCAGATGCAAGAACAGCACGCAAGGCGTTTGCTGCGGCCAACACTTGGGAAGCACGAGCAAAAGAATTGCTAGCGGTATTAGTGAATGAACCACAAGTTGTAGCGCCGTGAAAACAACAGCTTTTCAACATACAAGCCCCCGATTGTGGCTGCAAAAACGCTGGATGCAAGTATTGCTGCTACTGGGGACGCTGTGCATGGGGGCTATGATGGGGATAGCAGGGTTGAAAATATCGATTGTGTTGGCGGTATTGCCTGTGGCATTGCTGATGGCAGGTTTGGTGTTGGTATATCCGGTGAGTGGTTTGTGGTTTGCTTTGGGATTTAGTTTTATCGCATCAGGATTGACGCGATATGTGGCCATACCTTGGGGGTTGCTGATGGATGTAGTATTGTTCATAGCAGTGGCCGGCTGGGCCGTGCGCAAGATAAGTACTCGCCAATGGGAGGATGTGAAAAACGATGCCCTGTTGGCCAGCGTAGGCTGGTTTGTGTATGTGTTGTTAGAGATGTTGAATCCGTTAAATCCTGGCTTGGAAGCCTGGTTTTATGCCATGCGTGGGTTGGGTTTCTACACACTTATTGGCTTTTTGTTGACCTTCACCTATTTGCGCCACCCTCGGTATGTAGGATATTTTTTGGAAGTAGTTTTTGTGGTTTCAGTGCTGGGGGCATTTTGGGGGCTGAAGCAATATTTTATAGGTACCGATGGAGCAGAAGACCACTGGTTGTACGTAGAGGGCCACCACGATGAACACGTATTGCACGGGGTATTGCGCGCTTTTTCGTTTTACAGCGATGCTGGACAGTTTGGTGCTTCTCAAGTGATGATGAGTTTGATGGCAGGCATTTTGTTGCTGGGGCCTTTTTCGCTAAAGCGCAAGATGTGGTACGCGGTAGTAGTGATTGCTACGTTGCTGGGTTTTTTATACTCGGGTGCCAGAGGCGCATTGGCGGTGCCAGTAGCCGGCGGGTTGTTTTATATGTTGGTAAGCAAAAATTTCAAAATATTGGTAGCTGGCTTACTGCTGATGTCGGTAGGCTATGGCATCCTCAAATACACCTACATAGGACAAGGTTTTCAGCCAGTGGCGCGGTTGCGTACGGCGCTGTCGCCGGAGAATCCATCGTTGTTGGCACGCTTGCGCAATCAACGCACATTGGGGGTCTATCTGGCCGATAAACCGATGGGCGGTGGCGTAGGATCGGCAGGATATTGGGGGCAGCGATTTCGCCCGGGTTCATTATTAGCAGAGACACCCACCGATAGCTATTACGTGCGTATTTGGGCAGAAACGGGTTTTGTGGGCTTGGCGTTGCACTTGTTATTGTTGGGGTACTTTCTTGGCAAAGGGAGTGCTATCGCTTGGCAGTTGCGCCATCCACGACTGCGGGCGCAGATATTGACGATTATGGCTGCTTATGCGGGTGTTTTGTTGGCCAATTACGGCAATCAGGTGTTCTTGCAGTTCCCTACGGGGGTGGTGATGGCGGTAGGGCTGCCCTTGGTTTTCATGGCACCTTACTACGATGAAATGCTGATGGATAGTAATGCTGGAAATGTCTTGAAAAGGGGGGCATGAAGACGTAATACCATTGCTAAGGGATAAGAAAATGCTGAAAGTATTTTTTTCGGTTCTTTGACAAATTTAGTGGTTGTACTGGGCTAGCGATGTGCAGCAGTGGCAGCTTTTTTAGCTGACAGACCCGGGTTGCGGTAGAGCGAATAGCGAGCTGTCCCGATGTTTTATCGGGATAGCGACCCGGTAGCCTCCACTAAAAAGTCAAAAGAACATTTTTTTCCGTACTAAAGATATATGATGGAAACTTTGGTGACATATATTTTCGGGCTGTTATTAGCCTATTTGAAGCATAGGGGGTGATATACCAATTGGGGTTTGCACTACTGGGGTGGGGGTATCATTGTGCCCGTATGGAAACAGATGGATCGGTATCGGCGAATGTTGGTATTAATGCGGGTTTTAAGGAAGATGCGGTCATTATGGAAACGGCGCGCTGTGCGATGGCGCAGCAATATCCTGCCGATGCCTTTGAAGTGCGAGTTGTGATAGCGAATCGTTTTGCAGCAGAAACAGTGGATGGACTGCGTCGATTGCCCGTGCGGGTTGAAGAGGTGGCGTTTGAAAAAAGCACCAAGTCGCGGTCGTTGAATGTCTGTTTGCAACGGCTTTCGCCAGATGCCTATGAGGTGCTGGTTATTTTAGATGCCGACAATCTGATGGCTGCCGATTTTCTGAAAGTCGGGTGAATGAGGCTTTTGGGCAGAGGTGTGCGCGTATTGCAAGGCAGGCGAAAAGCGCAAAACAACGATACCACCATGGCTGTACTGAACGGACTGAGCGAAGACATCAACAATCACATCCTTTGCCACGGGCATAGCGTCATGGGCTTGTCGGCGCGATTGGCGGGTTTCCCGGGATGGCGATTATACTTTCCGGAGGTGATGCCGCAAATTGATGCCATTGGCGGGTTTGATAAAGCGTTAAATTGCGCTTGACGCAACGTGGCGAGCGGGTGTATTACGGTAGCGGGGCAGTGGTGATGAGCGAAAAAGTATGAGAGCACATTTTACAGCAACGCAGCCGCTGGATGCGGCACCGTTTTACTATGCTGGCCGATTTGTCGCAGGAGCGGTGAAAAAGGCTCTTCACGGAAGGCAATAGAGACATTTCAATAAGGCTATACAGATGTTGTTGCCACCGCGCTTGCTGACACCAGGTTTTGGCTATTGTGAGTGCGTTATTAGAGTTGGTTGTTGAGGTTCACCGATTTGGCACTGCTTTGGGCGATGGTATTGGGATTGGATAATACTTACGTTTGTGATTGCTATGCCGGGCTACGCGTGGCGGTCTCCCTACCGCGATGCATTATTGCGGGTGCCGTTGGCTTTTGGCATGCTTTGGTAGCTATGACGGGTTTGCGTAAAGCCAATCGCGATTTTATCCACACACCGCACGGAGAACAAACACCTCCTGCTCAACCACGATAATATGATGGGAGGAATGCCTTGGTACCTGCTGCTACCTTTTTGCTGGTGGGCATTTTGCTGGAAAATATGCCCAGTGTAAGCCGTTCAAAACGAAGAAAAAAATAACATGGCAGATGCGAAATGGCTAAAGGCGGGTAGTTATTCCATGCTGGGGTATGTAGCGCAGATGGGGTTTGCGTTTTTTGTCAGTTTTTTTACTCTTAGTGCGAATATTGTCAGAGCATGACTTCCGGGGTGTGGGCACTATTTGTGACAGTTGCAACTAACCTTTGCAGAAATGGGTAAAATGGTTTATTACAAAATGCCATTGTTAAATTTTCAACGGAAACTCGAGAGCATATCCTGCTATTCTGACTACCGGATTGTGGCTAAATACGCTATCGGGAATAGGGTTGGCTGCGGTTCAGGTGCTGCTGATAGGGTGGTTGGCTAGGAATGGTCGGCACGAGGAGTTGGTCTCATTAATCTGGTGGTATCTTCCTGGGCATTGGTACACGGGACTGCTCGTTTTTTCGATATGGCGCACATTGCAACCACACGATTTCAAAGGCGTTTTTTGGTCAACACTGTATGGAGCAGGCTTTTGGCAGGTATTGGCTGGCTGTGGTGGACGGAGCAGGTAGGGTTGCATACATTGGCTTTCATGCAGGTATTGGCAGGCATTCCCTCGTTGCTGTTGTTCGCCTTTTACGGTAAGGCGTATTTACGTTTAGAGGGAACATACAGCCGAGCATAGCGGTCGAAGATACTGCATTTTGGGAAGTAGTTGGGTACGAACATCAGTTCCATGCTTTTCAATAAAGATGGACTTGATCATGATAGGTTTCTTTTTGAACCCAGTAGCCGTGTGATTTACAAATGCCAGCCACTCGCATCACGAACTACATGGAAGTGCCGATGTCGGGGTTGTCGCAGGTCATATACCCGCGCATTGCTATGGCACATGCGGCTGGGGATATGCAGCAGATCGGACGGCTGTATGAAAAATCCATAGGAATGATAGTGGCCATTTTGTTGCCATTAGTAGTAGTAGTGCTGGGCTTGTCGGAATGGGTAGTGGTTCTGGTAGCAGGCGAGAAGTACGCCTCGGCAGCCCCACTGTTGAATATATTGACGTTGGCCGTAGCCATCAAACCTTGGGGGCGGTTGTTTGGGATCACTTTAGATGCTATTGGCAAACCACAGCTCAATTTCGCCTTATTAGCTATCAGCTTAGGGGTAAATATTGCATTGAACTTATTGTTCATCCGATGGTGGGGCATAGTGGGAGCGGCTTGGGCTACGCTGGTGGCAGTATTGGTTTTGGTGGTAAGCGGACAGGTGTTGATTCATCGTGTTTTACCCGTTCAGCAGTGGAAGGTATGGCAATACATATTTTTAATCTATAACATCCCTTTAAAGCGTTCAGTGACGTAGGAAGGGGGTGAATGTATCATTATGGACTCGTTTTTGGGCAAAATCAGGTGTTGATGAGTGAGCGGATGCGAGGGGAGGTATCCACACAGCTTGCTAAATGGGTGAGCCGAATATTTGGCTATACGTTAGTAGGTAACTATGCTAGGGCGTTGGTGTTCAACGATATGCTGCAAACCTTGCCGGTGAACCAGTTCCGAAAGATTATGGATCTGGGGTGCGGGTATGGAGAGTATGCCTTTATGATGGCGGATGCTTTCCCTAATGCGAAATAATAACAGCTATGGATAGTAACAATCCTGTAATACAACAAATAAAAGACATTGCACAACAACAGGGTATTGTCAATCTACGAGGTGATACATGCTGGCATGATTCAAACTTTGGAGGATGCTGACAACACCTTTGACTTGATTTACAGCGTGGATGTGTTTGGGCATATTCGCCCCGAAGAGATGCCCTTTGAACAAGCGCGGGAGAAAATAAAAACGAAATTTGTTGGTAAAAATGCCCAGCCGCCACCAGTTGACTATCTTGCCAGAAGATTGGTTTGAAGACCACCACCAGTTTGGAGATGAACACATCGGGCAAGTATATGAATTAGAAGATTTAGCAGCGCGTATGCGCGAAGCTGGGTTTAGTGATATATTACCGCCTATGCCGGAAATGGTTGGTGGAGCCGTTTAGGCTGGGAATTGGGGTATTTATCGTCAAAGCAGGCAAAATATCCCAGTTACTGTGCTTGCCGTTTGCTAAAGGTATGGTATGGATCGACCGCCTACTCGGTTCGCGTCGGCGGGGCAATACAATACAGGTGATAGGCAAAAAAATATAGGTATGGCTTTCCCCTTAGTGCAGCATCGTCACTGTGAATTACCGAGCACGGGAAGTTACTTGTGAACTATTAGATAGTTTGCGAACACTCACCCTACCCACAGGTAGAAGTATGGGTGGTGGATAATAATGGTGCTAAAGAGAGGATGTAAGCGCGCTTTTTGAGCAACATTACTATAAGTGTAAACATACTGGTGAGTTCAGACAACCTTGGTTTTGCAGGGGGCAATAACTGGAAATTGTGCGGCAGGCTGCGGGGGCATTGGCACTGATCAATAACGATACTATTGTACCCCGGATTGCTGGAACCCATGGTGGAAACGTTGATGAACCACCCTGAAGCAGGGATTGTCAGTCCCAAGCTTTATTATTTTGATGCACCCCTTACCCTGCAATATGCGGCACCGTGACGCTGGATCTTTACACCGGACGGGGCAAGTACGAAGCCGCTACCAACAGGATCATGGCCAGTTTGATACTCCTTGCGAAACGGATTTGCACACGGTGCTTGCATGATGATTCGGCGTGAATTGATGCAGGCCATAGGTCTGCTGCCAGAGGATTATTTTATGTATTACGAAAGAGTTGGATTATTGCCTGCGTGCCAGACGTGCGGGTTGGCGCATCCGCTATACCCCGAGCTTACCTGCACCACAAAGAATCGATGGCGATGGGCAAAGCCAGCCCGTTGAAAACCTATTATATGTTTCGCAACCGCTGGCTGCTGGTGAAACCAATTGCGGCAATTAATAACGATTGGTTTTTATGCTCTATTTACGCAGGTTTTGGATGGCGTAGGAATCATGCGGCATGTATGGAAACGAGAGTGGCAGCACGCACGCGCGGTATGGCAGGCACTTTATTATGGCATCTGGGGCTTGGTAAGGAGTAAGAAGAATTGTTCTGTTGGGCTTGGTTGCTTATTTTTTGTATAGATGTAAAAAGTTTTTTATTTTTTTTTTATTAAAATATTTGTTAAATACAATGGTGGTTCGTAGCTTTGCATCAGCTATAAAGAAAGTAATCATCAGCGGCTCATGCCAACCTAGGGTGGGTATATCATCGGTAGTTATCCTTCTGCTTTTTCATTTGGTCAAGGACTATGTTGGCCTTTGTTGTGGAGAACCATAGCAAGGTGTGAGTCCCAATCTATTTCACAGAAGGGG
Source organism: Saprospiraceae bacterium (assembly GCA_041392765.1). Taxonomy (GTDB): domain Bacteria; phylum Bacteroidota; class Bacteroidia; order Chitinophagales; family Saprospiraceae; genus Lewinella. The sequence goes on from JAWKLL010000004.1 coordinate 44,887, forward strand.
GTGGTGGGCATGTCAAGAGGTAATGGGTGAGGGTAGGCACCGGAGGGGCAGCGCGAAAGCGATCTAACTAACGTGAATGATGGATAATAACGAAATGTAAAAAATTAAAAATCAACAGGTTAGGGTGTGCCCCTGCAAAACAGGGGTCGGGCTATCCGCTCCAGTACCTCCCCTGCAGTCGGCGTCCCGCTCCTATCCCTCACACGAAATACATTTAGCTTGTTATGGTACTTGTGTGTTTATTATTCGATTTTTTATCCATCATTCACGTTAACTACTTACTTCCCACCATAAGAAAATGAGCGATTATTAGTAAAAAGATATTTGAAGCGCATACAAAATTCTCCTACATAATCTCTGGTACACTGGCTTGTACGATAAAACATCTCTATAGTCAGCAAGTGGCCGCATCTATCAAGGCCACCAATAGCACCATAAGCAGTTTTTGACAAGTATATACGCGAAATAGCTATTTTTGCAGCCTCATTACGATTGTTTTATGGAACTACTCCTCTATATTGGCTTATTCGTTGTAGCACTCGGAACCCTGTAAAAGCATCGGACTGGTTTGTAGATGCTGCCGAGGCTATTGGTTTGTCGCTAGGTATTTCGCCTTTCATTATTGGCGTTACGATCGTAGCATTCGGCACCTCACTGCGGGAGTTGGCCACCTCATAGCGGCGGTATTGGCGGGGCAATCGGAGATAGTCGTAGGGAACGTAGTAGGCTCTAATATTACCAATATCGCTTTGGTGTTGGGGATATCGTCAGTTGTGGCCAAGAACATTAAATTGGACAACGACCTATGGCTGATAGATATGTCCTTTCTGGGCATCGGCCTTTATGTTGTGGTTTGTATTGCAGGATTTGCAACTGGGTATGTTTGAGTGCCTGCTGTTTTTAGCTTCTTTGGTGTTGTTTTTAGTTTATTCGTTTAGCAACAATGTCCAATCGGCGGCAGAGGAGCGCCCACAGGCTACTGCGCGCCATTGCTGCTAGTAGGGGGCGTGTTGGTGTATTTTGGTGCCAGCTACACCATTTACGCCATCACGAATGTCCGGCACCATCATAGTATTCCGCCCAAGCTAATTGCCCTTACGGCGGTAACCATAGGCACCATCTGCCGGAAGTAGTAGTAAGTGTGAGCGCCGCCAGACGCGGCAAAGCAGGTATCGCCATTGGCAACGTTTTAGGTTCCAACGTATTCAACACCTTCATCGTCATGGGAGTACCCGGATTGATAAGTCCATTAACGATTCCCGCCGACATATTGACGTTCTACCTGCCCCTCCTCATTGCCATGACCATTCTGTTTGGTGTCATGTCCCTCGACCGCCTCATCACCCGCTGGGAAGGATGGATACTACTGCTATTCTATGTGGTGTTTTTGGCGCAGGTGGTGGGGTAGGGATTGTCCTATTCTTTACAGTTATTTAACCCAGTAAACACGCTTTGTACCTAAATTGAATGTACCTTTGCAGCGGATGCTGGTTTACTATCTTACCGAGTATTGTTAGCAACGCGGCAATGGATGCCGAAACGTCTATATCACACCCATCTTCAGTTGTAATTTCGTGCTACTATTTCCCATTTCGGGAAGTGACACTGTAGTGGTTTGCCCATTACAGTCTCCTTGTTTTCACAAACCAAAAAAATTTTGATATGAAGCGATTTTTTACTCTTTTAACGACTACCATCCTGCTGTTTGTTGCTTTTGTGGGGTGGGGGCAGGTGACTATAGCAGCTGATGGTCTGAACAACGCCACTACGCTATTTACTTTATCAGGAGGTGCCTATTACACTGGAAATTCGAACTGGAGACAGACCCGCTAGCTCCCCTTTTGCCGTCGAAGGTACATAGCCAGGTCATTACAAATACGACTGCCACCTGACCAGTAGTGATGTTAATACGACTGCATATTCCGATATTGTGATGACATTCCGTTTAGCATCATTTTCCATCGGTTCTGCGAATAATGGTGCGGTCACTGTTTGATATAGTGACCGTGGCAATAAGTCCAGACGGTGGTGCCCAAGTACTACAGTACGCTTAGGGTTTTTAGGTAATAGCAATGCCCAATGGTCTTATTCGGGCGGAACAGGTGTCGCTTCTACAGGATACGATGGAAATGTAACAGCAGTAGATTTTCAATAGCTGCTGGTGTCGAACTACGGATGGGTATTCTACTGTTACTATCACAGGGCTGCCACCAGACAAGTAATCTGCGGGTAAAGAGGTCCGCACATTGAATAACTCAACTAGCGAACGTTGGACAGTAGATGATTTTAAAATAGAAGGCGTTAGCCACAACAAACGACACAGACGAAGCCTTTGATGGAAGCGCCTACTCAACCGACGGCAGGTAACGTAGCTTCTGTTGACGATACAGATACCGAAGCTATAGATGTATTGTCTTTCAGCATAGAAGATCAAGGAACAGCTGATGGATTAGCAACTAAGGTAACCAATATCCGTATCAAGCCGCATACCTCCAATACAGCGATTGGTCAGATCATATTCAAGGGATAGTGCTAAATGGCGGTGCTGTCACAACAGGCACTCCCATTATTACAGATACGGAAATCAACATACCTATTAATTCTGGCAATTTAGATGTCGTTGATGGCGGGTCAACTGTGGTTACAATCGCTGTTTATCTGAATACAACTGGCATTATGGACGGTGCCGTTTTTTCTTGCTTTGTGGATGCTGATGACCATGGCTTTACAGCGCATGCTAGTGGATCTGCTTTTGCGTCTGCTTTTACATTAGGAGATATTATCTCTAATGATTTTGACATAGAAGTAGATGCCTCGCAGTTTGTATTTCAAGTACAACCTTCAAATGTTGTTACGGGGGCTACAATGGTGCCTGCTGTTGTTGTTGTTGCACAAGATGTAAACGGCAATACTGATTTGGATTATAATATCCCAATTCCTTTAACAGCATCAGCGTCAGTGGTTTATGCTCCAATCGCGACAACCACCGTTACACCAGTGAACGGGGTGGCTACTTTTGATAATCTGATATTCGACGCAGCGGGGGTCGATCTCTCTATTGCTGCGTCGGCTTCTAATGATGGTGTTTTTGTAGTGGAAGATGTTACTAGTAATACATTTACAGTAAGTGATCCTGTTCAAATCATTATATCAAGAGTCGCCGATCCGGGGGATAATACCGACGGAAGATTTGTCGAGATTAAAAATGTTGGCAGCACAGATCAAGATATTTCGGGGTGGAAATTGAATGTCTATGCAAATGGGAGTACATCACCGAACTCTAATACGATTGATGCGGGTGCTGTTCTTATGCCTGGGGATACTTACATAATTGGCTTGTCGAGCTTTAGTAGTGTGTATGGATGCTTTCAAGATGAAGTGTCATCACTAATTTCAGGAAACGGCGATGATGTGTATGCGCTATTAGACGGAAGCACCGTAATTGATATACTAGGGGAAATTGGTCAAGATGGAACAGGCGAACCTTGGGAATATACAGATGCACAAGCTGTCCGCAATCCGGGGGTAACACTGGCAAACCCAACTTGGAACGCCAGTGAGTGGACAATAACAGCAGCAGATATAGCGGATATTTCTATAACTTGTAGCGCACCTGCCAACGATGCTTGTGCATCAGCAACAGTCCTTAGTTGCGGAGATATTTTAACAGCTGAGACTACCGAAGGAGCTTCAGATAACGGTAATTCTACAGGATGTAACTATGGAAAGGGGGTATGGTATAGTTTTGTTGGCAACGATAAAGAAGTGACCATAGAAGCGGATGGATCTTCTTATGGTTTTGATTTAGCCCTTTCCGTTAGCAGTTCATCTGATTGTGCCAACTTTATAAATATGGATTGTATTGATGACTACTTCTCAAGCACGCCTGAGACCTATACTTTTTTTGCCAATAGCGGTACTACATATTATTTCTACATCGCTTATTTTGGCGACACGAATGGTACGATAGGTTTGTTTGATGTAAGTCTGACTTGCGTAGATGTTTCGATTTCACAGCAATCTTTAGGAAGTTGCTTTTCAGCGGATGACATCGCTTCTACAGGGTCAGGCCAATGGGTAAATATTTATGATGGCGCAGGGGATATTGTCGCATCCATTTTAGACAGCGAATCACTTGGTTTAGTGGAGACGGATGTATTTATAAATAATGGGGCAGTGAGGACTGATGGAACAGGAAGGCCATATTTAGATAGAAATATTTCTATCACCCCTACAAACCAACCTGTTAATCCAGTTAAAGTCCGGCTATATCTGACATCAGCTGAATTTTCTGCGCTAGAGGCAGAGGATATGGAAATTAATGCTATTGATGATGTAAATGTGACCAAAACATCAGTAGCATGTTCTTCTTCGGTTACGAGTGGAGGAACATTTATCCAGCAAAATACATCTGGGGCACTTAATGTGGGCTATTATGTTGAAGTGCTAGTTCCTTCTTTTTCTTCCTTCTTCCTTCATGCAGGAAACAATGTGTTACCTGTCGAAATGTTATCATTTACTGGCGTAGCCACAAACGCTGCTGTCCATTTAGCTTTCTCCACCGCCACCGAGCAAAACAACTCCCACTTCCTCATTCAGCGCAGTACGGATGGAGGTAAGACCTTCGCCACCATTGGCCGCGTAGAAGGCAAGGGCGATAGCAACGAGCGCGTGGACTACGAATACGTGGACACCAAGCCTGCTCCCGGTATGAATTACTACCGCCTCCAGCAGTTCGATTTTGATGGTACCACTGAGTATTTCGGCCCCGTAGCCGTGCGTTTTGGCCAAGATGGCGATACAAAGCCCACCTTCTGGCCCGTGCCTGCTACTGATCGCCTCCACGTGCAGTGCCCCGAGGCGGCACAAGATTGGTTGCTACAGGTGTTCGACCTCAATGGCCGCCTATTGTCGCAGGAATCCTTGAGCGATAAAACGCTATCTACTAGCATCGATGTCTCCCATTTTCCCGCTGGCACTTACCTCGTCCGCTGGAATAACGGCACCGCACAAGGGCAGGAGCGCTTCGTGAAGCAGTAGGAGGGGGATGTGTCACTCCGATAGGGAGTGTATAGGTGTATAGGTCGGAAATGTATATGTGTATCTACGGGACGGAAAAAAATAAGTGATCCATTTTTGGCTTGGCTTTATGCACTAAGCGTAGGAATACTTGCACGAAGCGTGTGCATAAAGCCAAGCCTTCAGAAAAAATGGGATCAGTTATTTCCGTCAAATTACTAAGTGGGATTCCGATAGTGGTTATCGGAATCCCACTTTTTTAGTGATAAAAAAAACAGATACAGCAGTTATGAAAAACTTTGGGAGATACTGAATTTAGCATCCTAAGTTGATCCTCATAAAGAGAGAGTACAAAAAGAGAAAGTGCAATTGAAAATATTGACAAGATGAGATTTTTTCACTATATTTGTGCATAAAATATGTGTAGTTATGCTGATTAGGTTTTCTGTAGAGAATTTTCGTCATTCAAGGAGCGCCAAGTCTTTTCCATGATTGGGGAAGGGTACATTAAAATCTGAGCATAAAACAAACAATGTTGCAGGAATATCAACATTAAAAGTGGGGGTGATTTTCGGAGCTAATGCTTCAGGTAAATCTAACTTGATAAAAGCGATAGGTTTTGGCCGACAGATGGTGCTTCATAACAAAAAAGCTGGTGATGCGATAAGATATTCAAAATTTAAACTTGATAATGATTTTTTATTGAAAGACTCGAGAATTGAATATGAGTTTCAGCATAAAGGTATAAATTATGCGTATGGCTTTGTTTTTAATAAGAAAGAGGTGAAAGAAGAGTGGCTCTTCAAAATTACCAACAAGAGTGAAGTGAAAGTATTTGAAAGAATCGGAAATGATTTTGATTTAGATAATTTGTATAAAAAGAATAAATTAGAGGAACATCGACAGTTTTTGAAGTTTACTGCAAAAGGTACATCAGAGAATAATCTTTTTTTGAATGAGGTTTTTCAACGGAGAGTTAAGGATAATGTATCTGATGTAACTGATATTTTAAATGCTTTTGATTGGTTTCTAAACTCTTTAAAGGTTATTCATCCTGATGATAAGTATAATGTCGGCTTGCGGTTTGAATTAAAGGACAATGAAAAATTACTTCAATCATTTGAGCAATTTCTTGATTATTTTGATACAGGAATCGACGGCGTATGCTTAGAAGATATTGCTATTGATAGCGTGGATATACCCAAAAAAATCTTAGAAAAGATTGCTGATGATTTATTGAATAGCTCTTCTGAAGAAAAAACGGCCGCTATTCTTTCTGAAAAAAATACGACTTATTTTATATCCGTAGATGACAACAAAGAATTGTCTTTTCATAAGTTTATGACTAAGCATATTACGGATAGAGAATATTTATTTGATACTAGTGAAGAGTCCGATGGCACAAACCGAATAATAGATTTTATCCCGCTTTTGATGGATTTACTTAATGGAAATAACGTATTTGTTATTGATGAAATGGAGAGAAGTCTTCATCCAAATTTGCTATATGATCTCATTGATTTATTTTTATCAAAAAGCAAAGGCATAAGGAGTCAGCTGATTTTAGCTAGTCATGAATCATCTCTTATGACCCAAAAATTGTTGAAAAGACGAAATTTGGTTTGTAGTAAAAGATAATGCTGGTAAATCAACCCTTCATTCATTGGAAGAATACAATGTAAGGTTCGATAAAAAAATACGTAAAGATTATCTTTTGGGTCAGATTTAGAGCGATACCTAAGTTGGAAATCGTAATGAATTGACAGTTATATCCAATAAATTGCCTGATTATGCCGAGGGATAGAATTGATTTTTTTAGAGAAAGTAATACACTGGAAAAAGAGAAAATACTTGTACTTGCTTTTGAAGGAAATATTGCTGAAGAAGAATATTTTGAAGAGATAAAATCTATTGATAGTTTTAATGATGAATTAATTTATTTGCATTTATTGAAAAGACCAAAGCGTGATACTAATAGTGCGCCAAAGCATGTATTTAATAAATTACGAAAAGAAGCTAGGGATGAGTATAATTTTGGCAAGGATGATGAATTATGGATGATTATTGATACTGATGATTGGCAAAATATTCCAGATATAATCGAATTATGCTCAGAGCAAGGAAATATGTTTGTTGCCGTTAGTAATCCGTCATTCGAGTTTTGGTTACTTCTTCATATATGTAAATATGAATCTATTTCAGATGAAGATAAAGACAGACTTAGGAAAAACGAAAAGAGTTCTACACGAAAAAGATTTGTGGATGAATTTCTAGGCGAGAGAATTGATGGTGGCTATAATAAAAGAAACCCAAGAATAAAACGATTTATGGAATTTGTGCAAAAAGCAATTAAGGAAGCAAAAGGATTAGAAAAGAAGGGGAAAGCTATCCATTAGGCCTTGGAAGTTACGTTTATAAAGTAGTAGAAAAAATGTTAAAATGAAAGTTGTACCTTATCCCTCGCCTTGGTCGTATGCTAGGCGGTAATCGCATCGGGGTAGTGTACGCACTTCGATGAACTCATGCCAGTCGGCTGAAACGCGCATTTCGACACCCATCGGTAGGCGGTCTGCGATGGAAAGCGGTATGGAGGCAGTGGCTGTTTCCATGAATCTTACTAATATTTTGGGGAAAGACACGCTTGTTTTTCTTTGTTTTCAAAAGGTAAAGTGTGTTAATCATCAAGAACGATGCAAAATAAAAACAAGGAAAAGGCTACATATTTCCTAAAAATATCGACTTTAGCCCCTTGAAACAAAAGCTTATGGAAAAGTGTCTTAAAACAGGAATTACCTTATTGGCCATGCTACTTTTTAGCGGCCTGCACGCCCAGTCAGGTGGGGCAGATTTCATGCGCAATATGGGGAAAATGTACGTGGTCGTAGGGGTTATTGTTACTATTTTCATAGGTATTGTCCTTTTCTTGGTCTATATAGACCGACGACTAACCAAGATTGAAAACCAAATTAATGACCATGGCTAATCAACAGCCGGACGTTTTTTACGAAAGCGTTCAAAAGTATTTCGACAACGCTGCCCAACACACTGGGTTGCCTACGGGTCTGCTCGAACAGATCAAGGTATGTAATGCGGTGTACAGTATGAACTTCCCTGTCAAAATTGGTGATGAGGTGAAGGTCATCGAAGCTTACCGCGTGCAGCACAGCCACCACCGCAGCCCTACGAAAGGGGGGATTCGTTACAGCAACCACGTCAATCAGGAAGAAGTGATGGCGCTTGCTACCTTGATGACCTACAAGTGCGCGATTGTAGATGTACCCTTCGGCGGTGCGAAGGGAGGGGTGAAAATCAACCCTTGGGAATATACACCCGATCAGTTGGAGAAGATCACCCGTCGCTACACTACGGAGTTGATCCGCCGCAATTTTATCGGGCCTTCCATCGATGTGCCTGCTCCTGATTACGGTACTGGCTCACGGGAAATGTCCTGGATTTACGATACGTATCGTTCGTTCCACTATAATGACCTGAACGCAGCGGGTTGTGTGACGGGTAAACCCGAAACGCAAAACGGTATTCGAGGCCGTACGGAAGCTACGGGGCGTGGTGTGTTTTATGGCATCCGCGAAGCTTGTAACATCCCCGAAGACATGAAAAGATTGGGCATGTCGGGAGGTACGTCTGGCAAAACAATGGTGGTTCAGGGGGTAGGTAACGTAGGTTCCTACTCTGCTATGATCGGCCAAGATGAAGGCGGTATGGTGCTGGTAGGTGTATCCGAGGTGGAAGGTGCCATCTATAAGAAAGATGGTATTGACATTCACGATCTCCTCCGTTTCCGCAAGGAACATGGTTCTATTCTTGATTATCCAGGAGCTACTTCTTTCCCCAAAGAACGCCGCCGTGAGGTTTTGGAATTTGATTGTGATGTGTTGATCCCCGCCGCATTGGAAAACCAAATCGACAAGGATAACGCACCTCGTATCAAAGCTAAAATCATTGCAGAGGCTGCCAATGGCCCTGTGACGGCTGAGGCGCAACGCATCTTGATTGATGCAGGAAAATTGATCATTCCAGATTTGTATTTGAATGCAGGCGGTGTTACAGTTTCCTACTTCGAGTGGCTCAAAAACCTTTCTCACATGCGTTTCGGGCGTATGGACAAGCGTTTCAACCAACAACAATATGCCCACATCGTGAGCATGGTGGAGGAAATCACCGGCAAGGAAGTTAGCGCAGAACACAAGAAGATCATCGCACGCGGTGCCGATGAAATCGATCTGGTGCGAAGTGGTTTGGAGGAAACCATGATTGTGGCTTACCACCAAATATTAGAAGTTCGCAATAGAAAGAGCGATATTAAAGACTTGCGTACCGCCGCTTTTGTGAATGCGATCAACAAAATTGCTAGCGACTATATGTCGCTCGGCATCTGGCCATAAGGAAGCAAAAACAATGGAAAGAGGGGTGCAATAATTGTACCCCTCTGTTGTTTTAAGTAGCAAGTAATTGCCGAATATTGTGCAAGATCACTACTTAAAACAACTTTGTTGGCAAATTTTGAAAGGTTTTAGGGTGTAATACTTGCAATTTATTCCAAACAATAGTATATTAGCCGCTCGTATCCACTAATTGATCATAATTATTACCAACGATGTCAGACAAACTTGATAAAATAGACCTTAAAATCCTCAAGATTTTGCAGGAAAATAGCAAGATTACCAATCTTGATTTGTCCAAGAAAATTGGTCTTTCTCCCGCACCTACGCTTGAGCGCGTCAAGAAATTAGAGCAAAGCGATATCATCCAAAGCTACCACGCACAAGTGAACCAGCAAGCCATTGGTCTCAATGTGAAGACTTTTGTATTGGTGTCCTTGGCTTGGCAGAAGGAAAATGCGCTGAATAACTTCTTGGAAAAAATCACTACTATCGAGGAAATCGTAGAGTGCTATATCATCACAGGTGATGCCGACTTCCTGATGAAGATTGTTTGCCAAGATATTCCCACTTATGAGAAATTGTTGTTCAAGACTTTGTCTCAAATTGAAGAGATTGAACGCTTGAAAACACTCATGACACTTTCTTCCGTAAAGGATAGCAAAGTATTGCCTTATAAATACGAGTAGCCTCTTGGGCTTCGTCTGTTAGGAAACCATCGTACGGTAGCTAGCGTGCGGTGGTTTTCTTGTTTGTTAAATATCAAACATTTGTGACCACCGTCCTATCATATCGTCTTTATTTCTATCTTTGTAGTTCCCTCCTTGCTAGTCATTCCACCTTTTTAGGTATGCACCTGTGAAATACATAGCGGCCAAAGCTAAAAGCAATACTATGAACGTCATCATCCCATCTCATTATACTGTATGCCAATACTTTGTCATCTTGTTGGTATTGCTGGGGAGTAATCGTCTTGCTGCCCAGTCCGATACGGTATCGGCAGTGACGAGCACCGACGCGGAGTACTTAATTAGGGAAGTTTTTCTAGGAGGTGGCGACTGCTTTGAAGCCTATAATTTTCAGTTGTCGGGGCAATATGTCCAAGCGTGTGTTTTTGTAAATGGCCAAGCCTCTATTGGTATGGGAACGGGGATCATTCTCTCGAATGGCAATGTAGAAGACATTTCAGGCCCTAATACGGGATTCGGCCTCAATGATGGTGGCGTTTCGACAGGTTACGGTACCGTTTCAATGGACGAAGATCTCAGGATATTAGACTCTATCGCAGGCGACGGAGAATACGACCTTTTTCAAGATGTCGTCATCTTGGAGTTCGATTTTGTGCCCACCCTCGATACCATTTCCTTTGAGTTTGTATTTGCTTCTGATGAGTATTGTAACTTCATCTTTAGCTCGTATATCGATCTTTTTGGGTTCTTCATCAGTGGCCCTGGTATCAATGGCCCTTATACCAATAATGGTATCAATATTGCCGTAAGTCCCGCTACACAAGAAGATATTTCTGCCCGCAATATCAATAACTTTATCAACGCTGAATACTACATCAACAATATCCCCCCAGGGGTACTTCCTTGCTCGTTTAATGCGGTAGCGGCTGCTCCTGATCTTATCGCGTTCGATGGATTTACCGTACCACTGATAGCCAAGGCAGGTGTCATCCCCTGTGAAACTTACCATCTTCGTTTGGTAGTAGCCGACCGGGGGGTAGATGATAAATTAGATGCTGCGGTGTTTTTGCGTAGCAATAGTTTTGCTGCCGGCCTCACCTCTCAAATTACGAGTGAAATTACTTCAGCAGATTTGGGTAACAATACCACGCTAGAAGGCTGTGGTACAGGAAAGCTTATCTTTTCAAGAGGGGATTCGGTGCTTACAAATCCCTTAGTCGTTAAATACGATATTCTTGCTAGCAGTACGGCTACTCCTGGATTGGATTTCACTGGGCTGCCCGATTCAATTATTCTGCCTGCCGGTGTTTATTCAGATACCATCGAACTTTCCTTCCTAAGCGATAATATTCCTGAAGGCACGGAATTTTTTACGGTAAAACTCCGCAATCCTTGCAATTGTGGGGAATCAGAGCAAACAATCTTTATTGTCGATCCGCCCCCGCTCAATGTACAAATTACAGGCCCCAACGAGGTTTGTGCGGGTAGTGGTCTCCAACTTAATGCTGTTCCAATTTCAGGGGTGGGTACAATTACCTACCAATGGCCAAATGGAGATATTGACACGCAGTTCAACTTCCTACCAGCAGCATCTGATACCTATGCGCTCATCGTTTCTGATGACTGCAACCAACGGGATACTATCTCCTATTTCGTGGAGTATATCGACCCTGTGGCGCAGCTTTCTGGCGATCTTATCTTGTGTGATGGGCGGCCAGATGAATCGCTTCGATTAGTGCTATCGGGGGCTGATTCCTATAATTTTAATCTCATCAACGGAAGTACCAATACGCCTTTTTCGAATATTATGACGGACACGTTGTGGATACCCGTTTCCGGGAATGGGGTGTATGCCCTAACTGGGTTCACCGGCGATGGATGCGTAGGGGATGCTAATGGTTTTGCAAGCTCCTTTGTGGTGCAAATCAATACCCAAACGACAGTGGAAAACGTCGATTGCAATGGAAATAGCACGGGCATTATTTCCCTTTTGCCGCAAAATGGAAGTGGCTCCTACGGCTACGTATGGTCGCATGATACAGGCTTAGCAGCTGCGGCTGCGATGGGGTTGCCCGCTGATGATTACCAGATTACCATCACGGATAGCAATGGCTGCACGGATACCGTCAGTGTACAACTTACCGAACCCGTCTTGCTGACAGCCGCCATTGATACCCTTGTGTTGACGGCCAATTGCTTGGAGGCAGGTAGTTTGTCCGCTCAAGCATTGGGCGGAACTGCTCCTTACTCGTTCAGTTGGTCGAATGGGATGCAGAATGCCATGAATCCCAATTTGCCCGCAGGCGATTATCTCCTTACGGTAACGGATGCCAACGATTGCATGCTGCAATTGGCAACCAGCATCCTCGCTGATAGCCTACTTCCCGATATTCAATTACAGGCATTAGATTCTTTAGATTGTCTTACTTCCACCATCACCCTTCAGGCAGTCGTCGCAGATGCTGGCACTCAACCTGTTTACAATTGGACGAACAGTGCTGGTAATATGCTGCCCACTGTGATGCCTACACAATTAGCGGTTACAGTGCCTGATACCTATACGTTGTCTGTTGCCAATCCCGAAAATGGCTGTAGCCAAATGGCCAGCATTTCCGTAGTTGACTATACCAATATTCCCGGCGTAGGAATTACGGGAGTTGCGGATATTAATTGTCAACAAACAGCAGTATCCCTTGCCATCACAGGTTTGGATGCCGATTGGGAAAGTGTATGGTTTGATGAGGCGGGTAGTATCGTGGCCAACAATATACCCACTTATACAGCTACTTCAGCGGGGCAATACCATGTTTTGGTTACGGATCCTTCCAACGGCTGTTCCGCCAGAGATACGGTTGTTATTAATGCTTTTATAGACCCGCCATCCATACAATTAGTGCAACTACCTGACACGATAGATTGTATTACAAACACCGTGACTATCAATACCCAACTCAGCGGCAACGGCAGCTATACTTACAACTGGATGGGGACAACGGTGGCATTTTGGGAAGTAGTAACCAGCCGGAGATGGTCGCTCAGTTGGGTGGTCTTTACACCTTAATGGTGGAAAATGTGGATAATTTTGCAGAGATACCTTGTCGGTAACGGTTTTTCAAGACATCAACGCATTGGTCATCGATCCTTTACCAGATTCTACCCTCAATTGTGTCGTTACAGCCATTGAGCTGTCTGCGAATAGCCCTAATACAGGGAATTTGCAATACCAGTGGTTCGATGAGCTAAACAATCCATTGACTGTTTCACCCGATATTACGCTGACACAGCCCGGTAGCTATACCGTTTCCCTTACTAATGTGGACAATAACTGTGCTGCGAGCCGAACGATAACTATCGCATTGGATACGATTACTCCTTTATTGACCATCGATTTACCGGATACGATTACTTGTGCACGCTCCGTAGTCACGCTTTCGGCCGCTTCGTCAACGGCGAATACAGTACCTACATGGTCGGATACTAATGGCCCATTAGGCAATAGTTGGGAACAGGATGTTACTCAACCGGGAAGTTATCATCTATTGGTCACTAACACCGATAATGGTTGTTTCCGAGAAGCTACAACTTCCGTTCTAATAGATACCATTGTGCCGATAGCGGAACTATTATTACCCGACACCCTTACTTGCACCCGAACGACTACGGGCATCGATTTTGCTTTCATCATGGGCAATGGCACTTACGAGCTAACGTGGAACGGGCCAGGTGTAGAAAACCTACAGGCGGCAGCGCCCTTGCTGGCAACCGAGCCGGGGCTTTATACCGTTGATGTGATGGACATCGCCAATGGTTGTACAACTCCTTTATCTATTGAGGTGCCGGGTAATACCTTAGCTCCAGATATTCAGCCGCTTTTGCCCGTTACGCTCAATTGCTTGCAGCCCACCACTTCGGTAACAGCGGTGAGCAATACAGTTGGCAACCTCGGTTTTACGTGGACGAATGTAATGGGAACACTGCTGAGCAACCAACCTACTGTTGACATCGACAGCGAAGGCAGCTACCTCCTGACGGTTATCAACCTCGATAATGGCTGTGATAGTACCGCTGCGCTCACCGTTAGCGAGGACGAAGAAACGTTGGCCGTTGAGGCTGGCCCCGATAGCGAGCTGACCTGCACGCTGAACGAGGTTACGCTCACGGGAACCATAGGCGCCAGTAACTGGATACCCAATTGGGTAAATGCAGCAGGGGATACCCTCTCCACAGGAAGTTGGCAACTGACTACCTCCACGCCCGGTCTTTACACCCTCCAAGTTTGGAATCCCGACAATGGGTGTACTGGATCGGATGAAGCATTGGTCATTCTAAGCCAAGATTTACCCATTGCCGATGCTGGCCCTAATGTGGACTTTGACTGCTTCACGCAAACGGCTACCATCAATGCTTCCAACTCTTCCTCTGGTATCAACTTTACTTACTTGTTGATGAATACCAACGGAATGGTGTTGGGTGAATCTTCCCAACCAATTTTTTCAGTGAATGAAGCAGGGGCTTACACCTTGGCGGTTTTGAACACCGATAATGGTTGTCAAGCCAGCGATCAAGTAATGGTTACTATTGATTTACCATCGATTGATAACATCCTTACGGAAGATATTAGTTGTGTTGCTACTGCCGGTAGCATCGTGGTGGAAACTGTCAGCGCAGGCACGCCTCCTTACCTGTATTCTGCTAATGGGGGAGTGGACTGGCAAGCATCTCCCGTCTTTAGTAACCTTGCCGTAGGCAGTTATGATATACAAGTACAGGATGTAAATGGGTGCGAGGCTACAGCCCAAACCTTTATCGCCGAGGGCGAGGGGATTGACGTGCTATTGCCTGATGAAGTTCGTTTAAAATTAGGCGATACCTTCACGCTGACACCTTTATTCAACCGACCTGCGGAAGACATCGCTACTATGACTTGGGGAGCGAGTGAACAACTCGATTGCACGGATTGCTTGACTGCTGTGTTTACTGCTACATCAACAGAATCTCTTTTCTTTACCATTACCACCACAGATGGTTGTACGGCAACGGCCAAAGTACTGATGATCGTGGACGAGCGTGTACCTGTCTATATCCCCAATGCTTTCAGCCCACATGACAATGATGGTAACAACGATCGATTTACTGTATTTGCTGACACCGATCAAGTGTCGGGAGTGCTTTCTTTGCAAATTTTCAATCGTTGGGGTACGCTTGTTTACAATCGCGAAAATTTGGTAGCCAACGACCTTTCACAAGGATGGGACGGCACCTTCAATGGACAACCTTTGAATAGCGGTGTTTTTGTTTATTGGGTGGAAGTGCAGTTGGTGAATGGGGAGAAAATACTACTTAAAGGGGATGTGTTGCTAATGGATTGAGAGATTATTAGCAACTTTGTGGTATGGAAATATTGGTAAAAACACTGGCGGGGTTAGAAGAAATCTTGGCGCAGGAGTTGGCAGACTTAGGAGCGCAGGAAATTACACCCTTAAAAAGAGCGGTGAAATGCACAGGAGACCACAGGGTGCTTTATGCTTCCAACCTGTGGTTGCGTACCGCATTACGGGTATTGGTGCCTGTTCATACTTTCACTGCCAATACCGAGCAAGAACTGTATGACGGCATGAAAAACGTCAACTGGGGGCAATTCATGAAGCTACATCAGACCTTTGTAGTGGACGTAGTGACGCAATCTGCCCGCTTGAATCACAGTCATTTCTTGTCATTAAAAACCAAAGATGCCATTGCCGATTGGTTTCGCGAGAAAAGTGGTAAACGCCCTGGCGTAAACGTAGATCGGCCAGATGTACGCTTCCATGTTCACATTGATAGCCGGAATATTGTTACGCTATTGCTTGATAGCTCTGGTGATGGTTTGCATCGCCGAGGATACCGCACCGATGGTGGTGAAGCACCCCTCAATGAGGTGTTAGCTGCTGGTTTAGTCCTGCTATCCGGTTGGAAGGCTGATCGACCCTTGGTGGATATGATGTGCGGATCTGGCACCATCCTTATCGAGGCAGGCATGATCGCTACACGCCGGCCACCCGGCATGAATCGCAAATTTGCCTTTGAGCAATGGCCTGATTTTGATACCGCCTTGTGGAAAAAAATCAAGGATGAAGCACGTGCTATGCGCCGTCCTTTTGCCTTGCCCATTATTGGCGTGGATGTTAGCCCCAGAGCGGTGCGTATTGCTGAACAAAACATTAGTGCCGCCCACCTTGATGATACCGTCCGTGTCAGGAGGTCGCCTTTTCAAAAGTACTTGCCGCCCGAAGGTCCTGCTTTTCTGATCAGCAACCCACCGTATGGATTGCGCATTAAAACAGAAGAATTGGTGGGCTTATATCGAGAAATTGGCGACAAGCTCAAAAAAGACTTCGCAGATTATGATGCTTGGATTTTCTCCGGCAATATAGATGCCCTCAAGCAGGTAGGATTGAAGCCTTCCCGCAAGCTGCATTTGATGAACGGGCAGTTGGAATGTCGCTTTTTTCGCTATGAACTCTACGCGGGTACTAAGGGACGGGATAAAAATAAACTGTTCAATTTTTGATTCGGAAAAATTTTCTAAATAATTGATCCCGAAAGCTATCGGGAGAAATTATGTGAAAATATTTGCGAATCGCCTAAAAAAATTGAACAGTTTATTTCCGTCAAATTACTAAGCGTTTTGATAAAAAAGATGGCTGATGCGTTGGTGGTCGATATTGCTGCTTGGTTTTATAGTTTCAAATGGCAACCTGCATGGTCAGTCAGATGTTTCTCTTTTGTTGAATGGCGCAGATACACCAGGGTTTCGGTACTACTTTCCACTCGTTTCTACTACCTGCTCAACGCCTATTGATGATTTCACCCCGCTAGCGCGACCTCGTGATTTCGTACACCTGCCTTATCTAGAACTCGCTTTCTTTTGCAGAGTAGAAGTGAAAATGGAAAAAGCAGCCCGTATTCCTGTCTTATTCCGGTTAGGAGACGTACCCTATGTGGATAAGTTGGAAGGGAAACGGGAAGCATGGCGCTATGGGTGGTGAGTGCTTTGTTTGTTTTTTAGAGCAAAAGTGTATCTTTACCCAAAAAGGGCATGATTCGAGTTAATCTGTGGTCTAGTCCACGGAATATTTCTACTGCTTTGATGTACAGTTTTGCGCAACGGAAAGACACTACTGTTGTGGATGAGCCATTGTACGCATATTACCTCACCCATTACCAATCGGATACTATCCATCCAGGTTTCGATGACATCATCGCTTCACAATCGACAGAAGGGCAAGCGGTTATTGATAAAGTGATATTGGGTAATGACTATACCACACCCGTTGTTATTTTTAAGCAGATGACGCACCATTTGCTCAGCCTACCGTTGGATTTTTTGCATCATACCCTCAATGTGCTGCTAATCCGCAATCCCAGGGAAATACTGGCATCTTACACGAAGGTTATCCAACAACCTACGCCTTATGATATAGGTATTCCACAGCAAAATGAATTATACGCTTACCTGCGCCAACACAATTTATTGACAGCTATTGTGGATGCCAACCACCTACTGCGCAATCCCGCTGCTGTCTTATCGGAGTTGTGTGGGCATCTGGGCATTCCCTTTACGGAAGATATGTTGCACTGGCCTGCGGGGCCTCGGGCGGAAGATGGTGTATGGGCGCCTTATTGGTATCACAATGTGCATCAGTCCACGGGGTTTCAGCCTTGGCAAGAGAAGCAAATTACCTTAGCGCCTGCCATGGAAGCTGTGGCAGAATCCTGTAGGGCTGCTTATGAGTTACTGTTGGCAGACCCGCTATGTTTACAGGGAAAAAAGGCATTGTAGTATAAATCAAAGATACCATGAATTACTGGCTCGTAAAATCAGAACCCGATGAATTTAGCTTTGATATGCTGATGCAACAAGGCCCGAGTATTTGGGATGGGGTGCGCAATTATCAGGCTCGCAACAATTTGCGCAGTATGAAGATGGGCGATCAGGTGTTGTTTTACCACAGCCGTGAAGGGTTGGAAATCGTAGGCATTGCCACCGTGGTGCAGGAATTTTTCCCCGATCCTACGGCTACTACTGGCGATTGGTCGGCGGTGAGATTGCAGGCACTGCGGTTACTGCCGCATCCAGTGAGTTTAGCTGTCATTAAAGCCGATCCGGCACTCGCTGACTTGGGCTTGGTGCGCAACCCACGCCTGTCTGTCATGCCTATTCCACCACCTGCTTTTGAACATATACTATCATTATCAGCAAAAGAGGGGTAGAAACGCTCTTTATTAAAAAAGTTATGGCAGACCTACTTAATTCCGATTGGCGCAAAACCGCCGCCACCATTTACGAAAAACCACGCGACTCCAAAATTATCGGCTCGGTGGAGTTTGATGTAACGGAACTCAACGCCTACATCCGCAATAAGCGGGCAGAAGGTATCAAAGTAACCCCCACCCATATTTTCACCTTGGCGACCGCCAGAGCTATTGCCACGGAGATTCCCGCTATGAATACTTTTATTCGTCGGGGTAATGTAGTAGCACATCCTTCCGTGGATGCTACGGTGAGTGTATTGCTAAAAGATGCGAAAATGGGCTCCATTCGTATCGAAAATGCCGATCAATTGACCATTGATGAAGCCGTAGCGTTGTTTACCGACAAGGTGAAAACGGCTCGCCACCAAAGTGATGATAGCCAGCGGCTCAAATCGATGTTTGGGCGCATTCCTTGGCCTTTTCGGCAATGGCTGTACGATATTATGTTTCTGCTTAACCTGCGGTGGGGATTGCCGCTACCCGGGGTTTCCACCCACCAATTTGGTAGCTTTGTACTGTCCAATATAGGAAGTTTGGGGTTGGATATTGGTTTTCCAGCATTATTGCCAGCGGCCAATATATCTTTTGTCCTTATTCTGGGGGGGCAGCAGGAAAAACCCTGTGTCGTTGATGGGCAGATTGTACCTCGAACCTTACTAAAAGTAGGCATCGCTATGGATCATCGCTTGTTGGATGCTTCTCACGGCGGCCTGCTTTTTAAGTACCTCAAACAGGTAGTCAGAAACCCGGCTTTGTTAGAATCCGCTGCCCAATAGGAAGAAATGAATGCTTTTTTACTACTTCCATTAATTTTATGTAAAAAAAGCTTCTCAAGCCAATACTATTACCAAGTCTTTTCCTAACTTAGGCACGGGAAAATAAAACGGTATATTTTCGCCAATTACTTAGTGCAATAACAAATACAATCCAGCAATGATAAAGATAATCAGCGTCATATTGGGAGGAGGAGCAGGAACACGGTTGTTTCCCCTTACGCAAGAGCGATCTAAGCCGGCAGTACCCATAGGCGGGAAATATAGGCTTATAGACATTCCTATTTCCAATTGCCTTAATTCGGGTATCAGGCGGATGTTTGTTTTGACGCAGTACAACAGTGCTTCGCTCAATCAGCATATTAAGAATACCTACAACTTCGACAATTTTAGCCATGCTTTTGTGGACATCCTCGCTGCGGAGCAAACGCCCTCTAGCGATAAGTGGTTTCAGGGCACAGCCGATGCCGTGCGCCAATGTATGCACCACTTGAAGAATCACGATCACGATTATGTGATGATTCTTTCTGGCGACCAGCTCTACCAGATGGATTTGGCGGCTTTTGCGCAGTTTCACCAAAGCAAAAAAGCGGATCTCACTATCGCTACCATTCCCGTCACCGACAAAGATGCGACAGGTTTTGGGATACTAAAGACCAATGAGAAGCAAATGATCGACAGTTTCATTGAGAAGCCTGCGCGTGAGTTGCTACCCGAATGGACATCGCCCTTAGAAGAGCAATACACCCGCCAAGGCAAGCATTGGATGGCTTCGATGGGGATTTATGTGTTTTCCCGCAAGGTGTTGCAAAAACTACTAGATGACAATCCCGAAGCTATCGACTTTGGAAAAGAAATTATCCCCTATGCTATCAATAACGGGATGAAAGTGGCTGGTTTTGCCTACGATGGATACTGGGAAGATATTGGTACGATTCGTTCATTCTTTGATGCGAATATTGCACTAACGGATGCCATTCCGGCTTTCAATTTATTCGATAACGAAACTCGGATTTTTACTCGCCCGCGTATGTTGGCACCTGCTAAGGTGTTTGGTACATTCTTCAATCAGGCTATCATTGCCGAAGGCTGTATTATTCACGCCAAGCAGGTAGATCGAGCCATCATTGGGTTGCGTTCTCGCATAGGATCAGGTACAGAAATATCCAATGCCATTGTCATGGGGAATGATTCCTACGAGACCCTCCAGGAGATGCAAGATCTCAAGGGGATTCCTCCGATGGGCATAGGTGAACACTGTTATATTCGCAATGCTATCTTGGACAAGGATTGCCGTATTGGTAATCATGTTCGCATACATGGTAGTGCGGCGTTGGGCGATGAAGAACATCCTACCCACCTTATCAAGGATGGTATTGTCGTTATCCGAAAAGGGGCGATAATTCCTGATGGCACCAAGATCGGGTTGCAGGGATAGATATCTTGATTACAACAAAAAAGCCGGACTGAGAAGCCCGGCTTTTTTGTTGTATAAGTACTTTTCTGAAAGCGAAGGATGTATCCCTTATGCCCCCAAGTAGTGTTTGAGCAATTTACTGCGATTAGCAGAGCGCAGTTTATTGATGGCTTTATCTTTGATTTGGCGCACCCGCTCGCGTGTGAGGCCAAATTTATCGCCGATGTCTTCCAATGACATGGGGTGTTCTACACCTATACCGAAGTATAGCATAATCACATCACACTGGCGCTCGGTTAGCGTGGAAAGTGAGCGTTCGATTTCGCGGCGGAGCGACTCCCTGTATTCCAATGCTGCATCAGTATCGGGAGTGGCGGTGTTTTCCAGCACGTCTAATAGGCTGTTGTCCTCGCCTTCTACGAAAGGGGCATCCATGGATACGTGACGGGCGGCTACACCAAGCGTTGTCTCAACCTCTTCGGTGGATATTTCCAGCATTTCAGCCAATTCTTCCGGAGAAGGTTCGCGTTCGTATTCTTGCTCTAATTCCGAAAAAGCCTTGTTGATTTTATTCAACGAACCTACCTTGTTGAGGGGCAGGCGAACAATACGGGATTGCTCGGCCAATGCCTGAAGGATAGATTGACGAATCCACCAAACGGCATACGAGATGAATTTGAAACCACGCGTTTCGTCAAATCGTTGTGCAGCTTTGATAAGCCCTAGATTACCTTCATTGATAAGGTCGCTAAGAGATAGACCTTGATTTTGGTACTGTTTAGCCACGGATACCACAAAACGAAGGTTGGCTTTGGTGAGTTTTTCCAAGGCCGCTTGATCACCCTGTTTAATGCGTTTAGCCAGATCTACTTCCTCTTCTGGGGTCAGCAGATCCACTTTTCCTATCTCTTGTAGATATTTTTCAAGTGACTGGCTCTCCCGATTGGTTATCGACTTGGTGATCTTTAGTTGTCTCATTGACGTAGCCTCAAGTTTGGAAATATGGTAAAAAATAAAAACCCGTCTTGCTATGCCACAAGCCGGATTTCGCTTTGGATTCAAATGTACTGCATACTATAACAACGGCATGGGGATGATGGTTGTAACAGTGTCGCTTTTAAAGGCATGGAAACATATTTTCAAATCCGGCCACAAAAGTACGCTTTAATGACTGAATTGTCAATACTTTCCTTGCTTTTTTATTGAACCTGATGGCGCTATAAGCGGAGGAATTTTCGTAATAACGTCCTGATGTGCCATTATTTTATATGTTTCCGTGACAAACATTTGGAGATGTGGAGGCTTTCTCTTTTATTGTGCGGTGTATTTCGCTATTGCCGCTAACAAGCTATTTTTTGGCAATATATCAAGCCCTGACGTATGAAAAGAGTACCATATACCATAGAATTTCTTTTTCGTGCATCACCTGCGGTGGTGTACCAGTTTTTAACGTCTCCCGCATGCCTTACCCGTTGGTTTTGCGATGAGGTAGATGTTAGCGAAGATGAGGTGACTTTTTTTTGGAGCGGCGAAGGTGAAACCGCCTATATACTTGATGATATTGAGGAAGAACTTCTGCGTTACCGATGGGAAGATGCAGATGATGATGACGAATATTTAGAATTTAAGATATACCAATCCCCCGTCACGGGAGAAACCATCATGGAAATTACCGATTTCTGTGATGAAGATGAGCTTGATGACCAACGCCAACTCTGGATTACGCAAATAGAAGCCATGCGGAAAGGAATGGGGGGATAGTCGGCCCGGCACTTAATTTTGTCAAACTTCAGTTACTCTTAATTTGCGTTTTTTCAACTTGTAGTTGTCCAATTCACGCAATAGGAATTTCACCCTTTTGGAAGGAACGGCCACAAAGGAGCAGTCTTGTTTTAGCTCTATTAAGCCCAGTTCATCGGGTTTGAGTTGGCCTTGTTTGAAAAAAAGGCCCGCAATGTCTGCTTTAGATATTTTGTCGCGGCGGCCACCAGAGAGGAAGAGTGTTGTCCAGCCTGTAGGCGAAGGCAACTGCCCTTCCGTTAGAGAGAGCGTGGTGGGTGAGCCTATGAAATCGGGTAGCGTTTCCTGATCCCAATGTAGTACGTAGGCCGTGCCGGTGCGTTTCATCCGTGCTGTTCGGCCATTGCGATGGGTGAACTCCTCGGCTCGTGTGGGCAAGTGGTAGTGGATGATGAATTGTATCTCGGGTACATCAATACCTCTTGCGGCCAAGTCAGTAGCTAATAGTAGCTGGTAAGTACCGTTCCTAAACTGTACGAGTGCACGTTCCCTGTCAAATTGTTCCATAGCACCGTGGAAACAGCCGTGTGGCACGCCATTTTCTGTCAAAAAAGCACTCACGCGTTCTATGGCATCCCTGAAATTGCAGAATATGAGACCCGGCTGATCTCCAATATGTTTGAGTGCCGCTAGCAGGGTAGGAAGTTTATCTTTATCGGGAGAAACAATCGCCTGAATGGCTAATCCATTTGTAGCACTGTTGTCTAAGTAGTCGATGGTTACAGGTTGCTGCAAACCCACAAAATCAGGTATTTCCAAGCCTTTCGTAGCCGAGGTTAATACTTTGTTGGCATCAGGTGGTAGTGCCGTCAGAATCTCCGACATAGCCTCAGTAAAGCCAATTTCTAATGATTTGTCGAACTCATCCAACACCACGAAACGGATATGCTGAGGGGAGAAAGTACGACGCTGGAAGTGGTCAGCAACTCTACCAGGCGTACCTATCAGAACGGCTGGAGGATGTCGGAGGTCTTCTTTGTCATTGGCGATGCGTCTGCCACCATAGACGGCATTTACTTTCAATCCGCTTCCCATTTCACGTGCTACCTGTTCTATCTGTAGTGCTAATTCTCTGGAGGGGGTGAGTATCAATAATTGCACGGCCTGCAACGACCTATCTAAATGCGCCAGAATCGGCAATAAGAAGGCCAGTGTTTTACCCGTACCAGTTGGCGATAAGAGCATCACCTCCGGCTGCTGCCCAATAACGGATAACGCCTCTTCCTGCATAGGGTTGAGGGAGGTAATACCCAGCTTTTCTAAAATTGCCTGTTGGTCTTTGATGGTATGTTTCATGATATTGGAGGTGGGGTGCAAAGGTATGCTTTTTCTTATCCCTAATTCACGTTAATATACAACTACACCCTTTGCTAACATGATTCAAGGCAACTGCTTCAAATAGGAGGCATACTGCTTGATGAATTTCTCTACCTTAGGCTTACTAATGCGCTGTACATAAGGGTTTTCAGGATGATGAGGGTAATAATTTTGGTGATAATCTTCTGCCAAATAGAAAGTGCCTGCCGGACTTATCTCCGTAGCGATGGGGCTTTCAAATTGACCTTCCTGCGCGAGTTTAGCTTGGTATTGGGTGGCAACTTGTTGTTGGGCAGGATTTAGATAAAAAACACCGGAGCGGTATTGCCTGCCTATGTCGGGGCCTTGTCCATCCACTTGGGTAGGGTCATGGCTAGCATAGAAGAACTCCAAGAGTAATTCATAGCTTATAATCGCGGGGTCATAAAAATGGCGATAGCCTCTGCATAATCAGTCTTTCCTTCTCCTACCTGATAGTAACCTGTAGGTGGGGTTCTGTACCACCAATATAACCAGAATATACGCCTTGTACGCCGTTGACACGCTGGAAAACTTCTTCCATACACCAAAAGCACCCACCAGCGAATATCGCTAATTCTTTACCCGATAACACTTCCATCAGGCCTGCCTCTTTTAAACTAGGTGTCTCAAACTGGCTGTAATCGGGGACAGGTTCCCCTTCGTAGTAAGAAGAAGCAGATTGGTTGGAAGCGGCTGGCTGGGAGTTGCTCGTGCCGCAAGCTGCCAAGAAAAGCAGGGAGGATAATATCCAATAGATTTTCATGATTTTATTTTTTTACCAGCTATTTGGTTACCGTACCAGCAATAACTCGCCCGTAATGGTCTCAACCTTGCCGTCTAGGTATTCTAAGGTTGCATAGTAAACAAACACACCTGCATTGAGCGGCTTGCCCCAAAGTGTGCCATCCCACCCTATAGCTTGTGAACCGGATGTAATACCGCTCTGTTCGTAAACCATATTGCCCCATCGGCTAAAGATTCGCAGTAATGCAACTTGTTTAACATCTTGCCCAAGATAAATGTTGAAATAATCATTATATCCATCACCATTTGGAGAAAAAGCGGTAGGAATGAAATACTGTCTGCGTTTTTCCACGTAAATACGCAGGGTATCGGTAGCGATACAACCATCCTCGCTTGTGGCGCTTAATAACACATACTGCGTTTCTAAAGGGGCAACGAATGGTGTCCAATCGGCATCTGGTGCCAGCAAGCCGGGAGCATTCCATTGCCAAGAAACAACAGGTGCATCCGCTTGGGGCAATAACTCGATTACATCCCCTAATAGAATAGTGGTATCTGGCCCCAACGTTAGGGTGAAAATGGATAGAGGGGCTATCGTTACAACGCTGTCCCATTCACAGCCTGCCGCATCCTGTACCTGCAACAGATAATCCGCTGGTGATAAATCATCAAAGGTCGCTGTTTGCGTGGCAGGAAAGCCATTGATACTATACAGGAATGGCGGTGTACCTCCTTGCACATTCGTAAAGGCGATACTTCCCGATAATTCATCTTGGCAATTCGGCCCTTCTACTGCTAATGTTGCCGATGTAATCAAAGCTTCCGATACTGATACGGTTACGCTATCGCGGGCAGTACAACCATTTTCGTTATTAGTAATCTCCAATATGTACGTGCCGATACTACCAGCAGTGGTCGTTGATTGGGTTGTATTACCAACTATTTGCCCGTCAGTAGATAACCATTGGTACGTAATCGCGCTGCCTTGCTCCGACGCACTGCCGTCCAATATTACCTGGGTGCGGGTGCAATCCAACGCTAAAGGCGGAGCAATCGCCACGGCAGGTGGCATCGCAGCGATGTCGAGGGTGACTGATTCTGTACGGCTACATCCATTCGATAAGGATGTCAATACCAATGTATAAACGCCGGGTGTTGAAGCAGCTAAAGCATATTCAAAACCAACCGCCACTTCTTCTAGTTGCCATTCAAAGGCATACCCCTCTGGCGTGGATGGCACAATGGGTTGTAACAGGCGCAGGGTGTCAATACAATCCAAGGGTATTGGCGTATCCAACACAAGATTAGGTGCTTGAAAATCAGTGGTTACCTCAAAGCGCATGGTATCTCTACATCCATTCTGTGAATCCGTGACGATGAGCGCATATTCGCCAGGACGATCCGTATAGGCAGTAGGGGCATCCAAGGTAGGGAATAAAGAACCACTGCCATATACTTGCCAGTTGTAAACGGGGGGCGCACCCGTCCCTGTGGAAGAGGGTTGCCCATCGAGTAGCAGCGTGTCCTGATAGCAGTTCAATATAAAATTTTGCACATTTGTCACAAGGGCAGCAGGCGGATTGAAATCGGCATTTACCCATAAGGTATCGGTGGAACTGCACCCGCTTATGCCATCTGTGAGTGTGACTATATAGATGCCCGCAGCCGCTACTACTGGTTCGGAGGTGAGCATCCCGCTTTCAATAATACCATCGGGAGAAGACCATTCCCAGGTTGTCAGTCCACTTTCCGTATTGCCGTTGGCAAAAAGCCGAACGGTTGGATGTAGGCAATTGACCAATGTGTCTCGCCCAGCATTCACAACGGGTGCAGCGTTATCCGTAGCTACCCATACGCTATCCGTAGCTACACAACCATTGGCAGCAGCCGTGAGTGTAAAGTAATACCAACCGGGCATATCCACCGCGGTAGCCAACTCATTGGGATGAGAAAGCGTAGCCGCTGTTGGGCCTGACCATATTACTTGAGAAGCGGCAGGGCCAGATCCTGTCAGTATCAGGTTGTCAATATTACAGTAAAGCGTATCCGTGTTACCAGCGTCTATTAATGGGGGTAGGGTGTCTATTGTCACATCGACTACAAATTGGTTGCTACATCCTGTTTGGGTGTTCACCGCCGTAAACTGGTAACTACCTGCCTCGGATACCAACAGGGACGTACCTGTTATACAAGTGGCTGGAATAGGTGTGCCGACATTATCTAACCTGCACCATTGAGCAGTAAAATCCCCCGTAGAGGGTAGTGTCGCTTGCCATTCAATCGCGGGGTGAGCACAAGTCAATACCGTATCAGGCAAAGGAATTAGTGCTGGTAGGTCATCATTGGAGGTGACCGCCACCGTATCCGTAGCACTGCAACCACTATTTATATTAGTTACGGTCAATATGTACAGCCCTTCTGCAGGTAACAAACGGATTAAGTTGTCCCCCTAGAGAGGCAAGCTGATAGCGTCCTGTCCATGTGTATGTAACACCTGATAAGGTAGAACCACTCGTCCGCTATGGACCACCGCCGACTGTTGGCAATTGAGTTGTTGATCCGCTCCTGTTAGCCATCGGTGTGCTGTAATCGGTACCGACCACAAGGGTGCCGGATGCTGTGCAACCACTGAGGGTGTCGGTTGCCATTAATATAAAAGTCCCGGTGTCTCTACGAAGAGTGGGTAGGGGTGTTGGCTAGCGTTCCTGTTTCCCCCAGCATACGCCATTGATAAACGATGTGTAATGCAGCATCGAGGTTTTCATTTCTAAGGGTTACAGCAAGGGTGTCGCAAGTGAGGATGCGATCCATTCCAGATCAACAGCAGGCACGGTGGTATTGTCCACCACGGTAACAGTTGTTTCTCCTGTGAATCCCAAGGGTCGGTAGCTGTCAGGGTGTATAGTACCGATGATGATACGGGTAGGGTGAGGTCGGTGGCATCCGGGAGTATGCCGTTTTCGTCCCGCCATTGTAGCGTACACCCTACACAAAGATCACAAAAGAAGCCTCCAATACTAATGTAGGTTGCAGACAACTAAGGGTATCTGTAGCTAATGAGGTAAGGCAAGGGGTGCAAGGGGGCTTGTACCACAATAGTGGCAGCGGAAACACAGCCGTTAGCCATATCTAAGACTTCAAAGGTATAAGTGCCTAAGCTATTGATGACGCAGGTTAAACTATCGGCATCGCGCAGAATACCGGGGCCAGTCCACTGAAAAAGATAGTGGCCGTTGGGAGGGCTTACAAAAGCTTGCAGCAAAAAACTGTCCTGCATACAAGGATATGCTCGCGCTGCCAAATGCAATACTAGGCGGTGTATTCCTGATGACCTGAGCAGAGAGCGTGCTACTGCATCCATTGGTCGTATTCGCCACTGTCCAGAAATAAGTGCCGGGTATTTGTGTGGTCAAAGACAAAGTATTGCCTAAAGCATCTCCTGCAAAATTACTCCAACTAGAGGTAAAAACCATCTAGGGGTGACAATACGGTACCTTCCAGCGTGCAGCAGATTCACAGGTAAGGGTATCGCCCGTTAATGGGGCTAAAAGTGCGATAGTATCTATAAATACGGTAAAGACTGCCGTATCGGCTTGACCTGATAATTGATGGGTAGCAATCAATTGGTAAGCACCAGCAATACTACTTCTCTACTTGGAGGTAGTGAAGGGGAACTAATTATACATCCTAGATGCTCACTGCTCCATGCTAAGGTATGATCCCCATTTAATATTGACGCCGTTGTACTAATGATGACAGATTGCGTGCTACACGTTAGGGTATCCACTTCGTCAAATACAATCGTAGGTTGACAATCGTAAAGTGCTACCACCTAGTGGTATCGGCACACTCCATACTTAGTACTGGTTATCAAAGTATATACCGCAAAGTCTGTACCGATTTCAACCCCATCCCGAAACCATCTAAATAACGCCTTGCGCTACCTGTATTATCTACGTCCTTGCCCATTCACACAAGAAAGAAATAACGTATCGGGCAACACCGCTCAAGCGAAATTATCATTTGCTAAAACTCGGACGGTATCGCTTACCGATACAACCATTTTCTACTCCCGTTACTGCTAACGTACAACCCCGGACAAACCAGGATGTGCCCAGCTTTGTATATTGGCATCTACACAGGCCTGTCCACTCAAATAAAACGGGTCGTGAAAAAAGCACTACTGTCTGGGTACAACCATAATGCATCGATAACGCAATTCCTAAGGTTCGGGTTTCGCATTCCAGCATCTACTGAACTCCATTAATAAGATATCTTCCGTGATCATCACAGTGTCTCTACTATAGCAGCCATTCTGTAAGCGAATTCTTACTACATAAATACCCGGAAGGTCTGTCCCCAATGTATCACTATTATTAGGAATAGCACACCCCATTTGACCACCACTGGTAAGAAGTCTCCGTTCCGTTTTCTGACAGCCTCTCTCCCAAAAACAAGGTAAGGATGATAACAATTCAACACGGTATCCGCACCCAATGGTAACAGGTGGGGTTGTATTTTGAACAACTTGTGTGAACACAGTATCTCGGCAACCATTATCCCGACGTTCTACAATCAGCCGAATATTAGCTGGTTGGGTGCTTTGTGCAATGCCCCAGTCAGCTGTTAGTTGGGCTGGTTGACCCCAGTAGAAATTCAATAACCCACTGGGAGTGGAAAGCGTGCCATCTAACAATACGCTTGTCCGGTTGCAGTGAGGGTGTCTGGCGGTGCCATTAGCCACTGCTGCTTGAAGTCCGCTTACCCATACGGAATCCACGTCTCACCCATTGGCTGTGTTCGTTGCCGTAAGGTAGTACCCCCAGCCTCGAGCAATTCACTACTGCTTGCCCCGCAGCAGGTTCATTTACGATACATACTCGACCATGCTACTTGAATATCTTGAACGAGGGAAGTACTGCCGTCTAATATTACGGTAGGATGGTTGCAATCTAATGTACCCGGTATGCCGATGATTACCGCAGGAGGAAGCGTATCCACGAGTACGGTTACGGTAGCGGTGTCGGTACAAAAACTAAAAAGATGTTGGGCTATTAATTGCAACTACCTGCTTCGAGGCGGTCAGGTAGGTGGTGTATTAGGAGCATCAAATACCCTCAGGGTGTAAGCCAACTATATTGTATAGTATCGCCTGCCGTACTCATGCTGCCATCTATCTGGACAGCATCTTGTAGGCAATCGATAATAGCAGGCGGTGTGAGCAAGGCTTCAGGGGTGGTGAAAAGCGCACGTATGGTGGTGGTGGCTGTATCTCTTACAACTAACTCCATCTTGGTTTGTATTATACAATGTATATACGCCTGCTGTGTTGACAGACACTCCTGGCGTATTGAGCAAGGTCATTCCATTTGCATCTTGCCATTCAAAATCTAATTCACCCACAGGAGAGGAGGCGTTACCACTCAAGGTTATGGTCGGAAACTGGCAATTGAGCGTATCCCTACCTTCTATGACGGCTAAAGGAGATAATACCTCCAGATTTATTTGAACCAAAACTATCCCGCCGATGAGGTGAGTAAGAAGTCGTACTGGACCTGCTTTCAGAGCAGGCTATCACCAACAAGCAGGGTGCTTCCTTGTTACAAGACGGTATCTATGCTATGAATGATATCGGATAAGACGATCAAATTTAACCGCACAATGCTGTCGCACCCTAAGGCCACGGTCGCTAAAGTATCTTGATAAAAGCCAGTGGATGTGTAGCTATTGCCCACCCAAACATATCGCCTTGGCAAATCGTCTGGTCAAGGTCAGTTACGGGTATTTCTGTGACCTGAAGGTCAAGCGTTACGATGCTATCGCAGCCTGCGAACGCGGGAAGGCGTTGTGTGTAAAAGCCTGTTTCAAAAAGAGGAGTTGCCCCAACATAGATAGTATCACCCCTGCAAATATTCTCTGCCAACCGGGTAGTATCGGGCGGTGCAACAATGGTAATATCGCGCAGTTGTTCGTCAAGTAACCACATAAAAGAGGCTCCAGACTGTTGAGGTTATTGCGAATACTATCCAAGGTGAGTACGCCATTGGGTTGAGGCAGGCTGTCCAATTCAGATTGTAAGTGAAGAAAAATCCACACACCTGATAATTACCGGGAATTGCTGCTCTCAGATCGGGTTGGTCGGTTAATTGGGTAAAAATCCCTTCTTGCCCCAATAGAAAAGAGTAAGCATACTCGCTCGTATCGGGTACGCCCTGAGGAAAGATGACTTGGGGAGAAACGAGCAAAGTATCGGCACCCTCACAAGCTAAAAGCTGAGTAGAAAGGAGGACGCCGGGGTCAGCAAAGCAGCATTCCACCCCTCTGCTATCGCAAAAGATGAGGCGAATCCATGTGATGGCACCTGGGTTATTAGATGGATTATTGTTGATTTGGAAAACCCAAGTGCCGTTGACGTGCCTGTGTTGAAAGCTTCCAAGCAACCATTAAACGGGTGGTAGCTGCCGTTGTAGGTTTCAAATGGAATCCAATTTTCTGCTTGTTCGTTATTCCATTGGTTGGCAAAAGCACTATCGGGCATAGGAAGGGTGACGCAGGGCACAAAGCTGATGTCCCACTGTGTAAAAGGGGTAAAATCGAGGGTGCTGCTTCCATTGGGGCCGATGAGATCACCGGATTGCCCCGATGGAGAAATGAGGGTTATTTCTACCCACATACTGGTGTACAAATCCCAGTTCCACACCACAAAGCCCTGCATGGGGTCGCTGAGGTCATTATTGAAGTAGTCGCTGATGAGAATGGGGATTTCAATAGACGTATTAGGAAAAAAATGGTCGTATCGCGCACACCGCAACTTCTGAGCCATCACTGCCGTGACAGCGTGGAGGAACAAAACAACAACAACTATGAAGCGCACAATGGCTGGCGCATGGGATTATGAGATATATAACATTATGATACGTTCAAACGCAGCAATGCTGCCAGAATTATCAACAAAGATACTTATTTTAGCTACTTGCTTCACCGTACAGCACGAATGAATGCTGTTATACTTTCGTTAATCTCTGGCAAGGAGTCTTTCAAACACCCAATAAATCATAGGTTTGTGGTGTTATTATCCGAAAATAAGAGTATGTCTAAATTTCTGATTGAGCGAGAGCGAGAAAATTTTGTTCTGTTCGAGGCGGAAGCGCAGTCGATGCCGGAAGTATCGACGAGCATTTCTAACGAAGAACAGGGCAAAATTTGCCGCTTATAGCCAATTGAGAGAATTTTAGACATACTCTAAACTCATTCTTAGCCAGTCAAAACGCTAGATAAAAGCTTAGAAGCTGCCTAATCAAGCTGTATGTCTCATCAACCCAATAAGATTGGATGGCCCACCGCCACGGCCATAGTGGTAGCCAATATGGTAGGTACGGGGGTGTTTACTACTTTGGGCTTTCAGCTGGAGGTGTTTCAACAAGCAGGGCCAATTTTGGGGCTGTGGATAGTAGGCGGTATAGTAGCACTGACAGGGGCCTTTACTTATGCAGAGATAGCTACGCGTTTGCCGCACTCTGGCGGGGAATATCATTTCCTGTCGCGTATGTTTCACCCGTTTCTTGGCTATTTGTCGGGTTGGGTGAGCATCACCGTTGGTTTTGCCGCAGCCATTGCCCTCGCCGCTATGGCCATTGGTAGCTATGTTGCTGGTTTTTTGGGTTGGTCGCGTATGTGGGTAGCCGTGGTGTCTATTATAATGGTGGCACTTATGCACTCATTCGATATTCGCCAGAGCAGCCGTTTTCAAAATATTCTTACAGGACTGAAAGTAGTGTTGGTCATGGTGTTAATTGCCAGCGGACTGCTACTCCCTGCTGCACCTGAAAGCGTGTTGCTACGACCCGACAGTTGGCAATTTGCGCCCCAAGATATGTTGACTTCTGCCTGGGTCGTGTCGCTTGTATATGTCATTTATGCTTTTTCAGGCTGGAACGCTGCCGCCTATCTAACGGATGAAATTGAGCAGCCCCGCCGCAACCTACCTATTGCATTAGCGGGCGGGACTTTATTGGTGAGCTTGTTGTTCATATTATTACAAGTTGCTTTTTTGAAACAAGCCCCCCCCGCATTGTTGAGTGGCAAAGTAGAGGTAGGGCAAGTAGTGGCCGAACTGATGTTTGGTGCTACAGGTGGGCGCGTTATTAGCTTCCTTATTGCAGGACTGCTCATAGCGGGCATCAGTGCGATGATATGGGTAGGCTCTCGTGTGACCCGCGCCATGGCCGCCGACCATAAGATTTGGCAGTATTTTGCACACGATAATCGCAGCAGTGTACCCGTACGTGCGGTGTGGCTGCAAGCGGGGATTTCCGTTTTTTTGGTTACGACCAGTTCTTTCGAGCAGGTCTTGTTGTACAGCGGCTTTGTTTTGCAACTATTCACCATACTCACCGTAGCGGGACTGTTCAAGTTGCGCAAACAACAAGCCGGGCAAACTTCCGTTTGGAAAAGCCCCGGCTACCCCTGGGTACAGCTTGTGTTTCTCTTTTTAACACCGTCGTCCTCGTCTATTTACTGATTGACAAACCATTTGAAAGCCTCCTCGGATTACTCAACTTACTGGCAGGTGCGATCTCTTGGGCATGGGAACGGTGGCGGTATGGGGAAGCTACTACGATTTCACAATAGTAAAAATGACGGCTTTGTTTCCCCCCTCTTCCCCCTTCAAGTAATACCCTCCTGCGGGTAGCGCTGACAGGTCGATAGGCTGGTTGGACTGGGTAATGGAAACCCGTTTCATCATTTGGCCGGTGGTGTGGTAAATCGATACATCCATCGGCAGTTGGTTTTCTGGCGTTTGCAGGTAAATCACCTCCTTTGCGGGGTTGGGGAATAGAGAAAAAGGGGTATTCGTGGAAAGGTCGGCCACGTCGGTAAGGGTACAGTAGTCTTCGTTGGGGAAAAGCTCAATAAACCCTTTTGACGTGAGGTCTCTGCCTGTGAACGCAGGAAAATCCTCGGGATAGCGCTCCATCTGGAAGGTGAAATTTTCTGAAACACTTATCGTCTGCCCCTGCGCCACAGGAAACCCGTACCGCAAGGGAGTGCGGTATTCCCATACTAAGTTGCCTGCTTCATCCAATTCAAAACTGCGTCCTTGCCGAGCGGCGCACATTAGCACATGCCCATCGCCCATCACTTGTATGCTGGAGGCAATGGGAGAATAGTTGGCCGAAGACGCGGGGTGCTGAAAGGTTTCGCTGTACGTGGCTGGCAGGAAGGTATTACCGTCCATCCCATATTCGTTCGTGGCGGCATCCCAGGCGGGGGTGATGATTTGTCCTCGCGAGATGCCAGTTGTCAAGCTGAAGTTGATCAGGTTATTAAACACCGCAATGGCACCATAATGCGCGTAGTTCTCGTCCACAAAATCATCTATCCATTGGGCATCGTGCTGGGCAAACAGTTGTGTGTCCTCGGTAGTACCCTGCCGATAGGTTTCCGGCGAACCCCAGCGCCAGAGTATATCGCCTCCTTTGCCACTATTTCCACCGCTGCTGGTAGCGGCTTCTGCGGTGGTCGTGCTGTGGTCTATGATCCAAATTTCGTTCATGTTGCGCAAATTGATCATCACCTGATCCCGTTCGGGGTTATAATCGAGGGCATTGGCGTGCAGCCAATCCGGTGAACCGCCTGAGTAGTTATTATAGTTGAGGTCAATTCTGCCTGGCGAGGCCGCTACATCGCCAAAGTTTAGCGCAGCCGGGTTCACATCCTGTACTAAATGATCCCATGCACGCCATTGCCAAACTACTTCATGGGTGGTAGGGTTTACTTCTATGATGCGCTCCGACCAGTACTGCTGAACAAAATTGTTGGCAGCTATGCCATTAGCTTCCATATCCTCTCTGGTGTGGTATTCCCAGCACAATATCAGTACATTACCGTTGGGCATAGGGTGTACATCGTGGTGCTGTCGCAGCGAATCATTGGCTACTACATACGACCACACTACGGTGCCATCCCAGTCCACCAATTCCACGATTCCACCTGCACCTGCGCCCCCGAAAGTTCCTTGCAAATCCAAGTCATCATTTAGTTTGGCCTCAGTAATAAACCGTCCTCCCGCAAGTAAGCTACTACGCCTGGCACTGCCCCGGGGCTAAGGTCGTCCCAAACATGTACTACCTGCCCGCAAGCATCAAGTAGCCATACCTTGGATTGGTAGTTGGGGTAAATCAAGGTATAGCCACCCAGGCTTTCCGTTGGGGCAACGGTCGTCAATCCTATCGTGTTTTGACCACTTGCCGTCCTTGAAATAACCAAGAACAAACAAAAGGCAAGCATGAAATGGAAGTATTGAAAAGTGTGCATGAGCTTATATTGATGATGGAAACAACCTGATAAAGGTAAGGTTTTTCACCGTAGTGTGAAAAACGCCAGGTTGTTTAAGTTTGAAAATAATCCTGTCTTGATAGTTCGTTCTGCTTACTAAGCCTCAATATAATAGTTTGATCGCTTTGTACATTTTATCAAGGGATTCATTTGGGCATGCCCGCCCCGGTTGACCCGTGGCGGTCGCGCTGTTCACTCCATCTCGGCAAAAGCCGAGGTTCCGTTGCCATCGCTCATGCGGGCGATGCGTGGAGGTCATCATGATTTGACGGAAATAAACGGGTGCATAACAATTTGAGGGAATGCTGCGATATTTTAGGTTAATCAACAAAGTGAAGAAAGAAAGCCGGTGGTGTGTAGTAGAAGGGGACGTCCGTCGGAAAAGGGTATAGCTGCCCCTTGTGGGAGCGCACCGTGGCTGTCCGGTTCGCCATGCCTCAATAGCCCGTTTTTGAGTACGGACAAAAGGCTTTCCTCTGCCGCGTGGTGACAGTACCCACACGCCAGTCAATCATGGTCTTTTACAAGACCCCAGCAACCTTTACCATGGATGACGCAAGCGGAAGAAAAAATGGCTCGCGCATCGCCCGAATGCTTCGGTGACAAAGCCAGCGTATTATCTATAGTTCACGTTTGTTTACTGATTTGTACTGTTTATTATACACACGTCGATTCCTGTCGCTGCTGCTTTACAAAAATCTATTTATTTTTGCTTTCTCCAATTCAAAACATACTCTAACTACAAAGCCACGAACCAAACAATCCCCCACCAGCAGGTATGCCGAGGTGCTGATTGCAGTATGCCGTCTAATCGGTAGTCGGGGCCTGTTTCGATTTTGTGGTTGTCGTTTATTTCGAAGCCTAAGAATGGAAGCAGGCGCCATTCCATATCAGTAGTTCCCGCTTCAAAGATGCCGAGGTATTCATTGCTTGCTTTGAAATAAAACTCACCCGGGTCAACAGCATCGCCGTTGAGGGGGAATTCCCAACTGTGGCGGTAGCGAAGTCGCCAAACAGGGGGCTGCCCGTGGCTGAACGTACCATCCCACACGATTCTGTGCCCTAAGCGGTAGTTGCGCCCTTTGTGGTTGAAGGTGTAGAGTAGGCTGAGGCGATGAATGGTTGTTTCCGATGCCAATCGCAGGGTGTACCCTATGCCTGCTTGTTGATGGGCCGTAGTTTGAAAGGAGGCGAATTGTATAGCGTCTGTCAGGAGATATTGGTAGCCAAAGGTGTCCTCGTTGCGGCTGTTGACCAATTGTTGCCTAGATTCCACCGCCGTATTGAGCTTCCACCGAGGCGACAAAGTAGTAGAAACATTCACACGCGGCAATATCCCTGCTCGATATGGTGCCTGCGCCAACAGGGTAGCACCTGCTAAACACAGTATAATCAATGAACTAAGAGACGGGAAAAAAATAAGTGATCTCATTTTTGGCTTGGCTTTATGTACTAAGCGTAGGAATACTTGCACAAAGCGTGTGCAAAAAGACAAGCCTTCAGAAAAAATGGGATCAGTTATTTCCGTCAAATGACTAATGCGTTGGATGCCCATGCTAATAATCTAGATTTTGTGTATTGGGTGCAGCAATGGGTCGCACAAGGAGGATGGCTCCCTTGGCATCGGTCAGTACCTCGTACGCACGGAAGTGTTTTCTGTCGCGGGCGGTACATTCCACTTCAAAGCAGGTGGTGATACCGGGCTGGGCAGTACCCGCGAGAATAGCGCGTTGGAGCATAGCCGCGTTGCCCGTCCATTGTTCCTGCAAGCGGATTACCTTGGTAGTGCCTAAGCGAGCCTCCAAAGCACGGTGGATAGCGTCCCAAACGGCAGTATCTATTTCCCGTTGGCGAACGATTGTTTCCACATCCTGTAGCTGCCCTAATGAATCGAATTCTACGCTGTAGTGCTTTCCTGCTTTACGGAATTTTGCTTCCCAAGAGTAGCCCTCGGAATGCTCTTCTTTGAGCCACTTGACTTTGCCCTTGGTTTCACAGCCCGCTATGAACTGTTGGGCATTTTCAGGGAAATCCGTTGCAGCAACGCGGTACTCTCGTTCGTATTTTACCTGACAATGCAGCCGGGGCAGCAGCAGCCCACATAACAGGAGGGTCACCATCATTAATCTGCGCATAGATTGAGCTTTTTGAAGCAAACAGTTAGGGGGTGATTTTGTTGGGCGGTAGGTAACAGCGTAGGTGGAAGCCGAAAGATACCGTGGGGGGTGTCCGTCTCTATTCTATATCGGCAAAGATCGCTCAAATACAGTTTCGAACACCATGGTGGTATTGGTGCCTTCTACGCCTTCAATGGTGTGTATGCGTTCGTAGATCACGTCGCGCAGGTGGCGGTTGTGGCGGGTGTGTATCTTTACCATAAGGGCATACCTGCCAGCGATGTTGACGCACTCCACAATTTCTGGAATCTGACGTAGGGCTTCTCCTACTTTGCGGTGGTATTTGCTGTCCTCCAACATGATTTGGGTGTAGGCGGTGGTTTCAAAACCCAATTTCAGCGTATCTACCTTGAAGTAAGCGGTGCCAAGAATCCCTTGTTCTTTGAGTTTACGGATTCGTTGGTGTACCAATGTGTTGGAAATACGCAGTTTTTGGCCAACTGGGTGTACGGCATACGGGCATCCAATGTCAATTCATGTAAAATTCGGCGGTCTATGGGGTCAAGTTGGCTATCCATGAAAATGGTTTTGATAGAAAATATATTGAATTGACACAAATATAGGTATTTTGAAGTCATATTTATTAATTATCGTTACTAAGGGAGTTATTATTAATCTAATGTTGTTGTTTTGCTGTTCTATATCACATTCATAAAAAACGTATTAGTCCCATGGCGGCTGTATTATCTGTAAGTCTGATTTTGTTTTCAGTGATCGATATCATCGGTTCGTTGCCCATCATTATGAATATGAAAAAGGAAGGGGTAGCGATAAACCCCACCGTTGCAACGGCAACGGCAGGGGTGTTGATGTTGGGGTTCTTGTTTTTTGGCAAAGCAATCCTTGGGTTATTCGGTTAGAGGTGTCATCGTTTGCCTTAGCGGGTGCGCTGATCATTTTCTTTATTGGCTTGGAAATGGTGTTGGGTATTCGCTTTTTCAGGGATCACCACGAAGAAGGAGGCTCTGGTAGCATAGTGCCCATTGCTTTTCCATTGGTAGCTGGTGCGGGTACGCTCACTACCATTCTTTCACTACGGGCGGAGTATGACAATGTATCTATCCTGTTGGGCATTATCATCAACTTGCTGATTGTATTCATCACGTTGAGGGCGATAGATTGGTTGTCGCGCAAGATACCTACGCAGGTGACGACTACCTTGCGCAAAGTATTTGGTATTTTGCTCGTTGCCATCGCTATTCAGATGGTGCGGCAGTATATTTAGAAATATTCTCATTCAAAACCGCCGTCACCGCCTGCCAAAGTCGTTGTTCTCGCTTGCCGCGAACGATGTGAAAGCACCACCCCATTTGCTGGTGCAGTTGCTCGTAGGCATGAAATAGCGCTAAGCGGTCTGCTTCAGCGGAGCTTCCCTCAGCGGGTCGGATTCCCAAGGTAAGTCGGGGTAGCAGCAAGCGCAAGTCATAAGAACGTTGGTGCAATGCAGTGGCTATGGGAGGGAGACCGAGCCGTATTTGACTTGACTCCACAAATAGATGACTTCGGATATGTATCACAAAACAGCAAAGGTGCACCTGTACGCTGCTGCTGATCTTCCATTTCCATTTGGCCTGCTAATATCAAAGGTAGATCTTCTTTACAATAGGGTCTGTACAAGGCAGTTAGGTAACTGCGCGCATATTCACGGGTGGTAGGGACACCAAAAACAACCCCAATTGGGCTGTCAACTCGCTCTTTCCACTGGACTCTGGCCCTGTAATGAGTATTTTGCGCATGTTGCTTGGTATAGTCGTCGCAAGGTAGGGTATTATTGTGGGAAATGTAGTATCCCGATAGCTATCGATATCGGGAGTGTATAGGTGCGAAAGGTGTATATGTGGTTTGATGTAGTTTGATGTGTAAAATCCTGAAAATTCTACCATCCGGAAAATCCTGCTGCTGACAAGGTGTGTGTGGTGTAACCACGAAAGGCACGAAAAACACGAAGGTGGGGGCTGTTAAAAGCACCTTAAAAAATCCTGTAAATCCTGTAAATCCTGTAAATCTTGTCTTTAAAAAATCCTGAAAATTCTACCATCCGGAAAATCCTGCTGCTGACAAGGTGTGTGTGGTGTAACCACGAAAGGCACGAAAAACACGAAAGGTGGGGGCTGTTAAAAGCACCTTAAAAAATCCTGTAAATCCTGTAATCCTGTAAATCTTGTCTTTAAAAATCAAAACATCCTGAAAATCCTGCTTTGAACAATATTCACGTCCCTAATTCTTCGTACCTTTGCGGCTTCAAAAAAAACAAGACAGGAACCTTTGCCACAAAATAAAGTGTTCCACTTGCTAAAATGTGTAGCTTTATGGAATATCAGGCCCGGGAAATTGAGCAGAAATGGCGCCAACGCTGGGAAGAGCGCGGCACCTATCGCGTGGCGAACGACACGTCTAAGCCCAAGTATTATGTATTAGATATGTTCCCTTATCCATCCGGTGCAGGGTTGCATGTCGGACACCCATTGGGCTACATCGCTTCCGATATTTTTGCCCGATACAAGCGCCTCGCTGGCTTCAACGTCCTGCACCCGATGGGCTACGACTCCTTTGGCTTGCCTGCCGAGCAATACGCTATACAGACAGGTATCCACCCGGCTGTTGCTACCAACGAAAACATCGACCGCTACCGCCAGCAGTTGGAAAACCTCGGTTTTTCCTTCGACTGGAGCCGCGAAGTACGCACCAGCAACCCCGATTACTATCGCTGGACACAGTGGATATTCCAGCAACTCTTCCAACATTACTATGATGCAGCAGCGGATAAAGCACTGCCTATCTCCGCACTCATAGCGCGGTTCGCTACCGAGGGCAATGCTCGCGTACAAGCGGCCTGCGATGAAGATACACCTACCATCACGGCAGCGGAATGGAACGCGATGGACGAACGCGACCAGCAGCTGTTCTTGCTCAAATACCGCCTCACGTTTCCCGAAGAAAGCTATGTAAACTGGTGCCCCGCCTTAGGTACGGTATTATCCAACGACGAAATCAAAGATGGCGTCAGCGAACGCGGCGGCTATCCCGTGGAACGCAAACTCATGGCACAGTGGAGCATGCGCATCACCGCCTATGCCGATCGCCTGATCGACGGCCTCGATGCCATCGACTGGCCCGCCAGCCTCAAGGAACAACAGCGCAACTGGATTGGCCGCTCAAGAGGTGCCAGCGTCAAGTTTGCATTGGCCAATGATAGCAGCAAACAAATCGAGGTGTTCACCACCAGAGTCGATACCATATATGGTGTCACTTTCATGGTATTAGCCCCCGAACACGAATGGGTCGATGAGCTAACCATCGACTCCCAGCGCGAAGAAATCAACGACTACCGCACTTGGACGGCCTCCCGCTCGGAAGTAGAACGCATGGCAGAAGCCAAAAAGGTAACGGGTGCTTTTACGGGTTCTTATTGCATCAACCCCTTCAACGGAGCGCAAGTACCTATCTATATCGCCGACTATGTGTTGGCGGGCTACGGTACCGGTGCCGTCATGGCGGTGCCTTCAGGCGACCAGCGCGACTGGAACTTCGCCACCCACTTCCAACTGCCCATTATTCCTATCTTGGATGCACAACAGGGGATCGACAACGGTGCGGACCCCACCAAGGAAGGCCGCTACATCAACTCCGGCATCATCAACGGTATGACTTACGAGGAAGCCGTGCCTACCCTCATCCAATGGCTGGAGGAACGCGGTTTAGGTAAGGGCAAAGTGCAATATCGCCTCCGCAACGCCGTCTTTAGCCGCCAGCGCTACTGGGGCGAACCCGTACCCGCTTACTGGAAAGACGATGTGCCCTACCTCGTGGACGAAAGCGAGCTGCCCGTAGTGTTGCCCGATGTGGACAAATACTTGCCCACAGAAACAGGCGAACCACCCCTCGGACGTGCCGAAAACTGGAAGTACCAAGGCAAATACGACTACGAACTCAGCACCATGCCCGGTTGGGCGGGATCTTCCTGGTACTGGTATCGCTATATGGATCCACACAACGACCAAGCCTTTGCCGGCAGCGATGCCATTGCATATTGGCAGGATGTCGATCTTTACGTGGGCGGTTCCGAACACGCTGTGGGGCACCTGCTGTACAGCCGCTTTTGGAATCACTTCCTCTACGACCTCGGGCTAGTACCCAAGAAGGAATATGCCAAAAAGCTCATCAACCAAGGCATGATTCAGGGCGTTATCGAGTTTATCTACTTGATCAAACCCGAAGAAGGCGACGATGCCCGCACCTTCGTTTCTGCCGATTTGGTAGCGAATTATCCCGATAAGGAATTTGCCCTTATCCCCGTACACGTCGATTTTGTCAAGGATTATGGCCGCGAAGAATCCCATTTGGATGACGCTGGCATCGCTCAATTCAAGGAATGGCGACCCGATTTCAAGGCTGCTCAGTTTATTACCAACGCCAACGGCCAGTTGGTTACGAAGAGCGAAGTAGGCAAGATGTCGAAGCGTTACTTCAACGTCGTCAACCCCGATGATGTAGTGGCTCGCTATGGTGCCGACTGCTTCCGCATGTACGAGATGTTCCTCGGCCCTATTGAACAGGCCAAGCCTTGGAACACCAACAGCATCAGTGGGGTCAGCCGTTTTCTCAACAGCTTCTGGCGGCTTTTCTACCGCGACGATAAATGGTTGGTCAGCGATGAGACACCCACCAAGGAGGAAATGAAAATTTTGCACACCGCCATCAAAAAGGTATCCGATGACGTGGAGCGCTTTTCCTTCAACACCTGCGTATCTGCCTTCATGGTAGCCAGCAACGAACTCAACCGACTCAACTGCCACAAGCGGGCGGTATTAGAGCCGTTATTGGTCATCATGGCTCCTTTTGCGGTACATGCCACCGAGGAACTGTGGGAAAAACTGGGGCATACCACTAGCATCCACCACGCCGCTTGGCCACAATTGGACGAACAGTGGTTGGTGGAGGATTCCGTCACTTACCCCGTCGCTATCAACGGAAAAACCCGCGCCACCGTCGATTTTCCGGCCAACGCTACCAAGGAAGAGTTGGAAAAAGCTGCCCCCAATATCCCCGACATCCAGCGGCACTTAGAAGGGGTGACAATCCGCAAGATCATCGTTGTGCCCGGTCGTATGATTAATATCGTGGTGGGGTAACCCCCCTTGCCCCCGCGCAATACCAAATACAAGCCCTGTGAGAATTCCTTTTCACAGGGTATTTTTTTTGCTTTTGTAACTACTTAGGTAGTGCGCTTTCGAGCTAAAAGAAGATTTTTTCGACTGACAAAGCTCATTTGAGGAGTCATGTCGTGCTAAGCCGACATGGCGACGAGAATAGCTGCCGTCAGGTGGAAAAAGGGCTTTTTTAGCCGGAATTTGGTACTACCTAAGTAGTTACTTGCTTTTACTTAGGGCGTGCCCCGGCTCGCCTGCCCCTCATGCCACCCACGCATCGCCGGGGTCGCGTGTTCCGCTCTCACCGCCCTTCGCTTCACTTCGGTTGGTACCGCTGCACCCGCTCACGCAGAGCAACCTTACGCATTTTGACGGAAATAACTGATCCCTTTTTTCTGAAGGCTTGTCTTTATACACACGCTTTGTCTTTTTTGAGGCAATCCGTTAGGATTGCATCTCTCGGTGCCGTACCCAAGCCCCACATTCCGATAGGAATGTATCCTCATTTAATTTTCGAAAAAATATATTCAATTTCAAATTTTCGCAAAAAATACAAATATTATTCTATAAATGTTTTGTTTTTAGGATGCATCCCTAATGGAATGCAAGCCGATGTTACCATTGTTTTTTTACCGAGCGTACCATTCCTGCCGGAATGTTGTTCAAAATCCATGATGATTTTCCGTCAAATTTTACTAGGTAAACTTGCGCTGTACATCCAACAAGTTTCCCACCGTACCCCAAAAGAAAACGGCTATCCAGATTCTACCAGATAGCCGCTTCCTTGTGTAATGCAATAGATTTTACTGCTCCAACGTCATCAGGGCGGTAGCTTCTACGGATACATCCAAGCCAAATATGGCACCTTGTTCTACCTCGTCAATCTTGTTCTCCAACTCCACTTTAGCAGCAGGAGAGAAAGACTTGGTGCTGAACGCACGACCGTCAACCTCCAAGCCTGCTTCGAGGCCATTTATGGTCAGTTTTCCATCCACCACGGTATAGGTGCCAGCACCGATGCCGCTTGTCAGTTCTATCGTTTCCGTTTCAGGATCTGCACCCGTTTCTTGAGTGGTAGAAGTGAATGTACCTGCACCTGCGGAGGTCCAAGTGCCATCAGCATTGAAAGTGATAGTGATCGTGCTGTTGCTGAGTGCGTTGTCGAAAGTCGTGTAATCATACACGCCAGCGATTCCCAAACCTGTACGACCATCTTGTTCCATCAACGTAAGATTCCATGTTCCCTGAATGTTTTCGGAAGTCAGAGCGGGATCTTCGTCTTTTTTACAACCCAGTGCTGTGAGCGAAATAGCGAGGAAGAGCAAAAATAATTGTTTCATAACAAAAGTTTTTTGAGGTCTTTTCTGAGAGTGTTTACAATTCTATTCAAGAAAAACGCCGTTTTCAGAAAGAGACCAGAGGTGAATAATTAAATGTGGCACAAAGGAAAGACGTAAAATTGAAATAGACAATTAATTAGCCGCTTTTTTATATCAGAAAGGAGGGTAAGGGGCGGAGAAAAAATTAATCGAACAACTTTTGATTCGGAAAAATTTTCTAAGCAATTTCGTATTTGCGAATCTTTTAGAAAAAGTTGTTCAATTAAT
Organism: Saprospiraceae bacterium; assembly: GCA_041392765.1. Lineage (GTDB taxonomy): Bacteria > Bacteroidota > Bacteroidia > Chitinophagales > Saprospiraceae > Lewinella. The sequence continues at coordinate 88,634 of JAWKLL010000004.1, forward strand.
TTCCGTCAAATTACTAAGCATTTTGACGGAAATAACTGATCCCATTTTTCCTAAAGGCTTGCCTTTATGCATACGCTTTGTGCAAGTATTCCTACGCTTAGTGCATAAAGCCAAGCCAAAAATGGGATCAGTTATTTTTTTCCCGTCCCTAAGGCGGCACAGGTGACAAAAATCATCCCAAAGCCGTGATTTCAATTACTCGGTGACAATCGTCATCATGGTACTTTTGCTCCACATTTTGCCATTATGACTGTAGTACTCGACAATGCGAAGCCCCGTGTATCCACGCCTCCTACGGATGCCAACCACTGCTATCACTGTGGCGAACCTTGCGAGGACGAACGTATCGTTTCCGACGGCAAAGCCTTCTGCTGTACTGGTTGTAAGACGGTTTATGAAATCCTGTCCGAAAATAAATTGGATACCTTCTACGCGTTAGAAGCCACTCCCGGCAAGACACTTCGTGCCAAAGCCAATGCCGACTACGCCTTTTTAGACCAGCCCGAGGTTGTCCAAAAATTGGTTGATTACGAAGATGACCAACTCATCAAGGTGTCCTTCAAACTACCAGCCATTCACTGCACCTCTTGCATTTGGCTGATCGAACACCTATATAAAATAGACGAAGGCGTGCTCAAAAGCACCGTGAATTTTTTAGCACAGGAAGCGCACTTTCAACTGAATCCACAGAAGATTACCCTCCGGCAGTTGGTAGAGTTATTAGATAAAATAGGGTATGCTCCCCAGTTGCAAATGGAACAACTTACGCAGGGCGGAGCCGTTGTAAAAGATCGCACTTTTTCCTACCAGATGGGGGTGGCTGGTTTTGCTTTTGGCAACATCATGCTGCTGAGTTTTCCAGAGTATTTAGGGCTAGAAGAATCTGCTTTTCAACGTTGGTTTGGCTACCTTAATATTGTATTGTCTATTCCTGTGCTGGTGTTCAGTGCCAAATCGTATTGGCAATCAGCGTGGAACAGCCTGCGGCAAGGGCAGTGGAATATTGATGTACCGATCAGTTTGGGCATTGCGGTGCTTTTCTTGCGCTCGGTGTATGAAATCGTTTCCGAAACAGGAGCTGGTTATTTGGATAGTCTCGCGGGACTGGTGTTTTTCTTGCTCATAGGCCGATGGTTTCAGTTGCGCACCTACAACCACCTTTCTTTTGAACGGAATTACCAGAGTTATTTCCCCATAGCCGTGTTGCGTTGGCAAGATGGCATTTTTGCTTCGGCTACTTTGGACACCCTACGCGTGGGGGATTTGGTGCGCATACAACACAACGGCCTCGTACCTGCCGATGGTGTGCTCGAAGCTGGCACGGCCCAATTGGATTACAGTTTCGTGACGGGTGAAGCGGTACCCATAGAGAAAAAGGCGGGCGACAGGGTTTTTGCCGGAGGCCGCCAAGTAGGTGGGCAAATAGACGTGCGCCTCAACAAAGCTGTGTCCCAAAGCTACCTTACCGAACTGTGGAACGACGAAGCTTTCCAAAAAAACTACGTCCCAGGTAGCAGTGTGCTGCTCAACCGAATCGGGCGATTTTTCACACCCGTCGTGCTGACGGTTGCTATTTTTACCTTAGGTTACTGGTGGCCTATCGATCACCGCATAGCTATGCACGCCTTCAGTGCTGTATTGATCATCGCCTGCCCCTGTGCATTGGCACTTTCTGTTCCTTTTACCTTGGGTAATGCGCTGCGGCTGCTGGGCAAAATGGGGGTTTATATCAAACACACCCACGTCATCGAATCCCTCCACGATGTGGACACGATCGTTTTTGATAAAACAGGCACCCTCACCAGTACCGAACAAGTAAAAGACATACAGTATTTAGGGGATGCCTTATCGGTGGAAGTGCAGCAGTACATCAAGTCAGTGGTAGCCCAATCATCCCATCCTATCAGCCGATTGCTAGCTGGGTTGTGGCCTGATGTAGCGGTGTTACCAGTGTCGCAGTTCGAGGAATTTGCGGGCAAAGGCATACGCGCTTCGGTGGCTGGCCAAGAAGTGAAAATTGGTTCGGCAGGTTTCGTGCAACCCCATCCCGCTAGCCCCGGTACTTGGGTGAAGGTAGAGGGAACGTGTTATGGCCCCTTTGTGGTAAGACATAGTTTCCGGGAAGGTATAGCGAATTTGTTGAAGGAATGGTCGCAGCAATATGACTTGTACTTGCTTTCCGGTGACAACAGTGCGGCGCGTACGGAGTTGGCGCAGTATTTTCCTGATGCCCATCTTCATTTCGACCAAAGCCCACACGACAAGCTAGAGTTTATCAAATCTCTTCAAGCAGCGGGCAAACGGGTGATGATGATAGGCGATGGTCTGAACGACGCAGGTGCCTTGCAACAGAGCGAGGTGGGCATGGTAGTGACAGAAGACGTTAACAACTTCACCCCTGCCTGCGACATCATCCTCAGCAGTCGACAGTTTGCCGATTTACCGAAAGTGATGAAGTACCAAGTCAATACCATATACTTGGTTTATGCGGCTTTTGGCCTCGCTTTCATCTATAACGTGGTTGGGCTTAGCTATGCGGTACAAGGATTGTTGTCGCCCTTAATAGCTGCTATTTTGATGCCATTAAGCTCGATAACTATTGCTGTTTTTGGGCTTTTGGGTAGCAATTACCTGTTTACAAAGATAGGTAGTGATAAAAGTCACCTGAATTAGGAATAAATCTCACCATCGGCTGAACGGTATCCTTAATACCTTGCAGCAAAATTTTACATTAATATGAAAATCATCTTCGTACTCATCATCGTGAGTTTGATTGTAGCCCTAGGATTTCTGGGAGCTTTTCTATGGGCAGTCAAATCGGGGCAGTACGATGACGACTATACCCCATCGGTGCGAATGTTATTCGACGATGAGGAAGCGAAAAACAACAACAAATAATCAATTTTAACACCAGTATTCTGGAGAAAACTTTTGGGTATGTCAAATTTGGAAACATTCAGCTATGACAACCGCATTGTAAGGAAGTTTGGCTTCGTTACAGCCATGTGGGGCGTGGTCGGTATGCTTGTAGGCTTGCTGGCTGCGATTCAGCTTATATGGCCTGCTGCCAACTTAGGGCTGGCCGAGACAACATTCGGTCGTATTCGCCCACTCCACACCAATGCGGCCATTTTTGCCTTTGTGGGCAACGGTATCTTTACCGGTGTGTACTACTCTCTGCAACGCCTGCTGAAAGCCAGGATGTACAGTGATTTTTTGAGCAACTTCCACTTTTGGGGGTGGCAAGCTATTATCGTTGCTGCGGCGGTTACGCTGCCGTTGGGGTTGACCAGTTCGCATGAGTATGCGGAATTGGAATGGCCTATCGATATTGCCATCACGCTCGTTTGGGTCGCTTTTGGTGTCAATATGATTGGTACCATCCTCAAGCGTCGCGAGCAGCACTTGTACGTGGCGATTTGGTTTTACATTGCTACATTTATTACGGTGGCGGTATTGCACTTGGGCAATAACTTGGAATTGCCAGTGTCTATGTGGAAGAGCTATCCCGTATTTGCAGGTGTGCAAGATGCGCTTATCCAGTGGTGGTACGGGCACAATGCCGTGGCATTCTTCCTGACTACGCCTTATCTGGGTTTGATGTACTACTTCGTACCCAAAGCGGCTAATCGTCCGGTTTATTCCTACCGTTTGTCTATCATCCACTTTTGGGCATTGATCTTCATCTATATTTGGGCAGGGCCTCACCACTTGCTTTATACTTCTTTGCCAGACTGGGCGCAGTCCTTGGGTATGGTTTTCTCCCTGATGTTGATTGCACCGAGCTGGGGTGGTATGTTGAACGGTTTGTTGACCCTGAGAGGTGCTTGGGATCGCGTTCGTAACGACGTGGTGTTGAAATTTATGGTGGTAGCGGTTACCGCTTACGGTATGTCCACATTGGAAGGGCCACTACTCTCCATCAAGAGTGTGAACGCTATCAGCCACTATACCGACTGGACAGTGGGGCACGTACACATTGGTACCTTAGGTTGGAACGGTATGTTGACGTTTGGTATGTTGTACTGGTTGTGGCCTCGGTTGTACGGCACTAAGTTGTACAGTGTGAAGTTAGCGAACTCCCATTTCTGGATTGGCACCTTGGGTATTGTATTCTATGCACTTCCATTGTATTGGGCTGGTTGGACACAAAGCCTTATGTGGAAAGAGTTTTTGCCAGAAGGTATCTTGAAATATGGTAACTTTTTGGAAACTGTCACCCAGATTCTTCCTATGTACCGCTTGCGTGCAGTTGGTGGTACCATCTACTTTATTGGGGTGTTGGTCATGGTTTACAACTTAATCAAGACGGCTAAGCAAGGTGCTTTCATCGGCGATGAAGAAGTATCTGCACCTGGTCGTGCCGTAGCCTTCCATGATGGGCACAAGGGCGAATACTGGCACCGCTGGATTGAGCGCCGCCCTGTACAGTTCTTGATCGCTTCTGCTATCGCCATCCTCATCGGTGGTTTGGTGGAAATATTCCCTATGATTTTGATCGATGATAATGTGCCAAAGATAGAGTCTGTCAAGCCTTACACGGCACTGGAATTAGAAGGCCGCGACCTTTACATCCGCGAGGGCTGTTTGAGCTGCCACTCTCAGATGGTTCGTCCTTTCCGCAGTGAGACGGAACGCTATGGCGAATACTCTAAGTCGGGTGAATTTATTTACGATCGTCCGTTCCTGTGGAGTAGTAAGCGCACCGGGCCAGACTTGCACCGATTAGGAGGTAAGTATCCTGATAGCTGGCACTACAACCACATGTACGACCCGACGAGTACGTCTCCGGGTTCTATCATGCCTCCATATCCTTGGATGTTTACCCGTGAAATGGACTACGCTTTGACGGAGAAAAAGCTGAAAACGCTGAAAACATTGGGTACTCCTTATACCGATGAGTACATCGCCAATGCTGTGGCAGAAGCTAAAGCACAAGCAGATGTAGTAGTAGCCAACCTGAAAAAGGATGGTATCGAAGCAGCGCCCAACTTGGAAATTGTGGCACTGATCGCCTACTTGCAACGCTTGGGTACAGATATTAAACCCAAAGCGCAAGCGGGTAATTAGTAAACCTTTTTTGGCGGGAGGGGAAGCCGATATCTTCCCCTCTTGCCAAAAGCCAATAACAAGCTATCATGTTCAAACATATTCTGGCAAGTGGGGGTGAAAACATCAACTGGATGGCCATTTTTTCCCTCATCACTTTCTTTACTTTGTTTGTGATAAGCGCCATCGCTATTTGGGGCAAGAGCAAAGCCTATGTGAAACATATGGAAGAGCTACCCCTCGACGAAGAACCAAAACAATAACGACTTTAATCTTTTTGTCATGAAAAGAAATATCATAAAAACCAGCCTCACCTTGCTCTTTGTGGCAGTTGTGGCATCGGCTTTTGCGCAGGAAGGAGCCGCCGTAGAAGCCGCCGCAGCCACTTCTACCAGTTGGCTCGACTGGATTATGCAAAATTTTGTGGCCATCTTGGGGGCATTGGCTGCCATTGGTGGCGTTTCGGCCATCGTGCATGTCAACAACCAGTTGATGGAACTCAACCGTATCCGCATTTTGCAGGAACACGGTATTGAGGTAGCCGAGAAGATGAACCTCGTAGCTGGGGAGTCTATGTGGCAGCGTTGGTACAAAAACCTCACCAAGGCCACTCCTATCGAAAAGGAAGCCGATGTCATGTTGGACCACAACTACGATGGCATTCGGGAATTGGATAACATTCTGCCTCCTTGGTGGGTGGGTATGTTTTATGGATGTATCATTTTTGGTGTCATTTATTTTGCCTACTACCATGTCTTTGACAACGGGCTTTCTTCCACGGAAGAATATGCTCAGGAAGTGAAAGATGCCAACGCAGCTGTGAAGGCGTTTTTGGCTACTCAGTCCGACATGGTGGACGAAAACTCTGTGACTCGCTTGGAGGATGAAAGTGCTTTGGCAGCAGGTGCCAGCATCTACATCAACAATTGTGCGGTTTGCCACGGCCCTGAAGGACAAGGCGGTGTAGGCCCCAACTTCACAGATGAATACTGGATTCACGGCGGAAGTGTCAATGACATCTTCAAGACTATCAAGTACGGGGTGCCGGAAAAAGGTATGATTTCCTGGAAAGCACAACTGCGCGCTGGTGATATGCAAAAAGTAGCCAGCTACATTATGTCGATGCAGGGAACCAATCCGCCCAACCCTAAAGCGCCAGAAGGCGACCTTTACAAACCAGCGGAAGAAAGCGGGGATGCACCTGCTGAATCACCTGCGGAGTCTGGTGAAACGCTGGGTATGAATCAGTAGCGATTTTGTTTTTAGTCATTAGTAAACAGTTTTAGCAATGAGTAAGCAGGAACAGGCGATTACGAAAAGTATCGCGATAAGATCAATACCGTTGACAAAGATGGCAAACGGGTCTGGATCTACCCTAAAAAACCGAAAGGCCCTTGGACCAATGCCCGGCAGTATGCCAGTTGGGTGTTGTTGGCGGTGCTTTTCATTCTTCCCTGGATCAAAATAGGCGGTAATCCGCTGATTCGTGTAGATATTCTGGGGCGTGAATTTTACCTAATGGGTATTCATTTCACGCCTCAGGATTTCCACCTCTTTGTGGTGGCCATGCTGACAATGGTGGTGTTTATCGCCCTATTTACGGTTGTTTTTGGTCGTCTTTTCTGTGGCTGGGTATGCCCGCAGACCATCTTCATGGAAATGGTCTTCCGCCAGATTGAATATCTGGTGGAAGGTGATGCGAATGCCCAACGGAAGCTTAATGCCCAATCGTGGACACCTGAAAAATTCGTAAAAAAGTCATTAAACAAGGGCTTTTTATCTTAGTTTCGCTCTTTATTGCGCACGTTTTCTCTCCTATGTCATTGTCCGGAAAGGGTGTATAGTACGATCACTTCCTCTCCTGCGGAAAACTGGGGGGGCTTTGTTGCGATGATTTTCTTTACGGGGGCTTTTTATTTTGTGTTTGCACGCCTGCGCGAGCAGGTTTGTACAACGATCTGCCCGTATGGACGTTTGCAGGGTGTATTGACCGATGATGACACGATTCTTGTCACTTACGACTTTGTAAGAGGAGAACCCCGGGGCAAGATGAGCAAAGCCGCCAAACAAGCCTCCACCCTGTAAGTGCTATTCAGACGGCAGTGGCTCAGTCGGATACCGATGTGGCCGTGGCAGAGGAAGCACCTTTGAAAATTTTGGGTGATTGTGTGGATTGCAAGTTGTGTATCCACGTATGCCCCACGGGTATTGATATTCGCGACGGTGCCCAATTGGAGTGTGTGAACTGTACGGCCTGTATGGATGCCTGCGACGAGGTAATGGAAAAAATAGACCGCCCCAAAGGCTTGATACGCTATGACAGTTACAATGGAGTAGCTAAACAACATCGCAAAATTTTCACCCCCAGAGCCATTGCTTATTCCATCGCTTTGGCGGTCTTGGTGGTAGTGAATATCGTTCTCTTTGCAGGGCGCACAAAGGTGGAAGCGGTCATTTTGCGTACCTGGCAAGCTGTACTACGAGGCAGAAGACGGGCATATCAGCAACTTGTACAATTTCCAGTTGTTCAATAAAACAACGGAGTCGTTTACGCCCACCTTCAAATTCCCCGACCATCCGGAAGCGGAATTGAAGTTTGTAGGTGAAGCTCCGCACTTGGATAGCGAGGAAATGTTCAAGGGAGCGTTTTTCATCATTTTGCCCAAGGAAAAAGTCACTACCCGCAAGCAGGAGCTGACGATTGAAATTTGGAATGGGGAGGAGTTATTGGAAACAACCGATACCAACTTCTTAGGGCCGATTTGATGCGTAGAGGGCTTGCTTGATGTGTTTTAAGAGTAGGAAGCTCGCAGGTAGCCCGCGGCAGGGATAGTAGCGGATACCCCGGCCTTAAGCCGGGGGATGGAGCGGATAGCCCGGTATCGGCTTTTGCCGATAGCCGCCCTAAATCATCGGCCATGAAGTCCGTAACGAGTTTGTTAGCGGCAAAAAATCGACAATATGAAATTTACATTTAACTGGGGTACGGGCATTTTTTTGACCTATACCATTTTTGCATTAGCACTTTTCTTCACGGTGTATAAGTCCACGCAGTACGATAATAGTTTGGTGGTGGACGATTACTATGCCAAAGACCTGGCTTACCAAGAGCAGTATGACCGCCTGCAAAACAGTGCATTGCTGCCGGAAAAGGTAAAGTTGGGCTGGGCATCGGCAGAGAAAAAGGTAACGCTGGATTTTCCAGACGATTTGGCTGCGAATGTAGCGGGAACGGCGTTTTTTTACCGCCCCGATAATAAGTCGTTGGACTGGTCGGTGCCGCTGAGGGTGGATGCAGAAGGGCTGCAGACGATAGATTTGAGTAAGTCGCCTGCTGGTCGCTGGAAGTTGCAGTGCGCTTGGGAGGCCGACGGCAAAACCTATTTCGACGAGCGTATTATCGATGTGAAATAAGGCTGACAATAGCCAATTGCTTATGCTATACACAGCATTCACGATGGGTTTATTGGGGAGCTTGCACTGCGTAGGTATGTGCGGCCCGCTAATGCTGGCGCTGCCGTTTGGGCAGGAACAGGGCGGAGTGTGGCGGCTGATGCTGTACAATGTGGGGAGGATAACCACTTACTCCTTGCTGGGCGCGATGATGGGGTTGCTGGGGCAGGGTGTTTTTTTGGTGGGCATGCAGTCGTGGCTGACGCTACTGCTGGGTGGGCTACTGATAGGGATGGGGCTTTTTTCCCTGCAAGTGGAGTTCAATATTTGGAATACGCCTTTGTTGTCGGGTTGGTATTTGCGGTTCAAGAGTGCGTTTGCGCGTTTGGTGAAGCGCACAGGGCTGCCTGCTGTTTTGGGGCTGGGACTATTGAATGGGTTGTTGCCCTGTGGGCTGGTTTATTTGGCGTTGGCGGCTGCGCTGACGACCACCACTTGGCTGAACGGCGCGGGGTATATGTTATTTTTCGGTTTGGGGACGTGGCCGCTGCTATTGGTATTTACGGCATTGGGGCATAGTGCAGGGCATCGCTTCCAAAAATATTTGCGCAAAGCCTATCCGTTGATTCTTACTGCGATGGGCGTGTTTTTGGTGTGGCGTGCGTTGCAATTCCAGATGCCTACCTCCTTCAATCTGTGGGAGACCTTGAACAATGCACCGATGTGTCATTGAAAAAAAGGAATAATTGAACAGTTCACCCCGCCACCAACACTATTTTACTGCCGTCCATTTTAGCGATTTTTTGCAAGAACTCCCGAAAGTCATTGTATTGGGAGGCAGGTACGTCGTTGTCCAATAGTTCGAGGTGACGTTGGATAACGATTTGTTGGCCTTCAGCGGAGATGATCCATTCACATACGCCATAAGGAGACTCCAACCGGGTAGAAGGCGGTAAACTCTCCACTTGGTGATGATCGGGGATTTCGAAGACGATTCGGCTATCCAAGCTGTAACCAAAAGGGATGACAAGTGGATAATGGCGCTCTTCTCGTTGTTCAGGCACATCCAAAAAGGGCGAAATGGTATTGGCTGGCACGAATAAGCGTTTGCCTGCTTTGGCGGCATAGCGTTCTGCTCGAGCCTTGAAGGTAAGATTGGTTTGGGGTAGGTCGGGGTGGTTTTCTACCACCAGGTCTTCTAGGGCGAGTGTAGGCAGCTTGCCTTTTGTCCTGACCAATGCTTCCATGTCTTCCTTTTTGCCGTAGTAGCTATAATCGCGCCAGTCTTCGTGCAGTATTCCGTTGCGCTGGCCTTGGTAGTCAATAGTAGCACCTCCTGATGGGTCGATGGTGAAAGTGGCCGTTTCGGTGGCGTTATTATCGGTTAGTGCCAGTTTGGGGGTGTGAGCGATTTTGCCTCCTTGGGGGGTTACGAGGAGTACCCTACGGTCGTGTGTCCACTGCCCGAGATAGCCGGGTGGGTAGTGGCTGCTGGTACATTCCAACCACATATCCTCGGTAGGAATATAGAGTATGGCGTGGTTGAAGTAGGGCGTTACGAAATCATCTTCTATGGCATAAGGGCGTTCTTCTCCGGCTTCAATAATGACGGGATAGCTTTCAATGCCGATGATTTGAAGCATGGATTTCATGTAGTTACTCAGTGCTTTGCAATCACCATATCCTTTTTCTTCCACATAAGCGGCATCGAAGGGCTGCCAGCCACCAATACCCAACTGAACACTGACGTAGCGTTTTTCCTGCTGCATGAATCGGTAGAGTCGGGCGATTTTTTCTTTATCATCGGGGGCATCTGCTACTAAGTCGCGTATTTGTGCTTCCAATGCGGGGGATATGGCATCGCGGTCTTTCCAAATACGATGGAGAAAGGCCCCGTAATCTTCCCAACTTTCCATACTGCCATTGTATTCGTTGATGCTAAAATCTCCACCAGAGAGCATTAAGGAGGGCAATACTTCGTGAACGGGAGGTGCCATGGGTTCGGTCTTTATGGCAGGTAGGCTTTCAGCCATCCACTCCCAAGTGGTGGACTTGCCATCGGATGTTACCTTTGGTGTAAGATCGATATTGTAGAGCTTGTGGCCGATGTTGAAACCTTCTGGCACGATAAGCCGAAAGGAGGATGAAAGCACTGCACTGGTGGATCGCTCTTGAAAATGCCAGGCGGTAAGCGCAGCTCTGGAAATTCCTTTGAGCCGTTGTGAAAAAGTATATTCCACGATGTAGGGATACTCGCTATGGGAAAGTTCGATATAGCGCACCCGATCTTCGGAATAAATGCTGAAGCCATCCACGGCTGCGATATCTCTGATCTCTGATTTTCTTACTTTGCGAATTGGATTGCCCGTCATATCTAGGATGTCGGCATCCATTACCTCGATTTTATTGACCGGGTCATACCCCACATAAAAGAGGTTGGCATCGCTTTCAGGGTTGAGGATGATGATGCGCTGTTTTTCTGAATACCGTGCTTCGGATTCGCTGATGATTTCGAGTGTGCCGCTCGCTTCTACTACTTCATGTGCGTGACGGAGCATGGCCGAGTCGAGTGTTTGGGCACTGAGTTCCCAACCAAAAAGAAGGATGATGATGAAAAAATAGGATTTCATTGGATTATGCTTTTTTTAGTACCACTTGTTCTTGCAATTTTTGGGCAATCTGCTCAAACATATCGCGGAGTGCTGGGTAATCATCGGGGGAGAACCGCGTTTGCTGTACTTTGAGCGTCATAAGGGTGTTCACCTTGCCGTTTTTTTCCTGCGCGATAAATTGCAATGTGACCCCGCCCTCTTTAAAGGATAAATTAAGGGCTTCAGGAATGGATTCTACGGTATAGCCTTCCGGCAGTGCATAGCTGACGACGTTCTTTTCCTCAAAAGGATAAGGGAAATCGATGGGGTAGTTGCGTTTTTCTCGTTGGAATGGGTTTTTGGTAAACAGGGAATATTGAATGGGTGTAAAGTAGATGAAATCACCATTTACCATCCCTGCTTCGGGTATTTCAACATGGCTGCTTACTTTCAAAGCGTTGTTTTTTTCGTCTTTGAACTCAACCGCCATGTCGGTGAAGACGGTATTGTCGGGAAATCTTTCTGCCCACAATTTTTCAGGTGTTTGGTCTTTCAGTTTACTGCGGTCATAATAGGCACTGTAACCATTTTTGACACTCTTCATATCGGCCACAATGGTTCCGTCGGCGGTGATGCTTCCATTGTAGGCCAATAAATCCTGAAAGGAAGGAGCTACAATGTCGATCCAGCCTGGGTTTTCCTCATTGAGTACGAATCCTTCTTTATTAAGTGCCCTTTCGTTGATGATGCCTACGGGGAACAATGGGTTAGAAAAATCCACCAATTTCCATTTGTCATCAATATTGAGGATGATGACTACATAGTTAAACTGATCCATGAGCGGGAACTCGGTAATAACAGCACCATGATCGCGAGTGGATAGCAAAACAGGATAGGCTTTGAACCCAAAATGGTGAAGGACAGCAAGTGCTGCGTACTGAACACCAGCCAAATCACCTTCGTGTTTGGTGAACATTTCGTCGGGGGAAAGTGCTGCCCATATAGTGCCGTCATCTCCATTCCAAGGAATCTTGGGTGGTGATAAAATCGGCAATGAGGTTCAGTTTTTCGCTGGCTGGCAAAGTAGCGGGTATGGCGTTGGAAGCTGCTTCAACGATTTTTTTATAGTTGCGCTCTTTGGTAAAAAACAACCCGAGGTGGTCGTCGTTCAACAAGTCTTTGGCGGTGGCTTCCCATGTGTCATATACCTTTACTTTGGTACCTGTATAGGTGACGTACTCGCTAGCTTGAAAACGTATTTTGATTAGGTAGTCTTCCGGGGTGGTCATAAAGGGTTCTAGGTGAACCGCATCGCCGTTTTGCATCCAGAAGCTACCATTATTGGCACGAACAGTCATGTTGCCCAAGGAAAATACGGTTGTTCCGTCTGCTTGTTGGGTTTTATTCATGTATTCAGCTCCCAGCATAAGAAAGGAATAGGTAATGGGCGCTTTACACGCAAAATGGTAATAAGAAGACCTCACGGGTATTTCATCGCGGAACGCCCATTCGTCGGGGGTTGTTATAAGATAGCTGTAGTGGTGGTACCGATATTCTACCACACTCCCCACTTGCACATTGGGGAAACTGAATGTGATTTTTGTCCAGTTTTCATTGATTTTTTCGCGAAACATTTCTTTTTCAGGCACTTCTTCAATCTTCCCATCGGGGCTAATCGATTGCGCTTTCAGTTGCGTGATGCTTTCTAAATTGTCTTTGTGGTAGTAGTACAGGGTAGCATCTCCGTATTTTTCAACACCCACAGGTGTCAATATTTTTATCCTTTTGTGCCTTCTGAGCATAGATTCATACCGGCCTTGATTGTCGGAATCAACCCTCATAAGTCCTTGGTCTGCCAGTACGACTGCTTCCGCTTCGGAGTCATACGGCCAAGCAGTCATTGCAAGGTCGCTTTGGGGTATGTCGCCATAAATGATTTCTTCGTAGGGTTGTGCACTCAATACAGAGGTACATACAGTTAGTAGTATCAGAAAAAGCTTTTTCATATCATGTTAGCTTTAGATGAGAAAAAACAAATGGTCAGAGGAGCAATTCAAATAGGCGCCATTCCGAGAGGGGAGGCTATTTATCAATTGAACTGTTTCCTAATAAGCCACTAAGTAAAATAATTTTGTAAAAAACAACGACTGTTTGCGTGATTTTTTGTCGAAATCGCGTGAAGTTCTCTAATTTCGCCCGTGTTCAACAAGCGTATAATTAAGATGAGATATGTGTTGGTATGGCTATGCGTGATGATGATGGCTGGTTTGTCTGCCCAGACGAAGCTGCGCATGACACCTGCTGTGGCTTACCGTCAGGCAGTATTGCCAAACGATGCCAACCACGAGGAAGTTTTGAAAGTAGAAGTAACGAATACCACTCGACAAACACTGCGGTTGCGGTGGGATAGAGAAGTGGTTTACCAACCGAATGCTTGGGTGATACAGCTTTGCGATAAGGAATCCAGCTACCCGCCGGAGGTGTCTAGTAATTACAATCCATTGCAAGGAATCGCGGCACCTATTGTATTAGCCCCCGGAGAATCTTTTGACCTTTACCTGACGGTTGCTCCCTTTCGGGTAACGGGGCAAAACAAAGTGGAGGTCGTATTTCGCAATATGGACAACCCTTCAGAAACGCTGGGCACGGCAGTATTTCAACTCAACCTGCTCGATAGCCGCACGAAAAACGATATAGAAAGTGCCGGCAACCGGATCAGGGTGTATCCAAACCCTGTTTACGATCGCTTTTTTTTGCAAAATGCACCACCGCTTTCCAAACTGGAAGTTTACAACACACTGGGGCGTAAGGTGAAGTCATGGACGACACCCCTGCCGGGAGATAGTTTTTTTGCAGGAGATCTACCCCAAGGTGTTTACCTGCTGAGTTTGGTGGACGAACAAGGTCAGGTGATTCGAACGATCCGTATGGTCAAGCGGGAATTTCGGCCTTGATGGGGTAGATTGTGCGCTTTCATAGTTTAGAGATGCTGAACATAGCATCTCTTATCTAAAAAACAAGGTCATCTATCTAAATTAAGCGGGGATGTAGCTGTGATTGCGCTACATTTGGAACATTCTTTTTCGTTTCACTGTCAAAGGCTTTGAGTATGAACACCCGCGAAAACATCAATTTAGCCATAGGGTCTGTACGCGACAATTGGTTGCGTGCTATTCTCACGCTTATTATCATTGCGTTTGGCATCATGGCTTTGGTGGGCATTCTCACCGCTATTGATACGGCCATCTACTCCCTCAACGATAAGTTTGCTTACTTAGGGGCTAATACATTCGATATTGACCCTGCGGGTGATGGTGTACGAGGGCGTACTGGTGGGCGTCAGCAAAAGGAGGGCGACCCTTTTAGTTACGAACAAGCTACCGATTTCAAAGATCGCTATGCTTTCCCATCTCGGGTGTAAGTTTCGTTGTTTTGCAACGGGATCGCTGCTATCAAATACGGCAATGAAGAAACCAACCCGAATGTCGTCATTTTCGGAACAGATGAGAACTACATCGAGGCCAGAGCTTTTACCCTGAAAACCGGGCGCAACTTTACTGCATTGGAAGCCAGAAATGGCGGCATGGTAACAATAATAGGTGCTGATATAGTGGAAGCACTTTTCAGGGGCAACCCAGCTTATGCCATGGGGAAACAGATCACCACAGGCGCGGGGAAATATACGGTGGTAGGGGTGCTAGCGTCGAAAGGATCCTCTATGAATCAGAGCGAGGATAGGCGCATACTCATCCCGCTGCAAACCGCCAAACGCTACTACGGTGGCGAGCGTACGAACTACAGCATCATGGTATCCGTCAATGACCCTACCCGCATCGAGGCCGCTATCGGAGAAGCCACGGTGACACTGCGCAATATCCGTAAACTAGGCGCGGGAGCTGAAAATGACTTTGAGATAACCAAAAGTGATGGTTTGCTATCCATCATCAAAGACAATACACTTTACCTGCGTTTGGCAGCCATCAGTATTGGATTTATCACGTTATTAGGTGCCGCCATAGGGTTGATGAATATCATGTTGGTATCTGTCACAGAGCGTACCCGTGAGATAGGTATCCGCAAAGCATTGGGGGCCACCAGCCGCAATATCCTCATTCAATTTCTCACTGAGGCGGTGGTTATCAGCATACTGGGGGGGATATTTGGCATCATATTAGGTGTACTCATCGGCAACGTAGTAAGCCTTCTTTTTGGCAGTGCCTTCCTCTTTCCGTGGTTGTGGATCACGGTAGCACTTATCACCTGTACCGTGGTGGGCTTACTCTCTGGTTTGTATCCGGCCCTGCGCGCCGCCGCCTTGGATCCTATTGAATCGTTGCGGTATGAGTGATTTGAATCAATTTTATGTATAATGCAATGAATTAATACTGCTTACAATTGATTTAAAATCAATCAATTATATCGATTTTTAATAATGCGGTGTACGGCGCTAAGTAGCTGTTGCCTTTTCAACATCCGAACTCACCCCCGATTTCTAGTGGCATCCCACCGATACACTTTTAAAACTCCCGAGCACTTTGTCAGAAGCAGAATTTTCAGGATGATAGAATATACAGGATTATGCACATCCAACCACATTTAGCACACATACACATTTGGCACCTATACACATTTATCACACATACACATTTATCACACATACACATTTATCACATATACACATTTAGCACACATACACATTTGGCACCTATACACTCCCGATAACTATCGCATACGCGTCAACTTAAAAAAAGCTAATATGTTTAGGCAAAAAAAAAGTTGCTGCTTAACTTTGTTCAATAGAATCAAAACAGAACAAGCAAGCAGCAACCATGAAATATAATACGGTGCAAATAAAGAAAAAAATTAGGGGAACAAGCAATACTTATGATTGCAAAAGAATCTGGTTTCGAGATGCGGCAGCCGAGAAAATCGACGGGTCGGATTTTTGATTGGCTTCGTATGATGATGCAGTTCAGTCTGCGAGGTTTGAGCGATTGGGCGCGGGCGATAGGAAAATTTACTGGCAAACACGTTAGCAAACAGGGTCTGCAAAAGAAGCTGCAATTCAGGCAGGAATCCTTCGTGCGCGACCTTCTGATGCATGTAATCAAACAGTCGGCAAAAGGAAGCCAAAGAATATTCCGCTGTTAGATGCCTTCAACAAGGTGTATGTGGAAGATAGCACCTGTTTGAGCCTACCGAAAAATTTGGCTAAATTTTACCCTGTAGCCGCACAGTAAAAATGAAGGGCAGTGTGCTACGGCTCGTGTGCAGTTGCGCATAAATCTAAAGGACAATTCCTACCAGAACATACAAGTCAACTCATTCAGGGATAACGACCAAAGTTTTGCCCACCAGATTTTGGAAGTGCTGGAAGAGGGTGCTTTGGTCATCCGCGACCAAGGATACTTCGTGTTGTCTGTGTTCAAAAAAATCATCGAGAAGAAAGCATTCTTCCTGTCCCGTTTACGTTTTGGGACAAACGTCTATGATGGGCAGACAGGTGAAAAGCTGGATTTGCTCAAATTGCTAAGCGAGTGTAAGAAAGAAGGCAAGAAGGTATTGGATATCAATGTATTGTTGGGTAGCACAGACAAAATACCTGTACGACTGGTAGCGGTGGAAGCACCCGAGGACGTCAAGAGAATCAGGCGCTTCAAGGCCAAGAATGACAGGAATGGCAAGGCTAACCACAGCGATGAGTACTTTGAATTGCTGGGCTGGACAATCTTCATCACCAACGTCGAGGCCAAAGTGGGGATTTAGAGACATCATCAGAGCGTATCGTTGTCGTTGGCGTATTGAAATCATTTTTTAAGTGCTGGAAGAGCAGCTTTAATGTGGATAATTTTTTTGACGGCAAAGAGTCTATATCCCCACCAAGGGTGATAATCACCATTTATATGATGCTTATCTGGTTGACGATGACGATCTCTTGGTACGGCATCTTTGTCGAGCGGGTGTATGAACAGACCCAAAAACACTTGAGCATCATTAAGTTCTCAGAGTTCATCAAAAGGAACTTCTGGGAGGTACTGCTGGCTGGAAAACCTGATCAGTTCATCGAGGAACTCGCCCGACATGACTGCTATGAAAAGCGAAAAGACAGGCAGAGTTACCTCGAATTGTTATATATGAATTTTTTAAGTTGACGCTAATGCGATAACTATCGGGATATCACATCCCTCCCCCTTTTCCCAATTTTTCCAACCTTAGTTTAAAAAGGTACTGCGGCTTTTCGGTGTATAGTGCTTGAAACAGCGCGACAGCAGTTTGTCGTGCGTTTTCATCTTCAGGCATCATGCGATAGCGCAAATAATTGGCTTCGGCTTGCTGTTCGGCGTGGAGCGGTTCGCGTTGGAGGTAGTCCAGTTGCAGCAACCCTTCGCGGGTTTTTCCTTGTAGGTGCAGGGCGCGTATCTCTAAGGCTCTTGCATCAAAAAGCAGGTCGGGGTTGCCTAGGGCGGTAGCTAGTTCCAAGGCTTCTTTTTCCACCGTTACTAAATCCTTGATTCGCCTCAATTTGATGAGCACTAAGCCCTTCTCTATGAGGCTTGTACACAGTACGCTTTATGGCTGATTTTTCGCGTCAGTTCTATAGCGCGGTCGTAATAATGTAAGCTTCGCTCGAACTCTTCCGTGAAAAAGAAAATGTCGCCCAAGGTATTCAGCGCTTTGGCAATGCCCTTTTGGTAACCCAGCTCCTCGCACAGCATCAAGTTTTTCTGCATGTATTCAATGGCCTTGTGGAATTCGCCTTGTAACTTTAGCAGTTCGCCTATCAATCCTAATGCGATGGCAATACCTTGTTTGTCGCCTAAAGCTTCGGTGATTTCCAAATCGCGGCGGAAGAGCTGCATCGCGTGGTCGTAATCGCCTTGTTGCTGGATGACCAACCCCAGCGAACCCATCGCGATGGATACGAGTTGTTTGTTGCCTAATTCCTCGGCCAGTCGCAGGCCTTCTTCATAACTTTGGCCAGCAGCCGGGTAATCGCCCTTTTCGTATTGCACAATGCCCAAGTTGACCAATAATACCGACAACCCCTGTTTGTCATTTCTGGCTCGGTGTAGGGGCAACTGCCGATTGACCACCTCAATACCCGCATCGAATTGACCTAGGTTCATGTGGGTGAGTGCTAAGTTGGCGAGTATTTGCGCACCTCCCGTTTTTCCATCTGCTACATACCCAGAGTCGATGCTGCGTTCAAAGCTGGCTTTGGCTTGCAGGTATTCGCCTCTTCGCAAGTGGAGGTTACCCAAATGACCGTTTACTTTGGCATACCCTATTTTATCATCCACCGACTCAAACAAACCCGCAGCAATATGTAAGTGGTGATAGGCCGTTTCATAGTCGCCTTTTAGCATCAAAAGATGTCCCAACTGCATATTGCACTCACCAATCATGACGGCATCGCGCGATGACTTGGCTATTTGCAACGCTTTGTTAAAGGTATTCTCGCTTTCTGTCCAATTACCTACGAGTTGCAGCAATTTACCTCGCTTGATGTGGGTGCGTATTTCCTCTACTCCATCGGCCTGTACGCCTAGGTAATGGAGCAGTTTTTCGTAATATTCCAGCGCCTGCTGATTTTGGTAGTTGCTGCGGGCGTAGTCAGCAGCTTTGCGCAAGTATTCGCAGGTCTTATCGAACACCCCGGCTTGCTCGTAATGAAAAGCCAAATCGGCATAGCGGCTTTCCAATTGCCAGGTATAAGCGTTCAATAGCTTCCGCAATGAGTTTATGCAATTGGCGTAGGCGTGTGCCTAATTGCATATTATAAACGGCTTCTCGTAAAAGACTGTGCCGAAAAATATACCGCAACTCGTTCATGGCCATCCATATCTGTACCTCCTCTGCGGTTTTGATTTCGTCCCGCAGTATTGTCGCGTCATGCGCGTTTTCAGAAGGGACATTCCCTTGATGGCGCATCACTTCCGATAGTACAGGTACTTCAAATTCGCGTCCTATAACGGCAGCCGCTTTTACGGTTTCCCGCACCTGCTCTGATAGGCGGTCGATACGCGCTGTCAGAATGGCATTGATGGAATTGGACAGCTTGATGTTTTCGTCCTTGATGGTCCATTCTCCCTCGTTTTGTACCAACAAACCACTTTCTAAAAAATACTCCAGCATCTGCTCCAAGTAGAAAGGGTTGTTGTTCGTAGTACGCAGCAAGGTTTGGAGGAAGCTTTCCGCAATAGTTCCGTTGAGTTGCTTTTCGGCAAAGAGGCGCACTCCTTCCGCCGTCAAGGCATTCAACGACATATCGCTCCAGTGCAGTCCGTACCGTTTGGCTTCCTCTGCTAAGATGGGGTGGTTTTTGGCACCATCGTCCCCAAAACGCGAGGTCACCAACAGCCAAACCGGGTATTCCGGCATCAGCCGTACTAATTCCTGAAGTAATTCCACCGAGCTGTCGTCCATCCAATGCGCATCTTCTATGGCAATGACCAAGGGCTGGAGCTGGCTTTCTACCAACAGTAGGTCAATGATAGAGCGGATGGTGTGCTGGTAGCGGCCTTTAGCATCCAGCATTTCCCACAGGGAGTCTTCATAGTTCAAGCCTACCAAAGCGGCCAATACAGGGCGAATGCGCTCCAATTCCCGCAAGGTGAAGGTGTAATTGGCGGGTTGTTTTTCTTGCACACGGTCTGTCAAAGCTTGGAACCGCGCTTCAAAATTTGACCGATTCAGTGCTTCTGATTCCTCCGTAGAGCAGGCAAAATAGTGCCGTAGCGCATGCACGAAAGGATTGAAAGGCTTATGCAGTATCTGGTCGGCTTGGCAGGTAATCCATTGGATTTTATCAGTGTCCAAAAGTTGTTTTTGCAACTCGAATACTAAGCGACTTTTGCCAATACCTGCTTCGCCAAAGACGTAAGACACGCCAGCATTTTTACCTTTTAGCAAAGGGGTTGCTGCTGTTATCAACCCTGCGAGTTCCTCCTCCCGCGAGATAAAAGCGCCTTCATATACTTGGGTAGGATTGAAATGACGACCCAAGAGTTTGTAGGTAGGCACGTTGCCTTGTATGCCTTTGTAGGGAATATTGCCCGTGTGAACAAATCGATAGGAAGGTGTTTGCTGCACCTCCTCGTCCACCAATACATCCCCCCATTGGGCATTGGTCATTAGGCGGGCAGCTAAGTTGACACGGTTGCCCACACAGGCGTATTGGCAGCGTTCATACCCGCCCACAATTCCTGTATAGGCGGTGCCGACTGTTACGCCAGCTTTGAATTTCCAGCCGTGCAATAACTGCATGGGATGCAAGGCATCTCGCAAGTTTAGCACGAATGCCAATGCCCTGTCCACGTTGTTTTCAAAAGCGGTGGGCGCACCAAAAAAGAGGGTGAGTACGCCGCCTTTGTCGCCAAAATCAATTTCCTTGAGATAGCCCGAAAAACTATCGGTTAATTGCAGCACAACGCTGGCAAACTTATCCATATCCTTATACGAGGAAGGCCCCTCAAACGAAAGGAAAATAGATGCTACGGGACGGAATTCCCCTTGCCAGCGGTAATCTACAACGGCTTCTGGTAAAAACCGTAGGGCTACATTCCTATCCAATTCATCGCATGCCAGCGCAATGGGCGGTTCGCCTGTCGGTTGGGCATTATCCACACGATAAGCATCTTGGTCAACGGGGGTCAGTTCCACCGAGTGATTGGGCAGCAAGGCCATCAGTTGCCCATCAATGACAATTTCTTGATTGCCAGCTAATGTTTGACACCATGCGCAGTTGTCAATGGGTATTCCTTTGAAATAGAACGACTTGGGTGTATTTCCTACGATTCCCCAAGATACTTCCCCATAAGACAATCCGAATTTAAGACCGATGGTGTAAGCGTCGAATTGGTTTTCTCGCTGCTCAAATAATTTACGCGCCCATGCGGCGGTAGCAATGATATCTAATGGATTTTGACCCGCCTGATTGACGGGAAAAATGGCCGTAAAGGCATCCCCTGCAAAATAGGGTATAAAGCCGCCCCGCGCATACACCAATTGCACCAAGGGTTCGAATATCTCGTTCAATACCAATGACAAACGCTCTGCCCCTGAGGCACCCTCACGCATCAAACCTTCTGTCAAAGGCGTAAAGCCCTTCAGGTCAATAAAGAGGGTGTAAGCCGTCAAGCGACCCTCTTTTTTCTTCAACTGCCACTGGCGTTGTATGAAGTATGGAATAAGATGCTTCACCTTTCTATTGCTTACAAACAACAGGAATAACTTATTCCCACTGGAATTTATTACCCTGAAAAGCGGAGCAAAATACAAACTTTTCTCCGAAGCGTTCAGGTTTACCAAACATAACTACACAACAAACTATCATTTCTTAGCCTGTGACACACTTTTTGAATATTCTCCTTAACAGCCCCTCCCTTTCGTGTTTTTCGTTGTCCCCCCACTTGTCTGAACCAGGATTTACAGAATGTCAGAATTTTCAGGATTATGCCCATCCAACCACATCAAACAGGCGTAGCCCATCAAACAACATCAAACCATTTCCCACCTATACACCTTTCTCACCTATACACCTTCCGCACAACCATCTGCCCGTTGGCCAGCCACACACGAACAAAATAGATGCCTGTTGGTAGCATTGTCATATCTATGGTTGGTTGAACACCTGATGTAACTAACTGCCCTGCGGCATTTGTGACCATCACACGGGCTACTGGCACATCGGTTGCTATCCTTATTTGCCCTTGGGTAGGATTGGGGGTAATGGTCATCTTTGCATCCATTTCGGGTATTTCGTTCGTGCTATTCGTACATACCAAGGCGTTGAGGTGTTGCCACATTTGTTCATCAAAATCCGACAAAGCCAAGGGAGATATGCCCGAGGTTTCCCCCATGCGCACGATCACCCGTCCTTGTGAAGGCACTACGTATATTTTCTGGTCATTTTTACCCAAAGCCGCAAACGCATCCGCTGGTGCGGAGGGCACCAACACGCCGGGCAGTGAGAGTTGTAGTCCAGGCAGCATATACGAGGATTGCCCATTTAGCCACCACAGATAGCCGTAAGAAGGATTCAATGCCTGCGAGGGGGTGTGCATCGCCGTTAGGTAATCCATATCACCTAATATTGAGTTGCCGTTCCACTGCCCCTGAGCGAGTATCAGTAAACCAAAACGGGCCGCACTGCGTGGGCGCGAAAAAAATACCCGGTTATACCCGACTGGTATATACAAGCCAGGTGCTCCTATTCGGGTGCCTATTCTGCTGTTGTAAAACTGGTTGAGCGAGGTGCCTGCTGCTGCTTCCAACACAGGATCTAATAAGGTGTAGGGTGCGTTGTGATACGCCCAGCGCGTCCCCGGGGGGGCTATATAGGTAAGACAGTTGGGGTCGGTGCAGTCGGGGTCTCCTTCGGTGTCGTCCAAGCCAGTGGTCATCGTCAGTTGATGTCGAATGGTAATGGCTTGTTCTTGCGCTGGTGTCAAGCTCGTCCATCCATTGCCCAGGTATTGGCTCGTAGGATCCTCGATGGACAACAGCCCTTCCTCCTGTGCGATACCCACTAAGGTACTCGTCAGGCTTTTTCCTGCCGAAGCCCAATACCACACACTGTCGCGGGTGAATGTGCCGAAATACCATTCAAGTGCTATACGCCCATCCTGTAAAACGATGAACGCTTTGGTGTCGTATTCCTCCAAAAAATCATGTAGTGCCTCCAACGGCTCCTCGCACCACCCCTGACTTTCCGTACTCACGGTAGCCCATTCATCGCCCACCAACGGCGGGAAGTACAACGTTTGCGACCATGCTATCGGGCTAAGAATTACCCATAATAGCGTCCAGAAAATCAGTTTATTAGCCATGATAAAATAGACTTAATTAATAAAAACAACCTTTTCTTAGACTCCTCATACTGGCAAACGTTTAAAATTCGCACGCAAGAATATTCTATGCTAAGTGCTGTTTTTTTTGGTTTTTTGACAAATTTAGTGGTCGTACTGGGCTAGCGATCTCGGCAAAAGGCCGAGACAAGTTGTGCAGCAGTGGCAGCTTTTAGCTGACAGACCCGGGTTTGCCAGCCGATCCCGACCTAGCTGGTCGGGAGAGCTGTCCAGATGTTTTATCGGGGTAGCCTCCACTAGGAAAGTCAAAGAACCTTTTTTTCTTATCCCTTACTCCATTCGTTCCATGCTGAATCGGAGGTAATACTGACCGTAGCCATTGGAAAAAGGTAATGTCACCACTAATTGGGAATCATTGATATGGTTGATGATGCCGAGTATAGCCGGGTGCTTGAATGTGTATGTTGGAGCCACCTGCGGAGTAGTACATATTATTGGTGGTCTGATAAACGGAGGTGAAGGTGACCACTCCGTTGTCATAAAAATGATAGACCCCATTGATGAGTGCAGCTAATGTGGGATCTACCGAGGTAGCGTCGTAGGCATTGCCTCCTTCCATCCATTCCACCGACGAAGTTGCCAGCTACCCAGTATGGAGTAGGTTTCAGGGGCGGTATGAGTGCTTTCATCGTTTTCACTAGCAGCATCTTCCCAGTTGGGGTCTGCTATGTATTGTTCATCGGTAGGGTAGTTTTCCTGTGGTATCAAGTGGTTTATTGCCAGTGCTAATATCACCAAAGCGGCCATGCCTACTGCTATCCATTTTACGACATTGTTTTTCTTTTTGACAGGCGCATGGTTGGGAGGTACAAAGGAATTGCTTGACTTTCCACCTGTTCGCTGTTGCTGCATTTGCTGTTGGCAATGCTGTATGAGCTGTTCAATTTTTTGGTTGTGCTTAATTTTCAGTGCTTCTTGGTAGTATTCGATAGCCAACCGGAAGTTGCCTTCCTGCATGGCGGCCTTCCCGTTTTCATAATGCCCAAGAAAGTGATATTGTGTTGGCAAAAGTTAATTTGTTCCTCGATATAAGCTTGGGTGGGCACAAAGCCGGGCAGGTGGCTGCGCAACGCTTCCCGGTATGCTTCCCGGGCTGCTATCAATTCACGCTCCTTGTACAACTGTTCGGCTTGCTTGATGTGTGCCTCAAATTGCTGTTGCCATTGCTGTCGTTCTTCATCGCGAGCGGCTGCCTTTTCTTGGGCTTCTTGTCGGGCTTGGCGCACTTTTTGAGGGCTTCCAACCGTTCGGAGGCTTGCGCTAAGTATTTGCCCAAAGGCGTGAACCGTTGCAAATAACCCTCGTAGGAAAGTTCATTGTCATTGATGGTGGCTTGTTGCCATATTTTATCTTCTTCCAGCTCGTTAATCTTGCGGTTGGCTGCCTCCACGTACTTGCCATCGGGAAACCAGCGATATAGTTGCGGTAAGCCACTACACTATGTGCATGGGTTACTTCCTTCCAAACCGCTTCTTCATCCCGCTTTAGTTGCTAAATGAAAAAGGAGAATTTATCTCCGCTAATGATGGTGCAAATTTGCTGGCACTATTAGCCGAAGGCAGTATTGAATATGCTTCAATAGACGAGTTAGGAACCGTTACTACCAACCACGACATGGTAGATTATCATGTAGCACAGGTGTTGGCACACCCGTTAGTGGATGTGGCGGCCATACAAGCCCAGCAATATAAAGTGGTCATAGATGCTGTGAATTCTACGGGGGCATTAGCACTACCGCCGCTGTTGGAAGCATTGGGATGCCAAGTCTCCGTCATCAATGGGGAGATGCACGGCCATTTTGCCCACAACCCTGAGCCACTGCCTGCGCACCTCGAAGAATTGTGCCAAACGGTACAGCATCAAGCTGCCGACATGGGCATCTCCGTGGATCCAGATGTGGATAGGTTGGCATTAGTAGGCCCAGGCGGTACCTGGATAGGGGAAGAATACACGCTGGTAATTACCGCCGACTACGTATTGCGCCATACCCCCGGCCCCGTGGTCTCCAATCTATCTTCCACCCGTGCTTTGCGCGATATTGCCCACCGTCACGGGCAATCTTACCACGCTTCGGCAGTTGGGGAGGTAAACGTGGTAGAAAAAATGAAAGCCGTAAACGCCGTATTAGGCGGCGAGGGCAACGGCGGCATCATCGACCCCGCTCTCCACTATGGGCGCGACGCATTAGTCGGCGTAGCATTGATTTTGAGCAGTATGGCTACAACGGCCCGCGACTTGAACGCACTACGCGCCGACTGCCCCGAATACCACATGGTCAAAGACAAAGTAGTGCTTTCGCCCACCTTGGATGTGGAAGCGAAATTGGCCTTCATCCAGCAAAAATATAAAGACCAAGCAACCATCAACACCATCGACGGCCTGAAATTAGACTTCCCGGCAGGTTGGGTACACCTACGTCGTTCCAATACAGAACCCATCGTGAGAATCTATGCCGAAGCCGGCAGCCCCGAACAGGTGCAAAGCTTGGTAGATCGCGTGAAGGGGGATTTTGTGTAAGAGACGGGAAAAAAATAACTGATCCCATTTTTGGCTTGGCTTTATGCACTAAGCGTAGGAATACTTGCACAAAGCGTGTGTATAAAGACAAGCCTTCAGGAAAAATGGGATCAGTTATTTCCGTCAAAATGCTAAGAGACGGGAAAAAATAAACTATTCTTGCCTTTTTGTAACAAAGCCTTTTTGTGGACGTATGAGTAAAAATATACTATGTTTTTTACACTTACGATATTGAACAACATTTCCCCATGCAACTTGTATTTCCATTATCTGAGGCAGCCTTACAGGAGGATTCTTTTTCCAACGAAACCAAGCCTGTAGCGAGTGGCAAGGCCAGTCATAAACATCGGGCAACAAGTACTCTTCCTAAAAAGGGGAAAAGCTTTCCGCTGAATGATGCATCTGATGTTATAACGTCAGCAAAGAACAGTACAGCTGTGAAAAAATAAAAAAAGTAGTACCGTTTTTACTAGATTACCAAGCCAGTGATGCCTCAAAAGTGTCTTTTCGGTGGCAACCGCTATTTTTTTCCTTGCTTTTTCTAACATTCCATCTATTTTATTGGTTTAAAGGCTGTATCTTGCCCTTAACCAATCAGCTCCCTATGTTTAGACTGTTGATGTTATTCGTATCCCTCCTTCTCTGCGTAGGTGTCACCGCGCAGACATCTCAGGTTGTGTTTGGCAAAAACCGTGTGCAACACCATCGCGACTTCGATGAATGGATGAAGTATGAAAGTGACAACTTTATCACCTATTGGTATGGCGAAGGCCGTTATATTGGGCAAGCCGTCGTGCAAACCGCCGAACACGACTTCCGCGAAGTGCAACAAATTTTAGAACACCGCCTTAATGAAAAGTTGCAAATCATTGTTTATGTTGACCTTACCGATCTCAAGCAAAGTAATATAGGCAACGATGAAACCTTCACGAATGTAGCAGGGCAAACAAAGATTGCGGGCAATAAAATTTTTGTCTATTTCAATGGCGACCACAATGATTTGCGGCGTCAAATTCGCGAAGGTATTGCGACGGTTTATCTTGAGGCGATGCTCTTTGGCAGCAACCTCCAAGAAATGGTGCAAAACGCCGTACTCCTAAATCTACCCGACTGGTTCAAGGATGGCCTTGTTAAGTATGTAGGAGAATCGTGGAATACCACCTTGGACGACCAATTGCGCCAAGCGCTCTTGTCGGGTGAGTATGAAAATTTCGAGGCGTTGGCACTTGATAAACCGCTGCTAGCAGGGCAAGCTTTCTGGTATTATGTAGCGGAGGTTTATGGTCTTCCAACGGTTTCCAACCTATTGTATCTTACCCGCATTAATCGCAGTGTTGAAACGGGTTTCCTATACGTATTGGGCACGCCTTACCAAGTGGCACTTACCGACTGGCAGCAATATTTTCTCAAAAGATACGAGATAGATGCCCAACAACGCGCATTGCCAACGGGGCGGGAGGTAGCTATTCGCAATAAACGACAGCACGCCCTTACTCAACTCACTATTAGCCCCAACGGGCAACAGGTTGCTTACGTCCTCAACGATATTGGACGGTATAAAGTGTTTATCCAAGATGTACAGACGGGGGAGCGCAAAGTAGTGTTCAAGAGCGGCTTCCGCAATGCCATACAAGCTACCGATTATGATTATCCCCTCATTGCATGGAATCCAAGCGGGCAGGAACTGGCTGTATTGTATGAAAATAGAGATCGCCCGCGATTGGTACGCTATAGTGTCCTGACGGATAAGGCACTGGTTGAAGAACTCAGTACGGAATACCAGCGCGTACATAGCATGAGTTACCTTAATCCTGCTACCTTGTTGTTTTCGGCAACGGTCAGTGGCTATTCCGATATCTTCCTCAGCTACCCGGCAATCGCAGCGTATTACAACCGATTTTTGGGGACGACCGTGATGCTGTCGCAGTGCAAATTCGCGGTAGAAGTGGCATACTTTTTTCCTCTAATCGA
Source organism: Saprospiraceae bacterium (assembly GCA_041392765.1). Taxonomy (GTDB): domain Bacteria; phylum Bacteroidota; class Bacteroidia; order Chitinophagales; family Saprospiraceae; genus Lewinella. Next base: position 116,025 of record JAWKLL010000004.1, read on the forward strand.
AACCATACCAATTTGCGCCAGCTAGGCTGGACACTACTTTGCCCATATTGCCATTCGACTTGTTTTATTACGATCTCAGTACGCGTCTGGGGAACTCATCCGCGTAACGGAAACGCCCTTGCCAACGAGCGCCAGCCTATTGCTATTGATGATACATACTTTGGGTATCTCACAGACAGGAGCGGATTCTATAATAGGAACTAGGTTTTCTTGAGGATTACATCGACCATTACGAACAGTTGATTGCGCTGAAAGATGGTACGCAAATTCGCATGCACGCCGATTCCAACTTGTCTAAATTAGATACAACGCTCATTGATACCATTGCTATTTATCCGGTTATGAAAGAAAGAGCCAAGGTGGCCGCTTCTTCCAACTACGGACGCAATCTGTGTGGCAAGTAGCGGCTCAAACTGGGCATTTGTTGGAGTATTTCCCCGGCCAACAGCCAGGTGATGCTTTGATACGCATTTCCAAAGATTCCTGGTTTGCGAACTTTTACCTTCTGTCAATGCTACGGTGTTTCAATATTTCCGTTTCCAGCGGATGAAATCGGCACCGCAGCCGCCGGATGAAGACGCGACTGCACCGTCGCAGCAAATACCCGCCGTGGAGGAGGAAGCGGCGGTAGAGGCCATCGAACCCCACACCCCAACCGCCGGTAGTACCTTTGAACCCCTGTACAGCCCGCGCTCAGCCGCTGACAGCACTGCCGTCATTGATATCGATAACTATCTTTCAAAGTGAGTTTGCAGAGGAAGAGGACTTCGCCGTGAAAAAAGACAAGGAGGTAGCCCCTACAGCCATACAGCCCGCTGAAGACGTATCACCGAATCCTCCGCCAGTAGCGGCAACGATGCTCGTCCGTACGGGTGTTCGCAATACAGACACACCCGCTGTTTATAACCCGCCCGGGAAGAATTACCCCTACCGTACTACTTTCCGAACGGATTTTGTGACCTTCAATATGGACAACAATCTCCTTTTTGAAGGACTTGACAGTTATGCCGCCAACCCGGATGGGTTCAATAACCAGCCTTTGAGCCTGCTGTTGAAGGCTAATTTTAAAGACTTGATGGAAGATTATGTTATTGAAGGTGGTATGCGGTTGCCTACCAGCTTCAACGGCACGGAATACTTCCTAACCATACAAAACCGCAAACGCAGGTTGGATCGTATTTTCTCCGCTTATCGGCGCAATCAGCGGTTTCCCGAAGCAGGCATCCCCGCATGGGCGCGAAAACAATATTGTACTGGGGCAATACGGCATTCGTTATCCCTTAGATGTTTTCCAGAGTTTGCGTGCCACTGCTACACTACGCCGCGATCGGGTACAGTACCTTTGCTACGGATCCCTTGCACTTTCAGAAGCACCAGCACCGTCCAAAACCCAGCGGGCGGGTATGCGTCTGGAATACGTTTTCGACAATACCGTTGACCTAGCACTCAATCCTTGCGCGGTACACGGGCAAAAGTATATACGTGGAGTTCTATAAGCAGTTTTCTTTAGCCATTGACCAAGCTTTTTCCTTTGACCTCAACCGGGTTTCGCGGCAGGGGACTAGATGCCCGGCATTACATCCGTCTTGACAAACGCTCCATTTTAGCTTTCCGGGCTGCGGGGGCATGGTCGTTTGGTAATGACCGTATTCTCTACTACATGGGAGGGGCAGATAACGAGCTTTTTGGTGGCTTCAATACCACTATTCCTACGCCAGAAGAAACACCCGGCTTTGTGACGTTGGCTAACAGTATGCGTGGGTTTAGCCAAAATATACGCAATGGCAACGCTTATGTGCTGGCCAATGCAGAGTTGCGCATACCTGTGTTCCGTTATCTATCCGAGCGCATACAGTCGCCCTTCTTACGGAACTTTCAGGTAACTGGCTTCTTTGACGCGGGTACCGCCTGGAGTGGCGACAGCCCCTATAGCGATGATAACCCCCTAATACGGCTACTTTTCCCACTACAACGGGAGGGTTTACTCCTGTTAGCGTACGGCTAGTGTATTTCCGAGACCCGCTTGTCTTTAGCTATGGCATTGGTGCACGCACCCTCTTGTTTGGGTATATGGTGCGCTTGGATTACGCATGGGGGTACGAAACGCGCAACGTATTAGATCCCAAACTACATTTGTCGCTGGGGATGGATTTTTAGACATACGCTATGTACGGAATCCTGAAATTATGATATGAGATGGTGTAACTACTTAGGTAGTACCAAATTCCGGCTAAAAAAAGCCCTTTTCCACCTGACGGCAGCTATTTTCGTCGCCGTGTCGGCTTAGCACGACATGACTCCTCAAATGAGCTTTGTCAGTCGGAAAAATCTTCTTTTTTTAGTTCGAAAGCGCACTACCTAAGTAGTTACGAGATGATTTCTTTTGGTGCTGTACATCAATCCATATCCTCGTTGGTTCGCCGTTGTCAGGAAGGAACGTTTGATGAATGTTTCCACGAGGGGTTGTTTGTCGCAAAACGGTTTCAATAGTTTTTCAATACGGCTTTCTGCTACGCCAATTCGCTGGGCGAATACGGTGAAATCGCAATGAGAAGGGTGTCCACTTTTCTTGTAATATTCGCTTTTATATCCATCCGCAAATAACCCTTTTTCAAGTGCAAAATCTGTATCATCCACGTGTAGTTTAGTGTTAATCAAATCATAAGCAGGGCTTAGTAGATAGTCGCCACTCGCGGACTCGAGCAAGGAGAAATTTTTTAAATGTGCATCCCCATTTGAAAACAGATAATTGAAAACAACCAAGGAAAAATATTTTTCGATTTCCACTCGCCATGCGGGTACAAATTGCTGTATTAATAGCCCCGCTTCTTCATAGCTAAATTGGTATTTGAAATGAGCACCTGCATTGTCGGTAGTTTTTCCTGCCAATGTAGCAAAATCTTCCTTACCCCATTTCATTCCATTTTCTTTTACATCAAATCGCTTGGTAATGTAGGCGGGTGAACCATCCCTGAAAAAGATCAAGGCGTTTTCGGCAGTAGGCAGGCCATATACTTGTTTGGCAATTTGCATGGTCAGGTGCTCATTGGCAGGAACTTGATCAACCTTTTTTAAATCCTTAGGTATGGGCTTGAGTATATGTGTGCCTCTTTCCTCATTCTTGGTTAGGCGTAATATGTTTTTTTCTAGGATAAGACTCAACTTTTCCTGCACACCTGATATAGAGATGCGCTTGCGGTTTTCCAAAAATTGTGCTGCTATATCTTCATTTAATCGAGGAGGTTCATAAGGTAGAATGTGGTGTACTTTTTTACCGTTGAATAAACTTCGCAAGCAACTGGGGCTATAGGTAGAAAAACCCGTAGCTAATGTACCTGGACACACTCCAAGGGAAAGAGGAAAATTTGATATGGGTGTTTTCTTTTTCATTTTATTGGTCTGCGTTACCAGCTTCAATCGAAGGCATTGAATCAATAGGTTTTACTGTTATTGCACCTACTGTGTCATACTGTGCAGTGGCCGCCAATAAACCAAAGTTATCTTCTTCATCTATTCTTAATAAGGTACTTTGTAGTTTTCTGTTTACGCCCTCGCTTAGCATGTTAAAAAAAAATGGAAACAAATACTCGCTGCTATATACTTGTTGCGTTTTAGGCAGCGTCAAACTGATTCCCGAAAAGTTTGCGTTATTAAAATAACTGTCATCATACCTAAAAACATAATGCTGCCGACTTTCTTCTGTCAGCGTTCCAGCCAGTACATCATTGTGATATATTTCCAAAATCCTCATTTAATCAGTGCTCTTTTTTTATGGTAAGTATCAATTCCATGCCCAACACTTCCGCCAGCTTATTCAACACTTCTAAGGTGGTGTTTCCCTGACCTCGCTCTAATTTATACAGGGTGTTTGTGCTCACTTTTGCCAATTCCGCCAAGTGTGGTTGCGTTATTCCTAGCTCTTTGCGTCTATTCTTTATGGTTTCCCCAAGATGTGTAACGGACATGATTTGGTGATTTTAGTGTCGAAGATAAGTGTTTTTTTATTAAATAAGCCGGTAAAAATCACACTACACTGTGATTTGAATATATTTTTAGGTGTGTTGTAAGTTAAATTACATGAAAATCACATTTTATTGTGATTTTTAAATACTCCTGTATCGGCGTATTTCATCTTAGTAATTTGACGGAAATATACTGTTCAATTTTTTTAGGCGATTCGCAAACAATTACAAGTTTATTGCTTTACACTTTTCCTCACCAACCGCTTCACTACCTCGCTCGCGAAAGCACGCGCAAAGATGCCGATGGGTGCTGTTTGCATTACACGTAGTTCTTCCCATAGCGAAGTGGTGCCATTCAAAAAACTGAGCAGGCGAGCAGGAGGGTTGCGCCGAAAGAGCCTGCCAAATAGTGCATCGCCGGGGTAGCGACCCTGCGCAAGTACATGCAGCAAAGTGCTATCATAGAGTCTATGCCGCAACAAACGGGTATCTCCTGTGTCATAAGGATGGCCGTGACGTTCCAAGCTATTCACCAACTGCCGTAAACGTCGGTGAATATACAGAAAAGTGTAACCCGTAGAAGCTCGTGTATGCCCCCCCGCCATACCTATATAGATAATGCGCCCGTCACGAGGAGGGAAGCGGTAGTCGGTCATAGGAATATTACCTTGCTCCATCCGTTGGATGCGGTAGGAAGGGAGTTGGGGGTAGTGAGCTTGTAGGTAATCGGTTATGATTTGGTCGTACGCTTCGGGTTGAAGGTGATGATTAGAAAAAATGGCGACTTCCACCAGCGCGGTGGTAGCCGAATCGGGCAATACATATAGAAAGCGCACCTCTCCGTGCTGTGGTGTCCTGAAATCCATGAGTACAGCGGTATCGGGGTCGAAATAGGGTTTGTCGGTTTCGATAAACCATCCTCGGAAGTGCTGGTCTAGGTAGTTGACACCCGTTTTATCAATCTTCGGTGGTATGCTATTCATACACCAAGAAGCGTGGAAAGTGCCTGCTGGTGTTACAACCGTAGCGCGGTCTGCGGATGTGTGTATATCTTCTACGCGGGTTTTGAGCATTACTACATTAGGAAAACGAGCAAAATAAGCATCTGTAAACCGATAGAAATCATCACCCATTATCATTTTATAAGTGAAGGGAGCAATGGGAAAGGTTTGGGTATGCTCGGAGGTAGCCACTGTGAGGCGTTGCCAACGGTGATAGACAATATCTTCGAAGGGGCCTGAGTATTTCCTCCCAAAAGCACCAGGTGCGGTCGTTTTCCTTTTTCTCTGCGGCATCAATCAGTAGGATACGGCTGTGGCCTAATTTGGATTGCAGCAACTGATAAACGAAGCTGCGCCCAGCGGCACCTCCCCAGCTACGATAAAGTCGAATTCGGTTGGGGAAGTCATAATTACAGCAGGATATTGAGGAGGATAAAAAAGACGAGTTGTGCCAAGGCATACACATACAGCAAAGGTGTATGGAAACGAATGCCATAATATTGAAGCGGCCAGCTAAACACAAAAGCCACTACCGACCAAGCTGCGTAGTTTTGGAGCGGTATATCAACAGCGACTCATTGCCAATAATCTAATTGTATGGCTACGGGTTCAATACAATAATCATAGGCCGCAATGAGAAGCGCCGCCAGCACCGCCCTCCCGATAGGCAGACGCACCCAATGGCTTGCTATCTGGTTGGTAGCCAATATGAGTAGCGTCCAATTCAAAGCGATGACGAGTGGAACGCCTAACCATTGTATCCACATAGTAGCCCCATAGTGATACACCCCAAAAATGCGTCCCGTAGCTACACCCGCTACTTCAATGAAAAAAGTGCCTATGTAAGTGACCAATACCCAGTAGAGAAGCCTTGCATCTGCGTGTCGGCGGTACATGAAGACCAACAGCGGCACACAGATTGCCATTAGCAAAAAGTCGGTCGTTAGCTTTGTGAACGGATAAACCGAAGGCATGAGGTGTGCTTGCACCCCGGATAGAAATGCAAAACCCATGAACAGGGCAAATCCACCTTCCGTAGGTGTCATGCCCCAGCGGGATGCCGTTTGCCGGAAGGTATCAATTATATGCATTACAACAAATTCAGGCTGTTGCGCAAAGCACTACTGAATAGAAGCATGATTTTACGCCCGTCATTTACCCGTATGCGCTCCTGAGCCACTCGTTCTGCTGGGGCGTTTTTGATTTTTTTGAGCAGGTTGAGGTAATAGACATACGCCAGATACACCCCAAAACGCGCCCCCTCCGGCAGTTGAATGATACCTGTATAAGCGTGATCGAAATCCTTGCGGATATCGGCTTCGATGGCTATTTTATCAGCCGGAGTGAAGTTGGAAAAATCAACCCCTGGGAAATAGACCCTTCCACGGTCGTCGAAGTCGCTTTTCAAGTCGCGCAGGAAATTCACCTTTTGGAAGGCAGCCCCCAAGCTTCTGGCGGGTGCTTTCAGGTGTTGGTACTGCTCGTCGTTGCCTTCGCAGAATACGCGCAAGCACATAAGGCCTACTACTTCAGCGGAACCGTAGATGTAAGTTTCGTAGCGTTGCTGATCGTAAGTGTGATCGTGAAGATCCATTTCCATGCTAACAAGGAAAGCATCGATCAGCTCACGCTCAATGTTGTATTGGTGCACAACTTCCTGAAAAGACTGCAATACTGGATTGAGGCTGATTTTTTCATCAATAGCCCTGTACGTATCTTGCCAAAAGCGAGAAAGCAGTTCTACTTTGGGGTAGTCGTGGAAGGTGTCCACAATTTCATCAGCAAAACGCACGAAACCATAGATGGCATAAATGGGATCGCGAAATTTTTTGTCAAAAGCGCGGATGCCCATAGAAAACGAGGTGCTGTACCGCTGGGTAATCAGCTTGCTCGATTCTATACATACCTGACGATAAAGCTCCAGCATAATGGATGAGTGATTTACGGTTTATTTAAAAGTTTTCCCACTTCAGCCGCCACAACCTGCCCCGAAATGAGAGAAGGAGGTACCCCCGGGCCAGGGGTGGTCAGTTGTCCGGTGAAGAAAAAGTTTTTCAATTTGGTATGCCGCATACGGGGTTTGAGAAAAGCCGTTTGCAGCAGCGTATTGGCTAACCCGTATGCGTTTCCCTTAAAGGCATGATAATCCGAAACAAAATCGCGGTGAGCATACGATCGTTTGTAAACGATATGCTCGCGAATATCGTGCCCGGTGAGTGCCTTGAAGCGGTCGAGCAACAGGTTGAAGTAGTATTCCCGCTTTTCGTCGCTATCCTCCAAGCCGGGGGCGAGCGGAATGAGGAAAAACAGGTTTTCGCAGCCTTCAGGTGCTACCGTATCGTCCGTAACAGAAGGGGCGCACAGGTAGAAAAGCGGCTTGTCGGGCCATTTGGGCTGCTCATAAATATCGTGTGCATGCTGCGCCAAGTCTTCATCGAAGAATAGGTTGTGGTGCCGCAGTCCGGGTAGCTTTTTATTAACACCTACATAAAACAGCAAGCTGGAAGGAGCCATCGTGCGTTTCTTCCAGTAAGCAGGAGAATACATACGATACGCTGGGGATAGGATTTGTTGTTCCAAATGGTGATAATCCGCGCCGCCTACCACGGCATCCGCCTCAAAAGTGCCTTGGGTGGTAACCACATGATGCACCTTGCCAGCCGTGATTTCCATTCGAGTAACTTCGTGACCTGTCTTAATATCGACTCCCAATTCTTTGGCTAAACTCACCATCGCACGTACAATTTCGAACATGCCTTGGTGGGGATACCATGTACCCAGTGCTAAGTCAGCATAGTTCATGAGGCTATACAAAGCAGGAGTTTTTTGGGGCGTAGCACCCAGAAATAGCACAGGAAATTCCAGTAGGGAGATCAACTTTTCGTTGGTAAACATACGTCGCACCACCGCAGATAGGTTGGTGAACATATCCAATTTGAAGAGACTTTGTAGAATTCGAATATCTGCAAACTCTAGAATGCTATGGCTGGGCTTGAAGACAAACTCACTCATTCCTACTTGATACTTGTAGGCGGCTTCTGCTAAAAATTGGCGCAACTTGGCACTGCTGCCGGGTTCATATTGCTCAAATAGTGCCATCAACGCATCCATGTTGGCAGGCACTTCCATGATTTCATCCTTCCCAAAAATAATGCGATAGGAAGGGTCGAGCCGCTTGAGATCGTAGTAGTCTGCGGTACTTTTGCCAAAGCGCTGGAAAAACTGTTCAAAGACTTCTGGCATCCAATACCAACTAAAACATGTCAAATACGAAGCCGTTGGCGGTGAATTGCCTAGCTCTTCCTCCTGGCGTATCATTTTTTTCTAATAGGGTCACTGCGTACCCCTGTTGCGCCAAGCAACTGGCAGCCGCTAACCCCGCGAATCCCGCACCTATGACAATAATTTTCTTAGCCAACTTGACTTTCAAATTTGTTACCGGGGTGTAACAGGATGGTTGGCTTTTTGTTCAGAAAAAGGAATGGATGGGTCGGGGGAGGGTAGTGAGGGTACCTCTTTTTTGTTGGGACTATTTCGTAGTGTAACTTGGACTTTGACGAGGCCTTTTGCTAACGAAAAGAAGCTAAAAAGAAGTTTCAAAATAAAATTTCCACCCCCTCCCTGCTCACTCAATACGCAACGCATATCGCTTGTTCAATCTGCCGTTGTTCTTCACTACCAACATATATTTTCCTGCGGGTGCGCGGCTGAGGTCAATACTTTTTTTGTGTGGCCCAGGTGGCTGGTTATTAAACTCCAAACGAGCCATTTCCTGCATGCTATCGGTATTGATAAGGATGAGTTGCACCTGACATAACTCCGTCAGTACATAAGTGACATCCAAATTGCCATTGGCATCTAATTGGGCGGGAATGGCATCCGAAGCGGGCGCGGTAGTGCCACCACCACTTCCTGCTACGGGGGATGTTGGTGTACGGTCATTCATAATGCGTACCACATCGCCCTCTTTGGGATTCCAGAGGGTGAGGCCGTAGGGTGTTTCAAAAATCCGGTTGTGGTTCACCTCTGCTACACGAGAAGAACCTTCGGTACGTACCGTTCTTATTTCTATCTTTTCGCTGTCGATGAAAAGCCATTTGAATTGGTTGAAGCTGCCATAGCTACGTGTCCAAGGTTTGGGGTCGTCTGCTGCTCGGAGCGGTGCCCCCCAGCCACCTTCGCCCATGTAGATGGTGCCGTTATCATCATCGCGGATGAAACCTTCTGCACTGCCCGCATCCCTACTGGGGCGAATAGGCCAAGTGATTTTGACGGTGTGTGCATCGGACTCCTGAACCAACTGCACCTTGTATTTATGGAAAAGGGTGGCCCAAGTTACAATCAGGTCATCCCGCTCTTTTTTACGTCCTGTATGGGGGCGCATGCTTTCATGGTAATGGGCAAAACGCCAGATTTCCTGCTGATGAGCCTGCAAATCCCTGCCTAGCCAATCGCGTTGATCGCCATCGCTAGGAAACTGTGAGTTGAGCGTGTAAATGCGCAGCAGGTTGCCACCAAAGGTGAGGCGTAGTACGCATCGGGGTGTGGCACATCAAAACGGTTGACGAGTACCTCATTATTACCTTCGTGATTGCCACGCGCTACGATAATGAGGTGAGCCGCCCGTCGCTGCCAATGGTCGGTGCCAATCGTCGAACCACTCTCGCCACTCCATATCGGTATCGGTGTCGGTCATGTCGCCGCTGAAAACCACAAAATGAGGCCGCAGCTTGCTAACTAAGGTGTTGGCATCACAACGCGCTAAACGATGGTTGCGGCTATCGCTCCCAGAGATAATTGACAGCCGCTCTCCCGGAGTTTATCAGGTGCGGTGCGGAAAGTATAACGCTTGCTGGTCGCATTCATTTTATCTTGCACTACAAAATGGTAAACGGTATTGGGGCGCAACCCCGTCAGGCGCACAAACACGTTGTTCATCGCCTTGTGAACCGCCCACGACGGCTTCGCTTGAAGGATAAGCACTGGCATTCGCGCCCTCGTCGGTGGTCGCGAAATGGAGGGGACAGTTTGCCGCCGGATGCCTGATCCCAACCAATGACCATCGTCGTAGCAGGGGTCATCACAGCCAGGTGTGCGTAGGCGCTCAATGCGACTGTGCACCAGCAAGGGGCTGCTTAGTAACAACATCAACACCCATCTTTGAGAAAAGGCCGATTCGCCAGTTCTTGCCTGCATAAGCAATTACGTGGGGTTTTTACTTGGCAAAGCTAAATAACTGCGCTTGTGTAGTGTAAAAAAGTGCCTTCTTTCTTCCAAAAAACACGAGCTTTGAAGTTTTGGCTTTTTGTAATTTATCCGATAATGGGGATAGTATTAAAGGTTGTACCGCCAAATTATTGTACCTTTGCCTTATAAATAATTGGTTGTTATACGGGACGAAATGGCTACTGATTCTCAAGGTTTTGACCTCATCGAGCGCGAAAAAGAGCGCCAACTGAAAGGTATCGAACTCATCGCTTCCGAAAATTTCACCAGCCAAGCTGTCATGCAAGCTATGGGCAGTGTGCTGACTAATAAATACGCTGAGGGCTATCCTGGCAAACGCTACTATGGTGGTTGCGAGGTAGTGGATGAGGTGGAACAATTAGCCATCGATAGGCTAAAAGAACTTTTCGGCGCAGTGTACGCCAACGTACAGCCACATTCCGGTGCGCAAGCCAATGCTGCCGTTTTCTTGGCTGTGCTACAACCCGGAGATGCTATTCTGGGCTTCGACCTCGCTCACGGTGGGCATCTCTCTCATGGCTCGCCTGTCAATTATAGCGGTAAGGTATATCGCCCTCATTTCTACGGGGTGGAGCCAGATACGGGGTTGATTGACATGGATAAAGTGGCTGCTAAAGCCCGCGAGGTGCAGCCGTTGATTATTTGTGGTGCTTCTGCTTACTCCCGCGATTGGGATTATGCCCGTTTCCGGCAGATTGCTGATGAAGTGGGGGCTTTGTTGTTGGCCGATATTGCACACCCTGCTGGCTTGATTGCCACAGGACCTCAATAATCCACTACCGCACTGTCTTATCGTTACTTCTACTACCCACAAAACCTCCGTGGTGCTCGCGGGGAATCATTATGATGGGTGAAAATTTTGAAAACCTATAGGGACAGACAACAAAGTCTGGCGCACCTATTATGATGTCGGCAGTGCTGAATAGTGGTGTATTCACATAACTGGCATGCAAGGCGGTGGTAGACACGTCATCGCAGCGAAGCGGTGGCTTTTTTGGAGAGTGTTTGCAACCTTCTTTCCGCACCTACGGCCAGCAGGTCATTAAAAATGCCGCCACAATGGCGCAAGCTTTCACAGAAGGGGATACCAAATTATTAGCGGGAGACACCGGCAACCACTTGATGCTAATCGACCTAAGCAACAAAGGTATTACAGGTAAAGACGCAGAAGCTGCATTAGGCAAGGCCGATATTACCGTCAATAAAAACATGGTCGCCTTTCGACAAGCAGTCTCCTATTGTTACCAGTGGTATCCGCATCGGTGCTGCCGCTGTTACAACCCGTGGTTTCTCCGAAGCAGACTGTCTGCAAACGGTGGAATGGATGATGCAGCTCTGACAAATGCTTCAGACGATACGCAATTAGCAGCAATTCGCAAGGCGGTGAACGACCACATGTATGCCTTACCGCTTTTTGCATCGTAAGAATAGGGTGAGGGATAAAAAATAGAGGCTCTTTGACTTTTTTAGTGGAGGCTACCCTTCGGGTCGCTACGTTTCGCAGCTCTCTCGTTTGAGCCTAGATCGGCACAGCAAACCGGGTCTGTCAGCTAAAAGCTGCCACTGCTGCACAACTTGTCTCGGCCTTTGCCGAGATCGCGCCCCAACCAGTACGACCACTAAATTTGTCAAAAAAGAACCAAAATAGATTCAGCATTTGTCAGAAAATGCTGAATCTATTTTCCATACTAACAGGTAGCGTGCTTCGCGGATTACAAACCTAAAGTCGGCTGTGATAACTCATCGGTTGAACGACTTGTAGTCAACGGAGGGGTCGTAGTCGTTTTTGGTTTTTAATGAATGGAGTTCACTTTCTGGCCGTTTCGAGCGGATGAGCGGGAACATGAGTTGTACGTACCAAGGTTCTTTAATTTGATTCCAAGCACCAAACTTCGTGGGGTATTTTCTGGTGATTTTGGCCGTGCAAATAAGACATCCCATAAAAAAAGTAAATTTCCATAGTTGCCATTTGAATTGGGAAACGCCGTCATCGGCGGCAAAGGCCATGATGAGCAAAGTGGGTACTTGGCGTGGGAATCACCCTTTCCACCACCCGCGATGGGATGAAGAATTTATTTTGGTATAAAAACCTATCCCATTGGTTTCGCTATGTGCCAGCAAAATGACGATAAGCTTGATAGGAAGGTAAAACAGATAGACATACCCCATGCCCAGAAACACCAAACAAGCAAGAAAACCAAATGCCGGGCATAAATGCGTAAGTAAAGGATAGCATTTCTGTAAGTAACCAACACTCCCATTTCTTCTACTACATGATGCGGTCAGTGTAGTTTCCACATCATCTTGTTGGAATGTGAAAACCTATGCCACCAATATTGTGTCATGTCATCTAATAGCAAAAAGGCGAGGATTTGCCAGCCAATAGCTGAACCTACAAAATAATCTTCATAAGTGGGAAACCAAGTATTACCTATCCAAATGGTGGTAACAAATATCGCAGGTTGCACTAATGTAGGCAAGGTGAGCAGACTGACCAATTCTATCGTCCAGTCGTTTTTACTTCTCTTTCCATCTATATACAGCCCCCCTAATGCTTCCAAAGCACCTAGTATCAATAACAGTACAACAGGTATGGATTTGCTGATTATCTCGTTTTCCATGCGCTTGAATTTTGGGCAAGATAATGACTAAAAGTAAGAATGTGTACATCTTCACAGTGCCAAATGAAACGGGTATGACGATGCCATTTTAGAGATAACAAGAATCACCTTTGCCAACAACCCAGCATTGCCTACAAATGTCTATATTTGCCCACAAAAAAAACATGAAACGTTATTTGACTTTTGCGGGTTTCACCGCTTTATTAGTTTTGGCTACTGCTTGTAATACCAACAAGCAAGCTGGAATGGAAGGAACTACTTTTGGAGAAGCCTTCACCCCTGGGAAAGTAATGCCTTATACCGAGTTGGCGGCCAAAGTGCCTGCCCAAGATAGCCTTGCTGCTACGGTGCGCGGTACGGTAGCGGAAGTATGCCAAGTGAAAGGGTGTTGGATGACACTGACCGATGCCGAAGGCCAAGAAATGATGGTGCGATTCAAGGACTACGGGTTCTTTATGCCTAAGGACATCAGCGGCAAGGAGGTAATTATGCATGGCCAAGCTTTCTACCGTGTCACGCCGGTGGATGAATTGCGCCACTATGCCGAAGATGCAGGGAAATCGGAAGCGGAAATAGCTGCCATCACCGAGCCTAAGAAAGAACTCAACTTTTTGGCTGACGGAGTCATCTTAGTGAAATAATCCCAGAATCCCTCTCGTTATGCAAGGTATGTTCCTTTGTAACGGGAGGGATACGCTCAAACAGTATGGACTATCAGGCAACCAAGGCTTTTGCGTTCGATAAACTCCGCGCGGAGTTGCCTCGTACGCTTTACTACCACGGGTTTCACCACACGATGGATGTGCTGAACGTGGGGGCGGAGCTTTGTGCCATGCTACACATTTCTGCCTATGAAACCATGCTGCTGAAAACGGCTGTATTGTTTCATGATATAGGTTTTACTGTTTCGGGTATAGAACACGAGCGCATCGGCTGCGATATAGCTCGGGGGCACTTGCCCAGTTTTGGCTACACTGCCGTTGAAATAGAGGCAATATGCGGCATGATAATGGCTACAAAAATTCCTCAATCGCCCCAAAATTTGTTAGAACAGATTATCTGCGATGCCGATTTGGATTACTTAGGGCGGACGGATTTTTACGATATAGCCCATACCCTTTTTGAAGAATTGAAAGCCCAGCAGATTGTTGGCACGGAAGCCGAGTGGGATGCTATTCAAATACGCTTCTTGCAAAACCACGAATACCAAACACCTGTCAACCGCGAACGCAGAACGCCCCAGAAATTGGTTTACTTGCAGGAATTACGCCAAAAATACGCACGCTAATGCAGCAACGCGATTGGTTGAAAGATACTTTACATATCCTCACCGCGATTGACAAACAATCAGATGTATTCTCTTGGGATAGGATGGAAACAATACGTACCTTGCGTAACTTAATCCATGAGTGACAGGAGTATATCCAGTTATTCCAGTTTAATGACCTATCTTTGTTGTATCAGAAATATTACAATCATGATAATCAACCGCAATATCATTCCGATGCTGGCCGTCGTTGCCATGAGTCTATTGGTAAGTTGTACCGATACCGGCAACACATCCTCCACTAGCGCGACATCGAGCCAAGACTCAACGGCACAGGCTGCCACGCCTGCTACCCCTCAACTGGCGGCACCCGATTGCCCCATTACAGGGGAAGTATTGGAAGGCAACAAGGTGTGGCTTCAGACACCCGACTTGTTGGTCGTTATCAAAGCGGATGAAACCACGACCACCGAGGAATTTGGCCCCAGCCACCGCGTGTTGGAAATATTAGATGGGCGCAGTTGCGAGCGTCGTCACAAAACTACGTTGCCAGAAAACACCAGCCCCGATTTTCCTTATTACGTGGCACCCATTCAGTACAACAACGTCAGCAATGTCATTGGCATACAAGGTTATTATGATGTCTTTATCTGCGATTTAGCCAATGGTTATAAATTGTCGAAACTCAATCCTCGGTATTTCAAAGAAAGAATTCGACGACCCGCAATCTGGCATGGTACAACGCTTAGAGGTATGGGAAAACTACCTGCTGGGCTATGCGCAGGACATACCTTCCTTTGCTTTTGATTTGACGGATGCTGCCAACCCGCAGCCCATTATCCCGTTTGCGGAATGGCAAGACCCGATAATGCCCGCTATCATTCCTTGTTTCTGCTGAAAAGCGGCAGCGGCATACAAGCCATCATGCCTTTCTACGATGCTGATAAAAGATGACTTTATGATTCATCCTGTCTTTGATATGCCACAGCAACTGTCCACCAATGTTCCCAAAGTGCCCGCAACAACCGATACTTGGTCTTGCGCCGCACCGATGCTAGCCAGTCACCTGTTGCCATCGATTTGGGCAAGCGCGACAGTATGCCCTCCCCGATGACGTAGCCACCCAACCCACACAGGAAATTTTGAAGTGGATGCGCGCGCAAGCTAATTAGTAGTTAACGGTTTAGTTTTCGTCAAATTACTAGGGAACAACTACTTGATATAAAATCTAACAAGAGGTGAAATCATTTTCAACAATCAAATGAAACTATTGAAACGATTATGAAGCATGGAAACGATGCCATGTTTGTGCAACGAAGAGAAAATAGCAGCTTATGCCCGAGCCTTAGCGCACCCAGCACGGGTCTATATTCTTCGCTTTTTGGAACAACATTGTGCCTGCTATGCGGGTGATATTTCGGAACAGTTGCCTATTGCTAATTCTACTGTTTCCCAACATTTGAAAGTGCTACGAGAAGTGGGGCTTATCGAAGGCACCTTTACACCCCCTCATATTCAATACTGCATAAACAAACAAAACTGGGAGGAAGCTAGGACGCTGTTCGTGTTTTTTACACCCTGTTGTTGAAAAAAAGATGTTTTTTATTTAATCATTTCTTATTTTTACGAAATACTAAATATATTTGCTGCTGAAAACACAAATCTAGCATGAAAGCAAGGCTGCAATTCTTGGATCGATACCTGACGCTGTGGATATTTTTAGCCATGATATTGGGGGTAGGCATCGGGTATTTATTCCCGGGAATGGCTGCACGTATAGAGGCTGCTTCGGTGGGCACGACCAACATTCCCCTAGCTGTGGGGTTGATACTAATGATGTATCCGCCGTTGGCTAAGGTGGACTATTCCTTGTTGCCATTAGCATTTCAGGATAAAAAAGTCATGTTGCTTTCCCTGTTGTTGAACTGGGTGATAGGGCCATTGCTGATGTTTGTGTTAGCGATAACCTTTTTGAGTGATAAACCCGCTTATATGACAGGGCTTATTCTCATCGGGTTGGCGCGTTGTATTGCTATGGTGATTGTTTGGAACGATTTGGCAGGCGGTAGCCGGGAATATGGAGCATTGTTGGTGGCGCTGAATAGTATTTTTCAGGTGTTTACGTACAGCTTTTATGCTTGGCTGTTTATCAATGTGTTGCCAAATTGGATGGGGCTAGGTACTTTCGATATTGAAGTGCCTATGTCGGAAGTGGCGCGCAGTGTGGGCATCTATCTGGGGCTTCCTTTTTTGATGGGTTTCCTCAGTCGGTGGTGGTTAGTAAAACGATATGGTTTGGATTGGTTCAACCGAAAATTCGTACCCCGTATTTCGCCTATTACATTGTATGCACTGCTGTTTACTATTGTGTTGATGTTCAGCCTCAAAGGTGATGCGATTGTGGAATTGCCGTTGGATGTGTTCCGTATTGCCATTCCTTTGGTGATCTACTTTGTGCTGATGTTCTTCGTTAGTTTTTTTATCAACAAATATATGGGGGTGGCCTACGACAGGAATGCTTCTATCTCATTTACCGCAACGGGTAATAACTTTGAGTTGGCTATTGCGGTGGCCATTGCTGTCTTCGGGTTGCAATCAGGGCAGGCTTTTGCTGGTGTGATTGGGCCTTTGGTAGAAGTACCCGTATTGATTTTGCTGGTGAATGCTAGTCGCAAACTGAAATACACTCGCCCATGATTTTTCCTGCTATCCATTCATTAATAGCTGCATGCAAGGCGGAATCGGTTGATATTCCAGCCGACCGCAAGGAGCTACTGGAGCGCATCGCTGCGTACATCCGCGAACATGCTAGTAATGGACATCCGATTAGGTTGGTCTTTATTTGCACCCACAATTCCAGAAGGAGTCACTTCGGGCAGATAGCGGCGGCGGTGGCTGCTGCTTATTATGGGGTGTCGGGAGTGGAGGTGTTTTCAGGTGGCACGGAGGCTACTGCTTTTCACCCTCATGCCATTGCTGCCTTGCGGGAACTGGGGTTTGTAATAACTACACCTACCCCTGATGTGGATAACCCTGTCTGGTCGGTACACTTTGGCGAACAGGCCGCTACGCAATGCTTTTTCCAAAGTTTTTGATGACCCTGCGAACCCTGCTGCTGACTTTGCAGCCATAATGACTGTTCCGATGCGGCAGAAAATTGTTCGTTAAGTAGGCACCTCCTACGCGTACCACTCACCTACCAAGACCCTAAAGCATCGGACGGCACTCCCGAACAAATGGCTACCTATCAGCAACGTTTTCGGCAAATATTGACGGAATTGTTGTACGCATTGGGCACACCCTTGGTGCGTAGCCCGCAGGGCGGAGCACGAGCGGCGGAGCCGCTAAGGGGCAGGGATAGGAGTATCGGCTGGTAGCCGATACGGATAGCCCGGTGGCCCTGAAAGTGGCCAGCCCCCCACATCGTTTAAGGCGAGATACATGAGATTACCTTTGCTTTGTTACAAAAAATGAATACAATTACCCTTGTTTTGTTACAAATAATAGATGAAATCACCCTTGTTTTGTTACAAATAATAAGTAAATTTGCCTTTGCTTTGTTACAAATCATAGATAAATGCACTTTGAACGCCACATCAGTCAGTCTTTAGAAAGGTGGAAAGATAACCCCAACCGCAAGCCGCTTTTGCTAAGAGGTGCTCGGCAAGTAGGAAAGACTACCTTAGTGCAGTTGTTTGCCAAAAAGTACAAACACTTCATACCACTCAATTTAGAAAGACCAGCACATGCTGACTTTTTCAACCGTTACAAGGATGTACCCACGTTAGTGGACGCGCTTTTTATTGCCAACAACTTATCTTCGGATCAACGGCCCTACACATTGCTGTTCATTGATGAAATTCAAGCATCGCCATCAGCCATTGCACTGCTTCGCTACTTTTATGAAGACCTCCCTGATCTGGCTGTCATTGCGGCGGGGTCTTTGTTGGAACATGCCATGAAAGGCATTAAAAGTTTTCCTGTAGGTCGTGTAGAATACTTGTATTTGCATCCCCTGAATTTTGTTGAATTTCTACAAGCCAAAGGACAGTGGGTTGCATTGGAGCAACTGCGTACGATTCCCGTTGCGGCATCGGCACAAATGACACTGCTTGAGCTATTTCATGAATATGCCATTATTGGTGGGATGCCAGAGGTTGTCAGTCAGTATTTATCAACAGGAAGTGTAGCCGATTTACAACCCATTTATGCTAGCATTTGGGAGACCTATAAAGATGATGTGGAAAAATATGCTGCAAATACATCCGATGCGCGTGTCATAAAACATATTATGCAAACGGCTCACTTGTATGTGGATCAGCGGATTAAGTTTGAAAATTTCGGGTTGTCGAACTATAAATCACGGGAGGTAGGGGAAGCTATGCGCAGCTTGGATGACGCAAGAATCATTCAACTCATCTACCCCACAACGGATATAACGCCCCCGCTGAAACCCGACCTGCGGAAATCACCTCGCCTTCAATTCCTGGATACAGGTTTGGTGAACTATGCATTGGGGATACAGCCTAGTTTGCTGACTATGAACGATATGAGCACAGCCTATAAGGGAGCTATTATTCCGCATTTGATTACACAAGCATTGTTGTCATTGCAAACGAATCGCCCTCATAAGCCTTTGTTTTGGGTTCGTGAAAAAAGTCAATCATCTGCCGAAGTTGATATATTGATTCCTTATCAGGATAAAATCATACCGATTGAAATAAAATCAGGAAAAGTGGGGCGGCTGAAATCCCTGCACCAGTTCATGGAACAATGTGGCCATCCCTATGCCGTGCGCATCTACGCAGGTGAGTTTTGCGTGACACAACACACAACACCGCAGTCGAATACCCCTTATTTGCTCATGAATTTACCCTACTACCTAGCTACTGAACTAGCAGCATACATTGACTATTTCATAACCCATTATCGGCTAGAGGTAACGGAATAATGGTCGAATAAAAAAATCCCGAAGCCCATGCGCGATGGTACTTCGGGATGGTGTTTTCTCCAACTACTTACTAGGCTATATTATGCCTTTTTCCGTAAGGTAGCGTTCGGCATCTAAGGCGGCCATGCAACCGGTGCCGGCAGCAGTGACGGCTTGGCGATAGACGTTGTCTTGGGCATCGCCACTAGCAAATACACCCTCGACATTGGTGTGGGTGGTCTTGCCTTTGGTGACTAGATACCCACTGCTGTCCATATCCAACCAGTCTTTGAAGATGCCGGTGTTGGGTTTGTGGCCAATGGCAACGAAGAAGCCCTTTACCGCAATATCGGTCTCTTCACCCGTCTTGTTATTGATGACCTTCACCCCTTCTACACCGTCGTTGCCGTATATTTCCTTGGTTTCCGTGTTCCAATACACTTTGATATTGGCCGTTTTCAACACGCGGTCTTGCATGATACGCGAAGCGCGCATTTCGTCGCGGCGCACAATCATGTGCACTTGGGGCGAGAGTTTGGACAGATACAACGCCTCCTCACAAGCGGTATCGCCCGCACCTACGATGGCTACTTCCTGGCCGCGGAAAAAGAACCCATCGCACACGGCACAGGCAGAAACACCCTGATTCATATACGTCTTCTCCGACTCAATGCCCAACCATTTTGCGCTGGCACCCGTAGAGATGATGATGCTATCGGCATGGAGTTCCTCTCCGCTTTCCGTCCATATTTTGTGGACAGGGCCTGTGAAATCCACTTTGGAAATCATCTCCAAACGAATGCGCGTGCCGAATCGCTCCGCTTGTTTGCGGAAGTCTTCCATCATTTGCGGCCCCAGCACGCCATCGGGGTAGCCGGGGTAGTTTTCCACATCGGTGGTAATCATCAACTGGCCGCCAGGTTCTGGGCCAGTAAAAAGTAATGGCGCCAGATTAGCGCGTGAGGCATACACGGCAGCGGTATAACCGGAAGGGCCGGAGCCTATAATAATGCACTTCTCTCTGGGAATCCCGTTTGTACTCATGGTATATCGTAAATTTAATATCAAAACATTTTGAAGGGGTTGCAAAAGTACAACAGGAAAAGAACATTCTTACATCGCAATGGGTTGAATGGAGCGGTGGGTAAGATGCTACATCGACTATAGCCATTGTTTTTATTAGGGGGTGTCCACTGCCTGCCCTTTCACTGCGTTGCAGGGCAGGCAGTGGCCGGGCTATCCGTGGCTACGGCCCCGCCTCCGGTACCCTACGTCGGGGCTGGCGGCCTGTCAGCCGCCACCACTTTTATCCCTCACCCAAGGAACAACCTGCTTTCGTCGAAAATAATTGCATAGTCGGCGGAAAGCTTGTATTATTGGTTTTGTGAAGTTATAAATAAGCATAAAAAGTGATGTACTACGCAGGTTTTATACTATTGATAGCAGGGGTTGCGGGTGCTATGTCGCCCAAAGAAAAGTGGCAAAAATGGGCTTATGCCCTACTGCCGGCGTGGGGTTGTGGTTATCAGGGCTTTGGGGCATGGCAGCTACTTGGCAGACCGGGTTTTCTTTGGCTTTCAAGGATCTGCTTTTTTTGCTCGGTGCGGCAATGGTATTTCGTACAGTGGCTTCGTCCACGCCTCAGTATTTTGGAGGTGTATCTTCTTTGTTGCTCATCGCCATGACTATCCTGCGGATGTTACTACCTACTCCTCAGCCCCATGTTGCAACGAGTACTGACACCCCGCCGGAATGGGACGTGCAAGCAGAGTTGCTGGTGGAAATACACGGAGAAGAAAATTTTGAGCGGTGGAAACGTTGGATAGGTGCAGCAGGATGTACCACCACTCCCGCTTTTCAACCTGCCAGCGCGGACATAACGGAATTGGATGATTATTTCACCGTTGATATTCCCGATGCCAAGATGAAAGACAGGGACGTGCTTTTAGCCAAGATACAAGCCCTAGATTTTGTGGATTGGGTAGAACCCAATGAAGTCATCCGCTTGGATATCCTTCCCCAGCGCAATGCCCCGCGTTTGCGCAAGTCGATGGGGGTCAACGACCCTCAAGTGAGCGAACAGTGGGCGATGGATGCCTTGCAGATGGATAAATTGTACGCCCTGCTCACCACGGGCAAAGTAAAGCCCACCAAACGCGCCTTGGTAGCTATCTTAGATACGGGCGTAGATGCCCAACACGAAGACTTGAAAGATAATTTCCAGTCCATACGCAAAACCTACGATACCGACCCCCAAGGCCACGGCACGCATTGTGCAGGAATAGCAGGCGCAGTGACCAACAACGGCATAGGGGTGGCCTCTTATGCTAGGAACAACGACTTTTTCCGCATTACCAGTGTAACGGTACTCAGGGCAGGCGGGAGCGGCACCCAGGCCGATATTATCAAGGGTATCCTCACCGCTGCCGACAATGGTGCCGATGTATTATCGATGTCATTGGGAGGTTTAGTACCCAAGCTAGCCAACGCGCTTACAGCCAGGCGGTTCAGTACGCTAATGATAAGGGAGCCATCGTTGTAGTGAGTGCAGGAAACAGCAACCGCGATGCGGCTACTTATACCCCCGTGAATGCTACGGGAGTGATAGGTGTGTCAGCTATAGATTTTGAAGGGCAGCGAGCCGATTTCTCCAACCGAGTAGGGCGTATTGATATGGCGGTAGCTGCACCGGGTGTTGGTATCTTTAGCACCAAACCGAACAACAATTATGCGGCTCACAACGGCACGTCAATGGCGGCCCCTATGTGAGCGGTTTGGTAGGATTGATGAAAAGTATCAACCCATCGCTGACCACCAAACAGGTGTTCAAAATTTTAAATGAAACGGGAATCCCCACCAAAGACACGGGGAACACAGGCAAATTGATACAACCCGCTGCCGCCATAGAGGCATTAATCGGAGCTTTTAATTGAAGAAGCAATTACTTATCAGGGGTTGCCTTTCTTAACCTTTCCAGTAGTCTGCTTTTCCGCTTTTTCTAATTCAGCTAAGGACTGAGGCATCGCCTCCTTGAGCATTGGTAGGTATTGGTCGCGGATAGCTGTAAATTGCGTCATCAAGGAATCGGGTAGGGGGGTAGCCGGAGGTAAATCCAACTTCAGGTGATTGACCTGTTCCCATTTTTCCAAAAGCGGAAACAAACATGCGGCTCGGTTGCCAGTCCCGTAGAACCCACATAACCAATCACCTGCCTGGCGAACGCTGACCCCGGGGCGGATTCCTTCCCAAACTTCTGCATGTGAAGGTATTGGGTTTCATAGGTTTCGTTATGGCGTATTTTTACATAGTTGCCATTGCCACCTTTCCGCTCCGCATGAGTCACTACACCATTGCCAACGGCTATGATAGGGGTGCCATAAGGGGCTGCGTAATCTGTGCCGTAATGAGGCCGGTTGTATTTCAATACGGGATGCAAGCGGTTGAGGCTATAGTAGGAAGAAATGCGGGCGTACTTGACAGGTGCCCTTAGAAAGCCAGCATTCATAGGTTTGCCCTCCAAGTCGTAATAGCCTGTTTCCGCTGAAGAGGCACCGTGGTCGAAGAAAATACTGTAAAAAGTAGTGTCCCCCGATGTGTATTCGGCTGCCAGCACATTGCCGACGGATACAGGTTTGCCTTCTACAAACTTTTGTTCGTAAACCAAGCGGAATTCATCCTCTTTCTGTAGGTGGTGAAAGTCCACCGACCATTGTAGGGCATCTTCCATTTTGGCGGTGAGTTCGTAGCTGTAACCCCTGTCCACCATAGCTGTCCAGAGTGAACCCTCAATGATGCCGCTGGCAGTTTCTACAGAACTACTCACTTCTCGTTCTACCTTTTCCACCGTCTGTTTTTTGAAATCGAACACGATATACTCATATACAGATGGTTCATAAACCATATAATCAACAGCTTGGGTGCTGTCTTTGGCTAAAAAGATGAGCGGATTGCCCGCCCGCAAACTAAGCAGATTGAACACTTGCCCTGCTTTTCAATCAGTGCTAGCCTTTCATTCGTATCTATATTTTTTGCAGCAAGAATATCAGATAGTGACTGCCCAGAGGCAATCTCCGTGTGCAGCACTTGCAGGGTATCGATGGCAAAACCCCACTGCATATTGGGAACGGTAACGGGGAAAGCGGCAATTTTTACGCCAGGTTTGATTTCATCTTTTGTCCGCAAAGAATAAAAACCAAAAGTGGTAAGGATCATTCCTCCTATAAGCGCTGTTATCAGCAAACCTCTATTACTCCAAATACGTTGGGAGTAGGAAGCAAGTAGTTTTTTATATTTCACGAGTTTGAGTACTTTCTGAACGATTGAACATGACCTTTTGAAGGGAATATTAAGGTTGTCTTACAGTGATAAGCCTTACAATTCCATGGTGAACAGTCGCAAATATAGGGTTCGATATGATAAACCTCATATTTTTATTGTTAAAATTTGCTTCAATGCCATCATTCATATCTAATCGGGCATAAAAAGCACGGTACAAGGCGGTTTTTGGGTGAAAAAATTATATTTTTTTTATTTTATATGTAAAAATCATATATTTGCATCCAATAGAATTTCTTATTCGATAACCTTTCGATTGAGCGTCTGTTCACTATATCCTTATCAACGAAGCCAGTAGGCACAGGGTGTCAATTGGTTCGTACTTTATGGCGAGTTTTGGCTTTTGTTCTTACTTTTTGCAGTAGAGGTGTCCAAGATGATGCCGAGTTATTCCAATCACATCTTCCATATTCAATTCGAAAGGCTTTTCCATTTGATACGCGGGTAGCGTACCTGATACTTTTTTACAGGTAAATTACCCAACCAATTTTCTAACCCAAATCACAGAACTATGCGACACTTCGCGTGTTGCTTTTTGGTGTGCGTATTCATAACAGCAGGATTCAGTCAGCAAAGGGGAAAAGCCGTTTACTTAAACAATGAAACCCTTCCTTTGACACCCGTTGAGGAAAAAGTCACTCCAAATTGAATGGCCTCAAAACAATTGTAACAAAACAGGGCACTGTTATGCTATTCTACAGGTAACAGATATTCTCACGCCCGAGCAAAAACAAGCATTAGCTAGCCTTGGTATTGAGGTGTTTGGCTTTATTCCCGATGCGGCTTATTTAGCATCTTATTCGGGGAGCGAATTTCAAACACTTCAGATTATGTCGTGGATGTCTTTCCTGTTATGGAATGGTACAAACGACCTGATTCCTCCTTTCAACGGGGATGGGGGCTGAAACAGGCGGGGAATACCATTGTTGGGCGTTCCTTTTCCCGGGTTGAGCACGGAATACTTGGCAGGGCAATTGACGCTATCCGGTGCCACCGTGACAACAATCTCCGAACGACTCGTAGGCTACGCTGTACCCGTTGATGGATTAGAGCAGATACTGGCTTGCCCGGCACTGTTATTCACGCAAGGTGTGCCGCCTCGGCCAGTTGCGGAGGGGTTCATAGGCAGGTCTAGCACGCGGGTTAGTATCCTCAACGCGGGGGTAGGTGGTGGCTATGATGGCGATGGTATTAATATTGCTATAGGAGAAGATGGGCGTATTCAGCACCTTGATTTTCACGGGCGGAAAGTCGAGCATTTAACTTTCGATACTGGCTCGCACGGCGAAATGACGGCAGGTATGGCAGGTGGAGCCGGTAATATCGACCCTTCTGGTGCCGGTGCTGCCCCCGGCGCTACGCTGCACATTTTCGATGTCAATACCAATCAGCATTTAGATATAGCTCCAGCATTTGCAGTCATTGGGCATATCTATCACATCTACGTCCTTTGGTGATGGCTGCGGCATCCCTACACCATTTACACGGCCGCCATAGATGAACAGGTACATGATAATCCTTCTTTGCTACACTGTTTCTCCGCTGGTAACCACGGTAACGACCCCTGTGGCAACCCCTACAGTTGGCTGGTATCCAATGCGAATGGTGCTTATTACGGCACAATAACAGGAGGAAGAAAATCGGCTAAGAACGTCCTTGCCGTAGGCAATTTGGAATGGAATGACCCTACTACGAGTAGCAGAGTGGCCCCACCCCTGACGGGCGGTTGAAACCCGATTTGTGCGCGCTAGGACAACAAGACCATACCACAGGTGCCAATAATACCTATCGACCCAGTTCGGGTACTTCGGCTGCTGCTCCTAATGTAGCGGGGATAGCCGCTGCTTTGTCTCAGTATTATAAGCAAACACACAACGGCATGCTACCTTCATCAGCTTTAATAAAGGCGATGTTGCTGAATACAGCCGATGATTTAGGGGCACCAGGGCCTGATTTTCAATACGGTTGGGGCAGGGTAAATGCGGGTAAGGCGTTTTTATCACTCCAAGGGCAACAGTATTTTTCGGGTACTATCTCCCAAAATCAGCAATTGGATTACCAACTAGCGGTACCTTTTGGTACTCAACGACTCAAGGTAATGCTCTATTGGCACGATGCTGCTGGTAATATACTGAGTTCCAAATCATTGCTCAATGACCTTGATTTAAAAGTTACCCAACCCAATGGACAAGAGTTACTGCCTTTGGTGCCTGTGCATTATCCCCACTTAGATAGTCTGGCGCAAGCTGCTCGCCCCGGTGTAGATAGACTCAATAATGCAGAACAAGTAGTGGTAGCACAACCAAATGCCGGGTATTACAACCTCACCGTGAGAGGCCACGCGGTGCCACAAGGGGCACAGTCTTTCTTTGTGGTGTATGCCTGGGAATTGAGCCAGTTGCAATTAACAAGCCCTACCGATGGTACTACTTATGTGCCAGGCGAGAATGTACTCATCACTTGGGATGCCGTAGCCAATGGGCAATCCTATCAACTCCATTATTCTGAAAATGGAGGGCAATCTTGGCAGTCAATCGCTGCGAATATCCCAGCTACGCGTACCAGCCACTTGTGGACAGTGCCTAATACGGCTAGTCGAAATATAAAAGTGAGGGTCAGCAGAGCCGATGGTGTTTCTCATACGATGAATGGGGTAGCAATCGTGTCACCTGTGCCTGTTGTGGATATTTCTTATGAAAATGCCGCCACGGCGCTCGTAAGCTGGGCTCCGATTGCGGATGCCGTTTCGTACAAGGTATATCGATTGGGGGCGAAGTTTATGGATGAAATAGCCACTGTTTCGACTACTCAATATGCGATGTCGGCAACGGTAGGTACGTCGTATTGGGTGGCGGTAGCACCAGTTTTTGCTAACAGCCAAGTAGGTAGAAGGTCTAATGCCTTGTTTTACGAGCACTTTGGATGCGAGCAATATGTACATTTGGAATTACAGTTCGACCGCTATCCCGGCGAGACCGCTTGGTATATCCTTTCACCTGATGGAAGCATTCGCGCACAGGGAGGCCCTTACAATACGCTACCTGCTTTTGGCACTACAACGGAAGATATATGCCTGCCACTAGGGTGCTTTACGTTGGTAGTCACCGATTCGTATAGCGATGGTATCTGCTGCGAAAATGGCAACGGGTGGTTCCGTTTGTCAGACCCACAAGGGAATGTGTTGTCGGAAGGGGGGGATTTCAATGCCCTTTACACCGATTTGTTCTGTTTGGAATCCAACCCTGTATCGCCCTTGACCGTAGCAGCACAAGTTTTTCAACCCATCAGTTGCCACGCTTCTCACGACGGCATCGTAGGGGTGAGTGCTGCGGGCGGGGATGGAAGCTATACCTATTTGTGGAATACAGGTGCAACGACTCCCGTACTGCAACAAATGCCAGCGGGTTCTTATGCTGTTACCGTAAGTGATGGCAGCCAGCAAGTAACGGCATCAGTGACGTTGGTACAGCCATCGCCCTTGGTGTTATCACCAGTCATACGCACGGATTATTGCCAAGATGGCCGCATCGCCCTTGGTGTCACAGGCGGTACGCCTCCATATCAAGTGTCTTGGGGGGATGGTGCCACGGGGCTTGTTCGGGAGGGCTTGTCCGCAGGGAGTTACTATGCTGTAGTCAGCGATGCGAATGATTGTTTGTTAACGGTTTGGCTGCAAGTGCCTAGTGGAACACCCTTGTCCATCGAACTTACTAGTCAATCGCCTGATTGCACCCAGACCCAGAACGGCAGCCTACAAGTACAAGCCAACGGCGGTACGGGCAATTACCAGTATCAATGGAGTACGGGGCAGCAGGGAGGCAACTTATTACAAAACCTCGGTGCTGGAGCGTATGCCGTCACGGTCACATCGGGTTATTGTACACAGACGGCTACCGCAACTTTGGTGCAACCTACACCTTTTACGGTGCAAGCTGCCTTTGAAAATGTAAGTTGCTACAACGGTAGTGATGGATGGATTAGCCTCACACCCACCGGGGGGGTAGCCCCCTATGCCTACCAATGGCCGGATGGTTCTGCCTCGGCAGTACACGGTAGTTTGAACCCAGGCGTATATATGGTGACAGTAACAGATGCAGTGGGATGCCGTGTGATAAGAGGTATTCCCATCTCACAACCGACAGCCATAGCCGCAACAGCGACAATCGAACACAGTACTGCTGGTGATAACGGCATGGTGGCACTACAATTGGAGGGCGGTACTCCTCCTTACACCGTATCATGGAATAATGGACAACAGGGCAATGTTATCAATAACCTGCCTTCCGGCCAATATACAGCCATAATTACCGATAGCAATGGATGTTCCATTCAAGAATTGGCGGTGGTGCAAGCCTTTGATCCGGGTGAAATTGATGTAGTGTATTGCCCAGCCTGAGGTGCCAATACCCAATACGAATGGATAGCCTCGATTACTTGCAATGATAATACTTATCCTACAGGGAATAACGGAGGGTATGGAGATTTTACTTCGACTTATATTCCCGTAGTACCTTTATGGATGACATGACGCTGACCTTACAACCTTATTATGCCAATAATTTGTTCAGCGAATACTGGAAAGTATGGATTGACTACAACCGCGACGGTGATTTTGAAGACGCAGGAGAGGAAGCCGTTTCTATATACCGAGAATTGGTGCCGTAATGACTGCTGTATCGTTACCAACCAACGTGATAGGTAGTAATACCCGTATGCGAGTAGCCATGCGCTATGGTAGCTTTCCTGTATTGTGCAGCAATCCCGCCTATGGCGAAGTGGAGGATTATACCCTGCTTTGGGATGTGGGTAGCAACCTAGTGTCGGGCAGCAAATTGGGAGAAATAGCTGTGCTTTCGGGAGTCGCGAAAACGTCGGCATCTACCCTTCAGTTGTTTCCGAACCCTGTAGCGGAGGTAGCAACAATCACGGGTACAGCGAAGTGGATGAAACCATTTGGGTGCGAATTATGGATGCGCAAGGGCGGATGGTACACCGCTTGAGGCATTTGATCATGACGGAGGGGCTTTCGGCAGACGATTACATTAGCAAACCTTTGGCCGGGGCTTTATTGGGTGGTTTACAAGGCGACGAGTGGCACTCGCAGGTGAAGGTGGTGAAGATGTAAATTCCTTTCTCCATAACGAAAACAACCCGATACGGCCATGCGACTGTATCGGGTTGTTTTCTATATGCAATAAAAAGCAATTCTTTAAAGACAACGATGCTAATCGTCTATATAAAAAGGCTACTTTGGGTAAAATACTGAATCCAACGTATCGGAATTGAAAGCGGAAGGGGTATGTCCTTCGGTGTGGTCATAGGCGGCGGTCAGAAATATAGTACGGGCTGCGCTGTTGACGATAATTGTCAATAAGAAAACCAGTAATCTTAACCCCATAACTGCCTCAGGATGGATAAGGTTGCCGAATACCAATCCAGTAATAACGGCAGCGACCCCCGCTAAGTAGAACAGACTAAGGCTAAAACCTGCACCAATGGACTCCTCCCCAGCGGGATTTGATCTTATTGGCCGACAGTTTCAAGGCTTCAACCTACGCAAATCTTCGGCAGCTAAAGCAGGCACCACAAAGTAGGTAGCCATCGACCAAGCAAAACCCAATAGACCACTTACAAAACTGCCTAACTTTCTTCAACCGCCTGCAATACCATCCCCACCGTAGCAGCCAAAGCCGCCCATGCTAATATACGGTGAGCGCGTTGCGCACTGAAAGAAAGACATTCTCCGATAGATGGTTCTTCCCCGTCGAACGCTTTGCGAGTGCCATACACTAAGGCTACATTGAAAAAAATAATGATGAAATAACTGATGACATAAAACAAAAAGAACACAACCCCAATGACTACCTCGTTGATAGATTCATTGTTGAAGGCCGTCTGTAGGGCATCGGGGTTCATAAATTCAATGCCGATGAATGTACCGACAAAAGACAGTGCTATGGCTATGAGTGATATCCCAGAGATGACTGGAAATAATAATAAACGAGGATGTGCTCCAATCACTTCCAAGCTGGTAATGCCTAAGTGCCAGCCTGTACGCATACGGTCGAAGATGTTCATACTGGTGAAAAGTTGATGAATAAATACATTTTCATTGGAAAAGATTAGGGATAAGAAAATTCTTAATCTTTTTTCCATACTTAGGTCAAATATACTTTCTTTATGATGCTTGCTTCTTTTTTTCGATTAAATCATAGGTGTTAACGATGAATTTCATACATAATGAATCTTGTCTAGGAATTCTTGCATGAGCGAAAATTGAAGCCAGCTATTTTGAGTGAAAAACGAGGCGGCAACTCGATAGTCGGGAGAAGTTACGCAGCGCGTAATAAGTCCCGATATTATCGGATGCCAACGAAGTGTTCGCTCAAAAGAGTAATTTGCAGCCATGTGAGGAATTCCTAGACAAGTTCAATGTTAAAACTACTGCTGCTCTCATTCAACTCGCGTTATAGAAGAAAACAACCGAAATGAAACAACTGCTAGTTTGGGTATGCTGTTGCCTACCATTATTATCATGGGGTCAATCCACTGAGCGTCGTCCATGAGGAATTGGGGTAGATGCCATCCCTATCATCGTTGATTTTAGTGGCAACCACTCGGGCAAGCATGTACAGCATGGTCTATTTTCATCCTGTTGGCTCAAGACTATTTGAGGGCACTGTATGCCTGTATTTGAATGCTGCTATTTTTGATAATGGCAGTAAGTTATTTTTTCTGCAAAGAGAGGTGATAGATACGAACACGCTACTCGTCACACAAAATACCTTCTACCAGCGTAGCAACCATTTTTTGCAAGCGGGTGGTTGCACACATTCAAGCAATACGAACGGGTGAACGTGTACTTAGCTGCAGATGCCTTGTTAGGCGGGTAAGAAGCGAGGTAGAGGCCGTTGTTTATGAAGAGTCCACTCCTTGTCATCCGAATCCGAGCAAATTTCATGTATGTAAGCTTTGGCGAGGCCAATTGGCGGTATGGATTGGCTGTTTCTGCCGGCTTGAAATTCCTTTTAATCATCGTATCAAGCTGCGGGTGGATCTGCGTCCAGGCCTCGCATCCACTATTTTGATCGTTCTTATAGCTTCATTGGTTCAGATGGGCAACCGGAAGAGCGGGTCAACAAGGGCTGGGAAATATTTATACCCGCTCAACAACTTGCTTGTTACTTACAGGCTGTGAGGGGGTAATTATACTGATTGAAACCATACTGTTCTTTATATTTTGTTCGCTATTCGCCGGAAAAACCTATCTTTGCCCCTAAAAAATATGCCATCCACTCATGCTGTTTCGCTTTCTGCGCTTGCTTTTGAAGTAGCAGATATTGCTCGTCGTGCTGGTGCTGTTATCATGGATATATACCGCGATGAAGCTAGCTTCGAGGTGGAACACAAAGCAGACGACAGCCCCCTTACCCGTGCAGATAAGGCTTCCAATGCGGTGATTGTCACAGCTTTGGAACAACTTGATTTTCAAGCACCTATTATCTCAGAGGAGAATAAACAAATTGCCTTTGAAGAACGCGCCACCTTCACCTACTGCTGGATGGTGGATCCTTTGGATGGCACCAAAGAGTTCATTAAACGCAATGGAGAATTTACCGTCAATATCGCGCTCATCCACGATGGGCGGGTGGTGATGGGCGTGGTGTATGTACCTGTTACAGCGGAACTCTATTGGGCTTCAGCCGACGGAGGTGCTTTCAAGTCATCCCAAGGCAACGTGTCGAATCTTCAAGCAGCCACTTTTTCTATGAGCGATCCTCATCTTGCAGTAGTCGCTAGTCGCAGTCATTTAAACGAGGCTACCTCCTCCTTTATCGGCGGATTGCAGAAGCCGGAATTGGTGAGTGTAGGTTCTTCTTTGAAGTTGCTGTTGGTAGCAGAGGGGAGGGCGCACCTTTATCCGCGCTTAGCACCCACCATGGAATGGGATACTGCTGCCGCCCAAATCATCGTGGAAGAAGCAGGTGGCCAAGTCTTGCAGGCCGATAATAATGAACCCGTTGTGTATAACAAGGAAAACCTACTGAATCCTCATTTTATTGTTAGTGGTAAACGGGTATAGATGTTTTATTTAACACATCTGCATGATAGATATTCGGTATTCGGTGCTGATTCGTACAATACCATACTATCCATTGTACGGAAGGTAATAATTCGGCCATTGGCGGGGTTGTCTGACATAGGGGCATCTACCCAGTAGTATCCGATTTTACCATAATCATAGAAATAGAAAGCAGGAGGATCACCTATGTAAATCCGCTTTCCACCATAAGAACCTTCAAACTGGGTAGGCCCTCCCGTACGCAAGCGTTGAAACAGTGCTAATCCGTCGCCCATATCGCCATAAGCTCCTCCATACATACGTGTCAAGTCCTTCCAATCTGCATCGGTGGGCAAATGCCATCCATCCCCGAGAGCCTTACAGGCTTTACGTGCCTGTGCTTGTGTATATAGCCGTCCGTACTGCGTACAATTATAAGGATCGTCGTTATAACAAACTGAACCACTTACATGCTCATTCAAGTTTTCAGCCATCCATGTTTTTCCTGCTAAGTCAACTGTTTTATAGAGGAATAACTTTGGGGTGGGAGGCGTTTTAGGTTCTTCTGTTACTTCTGTTGTGTTCTTGATAGATACAGTATCTTCCATTTTAGGTTGAGCAGCAAAAGGCTTGAGGGTAGTACTTGCTTGCTCACCGGTAGTGGATGGGGTAGGGGTGTTTTTTTGGGGAAAGTACAACCATAAACCTACTCCTGCTAGTAACAACACTCCTATGGCCATGTATTTCATAACACCGCCACCTATGGTTGCTGTTTTATTTTCCAGCAATGGCATTCTTTGTGCGGGTGTTCTCTTATAATCTAAGAGTTGAATAATGCCCAGTTCAATGCGCCTCAGTTCACCCGATGATTGTTCAATACCCAGGGTTCGTTCTCGTTTCCACTGTTTGTATTGTCCAGAGAGTAGCAGTGCCTGCTGTTCGACCTCGGGGCTTAATTCGTGCGCTTTTTCAACCAGTAGGTCAAGTGCTTTTTCTGTTTCTCCTTTTGCCAAAAGGGCTTTTATTTCACTATAAATATCCATAGTATATTGGATTTCAAGGCGGTAAGCAATAGTATCACATTGCAAGATAAAGAAATAGTTAGTAAATAACAAACGCAACCCTTATTTAAGTTGCCCAGCTATGTACGCCGTTGTCCACGCAGCCTGAAAGTTATACCCGCCGGTAATGCCGTCGATGTCCAATACTTCCCCCGCGAAATAGAGGCCAGGGCATACTTTGCTCTGCATGGTTTGCATGTCCACATCTTGTAAACTGACACCTCCACAGGTGACAAATTCTTCCTTGAAAGTGGTTTTTCCCATAACGCTATACGTATCGTTGGCAAGCGCGAGTACGAGTTTGTTTAGTTGGCTTTTGCCCAAAGCAGCCCAAGTTGTTTCTTCGACGATGCTATTTTTTTGTAGCAAATAGTGCCACAATCTTCGGGGTAATTCCCAAGGCCAACTGTTGGCGACTGCTTTACGCGGGAAGGCCTCTTGCCAGTGGTGAAGGGTTTGTAACACATCATCTTGGTTGGTTGTATTCACCCAGTTTACCTGTAAGGTGAACCGATAGCCTCCTTCGTTCAGTATTCTGGCACCAAAAGCCGATAGTTTCAGTACAGCTTACCCACTCATACCCCAGTGGGTAATCAATAATGGCCCATCTGACTTGAGTTTGGTACCTTGGAGACTCACTTGCACGGGATCGACCACTATACCCATCAGCGAGCGGATGGGTTCATCTGGCATATTAAAAGTAAACAGGGAAGGCACGGGGTCTTCAATCTTGTGCCCTAATTGAGCAAGCCATTCCAACCCTGCCCGCTTGGGAGAGCCGCCAGTAGCAATGATGACCTTGTTGGCTTTAAAGGATGGCCGATTATCATCAGAAAAATGCAATTGGAAGCCTGATTCGCCCTGTTCAATACGTTGAATACCTGCTGAAGTATGGATGTGGATACCCAACCGCGCGGCTTCTCGTAAAAAACAATCGATAATGCTCTGTGAATCTTGCGACTTGGGGAATACACACCCATCGCTTTGTATGACCAATGGGACACCTCGCGACTCGAACCACTCCATTGTGTCGCGGGTGCAAAAAGTATGAAATGCTTTTTTCAACTGCCGCGCCCCCCGAGGATATGCCTTGATAAGCTCCGGTATATCAGTGCAACCATTCGTGACATTGCAACGACCACCTCCTGAAACTTTCACCTTGGCTAACAATTTGGAAGACTTCTCGAATAGATGAACCGATGCAGATGGGTAGTTCTCCGATACGTGCAGTGCCGCAAAAAAACCGGCTGCGCCGCCCCCAATGATAGCTACCTGTATGTTAGTGTTGTTTTGAGCCATGATTATTCGTTTTGCAATGAACGGACGTGCTCCCAAACCAATTCAGGTTCATACCCCCGTTGAACAAGCCAGTTGGCTGTTTTTTGTTGAGCAGGGTAGGCATCGTAGCGGGTTCTATAGTGGTGGAATTTTTGATGAGCCAACTGAGCTATTGTGCTTACATATTTTTCGGTATCAATTTCTTCCAGTGCTTTCTTAATACAGTAATCCGAAATGCGGCGACGTTTGAGTTCTGTGGTAATGCGCTGCCGACCCCATTGCTTCATATTGAACTTCCCCCTAGCATACGAGCGCGCAAAACGTTCTTCATCCAAAAAGCGATCTTCAATCAATAGCACCATAATCTCTTCTAAGGTATCGCCAAACACTCCCATGTCTAACAGGCGTGAGCGTACCTCGGAATGGCAGCGATCCTGATAAACGCAATACTTCTGTATTTTTTTTAACGCTTCCTCCTTGGATAGGTATTTTTTCTGCATTTTTGTATTTTCCACGGTTATGTGACGGCGGCACAAAGTTACGTCTAAACCAACAAAGTACACGCCACCTGTGGGAAACATCCAGTTTTTATACTTGACTTCGCAGGGGTTATCTGTCCTGCCGTCTTCTATGGTTACAGTATCTTAGCAAAAGCAAATTCATCTTCTACGTAGTCTTAGAAGATGAAATAGTAATTACATACACCCATTTTTTAACCATAAATCAATTGTATATGGAATTTTTGGATTTAGACAAATTATCCACCTTAGCAACCGAATACTTGCCCAAAGTGGCGGGTGCCATCCTTACCCTCATCATCGGATTTTGGATTATTGCCCGGATTACCCACGTAGTGACTCGCGCTATGGAAAGTAGGAATATGGATGCTACCATTCGTCCGTTCTTAGCATCCATCGTTAGTGTAGGCTTGAAGGTTATGCTGCTGTTGGCAGTTGCGGGTATGTTTGGTATTGAAACTACTTCTTTTGTAGCTATTTTCAGTGCACTGGCACTGTCGGTAGGTTTAGCACTACAGGGTAGTTTGGGACACTTTGCCAGTGGCGTGCTACTACTTACTTTCCGCCCCTACAAAGTAGGTGATTTAATAACCATTGGCGGCGGCCAAACAGGTACCGTGGAAGGCATTCAGATATTCAACACTGTATTGGCTACTTTGGACAACAAACGCATCATCGTGCCCAATGGCGTGGTGACGAGTAATGTGATTACCAATATTTCTGGCCAAGGCATCATCGGGGTAGAGCTTACCTACGGCATCAGTTACAAAAGCAGTATCGACAAAGCGCGTGAAATTATCCTGCGTGTAGGCAAAGAGTGCCCTTGGATTTTGGAAGCCCCCGCACAGGGTGTGGTGGTGGCCAACTTGGGCGACCACTCCGTGGACTTAGCTACTCGTCCTTTTTGCAAAAGTGAGCACTACTGGGATACCTTCTTTTATATGAAGGAAAATGTCAAAAAGGCTTTTGATGCAGAAGGTATCAGTATCCCATTTCCACAAATGGATGTGCACTTAGATAAGTAAATAACGCAAAAAAGCGGGAAGTAATTTTTTGGCCTCATAGCTAAATATTGTGTATTACTCCCCAAAGGGCAGGTTGCCGCAGGAACTTTTGGTTGCCTGCCCATTGTTTTTATCCGTAAACGCTTGCATCCATCGGAATAAAAACCTATATTTGCGTCGCTTTTTAAAGTATGAGCCTATAGCTCAGTTGGTTAGAGCACCTGACTCATAATCAGGTATCTCCAAGCTCGCCCCTATGTCCACAAAAAGACGAAGGAAGTCAATCAGTTTGAATTGGCTTCCTTTTTTTATGGTAAAAAATAGCCCATCAGGGCGCAGAAATAAGATCCCAATCTAGTCGCACTTAGCGAGAGTAGCGAGCTTAGAAAGACTTTATCGGGAAGCCCTGTATCTACGGATTAATCCCCGCTTGTAAATAGCAACCGCATTAAACAAAAAAAGGCCACCCACGGGTGACCTTAGCGCCTCAACAAGGACTTGAACCTTGACCTACGGATTAACAGTCCGCCGCTCTAACCAGCTGAGCTATTGAGGCATAGTATATATTTTCCGCTTTAACCATCCCGATAGCTATCGGGAGAGCTATTGAGGCATAGTATATATTTTCCGCTCTAACCATCCCGATAGCTATCGGGAGAGCTATTGAGGCATAGTATATATTTTCCGCTCTAACCATCCCGATAGCTATCGTCCCGATAATTATCGGGAGAGCTATTGAGGCTTTTTTGCTTCACAAAGTGTCTGTTTCAACCCCTTGTTTAATTAAGCGAGTGCAAATGTAGAAGGTTTCATCAAAATGTGCAATATTTGCACGATAATTTTTTTAAAAAATATTTCGATGAGTTTATTGGTAGTTGGAACAGTAGCGTTCGACGACATTGAAACGCCTTTCGGAAGGGCAGAAAAAGTAGTAGGTGGCGCGGCTACTTATATCGCTTTAGCAGCTTCTTACTTCACCAAGCGGATTCAGATTGTTTCCATAGTAGGTGATGATTTTCCAGTAGCAGATTTGGATGATCTCCGTGCTCGCGGGGTCGATCTAGCGGGGTTGCAAGTAAAGCAGGGCGAAAAATCGTTCTTCTGGGCGGGCAAGTACCATTATAATATGAACGACCGCGATACTTTGGACACCCAACTCAATGTGTTGGCCGACTTCGATCCTGTGCTGCCTGCCGACTACCAAACTTCGGAGTACGTCATGCTGGGCAACCTGACTCCCGCTGTTCAAATGCGCGTTATAGACCAGATGAAGACCCGCCCCAAGCTCATTGCTTTGGATACGATGAACTTCTGGATGAATACCGCTTTGGAGGAACTGTTAGAAGTCATTGCGCGAATTGATATGCTCATCATCAACGATGAGGAAGCCAAGCAGCTTTCTGGCGAACATTCTCTCGTCAAAGCAGCGGCAGTTATTCATAAAATGGGTCCCCGTTTTTTGGTTATCAAAAAAGGCGAACACGGCGCACTCTTATTTGCTGATAATCAGGTCTTCTTTGCGCCCGCATTGCCCCTGGCGGAGGTATATGACCCCACAGGTGCTGGCGATACATTTGCCGGAGGCTTCATGGGATATATCGCCGCTACCCACGACCTCTCGTTCGATAATATGAAGCGAGCTGTCGTTTATGGATCGGCTTTAGCTAGTTTCTGTGTAGAGAAATTTAGCACCGAACGACTGAAAGAATTGGACGATGACCAAATCGCCGAACGCATGTTCCGCTTTGTGCAATTGGTGAACTTCGATGCCAAGTTGAGCGTATGATCGATCGGGTAAAGGAAAAAATTCAAGACTGGCAGCAGGCGGCGGCTACGGTGTCTGCTTGGAAAGTAGGAGGCGGCAAGATGGTTTTTACCAATGGCTGCTTCGACCTCATGCACCCCGGGCATCTGCACTATTTGGCACAAGCCCGGGCACTCGGACAGCGGTTAGTGGTGGGGCTGAACAGCGATGCGTCTGTGGCAAGACTGAAAGGAGCGCACCGCCCGGTGATGGATCAGCAGGCACGAGCCTTGCTGTTGGCCAGTCTGCTTTTGTGGATCTCGTGGTTGTTTTTGATGAAGATACTCCATTAGCATTAATCAACCATTTACAACCCAATATACTAGTAAAAGGGGGCGACTATCGAAAAGAGGAGGTCGTGGGTCACAAAGAAGTGGAGGCTAAAGGAGGTAGTGTTGTTCTGCTCGACTTTATACCGGGCTACTCCACTAGCTTGATCGAAGCACACATTAAAAACAGTTGAAGATGATAGCTATCCGTGACATTATCTCGCATTTGGAAAGCATAGCACCTCCTGCTTATCAGGAAAGTTATGATAATGCTGGGTTAATAGTAGGCCAGGCCGATAGGGCCTGCACGGGTGTTATTACCTGTTTGGATGCCACCGAAGCTGTGGTAGAGGAAGCTATTGCGCACCAGTGCAACCTAATTGTTGCGCACCACCCGATCGTTTTTAGTGGGTTGAAACGATTCACGGGACGCACTTATGTGGAACGCGTGGTGATAAAGGCCATCCGCCACGACATCGCTATCTATGCCATTCACACCAACTTGGATAACATTTATCACCAAGGAGTGAACAGCCAGATTGCGGCTCGATTGGGGTTGGTGAACACTCGTATCTTAGCACCCAAGTCCAATCTCAAGCGGGCGACCATCTTTTGCCCTATCGCAAATGGTGAAGCGTTGAAAGATGCATTAGAGCAGGTCATACAAGGTGCTCAGACTCCCGCCCAACCCATTCGACAGATAGGAGTGGGTAGCAGAGCGGAAGGTGCTTCGCTTCAAATAGATGTCGTCTTTCCTTCGCATTTACAAGGGCGCGTACAGCAGGTGTTGGCGCAATTTCCCGCTTGTGATCCCCTTTTTAGCGAGGTGGCCAATCATAACCCTACCACAGGGGCGGGTTTGGTGGGCGAACTCCCCAAGGCTTTAGATGAGAAAGCTTTTCTTAAACTGCTCAAAACTCGCATGCAGGCGGGTTGCGTGAAATATACCCCACTATTAGGCCAAGCTGTTCAAACCGTAGCACTCTGCGGCGGTGCTGGCGGCTTCCTTTTGGGTGCAGCCAAAGCGGCGGGTGCTCAGGTATTCATCACTTCGGATTATAAATACCATGAATTTTTTGATGCGGAAAACCGCATTGTTATAGCCGATATAGGCCATTATGAGAGCGAACAATTTACAATTGAATTACTTGCTACCATAATAAAGGAAAAATTTGGTAATTTTGCGGTTCGTTTGACAGCAGTGAATACTAATCCTGTAAGCTACCTGTGAAAACGGGGCAAATGTTCTTCAACCGCTGGTGTGTACCAGTTGTTATTATAACTGCTTAATAGGAGTTGAAAAGTAATTTTTTGCGTCAAACATATATAATAAATACTTTTGCCAATGGCAGCCGAAAAAACGATAGTGGAAAAATTGCAGGATCTATACAGCCTTCAGGCGATAGACAGCAAAATGGATGAATTGGAAATCCTCAAGGGCGAACTCCCGATGGAAGTGAGTGACTTAGAGGATGAGATCGCAGGCCTTAGCACCCGCATCTCCCGCTTGGAAAGCCAGATTGACGAGATGGAAGCCGAGATGAACCAGCACGAGCGCAACATTGCGGAAGCAGAAGCACTCTTGGATCGCTACGGCAAGCAAATGGACAATGTGAAGAACAACCGCGAGTATGAAGCCCTTATGAAAGAGCAAGAAATGCAGCGGTTGGAAATTCAGCTTTCCAACAAAAAAATCAATACGGTCAAGCGCGACCTAGAGGCCAAGAATGAAACCTTGTCCGCTGCTCGCGAGCGTATGGATAAAAAAGCGGAAGACCTGAAGAACAAAAAGGTCGAGTTGGAGAAAATTATCGAAAAGACGGAAAAAGAAGAGCAGAAGCTGGCAAAGTCTTCCGAAAAAGCACGTGCCGGTATCGAGGAGCGTTTGCTCAAGTCTTACGATAAAATCCGCAAGAGCTACCGTAACGGCCTTGCCGTCGTAACGATAGAACGAGATGCTTGTGGGGGATGCTTTAACAGAATTCCACCTCAGGTGCAGTTAGAAATTGCTCAGCGCAAGAAAATTATCGCTTGCGAACACTGTGGCCGTATCTTGGTGGATAATGAAACCGCTGGGTTGGTCGCCACTGAGGCGTGATTTCTTGCAGAACCATAGTTGTAGGCAATTATTTAGTCCATACCGTGCACAGAGCCGCTACCCCCACCGCGGGGGAGCGGCTTTGGAGTTTATCCCTCCAAAAAATCAGGACGTTTGCACTTTGTGCAAGCGGACTCCCCTCCGTTGGAGTATGTTTTGAAATTTTGCGAACTGATTTTCAATACGGTACACATGGAATATTTTCGGTTGCGTTTTTTGTTATTAGCGTTGTCCTTGCTGTTAGGTGTGTCCTTATCGGCTGCTGGGTATTTTCGTTATCATACCGAAGCACAAACCATTTATAAAAAAATATTCGAGCTAAAACTCACGGAGGCTGCCGCTATGACAGCTCGTATGAAAGCTTCGGAACCCGACAACCTTGTCGTTCACCACTTGGAAGATTATATTGACTTCTTCAAGATATTTGTCTCCGAAGACGAAGCCTTGTACAAAAAACTGCTCCCCAACCTCAGCACCCGCCTCGACCGTGTTTCATCGGGTGATGAAACCTCTCCTTACTACCTTTATACCCAAGCCGAAATACGCCTCCATTGGGCATTGCTCAAATTTCGTTTCGAAGACTACTTCTCGGCTTTTACCGACATCAACAGAGCGCACAAATTGCTCTTAGAAAACAACACACGCTTCCCCGATTTTTTGGCCAACAAAAAAGACCTCGGTATTTTACATGCCGCCGTAGGTACCGTTCCCGATAACTATCGTTGGGCATTAGAAATGCTCAGCAGCTTGGAAGGTTCTGTGGAGCAGGGCAAGCGCGAAGTCGAAGAAGTATTGACCACAGGCCGTAGAACAGGGTTTATTTTTCAACAAGAAACACAGGTGCTGTATGTGTTCTTATTGCTGCATCTCGATGGCAGACCTGATGCCGCATGGCAGGCTTTAGAGAATGCCGCTTTGCGTCCCGCAGAAACGCCTCTTCATGCTTTTGTAATGGCCAATGTTGCCATGCGAACAGGACGCAACGAACAAGCGATTCGCTGGATGGAAGCAGCACCGAGGGGAACGGAATTTTTCACTTTCCCCTATTTGGATTATATGTTAGGCGTTGCCAAATTGCGTCGTTTAGATACCAGTGCAAGAAAACACTTGCTCACTTTTCTGAATAATACACACGGGCGGCACTACATCAAGGAAGCTTATCAAAAATTAGCATGGGCGGAATGGTTAGACGGCAGAGAGAGTGGTTACCGTAGATACATGCAATTGGTAACAACCCAAGGAGCAGCAGCAGCTGGGGGCGATAAAAATGCCCTTAAAGAAGCTCAGCTCGGCAAGCTACCCAACCTAACCCTCTTACAAGCTCGCCTGCTATACGACGGCGGCTACTATGAACGCGGTATGTCTTTGCTGAACAACAAACAAGAAAGCAGCTTTTCAGACTTCTTGAACCGGCTGGAATTCGTGTACCGCAAAGGCCGCATACTTCATGGCATGGAGCGATATGCCGAAGCGTTGGAAACCTACGATAGAACCATCACGCTGGGGCAACAAAATGACGCTTTCTTCGCCTGCAATGCAGCCCTGCAAGCTGGCATGATAGCAGAGAAACTCAATCGCAAAGAAACAGCCAAGAGTTATTACAGAAAATGTCTGAGTCTTTCCCCCGCCGATTACCAGACAAGCTTGCACCAACAAGCAAAAGCTGGTTTAAACCGACTTGGGCGTTAGGGGACAAAGCGTATGCCCTATTCCGTCCTGAATGATACACGGCCTACACGTCAAACGTCAGCTCCACGCCTTCTGGGCCAGGATGCGCCTGACAACTAAGGATGTATCCGGCTGCCACCTCATCGTCATCCAACGCGTAGCAGGCATCCATCGTTACACTCCCCTTTGTTACCTTGGCCATACAGGTAGAACAAGCCCCCGCCATACACGAGTAAGGTGCATCGTGTTTAGCCGCCAGCATAGCATCCAATATGGTTTTTCCAGCGGGCACATCCAGCGTTAGCTTTTCTCCCCGCAGCGTTACTATGGCTTGCCCGGCAGCGGTATGGTCGCCTTTCGCTTTATTAGCAGCCGCTTCCCCCGCATTCACAAACCGCTCGGTGTGTATGCAGTGGCTATCTACGCCTATGCCTTTCAGTGCCTCCTCTACCGCGTCTATCATGTCGCCAGGGCCGCAAATGAAGTACTCCGCACCTTGCCCTTTAGCGGGGTAGTCGCTGCACAGTTTTATGGTATTCGACTTGCTGATGCGTCCCACCCAACCTTCCCAGTTGGTAGTGCTTTTGCGAAACCATCCTGCTTTTTCTTTGCGGGGTTGGCTGATGGTATGCGTCACGGTCAGTTGTCCGCTATACCGCTTTTCGAGCGATTCCAATGCTTCTTGGAAGATAATCTCATCCTCTTGCCGGCTACCATATAGCAAATGCACACTACTCTGGGGTTCTTCTTCCAACACCGCTTTCAGAATAGACATCAGGGGGGTAATACCCGAACCCGCTGCAAAAAGGTAATACGTTTTGCGTTGGTCTGCTGCCAAAGGAGTGAAAAAACGTCCCTGAGGAGGCATCACCTCCACCGTGTCGCCTGCTTTGAGGGTGTCGTGGATATGGTTCGACACCTTCCCCCCTTTTACCCGCTTCACCGTCACCGCCAACTGGTCTTCAAAAGGAGCAGAACTCATAGAATAAGCCCGGCGTTCTTCCTGCCCATTGAACAAGAACCGAAGCGTCAAATATTGGCCGTGGGTATAGTTGAAGGCATCGGCAAGGGTAGGAGGTACCGCTAAAAAAAGCGTCACCGTGTCTGTCGTTTCTTGTTGGATGCGGCTGATAGTCAACGGATAAAAATGCGTATCACTCATGCTTCAAAAATATACAAATTCAGGATGTGAAAATAAGGCTTGCACCTCATGCGTACAGGCCAACCTGATGAACAATACAACCACCAAAAGGTTGACTCTTTACTTTAGACCGCAAAGGGACGAAAAAAAAATGTAACTACTTAGGTAGTGCGCTTTCGAGCTAAAAAAAGAAGATTTTTTCAACTGACAAAGCTCATTTGAGGAGTCATGTCGTGCTAAGCCGACACGGCGACGAAAATAGCTGCCATCA
The DNA here is from genome assembly GCA_041392765.1 of Saprospiraceae bacterium. GTDB lineage: Bacteria > Bacteroidota > Bacteroidia > Chitinophagales > Saprospiraceae > Lewinella. The sequence continues at coordinate 158,562 of JAWKLL010000004.1, forward strand.
GGTGGAAAAAGGGCTTTTTTTAGCCGGAATTTGGTACTACCTAAGTAGTTACAAAAAATAAACTGTTCAACTTCTTCTAAAAGGTTGAACAGTTTATTACGGTCAAATTACAAAATTAGGGCGCCCCCACTGCTTGCCAACACCACCAACCCTCCTCCAGGCAGTGGCTCACTTAATACTTGTTCTTTTCAACACTTGCGTGTAAATCAAGGGCTGTTTATTAAGCCAAAACAACAAGTAGATGAGTGGGCAATCCTGTGGTTCATCCGGAAAATCGATCTTACTGGCATTAGAGTTGGTGATATGGGGGGCTATGGTGGGAAAAAATAGCCCAGTTGGTACTAATCGAGGCGGCGGAGTGGGAGCTTAGCCTAAGCTAAGTGACCACTTCGGCAACGAAGAGTAGGGACAAGTGGGAATTTTTGCCCCCATATAGTCTCCATATCACCAACTCTACTATAAACTACGCAAGTCGCCAGAGCCAGAAATCCGGGAATGAACCTTGGGCGAACCTTGGTAGTACACGTCACCCGAGCCGGAGATAGCTACTTCTAATGACTCCGAAGCCTGCGTTCTAATATCTCCAGAACCCGAAATATGTACATCCACTTCTTCGGCCTTGAGTGCCAGCGTATGGATGTCCCCAGAGCCGGAAATGCGCAGCGATAGTTGTTCGCAAGTGCCACCCAGCTCAATATCGCCAGAGCCGCTCACCGCGCCTGAAATTTCAGTGGCCGTGGTATTAAACCGTATATCTCCAGAACCGGAAATAGCCAGTTTTACAGCACCCGTATGGCGGAAAGTACCATCGGAGAAAATACCGCCCGAACCCGAAAGCCCCACGAAATCAAGGTAAGGAACAGTAATGTTCAAACGGATAGGGGCGTGAGCGTAAATGTTTTTAGCAGTTTTTATTTTCCATACTCCTCCGTCCACCGTGGTCTCTATGAGGTCAATAATGTTTTGTTGGGCAGTAATAGAGACGGACTGCTGATTGCCGGGGGGTGAGATAAACATCTGCCGCTATCGTGAGTTGAATACCGTGAAAATCGCTCACAGATAGGGTTTTAGTCACCGCAGACCCTTCGCCTTTGACGCGTTCTACATTCCACCTTTGTGCTGATAAAGAAAAAGATAGTGTGATGATTAAAAAGCTGAATATCAGTTTGTTGTACATGGTAGTAAAATGTTGGTTACAAGAAAGACAGACATCGTTGGGAATAGTTGCGCACACTAGGTTTCATTTCGTGATTTTTTTTCTCGCTTACTATACAAATTTGGTTTATAAAACGGATATAACCCATAAGAAAGTAGGGGATACGTAACACCTATTTTGAGAACAAGATAAAAGGCTGTTCCTTTGCAGGAAAATTCCCCAAAAAATGAGCCAACAAGCATTCGACAAAATCTGGCAGATGATCGGGCTGCGCTACACGTCCCACCCTTGGCACGGGATCGATTATCACGCTAATGCACCTGAAATTGTTACTTCTTTCATCGAGGTCATCCCTTCCGATACCGTCAAGTACGAGGTGGATAAGAAATCTGGCTACTTGAAAATCGATCGTCCGCAAAAGTTTTCTAATATCGTACCAGCCCTGTATGGATTCATTCCACAGACCTACTGCAAAGATGAGGTGGCGGCTTTATGTATGGAAAAAACAGGCCGAGAAGGTATCGTCGGCGATGACGACCCATTGGATATCTGTGTCCTCACCGAGCGGGAGGTGACGCATGGCAATATCATCCTCAATGCCGTACCTATTGGCGGCCTGCGGATGATTGACGGCGGCAGGCCGACGATAAAATCATCGCCGTCATGGACAAAGACGAGGTCTATTCCCAATGGCGAGACATCACCGATTTGCCGCCTACGGTACTCAACCGATTGAAGCACTACTTCCTTACCTACAAGCAATTGCCGGGGGAAGCTCCTAAGTGCGAAATCACGCATGTGTATGGACGCGAAGAAGCCCATGAGGTCATTCGCCGCAGCAAGCAGGACTACGATGCCAAGTACGGTAACTTGGAGAGCGTCCTATCGCTAACCCTGTTTGAAGCCTTCCAGTTTAGCCAGCGGCAACAGGATTATTTTGAAAGGGTTATAGGATTTCACAGAAATGTGTATCTTTGGATGTTTCACCAGCACCCCATTTTATGTTAGGAAAGATATTCGCGGCTTTGAAGAGCCTTTTCTCCTCCTTGTTTGGCACCAAGGAATCGGCCACTGCGCCACAACCATCCCCTGCCCCTAATCCACGTCCCGCTAACCCTCGCCTGCGCCGCCTTCGGCATCAACAGGTGGGGATGCTGCACCTTCCGTGCCGCCACCGGTGGTAGAACACCCGCAGGATGCATCGGAATTGCAAAAGGATTCAGTGGTGATCGTCGCCCTGAAATGGAGGAAGTAGTCCTGCTACCCGGTGAGCCGGATGTTGACTTCGACGACAATATTTTTGAAGAAGAACCCGAAGGCACACCAGCTCCTCCCGAGCCGGCACCTGCGCCTGCTCCCGAACCTGAGCCAGCTCCGGCGCCTGCGCCAGCAACTCGCCAACCGAGGTATCTATGGTGTCTCGACAATGGCCACGGCAGCAAAACCGCTGGAAAGAGAAGCCCCCTTTTCGATGATGGGGAAACCCGCTTTTTTGAGTATGAGTTCAATCGCGACATTGTGCGCCGCATCATAAAGCAGTTGGACAAAGAAGGCGTTCGCTACTTCAACGTCGTACCCGAAGTGGATACCGATAACTTCCTCCAAGGCAGGGTAGATCGCGCCAATAAAAAGCGGTCTGATATTCCTAAATTATTCGTCTCCGTACACGCCAATGCAGGCTATACCCGCACCGCCAATGACTGGACAGCAGATAGCGTGAGCGGTATAGAAACTTGGTATTTCCACGGTAGTAAGCGCGGGCAGAAGATGGCATCTATTTTCCATAAATACCTCATTGAAAAAACGGGGTTCAGGAATCGCCACCTCAAGTCGCAGCCGGAGAAGCAGTTTTTTGTGCTTCGCAAAACTATGATGACCGCCATCCTGACGGAAAACGGTTTTTATAATAACAAACGAGAAGCACTCGAACTCATGAAGGACGAGGTGCGCCAGCAAATTGCCGACGCCCACGTAGCCGCCATCTTAGAGATTGAGGAAAATGGTCTCTGAACCTACTCAACTATCGGATAAACATTGCCTTAACTGCGGCACGGAAATGTCGCAACAGCAGTTATTTTGCCCCCATTGCGGCCAGAAATACACGAAGGTCAGGGTATCCCTCCTCATGCTGATAGGCGATTTTTTTCGCGATGTGCTGAACGTGGAAGGCCGTCTGTGGAGGTCGCTCGTTGCGATTTTTGTGCCGGGCAGGCTTACCAATGCCTTCTTTGAAGGTAAGCGGCAGCGATATGTCAGCCCCGTGCGCTTGTTCTTTTTTACGGCTTTGCTGTTTTTTGCTATGGTAGGTTTCGTCGGCAAGAAGGCGGAGCAGAGCTTTAAAGAGCAGGTGGTGCAAGCCAGTCAAAGGAATATTTACTACGCCTTATTTTTGGACAGCCTGAGCCATCAGTCGGATTCATTGAAAGAAGCTTTCAGTTCCAACCCCGCTGCGGTGGAAGTGCTGGATTCATTAGCTATGCGTATGCGGAGGGATTATACCGATTCCGTTGATGTAGGGGTTAATATCAGTTTCAACGAGTCAGATACCAAGATGACTTCGGTTATGTTGTCGCGAAAAGACATGGCGCAGTGGCCTGCGGATACTTTAGTACAAAGGTATGCCCCAGAGGCTAGTTATTGGGAGAAACTGCTGATGCGGCAAAATATAAAATTGCAAAAAGAAGGAGACTCCTTTTTCGGTTATCTCATTTCCCAAATGGTGTGGATGATGTTGCTGATGATGCCTATGGTGGCCTTGCTTTTGAAGTTGCTTTACATTCGCAGGGACTATTATTACGTCGATCACTTGATTTTTTCTTTCCACACTCATGCATTTACTTTTGTTGCATCGGCACTTACGCTTTGGTTACTCCATTTTCTTTTGAAATATGATCAGGATGGAGGGGCGGGCATCATTATTGTCAGTAGCATAGTGATACCCGTATTTTTGGTAATCGCTATAAAAAGGGTGTACAAGCAGTCATTTTGGAAAACGCTACTCAAGTTTTTGCTGCTACTGTTGGGATATTTTACGGTTTTCTTTATTTTTCTGATTCTTACTATTCTGGTATCCACTTTGATGTATTAACGAATAGCAACGTATGAACTACGAAACGGTAATAGGGCTGGAAATCCATGTGCAACTCAGCACGCAAAGCAAAGCGTTTTGCGGCGATGACATCCGCTTTGGGGGCGACCCCAATACGCAGGTGAGTGCTATTTCGCTGGGGCATCCTGGCACCCTTCCGCGCTTGAATGAAAAACAAGTGGAATACGCCGTCAGGCTGGGGCTGGCATTGGGAAGTACTATCAACTTAGAACACACCTTTGACAGAAAGAACTATTTCTACGCGGATTTGCCCAAAGGTTACCAAATCACACAGGATAACCAACCTGTTTGCGTAGGGGGCGGGGTAACCATCACCACAGAGGAAGGAGAAAAGTACATCCGTATCCATCACATACACATGGAGGAAGACGCGGGAAAATCCATGCACGACAGCGACGCCCCTTTAGCTACATTGACTTGAACCGAGCAGGTACACCCCTCTTGGAAATCGTGACGGAACCCGACCTGCGTTCCGCCGCAGAGGTGGATGCGTTGATGACTGCCATGCGCCAATTGGTGCGCTATCTCGATATTTCGGATGGCAATATGCAAGAAGGGAGCATGCGCTGCGATTGCAATGTATCTATCCGACCAATGGGCAGCCAAAAGTTGGGAAACCGCTGTGAAATCAAAAATATGAACTCCATGCGCTTTGCTCGCAAAGCCATTGACTATGAGGTGCAGCGGCAAATTGGCATAGTGGAGGCCGGCGGGACGGTATCCCAAGAAACACTCAATTTCGATCCCGAAACGGGCGTTACAGCCCCACTTCGTTCTAAAGAAGATGCCCACGACTACCGCTATTTTCCGGAGCCGGATATTCCGCCCGTGCGTATCAGTGCACAGCAGTTAGCGGCCATAAAAGAGGCCATGCCCATGCTGCCGTGGAAGGTTTTGTCCACCTTGCAAGCGGATTATCAACTTTCTGATTACCAAGCTCGGCTCATCAGTGCCGAACCAGAGGCGGCTCGTTATTTCTTCCAGTTGGCGCAGGATACCCCAGCGTATGCGGCGGCAGCCAACCTGCTGATTAATAAATTGCTACCTTGGTGTAAAGATAACAATACCACCTTGGAACGCTTTCCTTTAGCGACCACCCAGTTGGCTGCTTTCTTGCAACTCATTGAGGAAGGCAAGATCAGCAATTCCATCGCTTACCAAGAGTTGTTTCCCGCTTTGTTGGATGCACCCAATATCGCCCCATTCGCATTAGCAACCCAAAGAGGGTGGCTGCAATCCGACGACCAAGATGAATTGGAGGCGTGGGTAGCAGCCGTGTTGGCAGCTAACCCCGCTAAAGTAGCGGAATATCGCAAGGGAAAAAAAGGCCTCATTGGCTTCTTCATGGGAGAAGTAATGAAGCAGTCCAAAGGAAAAGCTGACCCCAAAAAGACAAATACAATGCTCATAGATCAATTGAAATAAGATATTTATATGCAGCACGATCCATCCTTCCAACAAATACTCTCGCAAATTGCGGAAGATAAAGGGGTGTCTTTGGAGAAGGTGCAGGAGGAAGCCGCCCGCTATTGGGAAGAACTGCAAACGCAGCACGACCCCACTTGGGAATTGGTGGCCGTGGAAATAGTAGAATACCTCCTCGGGCGTGGATACGACAAAACGATAGATGTGGAGTACAGCGAACTACGGGAACTGACGCGCCTCATGCGTAGGCATCCCGTGGCTTTTGTGATGACCCACAAGACATATATTGATATGCTGGTGCTGGGGATTGTGTTGGCTCGGCATGGCCTTCCGCTGCCACATATTTTTGCTGGTATCAACATGGATTTCATGGGCTTGTCGCAAATAGGCCGTAAGGTGGGCGCCATTTTTATCCGCAGAAATATTGGCGATAATGAGGTCTATAAAGCCACCCTCCGGCAGTTTATAGCCTCCAAACTCTTGGAGAAAGGCTCTTTTATGTGGGCCTTGGAGGGCACGCGTTCCCGCACGGGTAAACTCGTTTGGCCCAAGATGGGCATCCTCAAATACATTCGCGAGGCGGAAGTAGCCAGTGGTATCGAAGTCAAGTATGTACCTGTTTCCATTGTATATGACCTTATACCAGATGTGGCGGAAATGATGGAAGAGGGTAGGGGTACAGTGAAAACTCCAGAGAGTTTGCTTTGGTTCATCCAATACCTGCGCGACTTGGGGCAGGATTTCGGGCGCATTGCCATCCGCTTTGGCGAGGCGGTCGATGTATCCGATCCCATCATGGCAACGCTACCCGATGAGGAGGAAGAGACGGCACCGGCAACGGCATCCAACATCTCCCGATTTGCATTTGAAATCATGCACCGCATCAACCGCATTACGCCCGTGACGACAGGCTCTCTTATCTGCGTATCCCTTTTGAGTAAGTTTGCCAACAGCCGCCCTGGTATCGAATCGGACACGGTTCACTTGATGAGTCTTATAGAAAACCACCAACCGGATGCCTTGGTGGACAGGGGTAAACCCATTGGCGATAGTGTACAGCACGCCTTGAAGTTGATGACGCGGGCAGGCTTATTTCTGCAACAGGGGCAAGGGCTGAATGCCCGGCACGTCATTTCCACGGAGCAGTACTTGGCGGCAAACTATTATGCCAATATGGCGGCGCACCATTTCTACCATCGAGCCTTTATCGAATTGGCCTCGACCTCGGTGATGAATACGCCCGTTGAAAAGCGGAAATTGTCCTTTTGGGTAACGATCATGGCGTTGCGGGATCTGTTTAAATTTGAATTTTTCTATTCCGCTAAAAGTGTTTTCACGGATGAAATAGAACGCGACCTGACATTCATGTACCCCGATTGGGAACGGTCACTATTTGCGGAAGAACCTGCCATCTTGCCATTATTAGCAAGCCAAGAAGTATTAGTAGCCCCCGTAGTGTTATACAATTACGTGGAGGCTTACCGTGTGGTAGCGCATGGCTTACAACAATGGGATGTCAACGAACCGTTTACGGAAGAAGCCTTTCTGAATTTCTGTATGGCATTGGGTGAAGAAATGCGGTGGCTGGGGCGCATACGGCGCATAGAAGCGGTATCTAAGCCCTTCCTACAAAACGGTATTCGATTAGCAGCCAATAGGAAGCTAATCCCGGGGACGGGAGCCAACCGTAAAGCTATCGCCGCCTTTGCTGCTGAACTCGACCAGATAGCGGCACACATCAACACCCTTCAGGAGATAACCCTCCAAAAACCGGTGCCTAGAAAAGCAAAGGTACCCGTGGAGAAAGCCATCATTCCGGGCTCTCGTACAGAGGCTATCGTTGCCGAAATCATGGCCGATGCCGAGGGGCCTCAGATTGGCCTTCTTCGACTTGGATCGCACGTTGATACGGGGCTTCTCCGCTAAGGAATTTTTCCAAGAGCGCCTGCTCAGCGGGAAGATGACAACTACCGAGGTGGTCTCCCAATTTTCCGCAGCCTTGGTCTATGCGACAGGTAATAAAAATTTTGCCAGCATGGCCGCTGTAGGAGCGCAAGGGGTGAAGGGTATCGACGAACAGGTTTTCATCACCGTAGGGGAAGAGGTGTACCAAAAACATTTGGTGGACGATATCTACCCAGAGTCTCGTGCATTAGTAGCCGCCCATTTGGCTAAAGGGCATAGCGTGGTCATTGTTTCCGCTGCAACCCCGTATCAAGTAAATCCAGTGGCTCGGGAATTGGGGATAACCGATGTGTTGTGTACCCGCTTGGAAGTCAAGGACGGAAAATTTACGGGACAGGTGCTGGAACCCGCCTGCTGGGGAGAGGGCAAAGCCATCGCCGCTAAGGACATCGCCTCCCAAAAAGGAATTGATTTAGCCCACAGCTATTTTTATACGGATAGTGCCGAAGACTTGCCACTGATGGACATCGTGGGCCACCCCAGGCCTTGTAATCCTGATAATAAGCTCAGTGCCATTGCTTTTCAACGGGATTGGCCGGTATATCGTTTTAATGAGGAAAATCCTTCGGCTGCTACCAACGCCCTGCGCACCGCACTGACGGGAGGTAGCCTTTTGCCCGCTATCATCACGGGCGTATTGTCAGGAGTGAAGCACCTTTCCTGGAAGGAGGGTATTTATTCTACCATGGCCGCCTTGGGCGATTTAGGTACTGCCATGGCAGGTATCACATTGGCAATCAAGGGCGAACACCACCTGCAAAACCGCCCAGCCGTTTTTATTTTCAATCACCAAAGCAGCGCCGATTTACTGATTGCCGCCAAACTCATTAGGCGTGATGCCTTAGGCATTGCTAAAAAAGAACTGCAAACCACGCCCATCATCGGGCAGATGCTCATGGCCTCGGGTGCTATATTCCTCGATCGTAAGAACAAGGAAAAAGCCATTGAAGCGCTCAAACCAGCCGTCGATGCCCTTCAGAGTGGTACGTCTATTATCATCTTCCCCGAAGGTACCCGTAGTTATGACTACACGTTAGGGCCTTTCAAAAAAGGTGCTTTTCATATTGCCATGCAAGCAGGTGTGCCCGTGGTGCCCATCGTTATTAAAAACGCACATGATGCTATGCCTCGGGGCAGTACCCTCTTTCGCCCAACGGTGGTAGAGGTCGTCGTCAAACCACCCGTATCCACACAGCATTGGCAATCTCAAGATTTGGAAACGCATATTGCTTCCATTAGGAGGGTGTATTTGGAGGAGTTGGGGCAGACTTAATCAACCCAATCATCTCATTAACACTACTTCCTGCGCTTTTGATTCTTCGTAACCTGTTTTGCGGTTGAGGTATCGGATGGCGATCATGTAAACACCTTCTCCTGCGGGTTGTGTGGCGGTACTGCCATTCCAGTGAAAGGGAGCGGCAGTGGTGTGATGGAGTAGATTTCCCCAACGGTCGAATACGGACAGTTCCAACATATCGAAATCATCTCCTTGTGGAAATAAGCGGTCGTTGATACCATCAGCATTGGGGCTGAATGCGTTGGGTAGATAAACAGGCGCTTCGCACGCATCGGCTTCCAATGTAAAAGTGCCGACCACTTCACAACCTGCTATCATAGCCCCTACGGTATATTGTCCTGAAGCATGAAGGGGTAGCACTTGGGCGAACTCATGGCTGCCATTGAGAAGGAAGGTGTCGGTGTACTCGCTGTAAGGTGCCAAGGAATAAGGGAAATGGGAATTACAAAGCGTAGTATCTTCGGGCAGATGGAGGAGGACACCTGGGGCAATATCTTCCAAGAAATCGAGGCGGAGGGAATCGTGATAATGGCAATACCCATCGGTAGCTTGTACGCGGTACAGTCCCGACATCTGAACCTCCCACGCACTTTCCGTACTCCCATCTTGCCATTCAAAGGCATACCCAGCCGTTTGTGGAAGCGGACGGAGTATAAAAGGAGGTGCATCGCAAACCACTTGGTCGTGGGGTAGGAGAGGGGCATGGTCATCGAGTACGGTTAGGCTGCGTGTAAAGAGTACGCACACCCCAATACCCATACAGTATGTGTGATGGTGTAATTGCCGGGAGTATCGAAAGTCCATGCCAGAACGGGAGTGTCCGTTAGTAACGTATCTACGCCTGCTCCTTGTAGATGCCATGCTACGGCATTGGCCAGTGCACTCTTGAGGCTATCGGCTACGAGGGGTGTGTGAACACACACGGAATCGGGAAGCAAAAAGAAAGGGGATGGGGCTTCTGGGCTGCTACAGACAGGGGCGGTGCTAGCTTGTAATGCCTCCACTATCACGGAAAGGGGTTCTGGTTCGGGGGCTGGAATGACATCCCACTGGCGGGTTTCAAAATGTAGGTCAACGTCGCTCAATTCAAGGCAAGCAGTAAAACCTCACAGTCGCCCAGTAACCCCTGTTCATCGGTACGCATGATGATACGCGCATCTTGAAAAGAACCGTCCGAGGAATATTGCCGATCGCTGGTGATATAAAAGCGCAATGCATCGTCTATCAATATCTGTGGGTTGTGAGCAGCATAGCCGTTATACCAAAGCAGTTCACCCGCAGCACTGATCTTGCCCGCAATGACTGGTAGATCCCCAAAGGTGGAGTAACTGAAATAGACATCCCCGGTGGAATCGGTTTGGAGGGTGGTGTTCAGATAATCGAAATTCTCAGCGTGTAGCTGTTTACTCCATATAAGTTCAAAAGCTGGTGAAAGTTTGGCGAGGATCGCATCATTCGGTATAGGCGCGGCATTATTACTTGCTCCTATCAGAAAAATATTACCTTGGTTGTCCGTGCCGATTTTCTTAAAGCTCATCGTGTTTTCATGGAGAATACTCCTAACTATCTCTCCTGCTTGATTGAGTTCTATTAAGAAGTTATAGTTGTGCGAACCATCTCCGAAGAGGAGACCACCCATCCCTACAACGTTTCCGTTCGGAAGTAGCTCTTCATCGAGAAAGGAAATTGTTACATTTGAAAACCCAGTAACACCATAACTTTTTGACCAAAGTATTTCCCTTGTACTTACATCAATTTGGGCGAATTGCAATCTTTCAATGTTGTTTTCCTGCCCCATACCATGTTGGGTCAGCAGTAGGTTTTGTCCCACAAAAGAATGCCTGAAAGGCAAGAAATGAGTTTCAGACAAACGCCAAGCCATTTGCTCTCCGGCTGAGGTGTTGATGATAAAGAGCCGCGTACCTGCTGATTCAAACCCATTTGGTTGTCCTTTTTGGGATACAGCGTGCCAATCCCCCCTCCTCCGGTAAACGGTTGGGAAGTAGTTGGCTAAAAAATCCGAGTTACTATGCTGAACCCGAAAAGCGTTTTCTATACTCCCGTCCTGCATGAAATTAACGATTGCAAACCCTGATGTAGAAAAAGACGATAAGTAAAGAGAAAAACCTTCCTCTGATTTACCCCAAAAAAACCTATCTACTCCTAATGGAATGTCAGGGATATTCAGGGATCGAGTTACCCCTTGGTTATACCCATTTTGGCATAGGGTCATCAAGATGAAAAAATAGAGGATGTGTTTAGTCATGTAGTTGGGATTATAAAAAGACGCAGGATGGAAGCTTTAATTTCTATCCTGCGCCTGAAGAAGGTCAATTATTAGTTTTTTTGTGTATGATAAACACAGTCAAAATGCTTCCAAAATGCTGCTGTATAAAATCCAGAAACACCGCCGTAAGATGTAGCTTGATTCCACTGAAAGGTATGATTAGTTGATGTGGCAAAAGTTCCATCTGCGTGGTAACACTTGACATTGGCTTTTATTGTATAAGTAGCAGGGATATCTGAAACATCATCAGCATCAGACATCAAGTAAAACATTAAGGTGCCGTAAGATGGAGATACAAGTTGTCTGTAAGGACTTGGCAAAGGTAATCCTTGAGCAGTTGTACTTCCATCAATGTACCGAGGTTCATACTGTCCTGTAGCGCCATTAAGAATTACACGGCCTGTAATTGTCTCATCTACAAGAGTGTTGGGGTCAATACTAATTAGAGACCAAGACCTTAGCGTAGAATTAGCAATATTTTGCACATCCGTTACACTGTAAAAGCAAGTACAGTTTTCAAACCTCCCATCCCGTTCAGCCACAGGAGGTTCGTCTGGTATGTGTTCAGAATAGGAGACAGGAGCGTTTTCTGTAGCAGTAGAAAGCGATTGCTGCTGCAAGAGGGTTGGGGCATTCGTGGTGGTGTCTTCTTTAGCACACGAAGGCAATAGGATCATGCTACACACACACACACACACACACCACACACACACGGCGAAAAGAGATAAATGTTTCATTAGAGAAATGGTTTAGTGAAAAAATCTGGGCTAATATATGGCATTATTTTAAAAAAAAACAGGTAACTACTTAGATAGTGCGCTTTCGAGCCAAAAAAGAAGATTTTTTCCCCATACAAAGGAAAAAAATCGCCCTTCCACTCCCGGCCAAAAGATTTACATATTACAAAAAGCACTATACTGCTCTGCACTGGGTTGGTGGCCTAGTTGGCTAGCTCTTTCCAAATCATGGCAACCATCGGCAAAGTTGTAGATCATCAGCTTGGCCAGCCCTCTATTGTGTAGCACAGAGGCTTCTTCCCCTCGGTCCAGCAACCAATCGTAGTAAGCAATAGCTTCCAATTGCTGGTTTTGCAGCAAATGTAGGTTGCCATATAAAAAGGCATAGGAGGTGTCGTCAATCTGCCTGCTGTTGAATAGTTGCTTGATGAGTACCGAAGCATTGGTGAACTGTCCCTTTTGTTTCAAACTTGCTATATCACTCATCTTTTCGGGGTGATTGCCCTTTGCGTGACCAATGGAAACGGCCATCAATCTATATTTTCCTATTGGATAGAGTTCATTGTATAGCAGCGCACCGAATTGGCTCAACTGGTTGGCTTTGTGGAGATCTTGTTTCGCTTCTTGTTGTCTTCCCATTCTGGCCTTAGCTACGCTCCTCTTGATATAAGGTACCGACCATTCTGGCAAATGTACAACAGCGTTATCGTAGGCTAATATGGCTTCTTCCCATTTTCCTTGTCGAGTTAGATTGTCGCCTGTTACCAACCAGTATTGAGCACCGTTACCATATATTTTTATATCAATGGGCGCGGTGGCCGTGTACATATTGATAGGGTTGGGTTGTGCGTATTGCCGTTCCATAAACAAAAAGGATGCTAGGAGGAATACAAAAATTAAATTTTTCATAGTAATAGTATTTTAGTTGATAGTATTGCTTTTATAACAAAATTTTCCCAGAGTTGTTTAGCTGGTGTAGTAAAATAGTACCACCTGCCAACAGCTCATGTACACACAACTACTATCCGACATTGAGGCTATGACTTGGGTTGACTGGGCCGCCACCATCTTCTCCATTACTTATGTGGTGTTGTCGGCGGCGAATAAACCCATTGGCTGGCTTTTTGGAATAGTGGGATGTACGCTCTGGGCGTATGCCTCTTTTGCTATGTACTATCTTTATTTAGATGGGATTCTCCAGGTCATTTATGTGTTGATGGGAGTTTGGGGGCTTTACAATTGGACCAAGGGCGGCATCAGTGGGCAACCGTTAGTCATATCGCGTATGGATGCGTGGGCACATATTTTTGCAATAGTTGTAGGAGGATGTCTTAGCTTGTTGTTGGGATACCTGTTTAGTTTTACGGCAGCCGCTGCTACATATATGGATGCGTTTACCTCCGTTTTTTCAGTATGGGCTACCGTGCTACTTGTACAGCGAAGGTTGGAAAACTGGTTGTATTGGATAGTTGTCAATATCATCTACGCCTATTTATATAGTAGCCAAGGGGCTGTATTGTTCGCTTTTGTAATGATTGTTTATGTAGTCATGGCACTATTTGGATGGAAGCGGTGGAAACGACTTTATTTAGAAAATGTCTAAATAATATTTTTTTCCCAACTTTGATTTTGGCTACCTGTTAGGATAACGATAAGGTTTATATCTTTGCGCAGTTTTAATAACCTGTATTTTTATAAACAACTGCAATTCAGTTTTTTATAAAAAAGGGCATTGGATCATTGATCTGATAAATGGTAAAAAAACACAATGAAAGGTAACTTGCAAAGAGCTGTACTGCTGGCGGGCACATGGATGTCTGCTGGTGTACTATCGGCTCAATCCAACACCACAAGTGGTTCCGATCTTTTTCTATTCGTCATGGTGGGTATCGCATTGCTGCTATTTTTCGGCATGCTCATTAGTTTGGCAGACAACCTCATTGGGGTAGAAGCCAAGAAAAACAACATTGATGTGGAAAGAGGTGGGCTGACCATGATTCCCGGATTGCGGCAGATTTTTGGTGGTAAAGCACCTGTTTACGCCAACAACATTCCCACTACCGTTTTAAAGAAAGGCCACGACATCCTGTTGGAAGGAGCGGCAACGGGTGGTGTTACCCCCGCTCAGGGTGTAACGCGCTATGCCATTCAGCCCCCCAACTTTTTGGGGCTTCAGCCTATTCCTAAGGTGACTGCTGAGCCTGGTACTTCTGTAAAAGCGGGCGATCAACTATTCTTTGATAAGAATATGCCCGAGGTAGCCTTTGTGGCACCCGTCAGTGGCGAGGTAATCGAAATCAACCGTGGTGCTAAGCGCGCCATCACCGAGATCGTTATCTTGGCAGACAAGGAGCAGCAGTACCGTACCTTCAATGCACCAGCCGCCAACGCCGACCGTGCCACCTTGCTTGCTTTCCTCAAGGAGAGTGGTGCTTGGTCGCTCTTGCGGCAGCGTCCCTACAATATCATCCCCGACCCCAATGCCGTGCCTCGTGATATCTTCGTTAGCACGTTTGATTCGGCACCACTAGCACCGGATATGTCGGTGGTAGTAGCAGGGCAGGAGGCTGCTTTCCAGAAAGGATTAGAAGTGTTGGCCAACGTAACAACGGGTCAAGTTCACCTCGGGCTTGACGGTCGTGGCGATAAAGCTCCTGCTGATGTGTTTGTCAATGCGGCTCATTGCAGCAAACGCTTTTTCAAAGGCAAGCACCCTGTGGGTAACGTAGGGGTACAAATTCACCATACAGCCCCCGTGGCCAACGGTGATGTAGTCTGGACACTCGGCGTACAGGAAGTCATTACCTTGGGCAAGTTGTTCCTCACAGGCAAGTTCGACGCTTCTCGCGTAGTTGCACTGACAGGGGTTGAACTCAACAAACCCCAATATGTTCGCACTTTTGCAGGTGCTAATATGGGGGAATTGCTAAAAGGCAACGTCAAAGGAGAAAATGTGCGCATCATCTCTGGCGATGTACTGTCGGGTACACAAAAATCCGAAAATACCTACTTGAATTGGTTCGACGATCAGATAACAGTAGTGGCGGAAGGTGATTATTTTGAGATGTTTGGTTGGTTGGTACCATTGGCACCCCGCCCTTCTATCTCCAAGACCTTCCTGCGCAATGCCCTGTTTTCCGGCCTTACTTTTGAGGCAGATACGAATACACATGGCGAAAAAAGAGCGTTCGTTGTTACTACCGATTATGAATCGGTAATGCCGATGGATATCTACACCCAGCAGTTGATGAAGTCTATCGTTGTCAACGATTTGGAGCGTATGGAAAAATTGGGCATCTTGGAATTAGTAGAAGAGGACGTAGCACTCTGTGAGTTTGCTTGCGTATCCAAGCAGCCTTTGCAGCACATATTGCGCGAAGGGCTGGAAACCATCCGCGAACAAGGGTAAGCCCAGTTGGCTTTTCATCCTCCATTGTTAAAATAACTCATTATTGATATATGAAAAAGGCATTGCTTAAGTTTTTGGAGCGCATCGAGCCAGATAAGGCCAAATCTCCATTGCTACACACTGCTTACGACGCCTTCTTTACCTTCGCATTTACACCCAACCATGTAACCAAGGGGGGCGTACACATCCGCGATGGTATGGATTTGAAACGAACCATGGTTTTCGTGGTGCTGTCGCTGACGCTGCTTTATCTATTCGGTATATATAATATAGGTGCACAACACTTCCATGCCTTAGGTATGTACGAAGGTGCTTTCGAAGCATTGAACCTTAAACTGGCCTATGGTTTAGTGAAGTTATTGCCTATATTTATTTGGACACACGTGGTGGGTTTGGGTATAGAGTTTTACTATGCCGCTAAAAGAGGCCACGCGGTGGAAGAAGGGTTCTTGGTAACAGGTGCCTTGATTCCGCTCATCATGCCGCCCGATATTCCGATTTGGATTCTCTGCATTTCTATTGCTTTTGCTGTTATCATCGGCAAGGAAGCATTCGGAGGCACAGGTATGAATATTCTCAATATTGCATTGCTGGCGCGTGTTTTCGTGTTTTTTGCATATCCAACGTACATCTCTGGTGATGAGGTTTGGATTGCAGGTATTGAAAAAGCGGGCGTAGGTCAGTACATCGGCCAAACTTATGGTGGGTGTATATGGCTTCCTCGACGGTATTTTTGGTGCTTTCGGCTGGAGCTGCCTTCGGCGAAGGGGGCAAAGCGGTGATCGATACTTACACGGGAGCTACCCCCTTAGGTCTTGCCGCCAAAGGAGGATGGGAAGCAGTAACGGCGCATTATTCCTTAGATCAAATGTGGTGGGGGTCAATCCCTGGTTCTGTGGGAGAAACATCCAAACCGTTGATCATTTTGGGCGCGGTATTTTTTGATTCTTACGCGGGTGGCTGATTGGCGCATCATGGTGTCGGCGGTAGTAGGTTTCGTATTGTGGTATGATGGTAAGCAGGTTGGCACCAGAAACGTTTGGCACAGAAACAGATGGCATTTTCAAATTCATGGCTGTACCTTGGTACTACCACTTCTATATGGGAAGTTTCTTCTTTGCCATTGCCTTCATGGCTACAAGTCCTGTGACGGCTGCTTCTACCACAACAGGAAAGTGGATTTATGGCTTCTTCATCGGGTTCATCGGGATTGGTTATTCGTATCCTGAACCCTGCTTACTGAAAGGGTGGATGTTGGCCATTTCGCTGAACGTATTTGCCTTTGGTGGATCACTATGTACTGGAGGCCAACATGAAGCGTAGAGCAAAACGCCACGCAGCAGTTACCGATAATGCAAACAGCCTACTGGGCTGATTATTCATCTTAAAAAGAAAAAGTCGTGGATAGAAATAGCACCAATTACGTTTTGCTCCTTCGTCTTTGTGATGACGGTAATCGTAGCGTTGTTGTTGACGAAATCCGGGAAGCCACCAAAGAAAAGGCTGCCAAGCGAGGATATTTTGTGGCGTGCCGTATTGGCCGCTGTCAATGACTACCTCGGACAAGGCATGGGTGCCTACGATATTACAGACGAGCAAGTGCTGGAAATCTTTGAATCAAAGGTAGAACAAATGGCTATCGGTACCAACGGCGAGCCACTTTCCAGCGTACTAGCTGAGGATATTGATATGGCGAAAGAACGTAAAAAGCCAGTGGCAGAGCGTTCCCTACCCGTGTTCAAATATACCAACGACGGTAAATCCTTCTACATCCTTTCCGTTAGAGGCAACGGCCTTTGGGATGAAATTTGGGGCAACATCGCATTGGAAAGCGACCTCAATACTATTGCAGGGGCTTCTTTCGACCACAAAGGGGAAACCCCTGGTCTGGGAGCCGAAATCAAGGATAACCCCGGATTTCCTGCCATGTTCGCTGATACCCAAATTTTTAAGGACGGCAAGTTCGTATCCGTGAAAGTACGTAAGGGCGGTGCTGTAGATAAAACCTATGAGGTGGATGGCATTTCTGGTGCAACCGTCACCTCTGACGGCGTCACCAAAATGCTCTACGATGGCCTTTCTTTGTATCTTCCCTATCTTGAAAAGGAGCGCCAAGCGTCTTCCGCTCAAGGCATGCTCATTCAATAACAGCAATCAACTAAATAGCAAATCAATATGGCAGAGTTGAAAACATTGGAGGCCGAAAAAGAACCTCTTTTCGGTAAGGCAGAGAAGAAACTGCTCTCCGATCCACTAAGCGATAACAACCCTATTACTGTTCGGGTGTTAGGTATCTGTTCCGCATTGGCGGTTACTTCCTTGGTGTATCCTGCGGTGGTTATGTCTATTGCGGTAATATTTGTAACTGCTTTTTCCAACCTGTTCACCTCCATGCTTAGGAGCTACATCCCTAAGGCGGTGCGTATGATCGTTCAATTGGTCATCATCGCTACCTTGGTGACTTTGGTAGAAATGGCACTGAAATACGCTAACTATCCCGTTTACAAACAGCTTTCCGTTTACATCGGACTCACATCATTACCAACTGTATCGTTATGGGGCGTTTGGAAGCCTACGCTATGGCCAATAAGCCTTGGCGTTCTTTCCTCGACGGCTTAGGCAATGGTGTGGGCTATGGTGTAATCCTCATCATGGTGGCCATTGTGAGGGAGCTTTTTGGAAAAGGATCACTTTTCGCAGGTAGCCCGATTGAGATGAAAATCATCGGCCCTACCGCTGAATACTTTATCAATACAACCCAGAGTGCTTGGTTTGGGTGGTATGCTAATAACAACCTGATGGTTTTGCCGGCAGCAGCCATGTTCATTGTTGCTATCATCATCTGGATTCAGCGTGCCCGCAATCCAAAATTAGTGGATATCTCCTAATATATATAATGTGTCACTCCAATAGGGGGTATTAGGGGACTAAATTCCATTCGCAAACTGAACTATAAAATTTTCTTCTCATGGGAGAGTTTATCAATATCTTCATCAAATCGGCCTTCATTGAGAATATGGTGTTGGCCTACTTCTTGGGTATGTGTTCTTACTTGGCTGTTTCCAAGTCAGTAAGTACCGCCTTTGGTCTTGGTTTAGCGGTAATATTCGTATTGGGTGTTACTATGCCAATCAACTGGCTCATCAATGAATATCTGTTGAGTGAAAACGGATTGTTCGGACAGGATCTTACCTTCCTTCGATTCATTCTCTTCATCGCGGTTATTGCCTCTATGGTGCAATTAGTGGAAATGGTAGTAGAGAAATTCTCACCTTCACTGTATGCAGCATTGGGTATCTTCTTGCCGTTGATCACCGTAAACTGCGCTATCTTGGGCGGTTCACTTTTTATGGTTTCCCGCGAATATACCTTGGCTAATTCAATAGCATTTGGTTTAGGAGGCGGTTTCGGATGGTTTTTAGCCATCATCGCCATTGCGGCCATCCGTGAAAAAATTCGTTACTCCCATGTTCCTGCAGGATTACGTGGATTGGGGATGGCCTTTATCCTAACAGGCTTGATGGGCATTGCCTTTATGAGCTTGATGGGGATTGATCCGGCTGTATTTACCGGAACTAAATAATTATCCGTTAGGATAACTTTTGTAATTTGACTAGCACAATATTTACACCATGAATATTATAGTTGCAGCGGTTATTTTGTTCACAGCAGTTATTTTACTGCTGTCATTTATGTTGATTGCAGCGCGCAAGCGGCTCGTGCCTCAAGGGGAAGTAAAAATCATCATCAACGGTGACGAAGAAAACCCACTGATGGTACAGCCGGGCAGTTCGTTGCTCAGTTCGCTTTCTGATAAAAACATCTTCTTGCCTTCTGCTTGTGGCGGTGGGGGTACTTGCGCTATGTGCGAATGTCATGTGGACAAGGGAGGCGGTGATGTATTGCCTACGGAAATGAACCACTTGACCCGTAAAGAGGCCGCAGAAAACAAGCGCTTGGCCTGCCAAGTAAAGGTGCGTCAGGATATGCACGTTCGCATACCAGAGGAAATCTTTGGTATCAAGAAATTTGATTGCACCGTGGTTTCCAACTACAATGTAGCATCCTTTATTAAGGAGTTTGTTGTACGCTTGCCAAAAGGCGAAACCATGGACTTCCAATCAGGTGGCTATATCCAAATTGATGTGCCAAAGATTACGGTTGAATACAAGGATATCGATATCAAAGCTCACCCGGAACACCACGGCGATAATCCGGATAAGTTCCAAAGTGAGTGGGACAACTTTAAACTTTGGGGGCTAAAAATGGTCAATGACGAGGAACAGTTCCGAGCCTATTCCATGGCGAACCACCCAGCTGAAGGAGACATCATCATGTTGAATATCCGTATCGCTACCCCGCCATGGGATCGCAATACGAATGGCTGGCTACCAGTGAATCCAGGCGTTTGTTCTTCTTACATCTTCTCCAGAAAACCAGGGGATAAGGTGACAATTTCTGGCCTTACGGCGAATTTTTCATTAAGCCAACCAAAAAAGAGATGGTCTATATCGGAGGCGGTGCTGGTATGGCACCGCTGCGTTCCCATCTATTCCACTTGTTCCACACCTTGAAGACAACCGACCGAAAAGTATCTTTCTGGTATGGTGGTCGTACCAAGCGAGAACTATTCTATATCGAGCAATTCCGCCAAATCGAAAAAGATTTTCCCAACTTCCGCTTCTTTATAGCGCTAGACAACCCGCTACCAGAGGATAACTGGCAGGTTAAGGAAAACATGGATGCCCCAGGGGATGGATTCAAAGGATTCATTATGCCTGTTTTGGTACAACAATACTTATCCCAGCATCCCGAACCAGAAGAGGTAGAATATTACTTCTGTGGTCCTCCTATGATGAACCAGTCGGTCATCAAGGCTTTGGATGAACTTGGTGTACCTCAAGAAAATATTTCCTTCGACGATTTCGGGGGATAATCGTTACCTATTCAATAGGTAATGTGTTGAACTTCATGCAGATAGTATTCTGCATGAAGTTTTTTTTTAAAAAATACTTTTCTATAGCTGGTAGAAAAAAATATATTTATTACCTTTGTTCGGTAATGTATAATCCAGCGAGCTATTTATTCCACTAGTTCTTTAGCATTTATATAATTACACGGCAAATTCATAATCATAAGACACATGGAAAAAATTCGACCAACCTTTCTCAAGGTGCGTTATGTATTTGCTATACACTTCTTATACGCACCGAATTTCTAGGTAATTTTTTTCCATTTTTTTATTAAAGGGTGTTTACACCCATTCATTTTTCATTGTATTTACTTTGTTGTAATGGCAAAGTATGGTACACACTTAGTATATTTAGTGACGTTTTACGTCGGCAAATCAACATCGGCATGAAAAAAGTTACATGAATTCCATGACAAATTTGTTCCCTTTGAGCAAGGCTGGCTCATTGTCTGTCTTATCGTTGTTGCTATCAGCATCACTATTCGGGCAGCTCTCTATCTCAGCTGAAGCAATTTGTACTTCTGATGGTACAATGGCAGTGATGCCAAACACCTACTATGTTGCTGTGGAAACTGTGACAGGTGGTACTGGGCCGTATATGGTTACAGTAGATGGTGTAACTTCCGCTCACGATGGTTCAACCACTGTTTATTTCGGCTATTTTAGCCACTCTGGATCAGGAGGCTCCGTGCAGGTAGTCAGTGCTGTCGCCGATGGCAGCCCCGATACAGGCACGATGGAAGTACCGGAAGTGCTATGTGAAGTTCGCCCCGATGGCGGACAAGCATCAGGTGCTTTCTGTTTACCATCGCTAGTTCATGGCGCGCCTTATGGTGCTATCTTGGCTCAATCCCAGTACCAGGTACGTTCATGGCGGGAGGCACAAGTGGTCAGGTACAAAAATATGTACTGGTAGATGCCGGTGGCACTATTGTTGATGTGAATCTTACAGGTTTCTTTACAGGGTTAGAGGCTGGCACTTACACACCCTACGCCATTAATTATCGGGAAGATGAAGATCCTACTGTGAGTAACTTCCTTATCCCAGGCGAACCTATTCAGGTGGTTTTAGATGGTCAGTCCGGCACTGGGCACTTGGCTGGTGTTTGTTACACCACTTGTGCTGCTCCTGCCGGATACATGGTTGAACCTTGTTACAGTGTGGGAAGTACCGTCTTTTCCGATTTAGACAACGATGGTGTTTATGAACAAGCCGATGGAGAAAATGGAATTATGGGGTAATACTTGAGCTTTTTATGGCGGGTGATGATCCCCTCACGGCTACTCCCATTGCTACTACAACAACAAATTCAAATGGTGACTATTTCTTTGGTGGCTTACCCACTGGAGATTATTTCATTTATATACCTACGGCTCCTGCTGAATATCCTACCTCTTCGACTCCTACTACAGGTACGGATAATGGTACTGATAACAACGATGATGGTGACCAACCTCTCACAGGTGACCCCGTTACAAGTATCACCTTTAATCTAGGAGGAACTGAGCCTTCTGGTACTGCGGAAATGGGTTCAGGAGGAATTCAAGATGATGTAGACGATGCAGCTGGGGATATGACGATCGACTTTGGTTTCTACCCATCTATGAGTATCGGCTCGGTTGTTTGGGTGGATCAAAGCGCAGATCCCGCTACAACCAATGACGGTATCTATCAGGAAGGAGTTGAACAACCATTAGAGAATGTAACGGTACAGCTTTATTCCCCTGGCCCTGACGGTATGCCTAATACTCCGGACGATGTTGAAATCAACGTTGGCCCAGATGGTATTCTTGGTACAGGCGATGATGCTGCTGGTGGAGTACTAACTGCAGCGGACGGTACCTATTTCTTTGACAATCTTCCTCCGGGTAATTATTTTGTAGTGCTTCCTGCTTCCAACTTTGCTGGAGTCGCAGCGGATTATCCACTATCTAGTTCACCAACTGACACAGCCGATAATCAAGAAGACAATGATGATAATGGTGTACAAACCAGTATTGGTATGGCCATTTCATCTCCTGTTATTAGTTTGATTCCTGGTCAGGAGCCTCTCAACGAGAGTGGCGCAGGTGGTGATCAAGATGGTCAACTATCCGCTGGTGGAAACTTAGATGATAATGGAGACATGACCGTTGACTTTGGTTTGGTTTCATCTGTCAGCGTAGGTTCTACCGTTTATTATGATCCAAATATGAACGGTATTCACGATGCCAACGAATTAGGTATTGGGGGATTAACCGTCACACTTTTGGCTGATACCGATAATGATGGTATGATAGACGATGTCGTTGCCACAGATATTACGGATGCCAATGGTGATTATTATTTTGGTGACCTCGCACCTGGTGACTATATCGTACAAGTAACACCTAATGGTGCAGCTGCCCAATCTTCCCCTGGTGGTTTGACTACAGACGACATGGCTGGTGATGGGGTAAATAATGGTACGCAAGCAGGCGGCGCTGGTACACCAGCACAATCACCTGTTATTACCCTTACGCCTGGTTTAGAGACTATGGCAGAGGATAGCCCAGAAGAAACAACGGGTGCTGCTCAAGATAATGCAGCAGAAGACAACGGCGATATGACGGTTGACTTCGGGTTTGTACCAATGATGGAGTTGGGATCTACGGTATTCTACGATGTTGATAACGATGGAGTACAGGATTTGGACAACCCATTGGAATCAGGCATATCGGGAATAACGGTGAACCTGTATGACGACTTGGGCAACTTCATCACCAGCGTAATGACCGATGCAGAAGGTAACTACCTGTTCGAGATGTTGGCACCTGGAGACTATCAGGTAGGCGTAATCGCGACCTTAGGCGCACCGGTAGCATCAAGCGGAGCAGGGTAAAGCACCGATCCAAACGATGATGTTGACGGTAACAGTGATGGAGATGCTACGGCGGTAAGCCGGAGATGAGTCACTGTCGGGCATAGTAACGTTGGCACTGCACAGAGCCAGACAACGAGACCTACGAGGCGGATTACAGGATGACGACAACGAAGCCAACGGCAACATGACAGTTGACTTCGGATTTGTACCAAATATGAGCATTGGTAGTACGGTGTACTATGATGCGAACAATAACAACGACCACGATGACAATGGTCTTGAGCCAGGTATCGAGGGCGTAACAGTAGAATTGCTGTATGACGTAAACGGAGACGGTACTATTGATCCAAGTGAGGTAATTGCAACGACAGTAACCGATGCCGATGGCAACTACTACTTCGGCGATCTTCCTCCAGGGGACTACATGGTAGCGGTAACACCAAGCACAGAAGCAGGAGCAAGCTCAATGACAGCAGTAACAACTGATGACAATGGGGGCGACGGCTTGAACAACGGTACGCAGCCAGGTGGTGTAGGCACAACAGCTTACTCACCAGTGATTACGCTGACACCAGATATGGAGCCAACAGTAGAAGACAACACGGCAGAGGCGACAGGTGCAGCGCAGGACGATGCAGCAGAAGCTAATGGTGATATGACGGTTGACTTCGGTTTCGTACCAATGATGGAGTTGGGATCTACGGTGTTCTACGATGTTGATAACGATGGAGTACAGGATTTGGACAACCCATTGGAATCAGGCATATCGGGAGTAACGGTGAACTTGTATGACGACTTGGGCAACTTCATCACCAGCGTAATGACCGATGGAGAAGGTAACTACCTGTTCGAGATGTTGGCACCTGGAGACTATCAGGTAGGCGTAATCGCGACCTTAGGCGCACCGGTAGCATCAAGCGGAGCAGGAGTAAGCACCGATCCAAACGATGATGTTGACGGTAACAGTGATGGTGATGCTACGGCAGTAGCCGGAGATGAGTCACTGTCGGGCATAGTAACGTTGGCCCCTGGCACAGAGCCAGACAACGAGACCTACCCAGGTGGAGTACAGGATGACGATAACGAAGCCAACGGCAACATGACAGTTGACTTCGGATTTGTACCAAATATGAGCATTGGTAGTACGGTGTACTATGATGCGAACAATAACGCGATCACGATGACAATGGTCTTGGTACAGGTATCGAGGGCGTAACAGTAGAATTGCTGTATGACGTAAACGGAGACGGTACTATTGATCCAAGTGAGGTAATTGCAACGACAGTAACCGATGCCGATGGCAACTACTACTTCGGCGATCTTCCTCCAGGACTACATGGTAGCGGTAACACCAAGCACAGAAGCAGGAGCAAGCTCAATGACAGCAGTAACAACTGATGACAATGGGGGCAACGAACAACGTACGCAGCCAGGTGGTGTAGGCACAACAGCTTACTCACCGAGTGATTACGCTGACACCAGATATAGGCCAACAGTAGAAGACAACACGGCAGAGGCGACAGGTGCAGCGCAAGACGATGCAGCAGAAGCTAATGGTGATATGACGGTTGACTTCGGTTTTCGTACCAATGATGGAGTTGGGATCTACGGTGTTCTACGATGTTGATAACTGATGGAGTACAGGATTTGGACAACCCATTGGAATCAGGCGTATCGAGGTAACGGTGAACTTGTATGACGACTTGGGCAACTTCATCACCAGCGTAATGACCGATGCAGAAGGTAACTACCTGTTCGGATGTTGGCACCTGGAGACTGAATCAGTAGAGCGTAATCGCGACCTTAGGCGCACCGGTAGCATCAAGCGGAGCAGGAGTAAGCACCGATCCAAACGATGATGTTGACGGTAACAGTGATGGAGATGCTACGGCAGTAGCCGGAGATGAGTCACTGTCGGGCATAGTAACGTTGACCTGGCACAAGCCAGACAACGAGACCTACTGGTGGAGTACAGGATGACGATAACGAAGCCAACGGCAACAGTGACAGTTGACTTCGTTTGTACCAAATATGAGCATTGGTAGTACGGTGTACTATGATGCGAACAATAACGGCGACCACGATGACAATGGTCTTGGTAAAGGTATCGAGGGCGTAACAGTAGAATTGCTGTATGACGTAAACGGTGACGGTACTATTGATCCAAGTGAGGTAATTGCAACGACAGTAACCGATGCCGATGGCAACTACTACTTCGGCGATCTTCCTCCGGGGACTACATGGTAGCGGTAACACCAAGCACAAGCAGGAGCAAGCTCAATGACAGCAGTAACAACTGATGACAATGGGGGCGACGGCGAACAACGGTACGCAATCCAGGTGGTGTAGGCACAACAGCTTACTCACCAGTGATCACGCTGACACCAGATATGGAGCCAACCGTAGAAGACAACACGGCAGAGGCGACAGGAGCAGCGCAGGACGATGCAGCAGAAGCTAATGGTGATATGACGGTTGACTTCGGTTTCGTACCAATGATGGAGTTGGGATCTACGGTGTTCTACGATGTTGATAACGATGGAGTACAGGATTTGGACAACCCATTGGAATCAGGCATATCGGGAGTAACGGTGAACTTGTATGACGACTTGGGCAACTTCATCACCAGCGTAATGACCGATGCAGAAGGTAACTACCTGTTCGAGATGTTGGCACCTGGAGACTATCAGGTAGGCGTAATCGCGACCTTAGGCGCACCGGTAGCATCAAGCGGAGCAGGAGTAAGCACCGATCCAAACGATGATGTTGACGGTAACAGTGATGGAGATGCTACGGCAGTAGCCGGAGATGAGTCACTGTCGGGCATAGTAACGTTGACCCCTGGCACAGAGCCAGACAACGAGACCTACCCAGGTGGAGTACAGGATGACGATAACGAAGCCAACGGCAACATGACAGTTGACTTCGGATTTGTACCAAATATGAGCATTGGTAGTACGGTGTACTATGATGCGAACAATAACGGCGACCACGATGACAATGGTCTTGAGCCAGGTATCGAGGGCGTAACAGTAGAATTGCTGTATGACGTAAACGGTGACGGTACTATTGATCCAAGTGAGGTAATTGCAACGACAGTAACCGATGCCGATGGCAACTACTACTTCGGCGATCTTCCTC
This sequence comes from Saprospiraceae bacterium, assembly GCA_041392765.1. GTDB lineage: Bacteria > Bacteroidota > Bacteroidia > Chitinophagales > Saprospiraceae > Lewinella. Next base: position 184,903 of record JAWKLL010000004.1, read on the forward strand.
CAGGGGACTACATGGTAGCGGTAACACCAAGCACAGAAGCAGGAGCAAGCTCAATGACAGCAGTAACAACTGATGACAATGGGGGCGACGGCTTGAACAACGGTACGCAGCCAGGTGGTGTAGGCACAACAGCTTACTCACCAGTGATCACGCTGACACCAGATATGGAGCCAACCGTAGAAGACAACACGGCAGAGGCGACAGGAGCAGCGCAGGACGATGCAGCAGAAGCTAATGGTGATATGACGGTTGACTTCGGTTTCGTACCAATGATGGAGTTGGGATCTACGGTGTTCTACGATGTTGATAACGATGGAGTACAGGATTTGGACAACCCATTGGAATCAGGCATATCGGGAGTAACGGTGAACTTGTATGACGACTTGGGCAACTTCATCACCAGCGTAATGACCGATGCAGAAGGTAACTACCTGTTCGAGATGTTGGCATCTGGAGACTATCAGGTAGGCGTAATCCGCGACCTTAGCGCACCGGTAGCATCAAGCGGAGCAGGAGTAAGCACCGATCCAAACGATGATGTTGACGGTAACAGTGATGGAGATGCTACGGCAGTAGCCGGAGATGAGTCACTGTCCGGCATAGTAACGTTGACCTCTGGCACAGAGCCAGACAACGAGACCTACCCAGGTGGAGTACAGGATGACGACAACGAAGCCAACGGCAACGATGACAGTTGACTTCGGATTTGTACCAAATATGAGCATTGGTAGTACGGTGTACTATGATGCGAACAATAACGGCGACCACGATGACAATGGTCTTGAGCCAGGCATCGAGGGCGTGACAATAGAATTGCTGTACGATGTGAACGGTGACGGCACGATAGATCCAAGCGAAGTGATTGCAACGACAGTAACAGATGCTGATGGCAACTACTACTTCGGCGATCTTCCTCCAGGGGACTACATGGTAGCGGTAACACCAAGCACAGAAGCAGGAGCAAGCTCAATGACAGCAGTAACAACTGATGACAATGGGGGCGACGGTTTGAACAACGGTACGCAAGCCAGGCGGAGCAGGCACAACAGCCTACTCACCAGTCATCACGCTGACACCAGATATGGAGCCAACAGTAGAAGACAACACGGCAGAGGCGACAGGTGCAGCGCAGGACGATGCAGCAGAAGCTAATGGTGATATGACGGTTGACTTCGGTTTCGTACCAATGATGGAGTTGGGATCTACGGTATTCTACGATGTTGATAACGATGGAGTACAGGATCTGGACAACCCATTGGAATCAGGCATATCAGGGAGTAACGGTGAACTTGTATGACGACTTGGGCAACTTCATCACCAGCGTAATGACCGATGCAGAAGGTAACTACCTGTTCGAGATGTTGGCACCTGGAGACTATCAGGTAGGCGTAATCATGCCACCTTAGGCGCACCGGTAGCATCAAGCGGAGCAGGAGTAAGCACCGATCCAAACGATGATGTTGACGGTAACAGTGATGGAGATGCTACGGCGGTAGCCGGAGATGAGTCACTGTCGGGCATAGTAACGTTGACCTGGCACAAGAGCCAGACAACGAGACCTACCCAGGCGGATTACAGGATGACGACAACGAAGCCAACGGCAATATGACAGTTGACTTCGGATTTGTACCAAATATGAGCATTGGTAGTACGGTGTACTATGATGCGAACAATAACGGCGATCACGATGACAATGGTCTTGAAGCCAGGTATCGAGGGCGTAACAGTAGAATTGCTGTATGACGTAAACGGAGACGGTACTATTGATCCAAGTGAGGTAATTGCAACGACAGTAACCGATGCCGATGGCAACTACTACTTCGGCGATCTTCCTCCAGGGGACTACATGGTAGCGGTAACACCAAGCACAGAAGCAGGAGCAAGCTCAATGACAGCAGTAACAACTGATGACAATGGGGGCGACGGCTTGAACAACGGTACGCAGCCAGGTGGTGTAGGCACAACAGCCTACTCACCAGTCATCACGCTGACTCCTGATATGGAGCCAACCGTAGAAGACAACACAGCAGAAGTTGCAGGAGCCGCACAGGACGATGCAGCAGAAGCTAACGGAGATATGACGGTTGACTTTGGTTTCGTACCAATGATGGAACTGGGTTCTACTGTATTCTACGATGTTGACAATGACGGTGTACAGGATCTGGACAACCCATTGGAAGCAGGCATAGCTGGCGTAACAGTGAACTTGTATGACGGCTTGGGCAACTTCATCACCAGCGTAATGACAGATGCAGATGGTAACTATCTGTTCGGATGTTGGCCTATGGAGACTATGTAGTAGGAGTTGTACCTCAGGAGATGCTGGATTGTCTAGTAGCGGTGAGAGTGGAGTAGATGACGATGTGGATGGCACTGACGATGGTATTCAGGCTGGTGGTGATGGTACTGAGGCATTCAGCCCTGTAATCACGCTAAGCCCAGGTGATGAGCCAGATGATGAGCCTTTCAGGAGGTGTACAGGATGACGACAACGAAGCAAACGGCAATATGACCGTTGACTTCGGATTCGTGCCAGATATGAGCATCGGTAGCACCGTATTCTACGACTTCAACGATGATGGCGTTCAAGATTTCAACTCTTCGTTGGAACAAGGTATTGAAGGCGTTACAGTACAATTATTGTATGATGTAAATGGTGACGGCACGATAGATCCAAGCGAAGTAATTGCGACAACAGTAACGGATGCCGATGGCAACTACTACTTTGGCAACTTGCCTTCTGGAGATTATATGGTAGCCGTAACTCCTGCCGACAATGCGCCTGTTAGCTCTACCGGAGCAGCAGGAGACGACCAGATTGATCTGGATGATAATGGTACACAGGCGGCATCTGGTGATGTTACTTACTCCCCGATTGTAACCTTGTCTGCTGGAATTGAGCTTACTGAAGACGCAGGCAATCCTGGTGCTGATCAGGATGATCTTGCTGATGACAATGGCGATATGACCATTGACTTCGGATTCGTGCCGAATCAGTCAATTGGTAGCACAGTATTCGTAGATGGTGATGATAGTGGCATCCAGGAAGCAGGAGAGCCAGGTGTACCTAACGTACCAGTAACCTTGCTTGCTGATATTGACGGTGATGGAGATATTGATGATGTGGTGGCTACTACTACTACTGATGCTAATGGCAATTATATCTTTGAAGGATTACCTCCGGGAGATTATATTGTAACCATCACTCCACCAGCAGAATTCCCTGCTTCATCTACTTACACCGGTACTACCGATGATGATGTAGATGGCGACGATAATGGTGACCAACCAGGAGGAGCTGGAATGGAAATCGCTTCACCCGTCATTACTTTGACACCTGGTGGAGAGACTGCAGACGAGCCATACACTGGCGGTACGCAGGATGATGCCAATGACACACAGGGCAACATGACCGTTGACTTCGGTCTTGTTCCAATCGGATCTATTGGTTCTACCGTATTTATTGACGAGGACAACAACGGTATGCAGGATCCGGGTGATGCTGGTATCCCTGGTATTACTGTTGAATTGTATCTTGATGCAAACATGGACGGTGTTCCTGATGGCACAGCCATTGCAACTACAGTAACGGGTGCTAACGGAGAATACTTGTTCGATATGCTGCCTGTGGGTAGCTACATCGTAGGTGTACCAACGCCTCCAACAGATTACCAATTGTCAAGCGGACCAACCGATAATACTGAGGACGTAGATAATAACGACGACGGTATCCAGGCTACTTCTGGTGCGCCGACTTACTCAGGTACCATCACGCTGACAGCAGGTGGAGAGCCTACTACGGGTGAGGATGGCTTCAGTAACGAAGATCAAGATGATGATGCTGATCCAGCGTACGATGCTTATGGCGATATGACTGTTGACTTCGGCTTCACGCCAGCAGTGAGCGTAGGCTCTACAGTCTTCCTTGATGAAGACAACAACGGTATCCAAGATACTGGTGAGCTTGGTATTGCAGGCGTTACAGTAAACCTTTACACAGCTGCTGGCGATCTTGTCGCAACAACTGTAACAAACTCTGATGGTGATTACTACTTCGGAGGTTTGTTTGAAGGTGACTACTACATCGAAATACCTGCCGACCAGTTCGGTGCAGGTCAGAGCCTGGCGGATTCTCCGCTGTCTTCTGTGCCTGGTGTAACCGATACTAATGACAACGGTGAAGACTTCGACGATAACGGTATCCAGGATGGCGGACAAGGTACGGTAGTATTATCTCCTGTATTTAACCTGACAGCAGATACAGAGCCAACAAATGCTGATGAAGATGCTCAAGGGGGTACTCAGGATGATGCCGATGATGACAATGGTGATATGACCATTGACTTCGGTTTCGTTCCGATCCACTTTGACCTTGCTTTGATCAAGCAGCTTGCTCCAGGGCAACCGGCTAGTGTTGAACCTGGTGATACGATATACTATGTGATCACAGTGATCAACCAGGGTAATCTGGCAGCTGATAATATCGAGGTATCCGATTATATTCCAGACCACATGACGTTTGACGGTACGATTACCGGTAATGGAATTTGGACTGGTGGCCCAACAGGAACAATCACAACGACATTAACCGATTTCAATGGTGCTGATAGCCTCGCAATGGGCGCATCCGTTGACATTGAGGTAGCACTTGTCATAGATTCTCCATTGTTGCCACCGGGATTGGTACTTCGCAATGAGGCCGAGGTGTCTGACGCAACGGATCAGTTTGGCAATCCTCAGGATGACGTGGACTCTACGCCTGATGGTGATGATGAAAACGACAATGAACTGGTTGACAACGATACTTCAGGTAACGGCTTGAACGGTGGTGATGAAGACGATCACGACTGGGCAGAAGTGACCATCGAAGGCTTTGACCTTGCCTTGTTGAAAGTGTTGGCTGATGATCAGTCATCACAGGTGCGTCCTGGTGATACGATCCACTACCGCATTCGCGTAATCAACCAGGGTATGATTGCTGCCGATAACATCGAAGTTATAGATTATCTGCCTACTGATGGCAGCTTGTACTACGAAGGTGGTATTGCAGGTAACGACAACGCTGGTTGGGATGGTTCAGGTGGTGATCCTGTGCGTACTTTAAGTGTTGCAAATGGTGATATTGCAGCAGGTGGATTGATGCCTGGCGATTCTGTGGAGGTGAGCATTTACCTGACACTAAATAATCCATTACCAGCTGGTTCGACTGTTGATAACTTTGCTGAGATTACAACAGCAACTGATGAGAATGGTGATCCACAAGATGATATCGACTCTACGCCAGATAACGTTAATGACGATACGCTGAATAACGATAACGACGTGAGTGGCAATGGCAACGACGGAGAAGATGAAGATGACCACGACATTGCTACGGTAGAAATACTGCCGTTCGACGTTGCGCTGATCAAGACATTGGCAGCAGGTCAGTCTGATCTGGTAGCTCCGGGCGATACGGTTCGCTATACGATTACTGTCTTCAACCAGGGTGAAATTCCTGCTGACAACATCCTGATATCTGACTATGTACCTGCCGATATGACATTTGAAGATGGAGCAGGTGATGGTACAGATAGCAACACCAGCCTTGGCTGGGCTGTGGGTGGAAGCGGTTACCCGGAAACTACATTAAGCGTAGCGGACGGTGAACTACCAGCCGGAGGATTGGCTCCAGGAGCATCAGTTACAATCGACATCTTCCTGACATTGAACAGTCCATTGGCTGGAGGTCTTGCAATAGATAACTTTGCAGAAATTAGCGATGCGACTGACGAGAATGGTGATATCCAACAGGACGATGACTCTGTATTGGATAGTGATCCAAATGATGATGATCTGACAAGCGATAACAACACCGATGGTGATGGCAACACACCTTTGGTGAGGACGATGATGATCATGACGTTGCGACGATCACAACGGCGACCTTCGACCTTGCCTTGATCAAGGAGTTGGCAGCAGGCCAATCCTCTACAGTAGAACCAGGTGATACGGTACACTATACGATTACCGTATTTAACCAAGGAGAGATAGCGGCAGATGAGATCTTGGTAGCAGACTACGTACCAGCAGAAATGATGTTTGAAGCAGGTGCTGGCAACGGCACTACAGATAACACGACGCTAGGCTGGGCAATCGGAGCGAGCGGCTATCCTGAAACTACGTTGAGCGTAGCAGACGGTGAGTTACCAGCAGGTGGTTTAGCACCCAATGCATCAGTAACGATAGACATCTTCTTGACGTTGAACAGCCCGCTGTTACCTCCGGGTACACAGATTGACAACTATGCAGAGATTGCAGATGCGGTTGACAATACGGGTGATGAGCAGGTTGATGACGACTCTGTGTACGATACAGACCCAGGTGATGATGACCTGACACAGGACAACAACACCAACGGAGATGGAAGTATCCCCGGTGAGGACGATGACGACCATGACGTGGCGAGTATCACCATCGAAGGTTTCGACTTGGCATTGATGAAGCAGTTGGCACCAGGCCAGTCTTCACAAGTTCGCCCAGGCGATACGATAGCTTATGTGATTACCGTGATCAACCAAGGCATGATAGCAGCGGATAACATCGAAGTAATCGACTATCTGCCAGCTGATGCGAGCTTGATCTACGAAGGCGGTGTAGCGGGGAACGATGACGCAGGATGGAGCTTGAGTGGAAGCAACGTGGTTCGCACCTTGAGTGTGGCGAATGGTGATTTACCTGCGGGAGGATTGATGCCAACAGCATCTGTTACAGCAACAATCTACCTGACATTGGCGAACCCATTACCAGCGGGAGCAACTGTTGATAACTTTGCAGAAATCACAACTGCTACGGATGAGAACGGTGATCCACAGGATGATATCGACTCTACGCCAGACGATAACAATGACGACACACTGGTAACAGATGATGACGTTAATGGCAATGGCAATGACGGAGAAGATGAAGATGACCACGACATTGCAACGGTAGAAGTACTTCCGTTCGACGTGGCATTGATCAAGGAATTGGCAGCGGGTCAGTCTGCACTGGTAGCCCCAGGTGACACGGTACGCTACACAATTACAATCTTCAACCAAGGAGCTATAGCAGCGGACAATATCTTAATATCCGACTATGTACCTGCTGATATGACATTTGAAGCAGGTGCTGGTGACGGCACAACAGATAACACGACGCTAGGCTGGGCAATCGGCGGCAGCGGCTACCCAGAAACTACGCTGAGCGTAGCAGACGGAGAGTTGCCAGTAGGTGGATTGGCCCCCAACGCATCTGTGACGATAGACATCTTCTTGACGTTGAACAGCCCATTGGCGGGTGGTCTTGCAATCGACAACTTTGCAGAGATCAGCGATGCTACGGATGAGAATGGCGATACACAGCAAGATGATGACTCTGTACTGGATAGTGATCCAAATGACGATGATCTGACAAGCGACAACAACACCGATGGTGATGGCAACACACCTGGTGAGGACGATGATGATCATGACGTTGCGACGATCACAACGGCGACCTTCGACCTTGCCTTGATCAAGGAGTTGGCAGCAGGCCAATCCTCTACAGTAGAGCCAGGTGATACGGTACACTATACGATTACCGTATTTAACCAAGGAGAGATAGCGGCAGATGAGATCTTGGTAGCAGACTACGTACCAGCAGAAATGATGTTTGAAGCAGGTGCTGGCAACGGCACTACAGATAACACGACGCTAGGCTGGGCAATCGGAGCGAGCGGCTATCCTGAAACTACGTTGAGCGTAGCAGACGGTGAGTTACCAGCAGGTGGTTTAGCACCCAATGCATCAGTAACGATAGACATCTTCTTGACGTTGAACAGCCCGCTGTTACCTCCGGGTACACAGATTGACAACTATGCAGAGATTGCAGATGCGGTTGACAATACGGGTGATGAGCAGGTTGATGACGACTCTGTGTACGATACAGACCCAGGTGATGATGACCTGACACAGGACAACAACACCAACGGAGATGGAAGTATCCCCGGTGAGGACGATGACGACCATGACGTGGCGAGTATCACCATCGAAGGTTTCGACTTGGCATTGATGAAGCAGTTGGCACCAGGCCAGTCTTCACAAGTTCGCCCAGGCGATACGATAGCTTATGTGATTACCGTGATCAACCAAGGCATGATAGCAGCGGATAACATCGAAGTAATCGACTATCTGCCAGCTGATGCGAGCTTGATCTACGAAGGCGGTGTAGCAGGGAACGATGACGCAGGATGGAGCTTGAGTGGAAGCAACGTGGTTCGCACCTTGAGTGTGGCGAATGGTGATTTACCTGCGGGAGGATTGATGCCAACAGCATCTGTTACAGCAACAATCTACCTGACATTGGCGAACCCATTACCAGCGGGAGCAACTGTTGATAACTTTGCAGAAATCACAACTGCTACGGATGAGAACGGTGATCCACAGGATGATATCGACTCTACGCCAGACGATAACAATGACGACACACGGACGAGAATGGTGATGAGCAAAGACCGACTACCAATGGATGAAAATCCATACAATGACAACTATTTCGAAGACAATGAAATAGAAGGAAATGGTAACGAAGGAGAAGACGAGGATAACAGTGACCCCGCAGTGATCAACGTAGGTGGATTTGACTTGGCATTAGTGAAAACTATTGCACCAGGCTTCCCATCTGTACTTGATCCAGGTGATACCATTACTTTTGCGATCCGTGTCATTAATCAAGGTGCCGTACCTGCGGATAACATTGGTTTGGCTGATTATATTCCTGCCGGATTGTTGTTTGATGCAGCTCTTAACTCCAGGATGGGTACTGGATGGCAGCATCGCTCGCGATACATTGACAGTGGCAGAAGGAGATCTTCCAGTAGGTGGATTACTACCTGGTCAGGAAGAAATTCGGTACATCACGTTCATCGTTGCACCTGCCAATTATTTCGACTATGTTAATGATGGTGATATCGATCCAGCTGACTTGATTCCAGGAACCACAGGTGTTGACCCAGGGGAAACTATAATCAACGAAGCTGAAATTACTTATGGTACGGATGAGAATGGTGAAGAGCAAGAGGATATCGACTCTACACCAAACGATGATCCAAACGATGATGGAGTAGCTGAAGATGACGAGGAAAATGGAACTGGAGCACCTGACGACGATGAGGATGATAACGATATTGCAGTGATTAGCGTTACTTGCCACGGAAATCCTGGCTTGCCTAACATTGTACAGGTTTGCCTCGGTTGTGATGCGGCTGTAGTATATCTCAACTTCATGGAAGAGTTGAATGGTATGCCAGATGTGGGTGGTTTCTGGACAGATGACTTCGGCACGGGTGTAGATCTGTCGAATCCAGAAAATGTACCTATCACAGGCACATTGGAACGCCCTGGTATCTACGAGTTTACCTATCACTTCCCAGCAATTAATAATTGCCCGGAACGTACAGCTACCTTGCGTGTTGAGATCATCAACATTGAGAACTTGACTTGTAACGGTTTAGGTAACATCTCATTGGGTGAAGATTGTGTGGCAGAGGTAACGCCTGATGTAATCCTTCAGGGTAACTTCCCATGCCACAGCGTACTTCAAGTACACATCATCGACGAGAATGGTGTTGACATTGGTAATACAGTTACGGCTGAACACGTAGGTCAGACCCTCGAAGTTCAATTGGAAGATCCAATGTGTGATAACTTCTGTTGGGGACTACTGAAAGTCGAAGACAAGAAACGCCCTGTGGTGGTATGTCCTCCGACACCAGTACACGACTTCATCTGTACAGATGTTGATCAGTTGCTGATAGATGGCATGGTCACTTACCGTGTGAACGCTGATGGCGATGTGGTTGACCTAAATGGTAATGGAGTTGTAATTGGTGATGAAATACCAGCATTCTTAGCTGCCATTTTGGATGTGACCGGCTATCCAGATGTAACAGACAACTGTTTGCCAAGTACGGTGTTTGTGAGTGATGTAATGACAACTACAGGTGATTGCGACGATGTGGTTATTACCCGTACATTCAGAGCAGTGGATGATTCTGAGTATTCCAATACTTCGTATGCTTGTACGCAGACAATTACGATTCGTAAACCGACCGTAGCAGATCTTGATTTGCCATCAGCGGTAGTTGAGATACCATGTACTGAAGTGTTCGATGCATTACCCAATGGTAATCCTGCACCCTCAAGAACAGGGCAAGTATCACTGGATACCTATTTCGGAACGCAAATAATAGCTCCTAATGGTGCTTATTGCAACATCGGTGCTAGCTACACGGATTCTCCAGTAATTGATGTTTGTGATGCAGGATACAAATTCACCAGAACATGGACTATCATCGATTGGTGCAATGGTGGTGCTACCATCACACACAGCCAGTTGATTAAGGTAATTGACAACGTTGGCCCAACAGTTGTGTGCCCAGTTTTTGATCTCAATAACGATGGCAACCCTGATGCAGCAGCTGTTTACTCTACCTCACCGTTGAGTTGTGGCGCAACATTTAATGCACCAATGCCTTCTGTACTAGAGGATAATTGTTCTGGTATCATTACTTTGTCAACTGCTATTCACGATGCAACAACCGGGAATTTGATCAAGTTGATTCCGCACGGCACACCACGGACAGTTACAGGATTACCTGTGGGAGATTACTTCTTCCGCTACGTAGCTACGGATGGATGTGGTAACACCACTACAATAGAGTGCCCATTTGCTGTGGAAGATAGGGTGAATCCAACGGCTGCTTGTAATGATCAGATCAATGTGACACTTACTAACGGAAGCGTTGCGGATGGTGTTGAAAGTATTGCTCACCTGTTTGCTGTTGACTTGGATGAAGGTTCAAGTGATAATTGTACGCCAGTAGAGTTGGGTGTCAGCTTTAATGCCAATGCCCTTTGCTGAGTCGATTGATTTCGATTGTAGCCACGTTGGACAAGAGATTGATGTTTACTTGAAGTAAGAGATACATTTGGTAATGTGAATTACTGCTGGGTGACTATCGTTCCAGAAGACAAGAGACGACCAGTTTGCCAAAATATGGCACCTGTTGAAATGCTCTGTAGCGAACTCCCATTGAATTTCTCTTCTGACCTCGCAGGCGATCTTGCAGCAGATCCAGATGGCACTCATGTAATGCTTCAGCAGGTTTGGGGCGTTTTGGAAGGCAACGATAACTGTTATGAAACAACAGTTGAGGAGTTGACAGATTCGGACGATGTTGAGATCAACGAGTGTGGATGGGGTAGCATTACCCGTAGGTTTGTAGTACATGAAATACGCACCTACGCAGGAAGTGAACCAGATGTACTGTCTTCTAGCGAGTGTACACAGCAAATCACAATACTGGAACACCACGATTTCGTGATCGACTTCCCGCAGGACGCTGCCATGACTTGTGGTACACCAATGATTGACACAATACTGTTGCAATCAACTGGTTGTGATGTACTAACGGTGAATGTAGGTGCACCTGTTTACTACGAGTCTTCCAGTGATGAATGTTACAAGTATGCGATTACATACGATGTCATTAACTGGTGTTTGTGGGATGGTGAGTATGAAGGATATGTAATCCAACGTATGACCGAAGATGATGGTGAGGCTATCGCCATTGACCGTTCGGTAGAAGGTAATGAGCGTCCAGTCGTTCGTTTCTCTACAAACGGAGGGTTGTGCATTGACCGCCACCACACGGACAGAGACGGTGACTCAGACCTTTCTGACTGTGCATCACCTGACTTGGTTAACTATGGCAGGTATATTTACACACAGTTTGTGAAAGTGTACGATACTGAAGCACCAGTTGTAGATGTTACGCCTTATGGTGCAACCGACTGTGACGACGATACGGCTGGAGGTGTCTTCCTTGATGAAGATGGCAGCTGTGACGAAAACGTGACGATTACTTTCAACGTGTCTGATATTTGCGACAGTGAATCACTCGTGTTTAATAATAGTGTGGTTGAGCTTGTTTCGGCAACGTTATTCAGCAATGTCGTTGATACTGACCAAGATGGAGTAATCAAGCATGTCGAGATAACACAATCAGGTAACGTCGGACAAAGCGTTAGCTTATCTGGATCAAATGGTAATTATACGTTTAGTGGAACATATGATATCATTGTCGATGGTCTTGATAATCATATCTACTACGCATTGAGAGTTGTTTTCAGAGATGCTTGTGGTAATACAGCTACTGAAATAATGCCATTCAAAGTAGTGGACTGCAAAGGGCCAGCTCCAATCTGTATCAATGGATTGACAGTAACCTTGATGCCACAGCTACCTGGTACAGACGCTGACGGCGACGGAGACACAGACAACTGTGCGATGGCCATCTGGGCTTCCGACTTTGAAGGGTCGCCAATATTCGATTGTACAGGCCAAGGGCCAGAAACGAATGAAGACGGCTTGCTTCGCGTTACGACGTACGCTATCTACCGTGCATCGGATGTAGAAGCTGCTGGTGATAGCTTTGTTCCAACGCCTGACCATAACGGTCTTATCCTCACGGATGATGATGAACCAACTGTTGTAGTATATGTATATGCTTTCGATGAAGAAGGTAACTACGACTACTGCGAAACGTACGTCCTCGTTCAATACAATACCGATTGTGGCGGATCTACGGGGGGTACTATTGCTGGTGTGATCACCACGGAAGAATCTGAAACCGTAGAAGGTGTAGAAGTGAGCCTGAATGGCGGAATGGCAATGACGATGACTACTGGCGAAAATGGCCACTATGAATTCAGTGGATTAATAGCAGGAGGTGACTACTCAGTTACACCATACTTGAATGCCAACCCACTGAATGGTGTGACTACCTTTGACTTGGTACTCATAAGCAAGCACATCCTGAGTGTACAGCCATTGAACAGCCCCTACAAGCGGATTGCAGCGGATGCGAACCGTAGTGGAACGATTACTACGCTGGATATGATTCAGATTCGTAAGCTGATCTTGAATGTTATTACTGAGTTCCCGAACAATACCAGCTGGCGCTTCGTGGATGCTGATTACAGCTTCCCAGATGTGACCAACCCATGGCTGGAAGAGTTCCCAGAACTGATCAGTGAGAACAACGTGGCAACAGCCATCACCGATGCAGACTTCGTAGCAGTGAAGATTGGTGACGTGAACGGTAGTGTACAGGCCAATGCCTTGAGTGGTGATGACCGTACGCTCAACGGCCAGTTTAACTTTGAAGTGGATGATATTAACTTGAAAACGGGTAATGTCTATACGGTCGCGTTCCGTGGCCGTGACATTGCCAACGTAGAAGGTTATCAGGCTACATTGTCATTAGAAGGTGTTGAATTGGTGGATATTGAATACGGCCACGCAAATGCAGCCAACTTTGGTTTGCGCTTTGTGGAGGAAGGATTCATCACCACCTCTTGGAACCAAGACTTTGCTACAGCAGCGGCTTTGACAAACGACGATGTATTGTTTAGCCTTGTTATTCGTGCCAACGAAGATAAGGAGTTGAACCAAGCCATTCGAGTTAGCAGCCGTTACACAGCAGCGGAATCATATCCTACTGGTACGATTGCCGATGTAGGTATCCACTTCAACCCTGCGGTAGCAGAAGGTCCTGTGTTTGCATTGTATCAGAATATTCCTAACCCATTCCAAGAAGAAACCTTGATTGGTTTCAACTTGCCGGTGGATGCTTCAGGAATGATAGAGATTCGTGATGCAGCAGGGAAACTAGTAACCATGTTGAAAGGCGATTATACCGCTGGATACAACCAGGTGAAAGTTACCAGAAGAATGTTGGGTGGTATGACAGGCGTACTTACCTATACGGTTAATGTGAACGCTGCTAATGGCGAAACATACACTGCTGCCAAATCTATGGTAGTAGTCAAGTAAGTAACGCAGAAAATTAACTTAACGATTTCGACTTTTGAATAGTAAGCCAAGCGGTTCATGTTAATCGGGTTTACTATTCAAAAGTCTTTAAAGAAATCGGAGAGTAATTTTTGCGTCATACTAAGATGAGAACAAGTAATCGGGCGAGCCCGATCGCTAAGCAAGATAACGGGCATCGCTTCCTAAGCTGGAGGCGATGCCCGTTTGGTTTTAGCCCCGCTTAACAAGATTGACAGGATTTTTTTGGCTCCGATAGCTATCGGAATGGGAATTTTGAAGTGTGAATGCCTTAAATTTTTAACTAACCAGTTAGGTGCTTTTTTTAGGGGGGAACCAAGGGTATGCTGTTTTGAGAACAACCTCTGACAACAGGGAAGTTGTCTTTGAGTATTCAAAAGGTTTAAAAAGTCTTTTGATAAACCTTAAATTGGTTATTTTTGATATTTGATACTGTGCAAACGCCGTTAACCTACCTAATCCATGTTGCAAAAACTACTTGTTCAACAGCGATCAAAGTATGGGTTGAGCGCCAATTCTTTGTTGCTACTACTGTTGATGGCGCTACCAGAGATGGGTTGCTTGCTTGCGCAGACGATCTATTCTGAAACTACCTTGCCGGTACCAATCCAACGCATGGTGACGGGGATGGTTTCTGGAAAAGACGGTCACTTGTGGATAGCCACTCAAAAAGGACTCTACCGCTACGACGGGCATCGCTACGTGGCTTATAACACGCAGGCAGACAATGCTAACCGCATTAGTCAAGAGGGGGTGAACCGTATGGCGGTGGCACAAGATGGGAATTTGCTGTTGTTTTGTGTTTCTTCCGTCATTGATATTCTTGATACACGCACTAATGAACTCACAAGTATTGATATAGGGAAATTGACAAACCCGCATGGGCAGATGAGGGTGATGTGTCAAGAGGAGGACGGACGTATTTTTTTAGTAACGGAGCATGATGAGGGTTATGCTGTGTTTGAATACAGCGATAAAGGGTTTCATAAAAAATGGGAAGTAAAAGAGCATCGACCTACCAATCCGCTACACACAGGAGGGAGTCGATTTTATATCTTTGAGCAAAAAGATGGCAACTATTTAGTGCACGATCGTGAAAATGGTTTACTGCTTTTCGATGCCAAGGGAGTGCTGCTGAGGCGATACACGCCAAAAGAGGAGATACGAGATAACGAGGTACTCAATTTTATGATACCAGACAAAAAGCAGGGCTATTACATAAGCTACAGAAATCGGCAAGGGGTGTACCATTTTGACCCAAAGACAGGTGTGTTGACATTAGATGAGAAGTTTCCAAGTAAATTTCATTATCTGAGTACTAGCAAAGATACAAGGGGCAATTGGGGGTTTGTTGTAGGAAACAACGACATTCAAGTGGCGGCTTTTCTGATTTGGGATAAGTATGATGATATCATAGTCATTAACGATATGGGGCATACGAATCCTCACAGCCATGCTGTTTACAGTACCGATTTTTTTGATTATTTGCTGTATGTGACGGAAAAAGGCTTGATGAAAATAGATACACGGTCGAAGTCTGTGCACAAGATATTAGAAGGGCAAAACATCAGTAGTAGGGGGATTATAGAGGATGGTAATGGGAATTTAATCCTAGGAACAGAGGAACACGGCTGGTTTTTGTTGGACAAGGCAACGGGGAGCTTGTCGGCCATTGCTTATGAAAATCCAGTAATCCCTTGGTTGTCGCCGCCTAAATTTATGCGCAATTTTGTAAGGGACGCCCAAGGCAATATTTGGGCAACGGCTTATGGCGGTGCGGTGGTTCCTGTTATGCCTGATGGATTTTTGCTCAGGTATCGGCCTTCCGAAAAGGGCATAGAGGCTTTTCACAGCAAGTACCGCATAGAGGCCATCCTTGTCAGTAAAGCAGGCGTTTTTTACTGCGCTTCCATTGGTATGTTGCAGGTGTTTGACCCATTGACGGGTACTTTTTCCAGTTTAGTGGACAATTATACTTCTCCGGCAGCTGGCAGCCTTTCACCCAACTGTATAATGGAAGATCGTGAAGGCATGATATGGATAGGAACCGACAAGGCGTTGGTGAAATTCAATCCAGAAACGAAAACCACCACGTTGTATGCCCAAGAAGGCGGCCTAATTCCCGCTTTCACATCCTTTAACATCATGTGCATATTAGAAGGCACTGACGGCCAATTGTGGTTGGGTACTCAGGGCGGGCTGCACCGTTTTGATCCAGCAACCCTGCACGTGGAGGTTATAACGCGAAAAAATGGCCTGCCCGACGACAATATCTGCGGCCTCCTCTATGATGATAATGGTCAGTTATGGGCTAGCACTTTTAATGGTTTGTGCCACATCAATCCGGATACGAAAGTGATTCGCAGTTTTTTTACAACGGATGGATTCAATGACAATGAATTCAACCGGCATAGTTTTTACCGTACCGCAGATGGCACTTACTACTTTGGAGGGATGAACGGGTTTAATGCATTCAGGAGCGAAGAACTATTGGAGCCAGGTACAGCGCACAAGGTACTTTTTTCAGAACTGTCCTATTACGGTGCCAAGGGGGATTCTCTTTTACAGTTACCCATGGCCTCAACCACATTCCCGTGGAGGTGACGTTGCCGGCAGCTAACCGTTTTTTGCAAGTTCGTTTTGCCCTCAATGATTACACCTACCCTGAAAAAAACAGCTATGCCGTCCTATTGGAAGGTTTTGACGACGACTGGGTGTCGATAGGCAACAACAGCGAAGTGCGCTACAATAATCTCCCGTCAGGCAGCTACACGCTGCGGGTGAGGGGGTTCGGCCCCAGCGGCATACCTTCAGAAAATACACTGGCGATGCGTATTCACGTAAAGCAGTTTTTCCATAAGAGTACAGCGTTTTACCTGCTACTCACCACATTTGCGGTGCTTTTAGGTATGTTGTGGATATGGCGGTTGCGAAGGGAAAAGAGCCGATTGGAAGAAGAGGTCCAAAAACGCACTCGCGAGATTATCGAAGATAAAAAGACCATTGAGGCGCAGACCATCGCCTTGCAGGAGTTGGACAGGATGAAATCCCGTTTTTTTGCTAATATCAGCCACGAGTTACGCACGCCACTAACGCTCATTTTGGGGCCTATGAAACGGTTGTTGCAGTACGATGATTTGGATATGCCCACGGTGCGCCAACACTTGTCAATGATAGTTAAAAACGGAGACCTCTTACATCGGCAAATCGAAGAGTTATTAGAGCTTAGCCGTTTAGATGCAGGGAAAATAACGCTCCGTAAAAAACGGGTTGATTTGCTGAAATTGCTAGAAAATACACTGTCTCGTTTTCATACGCATGCTACACAAAAAGGTATTCTATTGCGATTAGACTGGCGGGTAGGTGCCTTGCCGACGGTGTGGTTAGATGATGCCCGATTAGATAAAATAATCGGTAATTTATTGAGTAATGCGCTGAAATTCACCCAAGCAGGCCAAGTGGATTTAGTTGTTAGCCGCTCAACAACGGCAACTTCATTACCAGATTTGATCGACATTGCCTTCACTATAACGGACACGGGCAAAGGGATTCCCTCGGAAGATCTGCCCTTTATTTTCGATCGATATTTTCAGACCCAAAGCGGTCGGCCTACTGCGGAAGGGACGGGTATTGGGTTGGCCATTGCCAAAGAACTCACAGAAGCGATGGGCGGCGAAATAGCAGTAAGTAGCGAAGTGGGAAAAGGTAGTACCTTCACCGTAGTCATGCCTGTGGAAAAAGCGGAACAAGAGGGGCTAACAACAGCAGAAGTAACTAGCGAGGTCACTGCTATTCCTGCACTTGTATGGGCGACACCAACAGCTAGTGCTGCACCAGATGACACTACTGAGGATGCTACAATACTGCTAGCTGAAGACAATTTGGATTTGCAAGCATACCTGTGGCAAATACTGCGTCCGCGTTACAAAGTAGTCTGTGTGAACAATGGATTACAGGCTTGGGAATATCTGCAACGAATAGACCGCCCCGCGAAATTACTGGTACTCAGCGATATTATGATGCCTGAAATGGATGGCCTCACGTTGGTCTCCAAAGTGAAAGCTGATAACGAGTTGCGCAAAATTCCTTTCATCTTGCTTACCGCCAAGGTTGGGAATGAAAACCGCATCTCGGCTCTCCGGATGGGGATTGACGATTATTTGACCAAGCCTTTTGAAGAAGAAGAGCTATTAGCCCGCATTCGAAACCTGTTCAATAACCTCAATCTGCGCATAGCCGCTCATCAAGAGGAAACACTAGAGGACACCGTTGCGTATGATACGCCCGTTGCCAAAAGCGAATGGTTGGAACAATTAGAAACATTGTCTTTGGATTTATTGAGCCATCCTCAAATGAGTATGGATTATTTAGCAGAAAAAATGGGTATTAGCCGTAGTAGCCTACACCGCAGGATCAAGTCGGAAACGGGGCTTAGTGCAAACCTGTATTTGCGCGAAATAAGGTTGCAAGAGGCGCGTAGGCTTTTGGAAAACCAATTGAGTGGACAGTGTAGCAGAGGCTGGGCAACGGGTGGGTTTCCAAAAAGCGAGCCTATTTTTTCCACTTTGTTCCAAGAGCGATTTGGTTGCCTGCCGTCGTCTGTTAATGAATGAGAACAGTGTCTATTATCAATTAGGGCATACACCTGAATGTAGATTATTTGGGAAATATCGCGCTATCCAGTAGCAAGCTTTTTCTATCCCTTCCCCTTTTGGCGCGTAGCAGTGTTCGACGCTAATGAAATGAAAGACGCTGTAGTATGCTGAAAATCAAGGCTTTAAATATGTATTAAACGCTATTTTGCCACAAATAAGGTATAAGTCTGACACAAAAGGGGGATGCTAAAAAAACGGGGTACTGGCATAGAAAAGGCAACTTTGCCGTGGTGATCATCATGCTACATCCTCATGGAAGATGTCTTGTTTTACTTGCAAGCTCACCTCCAGAGCGTATTGATTAAGATAGAACACCTTGTCCGTCGTGGGGCGAGCCAACAACCGCTTCGGAAAAGGGTAGGAACCGTAAGGGGGATTTACAGGGAGGCCTTCAGCCTGATTATGCTTATCAAAGGTATTGACAGGCTGGGGTCGCCACTTTGGGGTTGTATGATAAGCGTCCATCGCATGCTATTGAGAACATAAAGAATAATCAAACATATCATGACTAATTTCAGCACCTGTAAGTTTCATTTGAATACCTTGAGTCCAGTGAAAAAAGTAGGACAAAACGCTTTATTGGGGCTTCTGCTACTTTGGAGTGGGATGGTAATACACGCTGCTCAAACAACGTTGGTGGGCAATGAGTTATACATAGCCTTGGACGCGGCCAATGAAGCGGTGGATGTAGCTAACGATGGCACCCAGATAACGCTTACCAGTAGCGTGGGGATCACAGGAGCTGGGGCCACTTTTACGACTGCTCAGGTAGTAGTGATCATCATTTCGGATGCTGTTGATGAAGACGGGCAATCCATTCGCTTTGTGGCGGGTAGCGATTTTGTGCTAGCTGGCTTGACGAGCACAGGAGTGGAGAAAGTAGAGTTTATAAATTCCGTCAATGCCACAGCGGGGGGATTGGGTATCCAGATAACAGCCCCTCAAAACATCATCCTCAATGGAAGTACACTAAATGGCGGCACGGGGGGCGTGCAGCTCTCCGGCCAAGGCATGGCGGCTTTAGAGACGTATGGCATTTTTATGAGAAATAACGCTACCGTAACGGCCAACGGCATGGGTGCGGTCAGTATGTATGGCAACGGGGGGGCGGCAGGCGTCAATAATCAGGGGGTGCTCATCCGCGATAACAGCGTTGTGAGCAGTTCCGGTGGCGATGTAACCGTGACGGGGGTAAGCAGCATTAACGATGGTGTTATTCTAGTTTTCGGTGGACAGATTACAGCTGGAGGCATGGGTAATGTAACGGTGGATGGTACTGCCGCTCCATTTACTACGGGAACGGTAGGCGGTGTGATTGTAAGCAATGAAAATTCACGCATCACCTCATCAGGCGGCAATGTGGTGGTGATGGGGCGTGTTCAGGATGTTCCATCGACTAAACCCAATAATTATGGTGTCTATTTGCAGCAGCAAGGGGTAATTAGTGCTGGTGGACTGGGAACAGTAACGGTCATTGGGCATGGCGGCACTTCTACGGGCTACGGTAATGACGGCGTGGTGCTGTTTGAGGGTACAATCACTTCTTCCGGTGGTAAGTGCAGGTAACGGGATATGGTGGTGGAACAGGGGCTTCTTATTGGAACAAAGGTGTTTTTCTTGCCTTTAAAGGAATCATCACCGCAGGTAATAATGGTACGGTGAACGTGGATGGCACAGGAGGTCTGACCAATGACGATGAAAACTATGGAATCTATCTCACAGAAAATACGGTGGGAACAGGGTGTGTTATCACGTCTTCCGGTGGAGCGGTGCATATCCGTGCCACAGGAGGCAGCCAGACCAAGGACTTACACATAGGTAAATTGGGCGTGATATCTTCAGGCAATAACGCACCTATCCTAATCGAAGCCAATAGTGTAGATTTCGCAGGGTCACCACAGGGAAAGATTGATGCGCCAGGAGCGGATGTTACGATACGCCCCCGCACCACCGAAGTGCAAATTCGTTTGGGAGGTGATGATGTGCTTTCGCCGGCCTCCTCGCGTTCATTGGGGCTGACGGCTGCGGAATTAAACCAGATCACGGCTACATCCCTTACGCTGGGGCGCAATGATTTGGCCATAGGTGGCATCAGCGTGTTGGGGGCTGTTGGCATCTCCCATATTCCTAATTTGTCGTTGATAACCCCGATGAATATTAATGTGGCGGCCAATCTTACAGCTGGCAGCGGGCTATTGACACTGAGCGCTAACCAACAAGCTACGGCGACCGCAGCCAACTTTGCGGGCGTTACCATCCAAAATGGTGTGGAAATTATTGCCGTTGGTACAGGTAACATTCAAGTATTGGGAAAAGGGGGAGTAATACAGGAAGTACACCCAATCATGGGGTATTTCTCAACGGTGGGAATATCCGCAATAGTTCCGGGGGCATCTCGATAAATGGCATACAGGGCGCAGGCACCGATGCCGTAGGCGTTATGCAGGTGGGTACTTCGCTGGTGTATTCTGCGAATGGTAGCGTGGGGGTGCGTGATACTGGCGGCTGGGTGCCAAACAACCCGGATACCGATGTGGATGTAGCTCCCTCTCAATTTCTCCTGCTCCATTCGACGGCTACTTTACTCGTGAATATTGACGGCCTGGTGGCCAATACCAGCTATCCTCAGCTCAAAGTTACAGGGAAGGTATATATAGACAATGCGAGCCTTAGTTTTGCCGGAAGTTCCTATACCACCGTTGGCAATGAGACTTTTGAAATTATTGCTAATGATGGTACAGATAATATTGTTGGTACATTCAACGGCTTACCAGAAGGGGCTGTGCTGCCCAACTTTTTGGATGCGGGCTTAGATGCTTTTATTACTTATGCTGGAGGGGACGGGAATGATGTGGTGATAACGGTAAAAACACCGTTGCGATACTGTTTTGAGAGTACTCGGGCGGATAATGCTATTCGATTGAATTTTACTGAAACAGGCACTTTTAACGGACGCCCTAGGTTTACAGCACCTTTTTTCTACAACTTCACGCTGTACCACGATGGGGTTGATTTATGGAAAATCAGCTACATGGATGGTTCTCAGGAGGTGTTGGTAGCGAGTATCCAATCGGGATTGCTCACGCCGCCAGTAGGTACGCCCTGGGTGATGGAAGGAGAAATCGGCTACATCGGCCTCATTATCGGAGGTACGGAGTCCGCTACGGGGATGTTATCGGAGGGGGCTTGTAACCCCTTACAAGATTGTGAAACGGAGGTATCGACCGATTGCAGTTTGCCTTTCAGCGGCAGCTACTACCCCTCGGGGCGTTTTGATGGGAGGCTTTTTTACACGGATGACAACAGCAACGGTATTTTTTATCATGATCTTGGCGATGGTGCACGCTGGTATCTAACAACGTTGGATGGTGTGGCAGGTTTCTACCATGCGTCCGATGCGAGTGCACCACCCGCA
Organism: Saprospiraceae bacterium; assembly: GCA_041392765.1. Lineage (GTDB taxonomy): Bacteria > Bacteroidota > Bacteroidia > Chitinophagales > Saprospiraceae > Lewinella. Next base: position 206,887 of record JAWKLL010000004.1, read on the forward strand.
TCAGGATGGGAGCCCCTTCCGGGGAACGTATGTACTGGCACCACTTTGAGCATAAATACCAACGATCCCATTGCCCCCACGGTAGATTGTGCTCTCATTACCACCGACCTTGACGATGGCGGCCAGCCCGTTCGAAAAGTTGCGGCCAATATGCAGGGGGAGTATCAATTGGAAGATTTTACGAATGTGGCCGTGGCAGTAGATAATTGCGTTACCATTACGAGTATTGTGCAGCTACCCGAAATAGGCACAGTACTGGCGGTAGGCACCCATACGATTACCGTTACGGCTACTGATGCTATGAACAACATGGGGGCTTGCTATTTTACTTTGGTAGTGCAGCCTGTGGACTGTGCGGGTACGCCCAATGGTATAGCCACCGTGGACGAGTGCGGCGTATGCAGTGGAGGAGATACAGGATTAGTGCCCAATGCCAGTTGCGCCGATTGTGAAAATGTACCCAATGGCCCGGCACTACCAGGCACTGCCTGCGATGATGCTGATGTTGGGACTTTGAATGATACATGGACGAATGACTGCCAGTGTATCGGCACGGCCATTTGTGATTTCTATGCGGGCAACAGTATTTTGTATGTAAATGAAAACGCTACCGCCGGAGGAGATGGCACCCAGTGGGATAATGCCTTCACCGACCTACAAGCCGCACTAGGTGTAGCTGCTGAGTGTCCCAACGTCACCCAAATATGGGTAGCGGCTGGTACCTACAAACCTACCGCTGATGCCAATCGGAATAAGTCTTTTGTGATGAGCAATAATCTGGCCATCTACGGGGGCTTTGATGGTACAGAAACCCAGCTTTCAGAAAGAAACTGGGTAACCAATGCAACCATCCTCAGTGGAGATCTCAACGGCGATGACGTGGTAACAGGTAGTGGTAACACGTTGTCCTTTGCCAATAATGGGGAGAATAGTTATCACGTGATCTACAACAACGATAATGGCCTCAACAACACAGCCGTATTGGATGGCTTTACGATAACAGGCGGTAACTCAACCATCAGCTATCCGCTCAATTACGGAGGCGGCATGGCAAATATTAAGGCATCTCCTATGGTAATCAATTGCATTTTTGTAGGCAATGCAGCTTCCTTTGCAGGCGGAGGTATGTATAATGAATTTACCTCTACAGCTACAACGGTCGTCAATTGTATGTTTCTCAATAACAAAGCTGTAGTCGGCGGTGGTGTGAGTAATCTCGGCTCTAATGTATTACTGACCAACTGTACCTTCTTCGGGAATTTAGCGAATACGGGAGGTGGGATAGATAATCTTTATACACCCGACCCTAGGTTGGAAAATTGTATTATCTGGGGTAATAGTTCTGGAATTGCTAATGAAAGTTGCAATGCCATCGTCACTTACTCCATCGTGCAAGGCGGCTATCCAGATGTGGGCAACTTGAACGTTGACCCGCTCTTTGTAGATGATGCCAATGGCGATTTTCGTCTACAAGATTGCTCGCCAGCCATTGACGCAGGTACAAATACCAATGCACCTGCTATTGATTTAGACGCTAATCCGCGCCCAGTAAATGCCACGGAATTGGCCACCGCTACCGTAGATATGGGTGCTTATGAGTTCCAGACCATCGCTTATTGCCCAGACCTTTACATAAGTGGCCGCGTAGTGTGGGAACACGACCGTGCCACGCCCGTAACAGGTGTAATGCTGGGCTTGAGTGGCGACGATGATATTCCCACCGATGTGACAGATGCCGCAGGCCTATACAGCCTATTCACCGACGGCGGAAATGTGACGGTGACCCCCACCAAGAACGATAACCCGCGCAACGGCGTGGATGCTGCCGATGTGCTGCGCATCAAGCAACATGTCTTGGGCATCACTCCACTGAACAACGGCTTTAAAACAATAGCTGCTGACGTAAATGAGACCAACACAGTCACCAATGCCGATGCGGTCATCATCCAACAAGCACTGTTGGGCAGCGCGGGTGCCGGCAATTTATTGGACAACCCCGCTTGGGCATTCGTGGACTCGGCTCATGTATTTGCGAACGCAAACGCACCTTGGGGCTACCCATCCACATCCGTACTTGCCAATATGGCTATGGATACAGTGGTGAACTTTGTGGGTGTAAAAATGGGCGATGTGGACGGAACCTGGGGCACTTCTACTGCTGATCTGCAAGGGCAATCTATGACGTGGTTGGTAGAGGACGTGTTGTTGGAAGCTGGCCAAAATCGGGTAGTGACCTTCCGGGCAGGGGAGGACATGGCCGATGTGGCCGCCTGGCAGTTTGCACTGCGGGTGAATCCAGCATACGCTACGATACAGCGGACTGTGCCTAGTGTTGCATTACCATTGCAGGCGGAGGATTTCAACATACATCAAAGCGAGGTACGCAGTGTGTATGCGCAGGCGAAAGGACAATCTTTACAGGCGGGTGCGGTAGTGTTTCAACTGGAAATAGCAGTACACCAAGGCGGGGTGCGGCTGAGTGAGATACTAACGCTGGACGATGATTCTCTTACTGGCAAGGTGTACGATACGGTATTACTACAAGGTAGAGCCAAGTTGGTGTTTGAGCGTAAGGAGGAATGATACAGGAGGTATAGTTTAGAACAAACGTATTCCTATCGTAAAGGCTGGTCTTTCCTTTGTGAAAGTTCAGCCTTAATCGTGGAAGCAATTGGCTAATTGGCCTCTTTCTTATGTCAATCAAAAGACAATTACTCCTTACTGCCTCTGATGATTGCTTTTTCAGACCGGTTTGTGTAGGCTGATTAAGTGAAAATTTACAGTTTTGTATTTCCTTGCTGTATCGCTATGTAATTGGCGGGAATGTATTCAGTATTCCAAGGGAAGCGAAAAAGGGTTAAAGCGTTTTAAATGAAATACTTATTAATCACTTTTTCACTTCCTTGGTCTGAATCTATTTATTTCGCTTCCCCCTTTGCGGGTGCCAAATCAAAAATTTGATTTGTTATTCCACACAATACAAACCCAACATGAGGTTATTTACTTTTTCAAGCCTGCTACTGCTGTCAGTTGGTACGCCTTTGCTAACACATGCACAACAAATTTCATTTGATTTCGCCGACCCGCAGCCCAATATTATCGAAGTTTACGGAGGTTCTTTTGCTTCTGGTGATATTGACGGAGATGGTGATGCAGACCTATTAATTGCGGGTCAAGATCCCGGCAGAGAAACGGCCTTATATCTCAATGATGGGCAGGGCAATTTTGCGGAGGTGCTTGATGTCCCATTTCCAGCAACTTCATCACCCCAAATTTTTTTTGAAGACTTGGACGGGGATGGTGATTTAGATTTGTTCTTCGCTGGAAGTGGCTTCTCTATAGGTGCGTTTGCCCATACCTATCTGAACGATGGGCAAGGACATTTTACGTTGCTGAACAACCCTGCCATACCTGGTTTTATCTACCGTGGGGCAGCCATTAGTGATGTGGACAATGACGATGACCTAGATATTTTGCTCTCCATTGAAAATGCCAACGGTACGCTATTCGCTGATATCTTCCTGAATGATGGTAATGCCAACTTCAGTGCACAAGGCGATGATATCATCACCCCCTTGCAGTATGCGTCCATTGAGTTTTTCGACGCAGACGGGGATGGGGATGCCGACGTGATACTGTCTGGGGAGCAGGAAAATGGAAGCGGAGCCGTACATTTGTACAGGAATGATGGGCAAGGAAACTTTGCTTTGGATGCGGCCAACAGCTTCTTACAGATAAAGTCCGAAACTACAAAAGCCGCCGATTTGGATAATGACGGCGATTTGGATCTGCTCATGTCCGGTTTGAACGATGCCTTTTACCGCAAACCTTGGTCTATGTCAATGACGGGAACGGTGTTTTTACGTCATTGGAAAACACAGGCCTCCAGCGTACCTTTGCAGGTGCCAACGCCATTGCAGACCTTGACAATGATGGTGATATGGATATTTTGATAACAGGCTCTCAGGCGGGCGGCTTGCCTAATATCTACAGTATCGTCTATGAAAATCTGGGCAACAATACCTTCCTTCCCGTAGATACACTTGGGGGCGATTACATTTCGGCCTGCATTATCGACGATTTTAACGGCGATACGCGCCCCGACATCATTATCCAGGGTTTTGTGGATGATACTTCCGTTTACTGGAATACGTCTGTTACGACCCGGTTGACAGATGCCGTTTATGACATAACCTTCCATGTTTATCCCAACCCCTCCAATGGTATCGTAACCCTACAATCAACGGAATACACGGTGGGCAATATCCGCGTCTTTGATGCCAGGGGGGCATTAGTAGCATCCGACAACATGGCAGGCTTCTATAAATCATTGCAATTATCCTTACCCAACGGGGTTTATTTCATGCAAATCGTAAATGGGAAGAAGTCCCAAGTACAAAAGATTATTATACAGTAAAGCGAAAATTATTGCTGGAGTAATTCAAAATCAGGAGGGCAGTACACTTGTGTTTTGACACAAATAGGCACGAGCATGGAACAAATAGGGTATGCTGCTAAGAAATAGCCTTGGCAACGGTGCGGTATCTTTGTTGAAGCTGACTAGCCAAGACCACAAGCATCTGCGATAACAGGTATTGTGAGGTTGGTTGTATATTCGGGAATAAGGGACGGGATAAAAATAAACTGTTCAATTTTTGCGAATCGCCTAAAAAAAATTGAACAGTTTATTTCCGTCAAATAACTAAAATGAAATACCGTGAAAAAAATAATAACACAAGTGTCTGCTGCTGCAAAGCATCTTTTGGGAGTTTTTGTATTCATGATGATGACGTATTCCTTAGCTGCGCAGGTGTATTGGGCGGGTACGATAAGTACGGATTGGAATAATGCAGGCAACTGGCTAGATGGGAATATCCCCACAGCCAGCGATGAAGTTTTGATTCTAAATGGCGTGCCCCGAATGCCCGAGGTGTTGAGTGGTACCGCTACTGCCCAACTGGTGTACGTGCAATCGGGGGCTACATTGACGATAATGGCTGCCGGGATTCTGGATATAAAAGGTGCTACAGGTTATCCTTTAGGCTGTTTTTTTATCGAGGGGACAGTTACCAACCACGGGCGTGTGACGTTGGGGCAAACAGCAACCCCGGGAGATTACGGCTTGGTGAATGAGGGGACATTCTTGAATAGCGCAGGAGGTACGTTTTTGGCCGAGCGTTTCAATAACATAGCTGTATGGAATAGGGGAAGCGCTGCAGTGCTGACGAATGCAGGGAGCTTAACAGCGAATTTGGGGGATTTGGGAAGCGGTGCAAACATCTATAATGAGGGAACCATACACAATAATGTAGGAGGGGAAATAAAAACGGACAAAAACAGAGGAGCAGGGCTAAATAACCGTCCGGGAGCGACCGTAACCAATGCAGGCCGTATGCTTTTTGGGCTGGTGGGCGGCAACAGCGTGTCTATTTTCAATTTTAGCCATTTTGAGAACCGTCAAAGTGGGGTAATCACGATCATCAATAGTGATGCGGGGATATTCAACACGACGAGTGGCAGCAACAGTGTGTTTATCAATGAAGGTAGGATAAGTATTGGCGTTGAAGCCAAAACAAATAGCCCTGGAATAATAAATGAAGGTTTCTCAGGAGAATCCATCACCTTCGAAAACAGAGCAGGTGGGGTAATAGAGCTAGGGGATACAAGAGTCGGCATACACAATAA